>JBFWZR010000006.1:0-72469 GCA_050185175.1 Cyclobacteriaceae bacterium
GGATTTTTATCCAGTTCTTCCTTCAACATGGAGATTGTAATCTCATCGGGAACCAACGCTCCACTGTTCATTATTTCTTTCACTTTCTTTCCCAGTGGCGTATCGTTTTTGGTATGCCATCTGAAAAGGTCTCCTGTAGAGATGTGAACGAACCCGTATTTTTTAATGAGCTTTTCACTCTGGGTTCCTTTGCCAGCTCCGGGAGGGCCAAAGAGTACGAGATTAATCATTATTTGATGCTTTTTTATTGCGGGGGGTGAAGATAAAGATAACCCGCACTTTTTGCTAATCTTAAGCCGCCTGGACCTTGCTCACCTGCTTGTAAACATCTTTCAGATTGCGGCCCCGTCCATCGTAGTCGAGACCGTAGCCGAGGATAAATTCATCATCGATCTCAAATCCAATATAGCGAGGTTGGATCGCGTGTGCTCGTGCTTTGACTTTGCGGAACAAGGTTATTACTTCTACTGATTTTGTTCCAAGGTCTTTGAGTTCTTCCACCACTTTTGATAGTGTAAGTCCGGTGTCCATCACATCTTCAATGAGAATGAGGTCCTGGTTGAACAAACTTTCCTGAAGACCGATCAGGGTTTTCAGTTGGCCTGTAGTTCCGGTGCCTTGCATTGAGCTGTGCTTTACAAATGAAACCCGGCATGGTGTTTTCACCTGTCGAACCAAATCAGCAGCAAATACAAATGATCCATTGAGAATGGGAAGAAACAGCGGGTCTTTGCCTTTGTAATCTACGTCTACCTGCCTGGCCAACTCTTCAATCTTTTCAGCAAGTTTATCTGAACCGATAAACTTTTTGAACTCAATATCCTTGATCTTCATTCAACTATCCTTAGACCCCACAAAATTAGGCTTTTTCCTTAAAATCAAATCCGAACTGCCGTTTAAAGAGACTTCATCAGTTGTAGGTAGAGACTGATCATGGAGTCGATGTCGCGTTTGTGAACTTTCTCATGGGGAGTATGTGGATCCATTGAAGGGGCACCTACAAAGCACCAGTCGAAAGGAACAGGTGAACGCTGTAGTTCACCGCCATCACTAGAGCCGGAGCCTTCGACTTCGAGTTGATAGGGTATTCTCTTTTTGCGTGCGATTGAAATGATCTTTTCTACGAAGGCTCTACGAGGAATGTTCTTGTCACGGAGCGAGACGGCTACACCTTTGCCCAATTCAACTCCGTCTGTTGCCCAGGTGATGTCTGAGATCAGCGCCTGGCGCACACCCCATTGACGATAGATGTATTCAGCGAGATAGCCGACCGTGCCACCTCCGTGTTCCTCCCAGCAGCTGAACACAATCACGCCATCTTTTAATTCTTCAGCGACCTTAAGTGCATTGTAAATGCCCAATCGATTGTCCAGGTAGGGCGACTGAATGTGTTCTTTGGTATTTCTGAAGTTGATCTTGTAGGTAAGGCTTGTGCCACGGTCGATTGCTCTGCCAAATTTATAAAAGGCTCTGTTGTCCTTGTCGTATTCAAGTGTGCATTCAATATCACCTTTGCTATCACGACCTACCAGCGTATCACCTTGTTCTGCGTCTGGGCTGCCAATGGGAAGTAATTGATTAAAGTATCGCACGCTGAAGCCAATCGTATCCATGTGTGCGAAGATTGCTGTTCGCGGTTTGCCGAACTTCAGGATGATACAGTCTTGAAATTCTTCTCCGGCAATCACCTCGGGTTTAACAGCCCACTTCGGTGAGTGTTTTTTGACGTATTGTAATATGAAATTTTTCATCGGTACCTCAAATCCCGATGGTGCATGAATCAAACAGAGGTCTTTCAGCAGCTTCATCTTGATGACTTAAAAAGATAATTTGTCATTCGACCCATTTCTTCCACAACTTTATTTTAAATTTTGATCAGAAAAAAGAATTCGATCCATGCTTTTTGTTCTTGAGAATCAACGTTCGGTAGGTAATCAGTTTATGGCTGAGTTGAGGGATAGAAATATTCAACAAGACAGACTGCGCTTCAGGAAGAACCTTGAACGACTCGGAAGCATAATGGCATATGAGATTTCAAAGGAACTATCTTACGGAACGAAGGTAATTGAGACGCCACTGGCACAGAAGGAAGTAACGGTGATAAAGGAGGAGCCCGTGTTGATAACAATTTTGAGAGCCGGCATTCCTTATTTTAATGGGTTTCAACATTTTTTTGATCGCGCTGACTGTGGGTTTATTGGTGCTTACCGGAAAGAGGACAGCGAGTCACTCAAAATAAAGCTTGACTATGTGGCGACTCCAGCTCTGGAGGGGAGAGATGTGATTTTGATTGATCCTATGTTGGCGACTGGGTATTCTGTGGTGGAGGCGCTGACAGCACTGAAAGGAAAGGGACATCCCCGTCATATATTTATTGCTTGCGTAGTTGCGGCAAAAGACGGAATAGAATTTCTTCAAAAGAATATTAAAACTGATCATTCGATCTGGGCTGTATCGGTTGATGAAAAGCTCAATCAACAACTTTATATCGTTCCTGGTCTTGGTGATGCTGGTGATCTGAGCTTTGGTGATAAAATTGGATAGCTATGTGGGAAGAATTGTTGAAGGCGATACCTGTTCTTTTGTTCAGTTCATTAAAATTTATTTTGGGACCAATAGGTGGGTTTACAGCCAAGTTGAATCCGGTGGTCACGATTCTTTGTACAGTGCTCGGAATGATGCTTTCAGTATTTGCATTTACCTACTTTGGTGAATGGCTGAAGAAGCGAGTTTTCAACCGATTTTTCAAAAGTAAGAAGTTCACGACCAATAGCAGGAAGTACGTGACGATTTGGAAAAAATATGGATTAGCAGGAGTAGCTGCATTGACGCCACTTTTTCTGACACCTATTGGTGGAACTATTTTGGCTGTGAGCTTTGGCGGGCAGAAGAATAAAATAATTTTTTACATGTTCATCAGCGCCTCGGTGTGGGCTATCATTTTCACATTTGCTATCTATGAGTTTGGTAAGGCTGTGTTGCCTGATTTTATCAAACCTTGAGTCAAGTCAAAACTTTGTAACTTAGGCTGATGTTATGAAGGTTCGAGAGATAATTACAAGCATTGATCTATGAGAAAATACGCAATAGTAATTGAGAGAGCCGATGATGGCGGTTTCGGAGCCTATGCGCCAGACTTACCTGGTTGCGTGGGGATGGGAAAATCAAAAGAAGAGACTCTTCAAAATATGGTAGAAGCTATACAATTTCACCTTGAGGGAATGGTGGAAGAAGGTCTACCCATTCCGGAGCCAAAATCGGAGGCAGAAAATCTGGTTTTTGTTTAATTAGACTCGTCCGGAAGGATCTCAATGTCGTGAATCAATACTTTCCTGGCGATGGCCTGTCCGGTTTTTGTAGCGGCTAGTCCACCCAATGCTGTTTCCTTATAGCGGGTTTCCATACTCGAGCCTATTTCACCCATCGCTTCAATTACTTCATCTACGGGAATTACACTGCTGACATTTGCCAGCGCAATCTGCGCAGAGCTGTTGGCGATAGCCGCGGCACTCGCGTTGCGTACTACGCATGGCACCTCAACCAAACCAGCGACAGGGTCACAAACTAGTCCGAGCATGCACTGTACAGTAATGGCCACTGCGTTGAAGATTTGATCAATATCACCATCAAGGCAGTAAACAATGGCGCCTGCTCCCATTGCTGCAGCGGTTCCAGTCTCTGCCTGACATCCACCGACAGCTCCAGCGATGGATGCTTTTTGCTCCATGATTAAAGCGATACCAGCTGCCAATAGCATAGCCTCAAGAATTTTTTTATCAGGTACGTTATGGATTTCCTGAAGAGTATACAGTACACCGGGCATAATACCACTTGCTCCCGCAGTGGGTGCCGCTACGATTCTTCCCATGCACGAGTTGACCTCCTTGGCGGCTAGAGCTCGTGATATGAGGTTTTGAAATTCTTTTGATAGAACCGTTTGAGGATGCCGATATACTTTCTTCGCTCCGTTGCTGATCATCCCTGACCGAGAAGTCATATCTTCTTCCAGTCCCGTCTTCACTGCATCCTTCATCACTTCCCATGCCTGTCCTAGTCCCTCCCAGATTTTTTCTTCTGAGCGACCCTTTTGTTCTTTCTCGTAACCAATCACCGCATCAACAACGGACACATTGTGCGTGCTGCAATATTTTTTCCAACCCTCAAATGAATCAAACAGAAAGGCCATTGACTTAAAAGTTTGTTAGGTCAAAGTTCAATCATTTGGCATACTAATCAAATCAATGCCGCTGGACAATTTTCGATGTTTGGCACATGAAAAATGGACTATATTGATCCGCTAAAGAATTTCACCATGAAAAAAATCATCGTACTGGTTGCCGTTTGTGCTTCGATCACTGCTTTAGGTCAAACGAAAGACGAGGCTAACATCAGAACTATCTTTGACAATGCCCTAAAGAGTGGACAATCTTACGAGATGCTCGAATACCTCTCCACAAAGATTGGTCAACGGTTATCAGGATCGGCTGGTGCTGCTGCGGGCGTAGAGTGGAGCAGGCAAGTGATGATGTCTTATGGTTTTGATTCAGTCTGGTTGCAGCCCGTGATGGTGCCGCATTGGGTGAGGGGCAAGGCCGAAGTCGCCCGCATCATAAGCAGTAGAGAAGGTGCAATTGATGTGAATATTTGTGCGCTTGGTGGAAGTGTAGGAACCGGACCAGGCGGAATCAGTGCGCAGATTGTGGAAGTGAGAAGCTTTGATGAGCTGAAACAACTTGGTGCAAAAGGTGTGCAAGGTAAGATTGTATATTTCAGTCGTCCGATGGATCCGACATTGATCGACACCTTTTCTGCTTATGGTGGTGCCGTTAATCAGCGCAGTTCAGGTGCTTCGGAAGCCGCGAAGTTTGGTGCGGTTGCAACCATCGTTAGATCAATGGGATCGAATATAGAAGAGTATCCTCACACGGGTGGTATGCGATATGCTGATGGTGTTCCCAAAATACCCGCTGTAGCAATTAGTACCGCACATGGCGATCGACTTAGCGCATTGCTTACGCGCGATAAGGATTTAAGAATGTACATTGAAACGCACAGTCAAATTCTTGAGGATGTTTTGTCCTACAATGTGATCGGTGAATTGCGTGGTTCTGAAAAGCCTGACGAGATCATCGTTGTTGGAGGACATTTGGATTCGTGGGATCTGGCACAAGGAGCACATGACGATGGCGCAGGTTGTGTTCAGTCGATAGAGGTGTTGCGAATTTTTAAAGCGATGGGCTATATGCCTAAGAGAACAATCAGAGCTGTGATGTTCATGAATGAAGAGAATGGCTTAAGAGGAGGGACTAAGTATGCTGAACTGGCCAAACAAAATAAAGAGAACCACATCGCTGCGATAGAATCAGATCGCGGAGGATTTACGCCAAGAGGATTCACGATGTCAGCGCCAGAAAATGTGAAAACGAAGATCAGAAGCTGGAGGCCGATGTTGGAACCCTATGGACTTACCAATTTCAATCAAGAAGGTGGAGGTGCCGATATCGGGCCGCTGGGTCCACAAGGAACTGCTTTAATTGGTTTTCTCCCTGACTCACAGCGGTACTTCAATTATCATCACACAAGAGAAGATACTTTTGATAAAGTCGACAAAAGAGAATTGGAGCTGGGAGCAGCTTCGATGGCTGCACTGGTGTATTTGATTGATCAGTATGGACTTTGATGGTTGAATGAGTAGAAATAAAAAACGCGAAGTAATCTTCGCGTTTTTTATTTGGTTGCTTTAGGTTTTAGCTAGCGTACTCCTCAATTGGCAAGCAGCTACAAACCAGATTTCTGTCGCCATACGCATTGTCAATGCGGCTTACAGCAGGCCAGAACTTCGCATCCTTCACAAATGCCAATGGATAAGCCGCCTTTTGTCTTGAGTAAGGTCTGTCCCAATTGTCGGCAGTGATCACTGCTGCTGTGTGTGGAGCGCGGGTCAATACGTTGTTTTCTTTGTCTGCCTTACCTTCTTCCACTTCGCGTACTTCGTTTCTGATTTCAATCAACGCATCACAGAATCGATCGAGCTCTTCCTTGGGTTCGCTTTCTGTTGGCTCGATCATCAATGTTCCGGCAACCGGGAATGATACAGTAGGAGCATGGAAACCGTAATCCATCAATCGCTTCGCAAGGTCTTCGACCTCGATGCCTGCCTTTTTGAAATCGCGGCAGTCTACAATCATTTCATGAGCACAGCGACCATTGTTGCCGGTGTACAAGATCTTGTAGTGTCCACTTAGTCTTTCTTTAATATAGTTTGCATTAAGAATTGCCATTTTAGTGGCATTGGTCAATCCTTCACCGCCCATCATCGCGATGTATGCATAAGAAATGGCTAGTATGCTCGCACTTCCCCAAGGCGCTGCTGACACCGCAGGTATCGCGTTGCCGCCACCGGTTTTTACCACTGGGTGACCTGGGAGGAAGGGCTTCAACTTGTCATTGCAACAAATAGGTCCCATGCCAGGGCCACCACCACCGTGAGGAATGCAAAATGTTTTGTGAAGGTTGAGATGACAAACGTCTGCACCAATGTTGGCTGGCGAAGTCAATCCCACCTGCGCATTCATGTTTGCTCCGTCCATGTACACCATTCCACCATTTTTATGAATCGTTTCACAGATTTCAATAATCGACTCTTCGAACACACCATGTGTTGATGGATAGGTTACCATCAAACAAGATAAATTGTTCTTGTGTTGTTCAGCTTTTGCCTTCAGGTCAGCAACGTCAATTTTTCCTTCCGCGTCTGACTTCACTACTACCACGTCCATTCCTGCCATCACAGCGCTAGCCGGGTTTGTGCCGTGTGCCGATGCGGGAATCAACGCGATGTTACGATGTCCGTCTCCATTGTTCTGGTGATATGCGCGAATGACCATTAGTCCTGCGTACTCGCCCTGTGCTCCGCTGTTGGGTTGAAGCGAAACGCCTGTGAATCCAGTTACTTCCTTCAACCAAGCTTCCAAATTTTGAATCATTTCTGTATAGCCTGCTGTTTGATCGCCAGGCGCGAAAGGATGAATCTGCCCGAGTTCCGGCCAGGTTACTGGAATCATTTCGGTGGTTGCATTGAGCTTCATGGTGCATGACCCCAGAGAAATCATAGAGTGCACCATGCTGAGATCTTTGTTTTCAAGCTTCTTGATGTACCGAAGCATTTGATGCTCAGATCCATGGGCATGAAACACCGGATGTGACAAGTATGAAGATGTTCTTATCAAAGACTTCGGCCATGAAATAGGAGAGTCTTCGATTTTGATTGCATCCTTTTTGCCCAGCACTGCAAGTATCGTGGTGACATCGGTCGCTGTTGTTGTCTCGTCAAGTGAAATACCGATGTGATTGGATTCGAAATAACGGAAGTTGATACTGTGTTTTTCCGCCTCTGACTTTATCGCAGCCTTGTCTTTTACTTCGACCTTGAGTGTGTCGAAATAATTTTCATTCACTTGCTTTAGCCCTGCCGCCTTAATACCATTTTCAAGTGCTTTTGCAAGGCCGTGGATTCGAAGTGCAATTTTTTTCAAACCTTCTGGACCATGATACACCGCATACATTCCCGCCATTACGGAAAGTAAAACCTGTGCAGTACAAATGTTTGAAGTTGCTTTCTCTCTACGAATGTGCTGCTCCCTCGTTTGTAATGCCATGCGATATCCGGGCTTTCCTTCAGCGTCTATCGAAGCACCGATGATACGACCAGGAATAAGTCTTTTGAAATCCTCGCGGCTTGCAAAGAATGCAGCGTGCGGCCCACCAAATCCCATCGGCACGCCAAAGCGCTGGCTCGAACCCACGACAATGTCAGCACCCATTTCACCTGGTGACTTCAGCAACAACAAGCTCATCAGGTCTGTGCCCATCACAACCGATACTTCTTTCTCATGGGCTGACGCAATGAATGCGCTGTGATCGGCAATGGCTCCATTGTTGTCAGGATATTGGATGTACACCCCAAAAAGTTGCGGATCGGTGATGTCAAATTTTGCCAAATCACCTACAACCAGTTCCACACCAATCGGGGCGCAACGTGTGCGCAGCACATCAATGGTTTGAGGAAATGTGTTTTCATCCACAAAAAACTTCACTGCATCTTTCTTGCTGGCTTTTCTTGCAGCGAAAAGAACGTGCATTGCTTCGGCAGCAGCTGTTCCTTCATCAAGCAACGAAGCGTTTGCTATCTCCATCCCAGAGAGATCCATCACCATAGTCTGGTAATTGATCAGCGCTTCCAGTCGACCTTGTGCGATTTCCGCCTGATAGGGTGTATAAGCAGTATACCAACCTGGGTTCTCCAAAATATTGCGGAGGATCACTCCCGGTGTGATGGTGTTATAATATCCCGTGCCGATATAAGATTTGTAAATCTTATTCTTGGCCATCACTCCCTTAAACTCTTTCAGGAATTCGAATTCGGATTTCGCTTCCGGCAGGTTCAGTTTCTTTTTCAACCTGATGTTGGAAGGGATAGTCTGATCAATCAGTTCATCAACTGACTTTACTTTGATTGTCTTCAACATTTCAGCGACCTGAGCTGCGTCAGGCGCATTGTGACGAGTTTCGAATTTTTCTGAGTAGTTGGGTAGCGTATTCATACACCAGGGGAAAGAGTGAAATGTTTTAAATATTAGAAACGCTCGAATTGCGAAAAGAAGAAATTGCCTTCGATCTCCGCATTTGCGTCTGAATCAGATCCGTGTATTGCATTAGCGTCAATAGATTTTGCGAACAACGCACGGATGGTACCTGGTTCAGCCTTTTGAGGGTCAGTTGCTCCGATAAGTTTTCTAAAATCTTCTATCGCGTTGTCCTTTTCCAGAATCATCGGAACGATAGCGCCAGACGACATGTAAGCACATAGATCTTTATAAAAGGGTCTCTCTTTATGAATTGCGTAAAATTTTCCAGCGAGTTCAGCGCTCAGGTGTGTTTTTTTCATTGCCACGATTTTAAAACCTGCCTCCTGAATGATTTTGATAATTGCTCCCGTGTTTCCTGCACCTACTGCGTCAGGCTTAATCATGGTGAATGTCCTGTTTCCTGCCATTTTTTAGTTGTGTTTTCTGGGTTGTATAATTTAATGAATCGAATCGCCTGCAGGCGAAATGGTCTGCCTTTTTGCAAACTGGCGCAAAAATAATGATTACAACTCGAGAAGCCAGTACCAGAAATCAAAGAAAGGAGTTTGTAAAAAGTGCTCCGAAATCACTGAATTCTGCGTGGATGTGGAAGGAGCGGGATGAGAAATTATGTGTTTGTAATCCTGTCATTTATCCGCATTTTTGACCCTCCGATGAAAGATCTGCAAGGTTTTAAATCCCTTTTAGAGAGGTCAAAAAAAGTAGTTATTGTGACGCATTTCAAGCCTGACGCTGATGCCCTTGGATCATCGCTCGGCCTGGCGGGCTACCTGAAGAAAAAAGGCCTGGAGCCCAAGGTGATCACGCCAAGCGACTACCCAACTTTCCTTCACTGGATGCCGGGCAACGATGAGGTTCTTGCTCTGGAGAAGGACAATCTGGAAAAAGAAGCCGAAGCAAAGCAATGGGTAAGTGGGGCCGAAGTTATTTTCTGTCTCGACTTTTCGAGCCTTAACCGTATCAATTCATTGGGTGAAATGATTCGCGAAAGCAGTGCCAAGAAGGTATTGATCGACCATCACCTTGAGCCAGAGCATTTTGCCCATTACGAGCATTGGGACCCAAAGTCTGCCTCAACTGCAGGATTAATTTTTGACCTGATTGACAAAATGGGAGACAAGTCAACAATTGATGAAGCCATTGCGAACTGTCTTTATGCGGGATTGCTGACTGACACTGGGGGCTTTCGGCATTCCAACACACGGCAAACAGAATTTCTCATCGCATCCGAACTGGTTGGCGCTGGTGCCAATCCATCGTGGGTTTCCAAAAAGATATACGATACCAATACACTGGCACGGTTGAAATTGATTGGTTATGTATTGAGTCAGAAGCTCATTGTGTTGCCGGAATACAGAACCGTTTACATCATGTTAGCTCAAGATGAACTGAAGCAATTCAATACGCAAACGGGTGATACCGAAGGATTGGTTAATTACGGTCTTTCGATAGAGGGAATCCGCTTGGCGGTGTTGATGTATGACAGAAAAGAGGAAATAAAACTTTCATTTCGGTCGTTGGGTACATTTCCTGCCAACGAGATAGCGCGAAAATATTTTGAAGGTGGTGGTCATCGAAACGCAGCCGGTGGCTCCTCAAAGCAAACCCTCCAGGAAACGCTCAACAAGTTTCTGGCGATACTGCCCGAGTACAAAGCAGAGTTGAACAAAGATGACTAAGTTCGCGGTCGGTTTTGTATTGACAATAAACAAGCATCAAGAATTAAGCAGATAAATATGAAGTTGAATAAAATAGCAATCGGACTGGTGTTGGTTGTGATGGCATGTTCATCCAACGAACGGGAAACACCAAAGGGCATTAAGTTCACGATGGTTCGTGAAGGCGAAGGACGAGCCGGTACGCCTGGTGAGTATGTGATGCTCAACATGATTTTCAAGGATGAAAAAGATTCGATTTGGAATGATACCCGCACGATGCCTGTGCCGATGATTCTTCAACTGAGAGAAGAGTCGCAGAACAATCCTGGTTTCGAAGAGATTGTGCATATGATGAAGGAAGGTGACAGTGTAACTTTCCAATTGACAGCCAAGTCATTGTTTGAGGACACTTGGGAGCAGTCAATCCCAGAGGGAATGGATCCCGAATCAAGGTTTACTTTCTACATGGGTGTGAAAGAGGTAATGAGCGATCTGCGTATTCGCGAAATGGAGCAAGAGTATATCGAGAAGCTGAATGCTGAGCAAATGATAATTGATGGTAATAAAATCGATGAGCATCTGGCTGCATCCAATATTGATGCACAAAAGACAGAGTCTGGACTTCGTTACCTAATTACAAAAGAAGGCACAGGCGAGCCTGTTGCCGCTGGAAATGAAGTTTCTATCGACTATGCAGGATACCTTCTGGAAGGCACACTGTTCGACACGAGCATCGAAGCTGTTGCTAAAAAAGAAAATGGAGACTCTGCCGGAAAGGCTTATGGCCCTCTCACTCTACAGGCGGGTAGCGGTCAGGTAATCAAGGGCTGGGAAGAAGCAATTCTCCTGATGAAAAAAGGAACGAAGATGCGTGTGTGGATTCCTTCTCCGTTGGCCTATGGGCCGCAAGCGCGCAGTGCGATAATCAAACCCAACTCAATTTTGGTGTTTGATATGGAGATGATAGATATAAAGAGATAAGGAATGTTTGTTACGAGGATTCTAACAGTAGTGGCAATAGTCGCCACGGCATTTATTTCTTCTTGCAGTGACGATAGTGCGTGCACACGCGAGGTTTCTCAGGATTTACTTGATGCGGTAGATAAAGCCCAACTGGCGATAGACAATAAACTTATCGATGACTATATCGCAGCGAACTCAATTACAGGAGTTCAGGAGATTAATGGGATTAAGTGTGTGATACAGAAGGAAGGGGACGGATTAATTCCGTGCCTTGAGAATACGGTGGTGGTGACGTACAAGGGTTCGTTCATGAGCAACGGAAATGTATTTGATAGTCGCCAACTGTCGCCTGCCGAATTTCCTCTCAATGCTTTGGTCCTAGGCTGGAGGATGACTTTTCCGTCTTTTCCAAAAGGCACAAAGGCGATTCTATATTTGCCATCAGGCTATGGTTATGGGCCAAGTGGTTTTCCTCAAGGAAATATTCCGCCAAACGCTAACCTTATTTTTGAGATCGAGTTGCTGAACGTGAGGTAAATGAAGATTTGCTTCGCTACCAATAACCTTCACAAGCTGGATGAAGTTCGTCATTTGCTGGGAAACTCCATCGAGTTGGTTGGTCTGAAGGATATCGGATGCGAGGAAGAACTGCCTGAGGAGCAAGATACTTTGGAAGGCAATTCTCTTCAAAAGGCACAATACGTTTTTGATAATTACGGAGTCAGTTGTTTTGCTGATGATACCGGTCTTGAGGTTGAAGCACTTGATGGTGCACCTGGTGTTTATTCAGCAAGATATGCGGGTGAGCAACGCAGCAGTGACGACAACATTCAGCTACTGTTGAAAAACCTTGCAGATAAGGATAACAGACAGGCCAGGTTTCGCACCGTGTTCACGCTAGTAACACCATCCATCACCAAGCAGTTTGAAGGAATTGTAGCAGGAGAGATTCTTGAATCCAGAAGGGGCCATGGAGGTTTTGGTTACGATCCTATTTTTCTACCAACAGGAGTAAGCCAAACAATGGCGGAGCTGAGCATGGAAGCTAAAAACGAGATTAGTCATAGAGGCAGGGCTACGCGCGAACTGGTAAAATACCTGAAGTCTCAGGCAGGAAATTCGATTTTATAGCCCAGAAGGGGCTTATTGGATATTTACTGCGAATCCATACTTTTGTAGCCCTTATGAAGTACAGACGACTTTTCAGAAGACTTATGATCGTAGCTGGCGTGCTGGCAACGGTTGTAATCGTTTTGTCTCAGGCTTTGCCTGAGGTTTCTGGAAAGGCTCTTGCAGAAAAAGCAAAGACAGAACAGACAGAGAAAAGCACAGAAATTCAAATCGTCTCAGCTCCATCCGATGTTGTGCCTGGTGGTTCCATTCAAATCAACGATGTGGATAGGGCGCTATTGGAGACTTTAGTTCCCGAAGAGAGAGAAGTCAACACCTTTCAAAGTTACACTGTTGTACTTTCAGACCTCTATCATGTGCTTTTCAGGGCTATCATTTCGCCCAACGCACCCTAATTAACATTCGGTTCTGTTTTCTTATGGCCAACTGCGGTCGGCTTATCCAACTCGTTTATTCTCAAAATTTATTTTTAACATAATTCAACATGCGTAACAAAGGAGTAGTAGTAGGGCTCACCATTATCGTTACAGCATTGTGCTTGTATTACCTGTCATTCACTTTCGTATCGCGAAAGGTGAACGATGATGCAATCGCTTATGCCACGAACGCAAATGGTACAGTGGATTTAAGTAAGAAGCAATCTTATTTCGATTCGCTATGGAGCAAATCAGTGTATAACCTTTTCGGTGCGGAGTACACTTACAAAGAGGTAAAAGAAAATGAACTCAGCCTGGGTCTCGACCTTCAGGGTGGGATGCATGTGACATTGGAAGTGTCACCCGTAGATATCATTCGTGGCTTGAGCGGCAATAGTGATGATCCTGCGTTTATCGCAGCGCTTAAGCAAGCGAGCGAAATGCAGAAGAGCAGTCAGGAGAGATTCAGCAGTTTGTTTTTCCAGGCTTTTAAAGAAGCTGACCCTGACAGAACCCTTGCGTCCGTTTTTGCTTCGGCAGCCAACAAAGACCGGATAAGTCTGTCGGACGATGACGCCAAAGTAATGCAGTTCATCAATGACGAGATTGAAAGTGCGATTGAACGTTCTTTCACGATCTTGAAAACAAGGATCGATCAGTTCGGAACTTCGCAACCTAACATCCAGCGGTTGCAAGGAACCGGAAGAATTCAAATTGAAATTCCTGGTGCTGATAACCCTCAGCGTGTACGTAAACTTTTGCAGGGTGTAGCCCGACTTGAGTTTTGGGAGATTGTAGAATATAGCGATCCTCAACTCAATCAATCCCTTGCAGCGATCAATGATAAACTGGTAAAAGAGCGTGCTGCCAATGTAAAACCAATCGCACAGGAAAATGTGAAGAAGGAGCCTGAGGCGCAAACGACTGAAACCGACTCTCTTGCATCAGCGCTGGAGGAACAACTAAGCCAGGTGAGAGACAGTGCATCAAACATCCTCGACTCGCTAGCTAACTCCAATTTGTCTCCGCTGTTCACATTGAGCAATCCTGGAATTCCGTTCCTCTATGACGTAAAGGATACTTCTGAGATCAACAGAATATTGAAAAGATCTGATGTGCAGTCTTTGTTGCCACGCAATGTTGGTTATTTCTGGGATGTAAAGGCTGAACCAGAAGTGACACCCGGTGTGGAGGATCTTCGTCTGAATTTTGTTAACGTACCAAGGAACGGAAAACCGTTGTTAACCGGTGAAGTGATCAATGACGCACGCCTTGACTACGATCAGTTCGCACGACCTGCGGTGAGTATGACAATGAATGCCGCGGGATCACGCGCATGGTCAAAGATCACTGCTGCGGCTGCAAGCAAACAACCCCAGGGAAGGATTGCAATTGTGCTTGACAACTACGTGTATACTGCACCAACGGTGCAAGGGGAAATTCCAAACGGAAACTCACAGATTACAGGAAGTTTTGAGCTGGAAGAAGCGAAAGATTTGGCCAACGTGTTGAAGGCAGGTTCACTGCCGGCACCAACCCGGATTGTAGAAGAAGCTATCATCGGACCAACGCTGGGTAAGGTTGCTCAGAACCAGGGACTGATTTCCATGGTTTGCGGACTGGGTATTGTGGCGTTGTTTATGATCGCCTATTACTCTAAAGGCGGCTGGGTGGCAAACCTGGCGCTGCTCTTCAACATCTTTTTCATTCTAGGAATTCTGGCCCAGCTGAATGCAGCGCTCACATTGCCAGGTATTGCCGGTATAGTGCTTACGATGGGTATGGCTGTTGATGCCAACGTGCTGATTTACGAGCGCATCAAAGAAGAATTAAAAATGGGTGTGTTGCTGAAGGAGGCAATCCGCAAAGGCTATAGCCGTGCGTTCGATACCATCTTTGACTCGAACGTAACAACGTTGCTAACCGCTATTTTCCTTTTTGTATTGGGACAAGGACCATTAAAAGGATTTGCGATCGTGTTGATGATCGGTATTGCTACTTCATTCTTCTCCGCGGTTTACATTTCGCGTGTAGTGGTGGAGTGGATGACACGGAAAGGTGATCAAGCAAAAGTTTCTTTCGATTCGTTTATTGCAAAAGGCATTCGAGACAGAGGTTACTTCAACTTCATCGGGTATCGCAGGTTGGCATATACGATTTCAGGTTCTATTACTGCTCTGGGTTTCATTTTGATTATCATAAAGGGACTGAACCTGGGTGTCGACTTCAGAGGAGGAAGGTCATACGTGGTAGCCTTCAATTCGCCAGTGGTTGCGACTGATATGAAACTATCACTCGCGTCTGCTTTTGAAAACAAGGGAACAGAAGTGAAAACATATGGAAGCAGCAATGTGGTGAAGGTAACTACCTCATACCTGGTAGAAGACGAATCAGATGCAGCGGACAACAAAGTAAAAGATGCACTTGTTTCAGGTGTGGAGCAATTTACCGGTCTTCAATATGTTGAGAACGATGCAAAAGTGGATGAAACACATTTCTCAATTCTGTCATCATCCAAAGTGGGCGCAACCATTGCGGACGATATCAAGGACTCGGCATTTCAGGCGGGTCTGTTTTCCTTGATTGCGATATTCCTTTATATCCTCATCCGATTCAAAAAATGGCAGTTCAGTACTGGGGCCATTGTGGCCACTGCGCACGATGCCCTGTTTGTAATCGCGATCTTCGGAATTGCGAATGCTGTTGGCTTCTCATTTGAGATCGACCAGGTGTTTATCGCTGCGTTGTTGTCGATCATTGGATATTCGATCAATGACACGGTGATTATCTTCGACCGGATCAGGGAGTACACAGGCCTGGGCACATCTCACGATCGCTTTAAATTGTTTAATGACGCCATCAACAGCACATTGAGCAGAACGTTGATCACCTCTGGTACCACGATGATTGTGGTGATCGTGTTGTTGTTGTTTGGCGGTGAGGTATTGAGAGGATTCTCATTCGCGCTGTTCGTTGGAATTCTTGTGGGTACCTTCTCATCTATCTTCGTAGCCGCTCCGGTGGTTTACGATTTAGACAAGAAGCATGCGCTAAAGCCTGGCGTAGCTTAACTACGATGAGCCTCATAAAAAAGGCGACTCATTTGAGTCGCCTTTTTTGTTAGATATTAGCGTGAAATGGGTGATAGGTAGCTATGAGGAAATACCTAGATTCACCTAATGATTTGCCGGACACTAATAACCTTTTCATTGTTGATCTTGGTTGGCTCTTGTATAGACCGGATTGATGATTCACTGAATAATGAGAATAGTACGATTGTCATTGATGGGTACATCAGTGATCTACCTGGGCCTTATAAGATTAGAATATTCAGGTCTGTTGGATCAGAAAAAGACCTTGCGAGACCGCCCATGGTAGAGCTGAAACAGGTAAGTATTTTCGATGATGTCGGGAACAAGGAGATTCTTGAAAAGAGGACGCTAAGTGATGGTGCACATGTTGAGTATTGGACGAAACCTGATGGGATCAAAGGCGAAGTAGGAAGGAAATATGTTTTGCGAGTTGAGCTGGCTAGCGGAAAGATATTGGAATCGACTCCGGAAAAGATTCATCCCGTTGGTACAATTACAGATATAAGCTATGTGTTTGAAAGTTACAAGCCATTACAAGGACAGACAGAATACGGATTTCGTGTATTCATGAACGCGGAAGATGTACGTGGAAAGGTAAGATGGCGGTTCACTGGCACCCATATTGTCGAAACTTATCCTGAACTACGACTCGACCCAATTGGTGGTTGCAGAGGTCTGTTGAATCCTGCTCCGTGCAGCGGTTACATCACAGATGGGTTTAGTCTGGTGAAAGTGGGTGAATGTACATGTTGCAGGTGCTGGAACAACGAATATGAAGACGTGCCTAACCTCAGTGATGAGGTTATTGCAACAAATGGGCGATTTGGAAATGTCGAGATGGCCTATGTTCCGTTTGATGTTTGGAGATTTCATTTTAGAAAATACCTGGTTAAGGTAGAACAAATGAGCCTCTCGGATGATGCCTTTGAATATTGGAAAGTGATCAAAGATCAAAAGGTGGGTGTTAATAGTTTGTTCCAGCCAGCGTTTGGGAAGATAGCGACTAACTTTCTATCATCAGATCCTGATATCAAAGTAGCTGGGTTCTTTTATGCAACTGCTATCAGTCAAAAAACAATTATGATATCTGCTGAGGATGCCTCTATCAAGGTGCCTACATTTGACAGGCCGGGAAATGAGGTGTGTTTATTTTGGAATGCATGCGATGCTTCTTGGCCCAATGCTTCAAGGACTCCTCCTCCAGAATGGGAGGATTAGGTCATATACTGAAAAGTATGGCACCATATGGGTGACAACAGCCGTTTAGAAAATGCTTAATTTAACTTTCGTGAACTGGAAGTCAATATTTAATCGATTTGCCTTAATCACCTTTTTTTAATCGCAGGCGAGTCGTGCATAACATGTTTGGACAAGACGATTGATGATTCATGAAGGGAAAGGCCTATATTCTATTTGTAGTCTTACTTCTACTCGACAGTTGTATTAATCGTGTAGACCTGGACGCGGAGTTGGTTAATAATAGCGATTTTGTTGTTGATGGATTCATATCGAATAAAAAGGGACCATATCAAGTGCGATTATATATCCCCTCCAACGCAGAGGACAACGTGCTTTTTCCTGAACCTATCGCTGCGAGAGAAGTATCTATTCACGCAGATGATGGATCGTCAGAGGTTCTTGCTGGAATTGGCTCTGGTGTTTATCAAACAAAACCCGATGGGATCAGAGGTGAGATAGGTAAAAAGTACAAAATTAAAATTGAGCTCCTAGATGGAAGTATCTTCGAATCAACGCCCGAAGAAGTTCTGCCGGTTGATTCTATTGATCAACTCTCTTATACCTTCCAAAGCTTCAAGCCATTGCAAGGGCCAACTCAATATGGCTTCAAGGTTTTTATGGACACCAAAAACCGTTATGGACCAGTCAGGTGGCGATTTACAGGAACTTATGTTGTTGAGACTTTTCCACAATTTAGGCTAAGCCCACGCGTTTGTAGGATGGGGATACCCGATCCACCCCCATGCAGCGGTTACAGACGTACGGCCAGCAATACTATCGAGAATTTTGCGAGCTGTACCTGTTGTATCTGCTGGGTCAGTGAGAATGAGCCGAAGCCGTACCTAAGCGATGAGGTGATTGCATCAGATGGGACTTTCAAAAATATCGATGTAGGTTATATCCCTTTCGATGTTTGGAGGTTCCATTATCAAAGATACATGGTCAAGGTCGAGCAAATGAGTCTGACTACAGAAGCCCGAGCATTTTGGAAAATCATACAAGATCAAAAACAGGGATCCGGAAGCTTATTCCAGCCATCCTTGGGGACTATTACAACTAATTTAGTGTCCCTTAATTCCAGACGTAGAGCATTTGGATTTTTCTATGCGACCGCAATTTCGGAAAAGGTCATTTTTATTCATGCTAGTGATGCCGCTATTCCGGTTCCAGATTTCGATCGACCGGGTGAGGAAGTATGCCCGCAGTTTTGGAATGAATGTGACGTTGCATGGCTGAATGCATCGCGTACACAGCCACCAGAGTGGGAAGACTAGTTTTCGATCAGATACTTATTTCTCGCTGGCTAACTCCACTCTCGCACCAACTGCCAACACTCCGTCCAGCGTGTCTCTTCTGTTGAATTGCTCGAGTGTAATGGAGTAAACTCCTGGGCGTTCAAATTGATAGTTGGTCACCAGCGGGAAGCGATGGTCATAGAGGTCGCCCAAGCCGCTGCTTCCCTGAGGTTTGCCAGTCTTTTGATCGAAGAGGTAATTGGATACGAGTTCCTGACGCAACTGAACCCCCGTGGAATCTTGTAATGTGTAGGTGACGAAAATTCGTGAGAAGGGAAAGTCTAATGAATTGCGAACCGTGTAGTAAAGATTGTAAACCTGCGTGTGGTCCTTGATTTCAAAATCAAATTGTGGCTTATCTGCTACGATCCAGGCGCGATCAAAATCGACCTGTTGTTCATACACGCGGCTGGAATCGCATGACGTAAGAAGCACAACAACAATTAAAATTAAGAAGTGCCTCATCCTTTCTGCTGCGTGGGTGGGTTTTGACGAGGATTGTTTTTGTTCTTCCTCTTTTTGTTCTTCCTTTTTTTCTTTTTTGACTTGCCGCTGAATTTTTTATCCAGGCTCTCAAGATCACTGTTCAGTGTAGACAGCGGTACTTTTTCTGCAGCCACATTTTCTTCGAGGCTGGCTGGTTTTTTCCCTTCACGGTTCATGCGCAATATTTCGTTCACACGATCCACGTTGATAGGAAACCAAGTGTTTTCCTGGCTGTATCCAAACCACATGATCTTGCGGAAGATATCTGTCTTCTGCAGCATGGCATCGCCCTGCTCAGTTTTCAGCGGAGCTTCAATTTTTGGAATGTGCTCCAATGCATCCATGTAAGTTTCAAGCTCATAGTTCAGGCAGCACTTAAGCCTGCCGCATTGTCCTGAAAGCTTGCTGGGATTGAGAGAAAGGTTTTGATAACGCGCAGCACTGGTGGCCACGTTTTTGAAATCACCAAGCCATGTAGAGCAGCATAGTTCACGACCACATACGCCAATGCCGCCCAGTCGGCCAGCTTCCTGGCGCAGACTAATCTGGCGCATTTCTACTCTGATCTTAAATTCCGATGCGAGTATTTTGATCAATTCACGAAAGTCAACCCGGTCTTCAGCGGAATAGAAGAAAGTTGCTTTTGTATTATCTGCCTGATACTCGATGTCAGACAACTTCATATTGAGCTTTAGGTCGCGTATGATCTCACGGGTGCGGTATAGCGTTGGCATTTCACGCTTCTTCACCTCCTCATATTTCTCAAGGTCTTTTTGGTGGGCTAATCTGTAAATCTTCTTTACAGATTTATCATTAGCCACTTTTTTCTTCTGCATTTGCAGACGCACCAATTCCCCTTGCATAGAAACATGCCCAAGATGATGCCCGTTGGGTATCTCAACTATTACAGCGTCTCCGGTGGTAAGGCTTAGTTTGTCAACATTTCGGTAGAAGTCTTTCTGACCTCCTTTGAACCGAACTTCAACGATATCAAATCTGTCATTGGTTGGCATGTCCATATTCGACAGCCAATCAAAAACATTCATCTTATTGCATCCGCCCGTTTGACAGGCTCCGTTGTTGTTACATCCTTTGACCTTACCTGCTTCGGTCCTCTCCGTTCCACATGCACATCCCATATAGAAAAGCGTTTTTTAGTGGGTTTTCGCCCACTTCGTCAGGTCTTCACCAATATCTTTCCGGAAATATACTCCATCCCAATGGATTGTTGAAATGGCTTTATATGCCTGGGCTGTTGCCTCGCTGATTGTTTGTCCACTACCTGTGATCGCAAGCACACGGCCCCCGTTAGTCACAACGTTTGATCCGGTTTCTTTAGTGCCTGCATGAAAGACGATAGCGTCATCTGATTTATCCAACCCTGTAATGACTTTGCCTTTTTCATAGTCGCCTGGATAACCTCCGGCTACCATCACAACCGTTGCCGTCAATTCCTTTTTAGTTGGCACCGTCTGCGACTTCAATTCACCTTTTGCGGTGGTAATTAATAGATCGACAAAATCAGAGTCGATGCGAGGCAATACCGCTTGCGTTTCGGGATCGCCCATGCGCACGTTGTACTCTATTACATACGGATCACCTTTTACATTCATCAGTCCGATGAAGATAAAGCCGCGATAAGGAATATTTTCTTTTGATAGTCCCTGTATGGTCGGCAGGATTACTTTGTCTTTTACCTTCTGCATGAAGGCGTCATCGGCAAACACCACGGGAGATACGGCACCCATTCCTCCTGTGTTAGGACCTGTGTCCTGTTCACCAATTCGTTTGTAGTCCTTCGCCTCCGGTAGCAAGGCATAATTTTTTCCGTCTGTGAGTACGAACACCGACAATTCAATTCCATCCAGAAACTCTTCCACCAACACTTTGCTGCTGGCTTCACCAAATTTTTTATTCTCCAGCATGTCGGAGATTTCTGCCTTGGCCTCTTCAATCGAAGGAGTGATGATTACGCCCTTTCCTGCGGCTAGTCCATCGGCTTTCAAAACAATTGGAGGTTGGCAACTGTCGAGGTAGGCGTGGGCGTCACGAAGCTGAGAAGCATCAAATGTGGCTGCCTTGGCTGTCGGCACCCCATTTCTCAACATAAACTGTTTTGAAAAATCTTTGCTGCCTTCTAATCGTGCGCCACTTTTCCCTGGCCCCACAATCAATATTTTATTCAGCTCGCTATGAGACTCGAAATAATCGCGGATACCGCCTACCAATGCCGCTTCGGGCCCGACCACCACCAATTCAATTCCATTCGTGACGCAAAACTTTCCAAGTGCTTCGAAGTCTTCCCCGTTGATGGACGTGTTTTTGGCCACCAGCGCAGTGCCAGCATTCCCGGGTGCTACCCAGAGATCTTCACAGTGCTTGCTTTGTCTTATTTTCCAAGCCAGCGCATGTTCGCGTCCACCGCTGCCGACAATGAGAATATTCATGACTTCCTTAAAATTAAAAGCCTCAAAGATAGGGTCTTTGAGGCAAAGTAGAAGTTGTGATTGGGATCAGTTTGCGTATTCCGACATGAATTTGATACGCATCAGCCGAATTTCTTCTTCGGAAAAATCAGCCATGTCTTCATCCTGCAAGGCTTCCTCTATGCTATCGGTTTCAGAATTGAGGAAGTAATCAAAAATCTGCTCTTGTTTGTGCTCATCGAGCATATCATCGATATAGTAATCAAGGTTAAGCTTTGTGCCCGAGTAGCAGATGTTCTCAATTTCATTGAGCAGATCTTCGAAACTCAGGCTCTTGGACTCGGCTATTTCTTCCAGGTCCACCTTGCGATCAATTTGCTGAATGATAAATATTTTGATCTTCGACTTATTGACAGATGATTTTACAACTACGTCAGCGGCAGTTTCAATATCATTTTCCTCCACATAGCTTTTAATCAGTTCGAGAAAACTCTTCCCGAATTTCTGAACCTTGCCCATACCCACACCATTCACAGAAGCGAGCTCCTCTTTGGAAGTTGGATAAGTGGTAGCCATTTCTTCCAATGAAGGGTCCTGGAAGATAACGTAGGGTGGAAGATTCTTTTCTTTGGCAATTTTCTTCCTGAGTGTCTTCAGCATTTCAAAAAGCTTAGTGTCATAAGCTTTTGAATTGATTGGAGTTCGTTCGCTTGATTCCTCTTCGTCAATAGCTGTTGTGAAGTCGTGGTCGCGCGCCAACTCGATAGGGTGAGGATGTTTCAAGAACTTAATTCCTTTTTGCTTGATTTTAAGGACACCCACGCTGTCAATATCTTTTTCGAGATACTGGTAGATCAATGCCTGGCGGATGACAGACTTCCAGAAATCAGCATCTTCATCAGCACCTTTGCCAAAGACCGGTAGTTCACTATGACTGTAGCTCTTTACATACTCGTCTTCTGTGCCTCTCACTACATTCACGAGGTGACTTAATCCGAAGCGTTCATTCGTTTGTTGCACAGCTTCAAGTATCAACTTCACATACTCAGTGCCATCATATCTTTCTCTTGGATGCACACAATTGTCGCATGCCCCGCAATTTTCTTCTGTGAACTCTTCACCGAAGTAATGGAGCAGTTGTTTTCTACGGCAAACGGGAGACTCCGCGTAGAACTCCATCTCCTGAAGAAGTATTCTTGCGTTTTCCCTTTCTTGTACCGACTTGTCTTTGTTGAACTTCTCGAGTTTACTTAAGTCGTTGTGACTATAGAACATAAGACAAAAGCCTTCCAGTCCATCACGCCCTGCGCGGCCGGTCTCTTGATAATATCCTTCCAGTGATTTCGGAACATCGTAATGTATCACAAACCGAACATCTGGTTTGTCGATACCCATTCCGAAAGCGATTGTTGCCACGATGATGTCAACTTCTTCGTTCAGGAAGTCATCCTGATTTTTTACACGTACGTCTGGGTCAAGACCTGCATGATAGGGAGCCGCTCTAAAACCATTTACATTGAGAAGTTGAGCAATCTCTTCTACTTTTTTCCGACTCAGGCAATAGATAATTCCCGACTTGCCTTTATTGTCTTTTAGAAATTTGATGAGTTGTTTTTTCGTTTCTTTTTTTGGACGAACCTCGTAGAATAAATTCTTCCTGTTGAACGAAGACATAAACACATCTGCGTCTTCCATCTGAAGGTTCTTTTGAATATCAATCTGAACCTTAGGCGTAGCAGTTGCCGTCAGCGCGATCACGGGAAGATTTCCTAACTGGGCGATCATCGTCTTTATCTTCCTGTATTCTGGACGAAAGTCGTGACCCCATTCTGAAATACAGTGTGCCTCATCAATCGCAACGAATGATACATTCGTCTTGAGAAGAAACTCAATGTATTCTTCCTTGTTTAAACTTTCTGGTGCTACGTAGAGCAGCTTCACCTCTCCATTGATGCAGTCTTTTTTTAGCCTGGTTATTTCTGATTTGCTTAATGTGGAGTTGAGAAATCGGGCGTTAATTCCGTAGGCATTGAGTTGATCGACCTGATTTTTCATCAACGCGATCAACGGGGAAATGATGATGGCAAGTCCATCTTTCACCATCGCTGGCAATTGGTAGCAAAGTGACTTGCCCGCGCCAGTGGGCATGATGACGAAGGTGTTCTTACCTTCTAAAATATTCTTGATTACAACTTCCTGATTTCCCCTAAACTGAGTATATCCAAATATTTCTTTGAGTTTCTCTCTTAAAGTATCTTTCTCTTCTGCGACAATCATAAATTACAAAACATAATAATGCCTGAAATAATTATCTTTGCATCCCGCTATTCATAACTATTGTAAGAGCATTGAATATAACAAAAAATATTAAAAAAGTTGCCACCGAAGTTCTTCTAAATGAGGCTCGTGCAGTAGAAAAACTAACCCAATTTGTGGACGATGATTTCGAGGCTTGCGTCAAAGAAATCAACCAATCCAAGGGTCGTGTGGTAGTAACTGGTATAGGCAAAAGTGCCATCATTGCGAATAAAATTGTAGCTACACTTAATTCTACCGGAACTCCCTCTTTATTCATGCATGCTGCTGATGCCATTCATGGCGATTTGGGCATGATTCAAAATGAAGACATCGTGATATGCCTTTCCAAGAGTGGGAATACACCGGAAATTAAGGCGCTGGTGCCGCTGGTAAAACGGAGAGGATTCAAACTTGTTGCCTTGGTAAGCAACATTGATTCATATCTTGCTCAACAAGCCGACTATGTGCTTAATGCAACCGTTGACGCTGAAGCATGTCCCAACAATCTTGCACCAACAACAAGCACTACTGCTCATCTTGCGATGGGAGATGCACTTGCGGTATGTTTGTTGGAACTGAGAAATTTTTCGAGTGAGGACTTTGCACAATTTCATCCGGGTGGTGCCTTGGGCAAACAACTCTATTTGCGTGTGGATGACATCATGGTGGGCAGAGAGTTACCAGTGGTGGACCTTAAAACGCCATTGAAAGATGTGATTATAGAGATATCATCGAAACGACTAGGCGCTGCAGCCGTTACAACTCCGGAGAGGGAGTTGTTGGGCATCATCACAGATGGTGACTTGAGAAGGATGCTACAAAAAGGAATTCAAATTGAAACGGCCAAAGCAGAGGATGTGTTTTCTAAAAACCCGAAAACCGTGGAATCAGGTGAGCTGGCGGTAAAGGCATTGCAAATCATGCAGCAAAATAGCATCACACAACTTGTAGTAGTTAAGGACAGCAAAGTGCTGGGTTTTGTTCATCTGCACGACCTTCTTAAAGAAGGTATCGTCTGAGTTATTTCCAATTTTTACTAACCAAGAATGGATAAAAATCTTTACGTGGTCTTAATGGCGGGTGGCATTGGTACTCGCTTCTGGCCCTATAGCAGAAATGCAAAGCCCAAACAATATCTTGACGTACTGGGTACCGGAAAAACACTGATTCAATCCACATACGATCGATTTGTTCCCTTGTGTCCAAAAGAGAATATATTGATTGTAACCAACGAAGAGTTGGCTGATATCACGAAGGAACAATTGCAACTGGGAGATGAACAGGTGCTGGTGGAGCCGATGAGGAAGAACACAACGCCTTGTATTGCCTATGCGAGCTATCGCATTGCAAAAGAGAATCCAAACGCGGTGATGGTTGTAAGCCCTGCCGATCATCTTATTCTTAATGAAGTAGAATTTCAGAATACAGTGAAGCGTTCGGTAGCTGATGCAAAAGGTACGGACAAGCTGATCACGATGGGTATAAAACCTACGAGACCTGAGACAGGGTATGGATACATTCAATATCTTCCGGGAAGTGGACAACTGAAGAAAGTGAAGACTTTTACCGAGAAGCCAGCGCTTGCATTGGCTAAGAAATTCATCGACAGTGGTGACTTTGTTTGGAACTCAGGAATTTTTGTTTGGAGTGCGACTTCGATTATCAAAGCACTGGAAAAATTTCAACCTGAGATTGCAGAAGCATTCGAAGAGGCGTCAGTGAAGTTTTTTACCGATGAGGAGTCGAAGGCAATTCAGTCTGCCTATGCGCAAAGCAAAAATATCTCGATAGACTATGGCGTGATGGAAAAGGCTGACAACGTGTATGTCTACCCAAGTGATTTTGCATGGTCAGACCTCGGTTCATGGGGCTCACTTCATGAAATCAAAGAGAAGGATAGTGACCGCAACGTAGTGCAGGCCAATGCTATGGTGTATGAGACCCGTAATTCTGTGATTAAGGGATCCCCAGATAAGCTCATTGTCGTACAGGGTTTGGATGGGTACCTCGTGGGAGAATTCGACAACGTGATTATCGTTTGTCAAAAAGACAAGGAAGACTTGTTCCGGGTGTTTGTGAATGATTTAAAAGCAAAGCCTAACGGCAACGACTACTTATAGCTCTTTTGCCGGATCACTTCGAACAGCACTATTCCGGCTGCTACCGATACATTTAGCGATGCGATGTTTCCATGCATTGGAATTTTTACCAGGTGATCAGCATCCTTAATTAGAGATGGAGAGATTCCATCCTCCTCAGAACCCAAAATGATGGCAATGGGTCCTCGCAGATCGGCTTCGTAAACGGTTTGACTTGCCTTTTCAGTGCAGGCAAGGATACGGATTCCGTTTGCTTTGAGGTCGGCAATAGTTTTTTTGAGATCACTCACCCTGCTTACCGGCAGGAAGCTGAGAGCGCCAGCAGATGTTTTCATCGCATCTCCTGTGATGGGGGCATTGCCTTTGTCCGGAATGATGATGCCAGTAATCCCGGCACAATCTGCTGTTCTGGCTATCGCGCCAAAATTTCTCACGTCTGTAATCCTATCCAGTATCACAAAGAAAGGTTCCTTTCCGTCACTATATGCTTTGTCAATCAAGTCTTCCAATTTGGAATATTGCACAACGGAGAGCATACAGACCACACCCTGGTGGTTTTTGTTGGAGAGCTTATTGAGTTTTTGTTGCGGAATAAATGAAAGTGATATGGACTTCTCCCTGGCAATTGATATCAGCTCCTTTATGAGGTCATTGTTAAGACCGGCCTGAATAAAAATCTTTTCAATCTCCCGACCGGCCTTTATGGCCTCAATCACTGCCCTTGTTCCGAAGATGGTTTCTTCTTTTTTCATCGGGGGTCAAGTTCAGCAAATGGATTTTGAAAAAAAAAGATTACGATTCTTAGAACCGGCTCTTTCGCCAAAGGTCTATTGTGCCAAACCACAAGTCGGTGTACTTGTCATCGCGCATCATGGTGAGGTAATTGGGATCGTAGACGCTTCCTTTCCGCAGAAAAACAAATTTCGTCCTTGTGTCCTTGTAGTACCAAATTTCGTTTTGGCTTGCCACCCGAACCTCATCCGGTGGCCCAAAAATGATATACAACATGCCCTGGTCTGTCTTCCAACCTTCTTTGAAAGATGTAAAAAGTTGATTCGCTTCCTCAACATGACTAAAGTAACTGCGCATAAATCGCTTCGCCCGATCCTTGTCGCGTGTAATGCCCATCACGGTCTTATCAAACGTAAGTTTATCTCCACCAGATTTTTTCAATGCCTCAAACTCCTGTTGTGTACTTACGAAGACCATAGGGTCAGCCAGGTCTTCGATTCGTGTATATTTTGGAAACGCGTTGGCCTCAATCCGAAATGAGAAGCCTTCTGCGGAATTGGTGTCAGCCTGGACAAGGTACAGCCCCTTCTTGGAGAAAGTGACAGTGGAGTGATTGGTAATGTTGAATGACGAATCAGGCAAGAGCAAAGGATCAACTGAGCCCGTTTGTTTTGAGAAGGGAGGAAAAGGCGATGGGAAGTCCTTCGAGTAATAAAAGAGAAATAGCCGATCACTTTTTGCTGGACCGTCTATGGTATAACTTTTGTCCGCTGCCAGGTAGTGATCAAGAATTGTTTGCCCTCCATCGCTGATTTTACCATTGACTGGATAATTGCTTTCGATAAGTTGTGTGAACATTCTGTTTCTGGAAGAGGAAACCATTGTCACATTCATTACCAGCAGCCACGAATCCTCTTTTATATCTACAGCATATTCTCCGCGATGAGTTTCATCTGGAGACAGTTTGATAGAATCAGTTTTCAGAATGTCACCCTGACGCTGTGAGTATGAGTTTCGATCTTCCCACTGAATGGTAAACATTTCAGGCGAAGCGTTTTTCGTTGTATAGGAAAGTGCAAAATAGATCCTCATTTGAGTGGCTTCTTTCACCGCGCGCCAGCGAAATCCAATTTCATTAGAGTTGTAAAGATGTGCCAGGTTCTCACTGGACAATGACTGGGCACTTAGCCGGCTTATTGTAACTACGATTAAAAGGCTGATCAGTCCTCTGCGCATGGTTCTCCTTTTTGCTATTCAAAATTACAACGATAATTATAACAGATTGCCTTAATTTTGGTCGCAAATAGCACAAATGTCCAGGGTTTATACAACCGAAATCACTTCCGACCAACTTCCCTCCGACAATCCTCTTCATCAACGTTTGTTAAAGGCATATGTTGCTGTGCAGGATTTGGTGAAAGGCGATCTGCTCGAAGTGGGCTGCGGGGAGGGTAGAGGTATCGACCTTATGATTGACAAAGTGAAGTCCTACACCGCTATCGACAAAATAGAAGACGTTATTCAAAGGCTTCGTCAAAAATATCCTTCGGGAAAATTTCTGAGCGGAAATATTCCTCCCTTTCATGGATTGGAAGACAATTCTTTCGACACCGTGATCAGTTTTCAGGTGATAGAGCACATCGAGGATGATAAATATTTCTTAAAAGAGATCAACCGAGTCTTAAAACCAGGTGGCACTGCTTATTTAACTACGCCTAATCGCATCATGAGCTTGTCGAGAAACCCCTGGCACATTCGTGAGTATACTGCCGATGAGTTGCTGAGCCTCGCAAGAGAATGTTTTAGTACCGCAGAAATGAAAGGAATAGGAGGAGACGAACTTGTGATGAAATATTACGAAAGGAATAAAACGTCAGTAGAGCGTATCGCGCGACTGGACATATTCGATTTGCAACATCGCCTTCCTGCCTCATTGCTTAGAATTCCGTATGAGTTGTTGAATCGCTGGAATCGAAATAAGCTGCAAGGCGCTGACGATGAATTAGTGGCCGCCATCAGTCACGAGAATTATCCCGTGACAGATGAAGGTGCCCGTGCCTTGGATCTTTTCCTGATCGCCCGAAAGTAGTCTAGTAGTTCTGCCGGCCCGTATCCCGAATTTCCAGGTCGCGAATATGGCGATCATACATATCCTCGAATTTTGTGGCGAGCTCGGTCTCACCATTTTCCAATAAAATAGATTGAAGCTCTCCGAGGATGTAGATATTCTTTCTCAACTCAAGCGTTAAGCCGTAGCCTTTGCGGATTAGGTACGCAGCCATCTCGTCAGCTCTTTCTCCCACGATGTTGGCTATCTCAATTGCCTTTTCTTTTTCGCCTACCTGGAACAATAAATTAACTGTCTCAGCGGCTGTGTGGTCATAAGGTATTGCCTTGTCCGCCATCTTTTCGATGCTGAACAACAAGGTTTTGCGTGCCATCTCCGGTTCACCTTTGTTGATAAAAGCTTGCGCCACTGAATTGAACGAGCTTCGGTGGTTAAGTACAAAATTCCTGTAGTCTTCTGAATAATAAATTGTTGGATCTTGAAGGCCACGGTATGAGCACTCTTCAGTTAGATTTTTAAAGCTTAGTTCTGGATTAACAAAGTCCACGCGTGGGTTCGGATTTCTGATCGGCAAAATTCGACTTGTATTGCCTTCCTGAATCGCGTAGGGACTTAATTCAAGATTCAATTGTGATTGAGATGTGTGATTGATGTATACAGGCCGCTCCCAGTTGTTGGTCACAAGCAGATCAAGGAATGCGAGGTCTTTTTTCTCCAACACATTTCCGATAAGCTTTAATTGTATTTGATCTACCACCAGGCTGTCCATTCCTTCGGGAATGATTCCTGACTTAAGCACAGCTTCCTTGTCCACCTTAATTGTGATGATTCTGCTAGGCACGATATTACGATCGTCACTTCTCAGTTGCGGATGATTTTTCTTTAACAATTCGAGATATTGTTTCGCATCAATTGCCGGAATCTTCAGATCCACAAAAGGGAGGTAGTCGTTAGGCCCGCCTTGTCGATAGTCTTCCAGTGACAATGTGTATTTGAATGGCTCCGAATCATTCATCTTTTGCATTGACTGCTCGATGTACCAGTCGGTGTTGTAGTAACTCAGTACCACCACCCTAAGATCTGTTCTGTATTCTTCTACTTCCTGTGCATACCACAGCATGAAAGTGTCATTATCACCTCCCGTAAATAAGACGCCATTCTTAGCGCACGATGCGAGGTAATTTTTCCCAGAGTCAACGGAGAAGAACCTGTCCGAACGATTATGGTCATCCCAACCTTCAGCGGCCATAAGAACAGGCCCTGAAAGACAAATCAGGATGGCAACGATGCCAGTCACCCTTGCATTTTTGATGAGTTTCGATAACGAGTCGGCAATAGCGAGCACCGCAAAGCCAATCCAAAAGGCGAATGCATATGTTGAACCTGCATAAATGTAGTCACGCTCACGCGGCTCGACCGGAGGTGAGTTTAGGTAAACTACAATTGCCACACCCGTCATAATGAAAAGTAAACCTACTACTGCGAAATTCTTTGTGTCTTTCACAAATTGGAAGAACATCCCAATGAGGCCGAGAATGAAGGGAATCATAAAGAAGTTATTTCTTCCTTCATTGTTGGCGATCAGCGATGGTACTTTTTCAAACCAACCTGAAGGGCCCATCCAATCAGCGCCTTGCTCATCACTTTCTCTACCGGCAAAATTCCACATGAAGTAGCGCATGAACATGGTACCGATCTGGTGCTTGAACATGAAGTACAGGTTTTGAGCAAAGGTTGGCTCCTGACCTTCCGGGAGACCAAGAATAGATCGGTAGGTTTCAGCATGATCGGAATTCCAAACCCTTGGCAGAAAATGTGTTTTGTCATACACATAATCGGTCTGCCTGTTTACGATTACATATTGATCTTTTCCTTTTCTGTACACAGGAGCTCCGTACTCCATGTCAATGGGGCGAGAAGTGTAATAGGGGCCGAACACCAGCGGGCGGCTTCCGTATTGCTCACGCTTCAGATAACTCACAAATGACATCACATCCTTTGGAGCGTTTTCGTTGATAGGTGGATTTGAATTGGATCTGATTACAATCGTTGCATAAGATGAGTAACCGATGAGAATAAATGTAGTAGAAAGCAAAAATGTGTTTAAGACTGTCTTGTTTTTGAGTTGACTGTATCGTATTCCATATACGAGTCCCCCAATGATCAGCAGACAGAAGAAGATCACGCCAGAGCCAAACGGAAGGCCGAGCGTATTGACGAAGAATATTTCAAAATTACCAGCCAGTGTTGGAAGGCCAGGCACGATGAAGTCATTGATGAAAACGACAATTGCACCGCTAATGATTAGCGAAGCAATTACGCCCCATCTTGTCGGCTTGTATTTTTTGAAATAATAGATCAGTCCGAGCGCGGGGATAGTGACGAGGTTTAGCATGTGCACCCCGATAGATAGTCCCATCATATAAGCAATAAGGATAAGCCAACGATTGGCTTTGCTCTCATCTTCGATTACATCCCATTTTAAAATTCCCCACACAACAAATGCCGTGAAGAAGGAAGACATCGCATACACTTCCGCTTCAACAGCAGAGAACCAGAAAGAATCAGAGAATGTATAAGAGAGAGCACCAATAAGGCCGGCTCCCATCAGCAGGATAATTTTTTCGAGGGAGTACTCATTACCGTTGTCGGCTGCAATAATTTTTCTGCCAAACAAAGTAATCGACCAAAACAGAAACAGGATCGTGAATGCGCTGGCCAGTACGCTCATGAAGTTGATCCAGTACGCTACTTGTGTTACATCACCTAGCGCTAGAAACGAAAACAATCGACCGAGGAGAAGAAAGAAAGGTGCCCCCGGAGGATGCGGTACTTCCAGTTTGTACGATACAGCGATGAACTCTCCACAATCCCAGTAGCTGGCGGTTTCCTCAAATGTGAGCCAGTATACGACCAGAGCAACACCAAATGTGAACCAGCCCGACAGATTGTTGATTTTCTGAAAATTCATCATCCTACGTCAAAAATTCGATTTTAAGGGGCGAAAATAGCGAATTATGTCCACAGTCTTTTGAACGCCAATTGTGGTTTATATGGCACTCGCTGGATAAATTACCCTTTAGAACGGGAAAAAATGACATCGGTTCCTTTTTGCTCTCTCAAATCCATGCACGACCAAGTGAAGCCGGAAATAGACAAGGCTTTTGCTGCGGTGTATAACCGTGGGCAGTTTATTTTGGGATCGGAGGTTGCTGAGTTTGAAAAAGCTTTCGCGAGATATACGGGAACTCGTTTTTGTGTGGGCGTTGCCAGCGGCCTTGATGCACTAGTAATTTCCCTAAGGGCATCGGGTGTAGGCGCTGGGGATGAAGTGATCGTGCCGGCTCACACTTACATTGCATCTTGGTTAGCGATAAGTCAGGTGGGTGCTGAAGTTGTTCCAGTGGATGTGGATGATGCAACAATGTTACTCGACATCAGCAAGACAAGAAAGGCGATCACAAAAAACACAAAAGCAATTATGCCCGTTCATTTGTACGGATATGCATGTGACATGTCAGCAATCGTTGATCTGGCTAATCAACACAATTTGATTGTTGTTGAAGACAACGCGCAAGGACATGGTGCCCGATCAGGTAAAATGAAGACGGGCAGTTTTGGAGATTGTAATGCCACTAGTTTTTACCCGACCAAAAATCTTGGAGCACTAGGAGATGGCGGTGCGATTACAACCGACAATCCGGATCTTGCCGAAAAAGTCCTTCAACTGAGAAACTACGGGTCGAAGGAACAGTTCATTAATCCGATCAAAGGTTTCAACTCACGACTTGACGAACTGCAGGCTGCAATCCTTCAGGTGAAACTTCAACGGCTGGACGAATGGAACGCTGAGAGATTATCCATCGCTAAAAGATATGCTAAAGAGTTGTCAGGTGTAGGAGATCTGACATTGCCACCACTTAACGACAACTCGGTATTTCATCAATTTGTTGTTAGAACGGAACACAGAGAAAGTTTGCGCAGGCATCTTTTTCAAAAAGGCGTAGGCACAATGATTCATTATCCGGTTCCGCCACATCTTCAGGACGCTTATCGCGAATTAAATTTTCAAAAAGGAACATTCCCGGTTGCCGAGGGATTGGCAAGAACAGTTCTCAGTCTGCCCATTTGGCCAGGCTTAAGTGAAGCCCAGCAAGAATGGGTGGTGACAAGTGTAAAGGAATTCTTCAGTAGAGGCTAGTTGTACACCGCGATATAGAACGCAAGCCACAGAAGGAAGAGTAGAACATAAGAGCAAGCCACAATAAGCCCCGCTGTTCGCATTTCCTTTTTGGCAAAAGCATGAACTCCGCGAATCAGCAGCAGCCAATAACCAATTTCGAAAATATTGAGTGCTTTTAAGGGATAGTGATAACGGTTTGAGATCGAGTCGTAATCCGTCAGGCTTAAGATGGAAAAGGGATAAAACACTTGCACTTCCCGAAATGTGGGATCTGTCTCAGCAAATAGAAACCAAAAAATCTTTATCAGTTCCGGGATAATGAAGATGAATTCTGCGGTAAGCACAATGGTCCAGCAATTGCTGTATGTGACCCGGTAGCCGAACGTAAAACAGCCGACCCAAACCACGAAAGATATCACCGTGATTTTCCACAGGTAGATGATGGGAATGGAAAGGTATTGGAGGGCGCTGATAATCTGAAAAAAGCTACCTTCGGGCCGATCTTGCAAGAACTCAAAGGCGGCAGTTTCCGCTTCGATGAAATTCTTTTTTGCGAAGAGAAGAAGGAACGCGATGAGGCATAGCAAAATAAACGTCAGCCGCTTTTTGGACTGATAAAAGGAGTCGAGGAATGCGGCCGTTTGCATTTGAATGATTTTGGCAGGACGCTTGTTTAGATTTAGTTTGTAAAAGTCGTTTAAAGATAAGTGCTTTTGAAAGATCACCGTGGCAAAAGAAAAGCCCCTGGGGCTTTGATCCTGATGGTATCAATAGGGATGGCCGTTTTGTGGTCTTCCCCTGCGATGTCGCAGTCTAATCACAAAGACACCACACTAATTTTGATCAATGACCTTCGCGTGCAGATAGAAGCTACGCAGGCGCTTAACGACATGTATAATTTCAAGTTTGAAAAAGCGGAACAACAGTTTCGTTGGTTTAAGCAAAGGTATGTCTGGCACCCACTTCCTTATTTTCTTTTGGGTTTAAGTGAGTGGTGGAAAATCATGCCTAACACCAAGAACACAGACCATGATGAACGGTTTTTGGCTTACATGGACAGTACAATTCTCGTAGCGGAAAATCTCTACAAGAAATCACCAGAATACAGAACCGAAGCTGCATTTTTTTTATCGGCATCATATGGATTCAAGGGGAGACTTTATGCTGATGAAGAGAGAAAGAGTTGGAGAAAGGCAGCAACCGCTGGAAAGACAGCTTTGAATTACCTCGATGAAAGCAAGCAGAAACAGGATTTGAGTGTTGAGCTTTTGTTCGGAGATGCGCTTTACAACTACTTTTCTGTCTGGGTGCCAGAGAACTATCCAATGCTTAAGCCCTTGCTCGTGTTTTTTAAAAAAGGGGATAAAAAATTGGGACTTGATCAGCTTACCGAGGTATCCTACAATGCTTTTTACACGCGAACGGAAGCGATGGTGTGGCTCATGCGGATTTTAAATAGCTATGAGAACAACCCCACCCGAGCCTTTCAGATTTCAGAATACCTATACCAAACCTATCCTGATAATCCGTACTTTCATCGTTACTATGCGCGGATGCTCTATACTCGTGGAGGATTTTCGCAGGAACTGGAGACCGAGTGCAAAGAGATTATTCATCGTATAGATAGTGGTATGGTGGGCTACGAGGCTACGAGTGGCAGATACGCAGCGTTTTATTTAGGCCAGTTGTATGAGCGCAGACAAGATCTGGATCTGGCTCAGAATTACTATGAGCGGGTGGTCAAATTCGCTGAAGAAATTGATGCCACCGACACGGGTTATTATTTGTTTTCACTGATTTCGTTGGGCGAAATCAGCCAGCGTAAAGGCGACAAAGAGACCGCCAAGCGTTATTTCACAGAGGTAAAAAAGAAATCCAACCGAAAGGACGAGGCCTGGAAAGATGCCAAGAGGAGGCTGAAGGCGTTGGAGAAGGGGGATTGAGGCGGTTTTTGGACGGCTACTCTGGTTCAAGCAATTCTGTTAAGTCTTTTTTTAGTCTTTGAGTTTCAATTTGTGCGCCTTTATGATTTAAGTGATTGGCATCACGCCACAGCGAAGGATGATTTTCGAGTGATTCTATTGGAGATTTGATGTAATTCAAATAAGGCACATCCATTTTGGTGAGAAATGCATCTAGTGAGTCAAGCGTCACATTTAAACCAGAGCCTGATTCATAGTAGACTGGTGATGTAAAGCAAATCAACATTGTGTTTTTGTCCCGACACATTCGAATGAAATCACTCAAAATTTCCATTTGTTCCGGGTTAAGGTGGGTCGATGGTATCGGCCTATACGCTTGAACTGAATAAAGGGTGTTAGCACTATCGGTTAGTTGCGGAAGGAGTGGCTCGTAGCCATTGTTAACCACCACCGAGCTTCCTGTTTGAATGAAATTTTTCAATAAAGAAAATCCCTTGCCGTTATATCGATACAGTTGAAATGCGAATTTCAATTTCTCAGTGGACGAAATTCGGTTTATCAATTGTGTGACAATTGAATCTTTCCCGTAATAATACTTTAAATTTTGAATGTCTCGATTTTCATGATCACCGATAAAATCATATGGTTCAATGTGTAGGAGGATGGTCTTGGGCATCTTTGTGTGTTTGATCAATACGCTCAAAAGGCCAGTCTGAAAAGACGGCCCCATTCCAGCATGACTTAAATTATATGCATCAGCTGCTAAGCTATCGGGAATTACTTGATACAATGATCGGGAATTTCCCATGATCAGAAAATCAAAAGACTTCGCAGAGGTAAGGTAATAGTTAATTTTCCCGCCCGTCTGTCCTGTTTTAGTTTTTAAGTAGAGATAGTCCAAGATAAGACTTAGTCCACGGTCATAAACGAGTAAAGCAAACACGCAAAAAATTAGATATTGAAGTAGTCTCTTCACGTCAAAATTGAAAATAAATAAATTGATCGCCATCCGATACACCAAAAAGTATAATCAACACAATCATTGATGTAGCGTAAATCACCGACCGGCTCATGGATCTAAAGGTGAACACGTCTGAATTTGATTTTTTTCTAAAGAAGACCACCTCTGATGTTAACATTAGTGTCAGGGCAAAGATCATCCCAGCAAATATCCCAGTGTCCTGAATTCTGATATTCCAAAATGAATTTACAATTACCATGTTGTGCAAAATACCAACGGCTTGTGCAAAAGTCGCTGAACGAAAAAAGACCCATGTTAAGGCGATCAAATTAAAGGTTCCGAACATTTTCAAATATCCAAATGCGGGGGTGGATAATGATAACTTTAATTCTCGGACATATTTTTCGAGACTGAGGTACACACCATTTAAAAAGCCCCACACCACAAAATTCCAGTTGGCCCCATGCCATAGGCCACCCAGAAGCATTGTCAAAATCAAGTTAAAGAAGGTTCGTTTCCTGCTGCCCCGATTACCTCCAAGGGTGATGTATAAATAGTCTTTAAGCCAACTGGACAATGATATGTGCCAGCGCCTCCAAAATTCTGTCACATTTTTGGAGAAATATGGTAGCCGGAAATTGTCCATCAGTTTAAAGCCCATCGCTCTGGCTGCGCCCTGTGCTATATCAGAATATCCTGAGAAGTCGCAATAAATCTGAAAGGCGAAGGCGTATGTGGCAACTATTAAGGTAAGTCCAAAATTTAGTTCCCAGTGATTGTAGATCGAATTAACATAGATAGAGAGTTGATCAGCTACGACAATTTTTTTGAACAGACCCCAAAGCATTTGCTGCAACCCAGACACAAATTCGGTGAAATTAAAATATTTCTTTTCACGAAATTGATGTATCATATTTTGAGGGCGCTCTATGGGACCTGCGACCAATTGAGGATAAAACATGACATAAAGACTGTAAATGCCGAAATGTTTTTCTGCTTTTTGATTTCCTCTATAAACCTCAATAGTATAACTCATGGCCTGAAAAGTGTGGAAAGAAAGGCCGATAGGCAGAATAATATTTAGGTAGGGTAAGTTTTGTACTTCGATACCAAAATACCCGAATATTGAATTGATGTTTCCTATAAAAAAATTATAGTATTTAAAGAAGCTCAGTACCCCGAGGTTGGCCAGAAGGCTTGCTATCAAAAATTTCTTCTTTTTCGGTCCAACTGATCGTTCAATTAAAAGCCCTGCTACATAGTCAATAATGATCGTGGCGAATAGAATGAAAATGTATGCAGGTATGAATGCACAGTAAAAAATACAACTTGAAATGAGAAGATGAATCCATCTAAATTTGTGAGGGATAAGAAAATAAAACAGTGTTACAAGCGGGAAAAAAAGCAGAAACTCAAAAGAATTGAACAGCATAATTGGATGGCAATATAATACTGACGAAACGAGATTATAGACTAATTTTGATCAAAGCTTATTGATTTGGAGTTTCGTGATTTCATTGTTACCCCGCTTATTGTAGGTTTGATCTACGTGGGAGCGTATTTGGTAAGGCCACTTGTATCGGATGCGCAAATCAGGAGGTATTTTCTTCCTGGCCTTACTATAAAAATTATTGGGGCAATACTAGTCGGTTTCATTTACCAGTTTTATTATTCTGGAGGTGATACGTTCAATTTTCACACGTTCGGGAGCAGGATAATTTGGAATGCGTTCGTGGATAGTCCCGAGAAAGGTCTCCGACTATTATTTTCTAATGGTATCCATTCGGGTGATTTGTTTGAATATAGCTCCCAAATTCTTTTTTATCGTGACTGGAGTTCTTTTTTAATTGTTCGTCTGGCCACCTTATTCGATTTGTTAACTTTTTCGACTTACACTGCCACCGCTGCCATGTTTGCTGTGTTAAGCTTTGCAGGCATGTGGATGTTTTATTTAACATTTTACAGAATGTTTCCGACACTTCATTTTTGGTTGGCGATCGCCTGTCTTTTTATTCCGTCTGTTGCTTTTTGGGGATCTGGCATATTCAAAGACACGGTAACCCTAGCGGCTCTAGGATTTATCACCTATTCTTTTGATGCATTGTTCTTGAAGGAAAAACCAGCTTTGCGATATATAGCGCTGTTGATAGTCGGATTCATCGTCATTTATGCTATCAAGAAGTATGTACTATTGAGTTTTTTGCCAGCTCTCTTTATTTGGTTTTTTAGTCGCAAGGTTACCTATGTAGAATCCACTGTTGCCAAAGCGTTGTTGCTTCCTATAGTAGTTTCGCTAGTGATTGGCCTAGGGTACTTTGCCATTCTAAAGGTCGGTGAGGATGATCCGCGGTACAATATTTCTAAGCTTGCTCAAACTGTTAAAATTACTGCATATGACATCAGGTACGGTTGGGGCGCGAGGATGGGTGAGGGCTCAGGCTATACGTTAGGTGAGTTAGATGGGTCATGGCAAAGCATGATCAGATTGGCGCCCCAGGCAATTAATGTTTCACTTTTTAGGCCCTATTTTTGGGAAGTTTCAAATCCGCTAATGTTGTTATCCGCAATAGAGTCCGCGGCCATGTTGGTTATTTCTGTCATCATTTTGGTACGTGTAAGGCGCCATATTTTTAGATACATGATTAAGCCTGAAGTGCTTTTCTGTTTGGCTTTCTCTATGATATTTGCATTTGCAGTAGGTGTCTCCTCGTACAATTTTGGGACACTGTCGCGCTATAAGATACCATTGATGCCCTTCTACGCTGTTGCCTTGGTTTTGCTTTGGAAAGATGGCAAGAGTGAAAAAAAGGTTTATGCCGAGTAGATTAGTAGTGTGTGATCTCTGCGATACTCTTTACAGGTCGAACACCACATATGATTTTGTGCAATTCGTTCTACGAGGGGAATCACGAAATAGATTGTTGATTTTCAATTTGCTCACCAAAAAATGGTCTCCTGCCTTTGTTGTGTTAACGATATTAAATAGAATCTTTAGTGGGGACTTGAACAGAGCGCTAATTTTAAAGCTCATTTCAGGTTTCCACGAAAGCACCCTTTCGATAGCAGCTCGAAAGTTTTATAATGCATTTCTTTCTACCCGAAGGAACGAAAAGATTTTTGATTTATTGAAAGGGTACGAACGCGATAGTAAAATTGTACTTGTCTCTTCGAGTATTAATCCTGTGGTGCAAATGGTGGCAAGGGCCAATGGTTTTAATCATTTTATAGCTTCCATATTGGAAACCAATCAGGGCAAGTATACTGGAAATCTTTCAACAGACCTTGCAGGAAAAAAGCAGCATCATGTTCAAGATGTTATGCTCAACGAAGGATTTGATGAACTGATCGTTATAACTGATAACAGATCGGACAAAATATTGGTAAAGATGGCAGATAAAAGTCATATTGTTATCAAATCTGAAAGTGATAAGGCTTTCTGGAAAGATGTGAAGGCTGACTTCATAATGATCCTATAGCTGGTTTAGTGATTGTGAGCGATGAACTTAACATTATTTGTTCCATTTATTTATTTCACGAGAACCCGCTTAAATAGCAGCAGGGCAATCACCTTTCATTTTTTTTTTGAATGGGTGCCGATTGTTTGGCTAGCATATAGCAGTTCTTCAAATACTTTCTTTTCAGAGTTATTGGTAGGCTATTTAGCATTCATATCGGTTTATGAATTAGGGTATTTGCTTAACGACCAGCTGGCCAATTACCAAACGCACGGAAGGAGAAGAGTTGAAGTCTTCAACAAAGTTGAGTTATTCTGTTTTGTAATCGTTCGGTTATTCTCATTTTTGGCAATTACCTTCTACTTGGGCAAAACTACAGATTACCAGTGGTGGATTTGGTATGCATTGTTAATAATGATATTTGGTATCCACAATATTTTGAGTCAAGACAGGTTGAAAATCATCACATTTTCGTACTTAGCTTTTGTCCGTTTTTTTTCTCCTATCATTTTGATTGTTGGTCTTGCCAACATCAATTGGGTGCTGCCCGTTTTTTTGCATTACGTTTTATTTAGAACGATAACTTATATGGATTCTAAAGACTTAATTCGCTTTGATAAGAATTCGAATTGGTTTAGAGTCAATTTTCATATCATATGTGGAGCTTTCTCTGTTGGCCTTGCCGTGCTTAACCAATCATATGTACCGCTATGGATAAGCGGCTACTACATTTTTATTGTAGGGGGATTTGCAATAGCTGATACTTTTTTAGAGAGAGTGACAAAACGTAGTTAAAAAAACGAACGTTCATAAATTTGGCGATGGGGTCATTGATATATTTTCAGCTTTGAATTTTGATATACATTTGTAACAGGATTGAGTAAGCATTTCAGAAATGAAGGATGAATTAAATTATCAAATCTGTTCAAAGACTGTGCTGGACACCAGCGTTCCAGGAATTTCATTTAATGAAAATGGTGAATGTAATTTTTGTGGTTATTACAAGGCTTTAGCCGATCGGACAATCAATAGAGATTTTCTAGTAAAACGATCGGAGTTCGATAATGTAGTTAAAATTATTAAGCAAGTTGGAAAGGGAAATGAGTATGATTGTGTCTTGGGGGTTAGTGGCGGGCTTGACAGTACTTATCTCGCTCTGCTTGCAAAGGAGGAAGGGCTCAGACCGCTACTAGTTCACTTTGATAACGGCTGGAATTCGGAACTTGCAGTAAGGAACATTGAGAATATTGTTAATATTCTTGGATACAAACTCCATACTTATGTTATGGACTGGGAGGAATTTAAGGATTTACAGCGTTCCTATTTTAAGGCCTCGGTTGTGGACGTTGAAGTTCCTACTGATCAATTGATATTTGCCGCACTCAATAAAATCGCTTTCAAGTATAAGATCAAGTTTATACTAGCTGGCAACAATGTGGCAACGGAGTCAATTAACCCTGCCGGATGGGTTTATAAGAACAAACTGGACCTAATAAATTTGAAATCAATTCATAAGGCGTTTGGTTCTAGGAAATTAAAGAACCTTCCGAAGTTGGGTCAGTACGAGAGATATTTCTACGAAGTTATTGCAGGTATTCAGCGAGTAAACATTCTTGACCTGATTGATTACAACACGGCAGACGTAAAAAAATTGGTCGAGGAGAAACTGAAATGGAAGGACTATGGAGGGAAACATTACGAGTCAGTATTTACACGATTTTATCAGGGCTATTACCTTCCTGTAAAATTTGGGTTTGATAAGAGGCGTGCACACCTGTCAAATTTGATATTGTCGGGACAGTTGACCAGAGAGGCTGCTCTTCGCGAACTAACCGAGCCAACCTATTCACAATCTGAACAAGACAGCGATCTCGATTATGTGGTAAAAAAACTTGGGTTTGCAGATTACGAATGGGAACAAATTATGAATGCACCGGGGGTGCGCCATGAAAATTATGAAACTGAGAATGATGCCAAATACAAATTATTCTTTTTATTATTTCGACTGACTATGTTCATTCCAACTAGAATCTTGAGGCTTTTGGGGATATTATATCAGCCGGTTAAAATTGATACTCGATGGTAGTAATTGTGGACTACGGTGTAGGCAACCTGATGGCCATTCAAAATATCATTAAGAAAGTTGGGGGTAAGTCCACCATTTCATCAGATTCCAAGATTATTAAAAGTGCTGAAAAATTGATACTGCCCGGTGTGGGGTCGTTCGATTATTGTGCTGCTCAATTGCAGCATCGAAATCTAATTCCAATTCTCGAAGAGGAGGTATTTGTTAACAATAAGTACATTCTGGGTCTTTGCGTTGGAGCTCAGCTGATGACAAAGGAAAGTGAGGAAGGTAATCTTGCGGGACTTGGATGGGTGAGAGCGTCAACAAGACGATTTGATAGAACTCGTGTTCCAGTCATCCCGCACATGGGATGGGCTGACGTTGCATTTGGTCGATCTGGCCTGACAAAAGATTTGGATAGTGATGCTCGTTTTTATTTTGTTCACTCTTATCATTTTGTTTTTGAGGATCAGGGCCAGGTGCTAGGGACGGCAAAATTCGGATATGAGTTTGCTTGCGCATTTCAGCGAGACAATATTTTTGGAGTGCAGTTTCACCCGGAAAAGAGCCACAGGTATGGAATGAGGATGTTTAAAAATTTTATATCCTTATGAGAAGGGTACGGGTAATTCCAATAATTATGTTGGATGAGGGTAGGGCAGTGATCACACAGAAATTTGGAAGATCCATTTATGTTGGAGATCCGATTAACGCAATTAAAATACTCAATGACAAAGAGGTTGATGAGTTGATCATTTTGGACATCACGAGCAAAGGAAAAAGGGCCGCTCCTGATTTTGATTTGATTGCAAAGATGGCATCGGAAAGCTTCATGCCGTTGGCATATGGAGGCCATGTGAAATCAATAGCAGATGCCGAGCTGTTTATCAAAAGCGGGATAGAAAAGATAAGTTTTAATTCGGTACTCTTTAGTCATCCGGAGATCGTGAGGGAATTCTCGCAGAGGTATGGAAGTCAAAGTGCGATTGCTTCAATTGATATAAAGAAAAACTTTTGGGGCGCACATGGCATTAGGACGTTGAATGGGAATCGCAAAGTTGGGACAAATATTGAGGGTATATTAGCAACGATAGCTCAACTTAATGTTGGCGAGATATTGGTCAACTCAATAGACCATGATGGAACACTTAGGGGGTACGATATTCCGCTAATAAAGCGAATTGCTGCTTGCATTGATGTGCCGGTGATCGCTTGCGGGGGTGCATCTGGTATCCCGGATTTTTTAGCAGCTGTTAGTGTTGGAAAGGCAACCGCGGTGGCTGCTGGAGCCATGTTTTTCTTTAAAGGGAGTTTTGATGCTGTCTTGGTAAATTACCCCGATCAGAAGACGTTGATTACACATCTCTATAATAAACTTGATTAAAGATCTAGTCAAGAAGGCGTTGCAGGGTGTTGGGACAAAGGGGTCCTTTGCACAAAATTTTGCATTTGTCCTATCGGGCACGGGATTAAATATTATGGTTCAGGTGGTTGTGGCGCCACTCTTAGCCAGAATATACGGACCCGAGGCGTATGGTATTTTTGCCATTTTCAACGCTGTGTGTACAAACCTAGCGTTGGTGGCTACTTTGCGCTTGCCTCAGGCAATGTTACTGCCCAAGGATGAAACTGATTTCAGTTCTCTGATGCGACTCTCTTTGTTGAGTTCCTTAGTGTTAAGTGCTTTGTTGTTTATTGCTTTGTTTTTAGTTGGCGATTTTGTGTTGACTTTTTTCCAAGCTGAAAGTTTAATAGATTTTTTTTATCTAATTCCTATATCAGTTTTTTTGATTTCGTTAAATCAGGTATTGGGCCAATGGCAATATCGATTAAGCGAATTTAAAAAGGCCGTGTCAATTGACACGGGTGTCCTAATTGGCGTGAGGATATTTAACCTTGTGGTCGGGTGGATATCAAATGGTATTTCTATAGGTCTTGTGGCTGGAGATATTGTGGGTAAAATATTTGGTAGTATTCTAAGCTGGAAATTTATCATTCGAGCTAAAATCAAAATTTTATTTCAGTCTATATCATGGAATCAACTTAAAGGCACCCTGTTTGAGTACAAACAATATCCAATCTACAACTTACCTGGTGTTTGGATTAGTATGCTTTCTGATCAGTTGCCAGTTTTCTTCTTCTCGCATCTATTCGGGCTCAAGACAATAGGATTTCTTGCGCTGGCGACCAGCATGCTTGACTTACCGAAACGATTGCTCGCCTATTCAGTCTCATCGATCTTTTACAAAAGGGCAGTTGAGTTAAATCGAGAATCGGATAAGGGTCTTCAAAAATTTGTGAGTCAAATGTTGTACTCATTTCTTATCCTAAGTTTGATTCCCTATACTGCGGTCATTGTATTTGGGCCAGAACTGTTTTCATTGTTTTTTGGACAAGAGTGGAGATTAAGTGGAACCCTGGCTCAATATATTGCACTTTATTCTGTAGTGGAGTTGTTATACATATCCATGGACTCAATATATTATGTCCTTCGGAGAGAGAAACGGCTATTTCATTTTCAATTGATCACCTTCGCATCACGCTTCTTAGTTTTATGGGTTTCGTATTTAGGATCTTTTTCTTTTGAAAAGAGCGTGCAGTTACTGGTTGTCGTGAACGGGTTATTGTACTGTGGCCAGTTATCTTATGTGTTGAGGCTTTTGGAGTTGGCTTGGTGGAAGCACCTTGTTCGTATCATAAGTCTTATAATTATAGCGTCATCAACTCTGTATGGCATCAAAGTTTTGTTTTTTTGGTTGACTGACCAAGGAATATGAAAGTTCTATATCTCGCAATAGAAGGGTCCTCAAGTGGAGTTCGAAAAAAACTAAGTGATAAAATTGAATTCATTAGGTCCGAAGGGTGCAACATTGACTTTGTGAGTGTGGCCTCAAGTCAGGTTGCTCAAGTTCATGTGGATTATAAACGAATCATTGTTAACGACTCATTTTCCATATTCTTAGGAAAGAAGAGACTCTTGTGGAGGGCATCGGTGTTTGTAGAACAATGGGAGCTGTATAGGGGTATTCAGAAATATTTGAAAGCCAAAGAATTTGATTTAATGCTTTTCAGGTATCCAGGCGCGGATGTATTTCTATGGATATTCTCCATTTTCTACGGGCGGAGAGTTGTTTTCGAACACAACTCCATCGAGCTTGAGGAACTAGGGCTAAGAAAATCTGAATCACTTTGGTACAGATATTTCTATTATGGAGAGAAGTGGTTTGGACCAATAGTGCGAAGATACGCACGAGGGCTGATAGGAGTGACCAACGAGATAACAAAGTGGCAAGTGGCCTTATCGAAAGGCGATCATCCCCACGCCACTATTAGCAATGGTATCAATGTTAACCGGGTAAAATTGAGAGATGGTAAGCCCTTTGACGGTTTGAGGTTGAATTTATTGTTTTTGGCTGGATCTGAGGCCCCATGGCATGGAGTCAATATACTGATTCAAAGCCTGAATCTTTACAGAGGTAACGTGGAAATCCACTGCTTCATAATCGGAAATATCAGCGAAGAAAATAGAAAAGCAGCGAAGATTAATTCACGTATTACATTGTTACCACCTCAGCAAGATCAACAACTTGATGATTTAATTGACAAATGCCATCTTGGCATTGGATCCCTCGGAATGGCTAACTTCCTGAACGAAGCATGTCCATTAAAAACTCGAGAGTATTGGTCTCGTGGGTTGCCATTTGTGATTGGATATAATGATGTAGATCTGATGGGACGAGAGGAAATGAAAGCTTTTTACCATTTTCCAAAAATTCACAACGGTGGTTATTTTGAACTAGAGGAAATAATCGAATTTGCCAATTGTATTTATCGAGACCCCGCGGTGTCAGTTAAGATGAGAGCCTTAGCCATGACCTACATTCACTATAAGACTAAGGCAAAACAGTACGTGTCGTTTATGAGTTCGCTGACTGAGTAACTATGACACTTGTTGTTTTTACTATCGAGTATCCTGACCCTTTATTGGATAAAGAGTTGCCATATTTGGCAAAGACCTTTGATGAGGTTCATGTGTTGTACTCGATAGTGTCTATCAACAATAAATTGACTCATCATTTTGAGAATGTTAAGCCGGTTAAATTGTTTCAGAACCCAAATTTCCCAAAATCATTTAGGCTGGCATTAAAACACTTTCGATTTGTGGCAAATGTGTACTTGTACACCATCAAAAAGAAAGGGAATCTGCTACCTTATCTAAAACACTACAAAAGCTTTATCGGCTACCTCTTGATTGAGGCTGAAAGAATCCAGCCTTTGCTACAGTACATCACTGAGAACAAATTGGAGGACGCAATATTCTATGACTATTGGCTGGTTGACTCCACCCTTGCACTGATTGAGCTTAAAAAGAGGGGAGTTATCAAGAAAGCGGTATCCCGCACTCATGGATTCGATTTGTATGATGATCGCCAGTTCGAATCACGAGTTCCTTTTATTGAGTACCGGGTTGCCCATCTGAACAAAATTTTTACAATTTCCAGGCATGGATATCATTATCTGAAATATCGAGTGGCGCCATCTTCAATCGGCAATATTGATTTGAGCTATCTTGGTGTAGCAACGACTTTTATTAAGGAGCCTAGCAAGAAGGTTCTGAGTGAATATGTAATTGTGTCTTGCTCATCAATGATTCCAGTTAAGAGAATTGACAAGATCATTGACTCCTTGAGGTTGACATCACTGAATATTAGTTGGATTCATTTTGGTGACGGGCCTTTGCGCAATGGTCTAGAGCAGGAGGTTCTTGCGTTGCCTTCAAATATTAAAGTTTCATTTTATGGAAATACTCCCAATTCACTGGTAATGGAGTTCTACGCCTCCAACTATGTTGATTTATTTATCTCCCTCAGTGAGTCGGAAGGGCTCCCGGTTTCAATGATGGAGGCGATAAGTTTTGGTATTCCAATATTGGCAACTGCTGTTAACGGAATTCCTGAGATTGTAATTGAGAAAACTGGTGTGCTGGTGAGCAAGTCAGCTAGCACCGAAGAAGTTTGCCGGGTTTTGCAGAGCACGCTGTCAGATGGTGATTTCGATCGGAATGAAATTCGCAATTTTTTTCGGTCTAACTTTGATGCTAAGAAGAACTATGAGTCTTTTGCAGAAAAATTAAACCAACTACAGTTAAGTGGAGCGTGATGACGTAGGTTACTTGCAATGTGTCAGGTGCGTTCTTGACAATAAGGATGATCCACAAATTATCTTTGACTCTTCAGGCATATGTAATTATTGCCTGGATTATGATTTGGCGGAAAAGCAGTTTGTAAAAAGTGGCGAAACCGCAAAGAGCGAGTTAACTGCTCTTGTATCAATGATTAAAAAATCTGGAGAAGGAAGGCGCTATGATTGTGTTCTTGGTGTTAGTGGCGGTGTTGATAGTAGTTATCTTGCGCTTATTGCAAAGGACCTGGGTCTTCGCGTATTGGCGGTTCATTTTGATAATGGTTGGAATTCCGAATTGGCTGTTAAAAATATTGAGAGTATGCTAGCCAAACTTGGAATTGACTTGTTCACATTCGTGGTAGATTGGAACGAATTTCGTGATTTGCAGTTGGCTCTACTCAAAGCATCAGTTGTTGATATAGAGTTGGCCACTGACCATGCCATGCTGGCCGTTTTGTACCAAACAGCTTTAGACCAAAAAATAAAATACATTCTTAGTGGGCATAACGTGGTTTCCGAGCAAGTTCTACCAAAACATTGGTACTTCGACAAGAGAGATCATATACATATCAGAGCGATTAATCAGAGGTTTGGCACTATTCCTTTGAAGACCTATCCATTGCTGAATTCTTGGCTGAAATTCAGTGTTGTATGGAATCACATAAAAAGTGTCACACTGCTCAATTATCTTGATTATAACAAAGAAGCCGTAAAAAAGACGTTAGTCGATCGACTTGGCTGGAGAGATTATGGTGGAAAACACTACGAATCAGTATTCACCAGATTCTATCAAGGATATATTCTTCCAACAAAATTTGGTATTGATAAAAGGAGAGCACATTTGTCAAATTTGATATGCTCAAAGCAACTAACAAGAAAGGAGGCGCTGAAGGAGCTTGAGAAACCACCCTATTCGCCCGATTTGTTTGAGGTTGATTATGAATTTGTCTTGAAAAAATTAAATCTATCAGCACATGAGTTTGAGAGGCTAATGCAGGCTCAGATAACACGACATGAGGAATATCCAATCGACTCATCAATCTATGATCGATACTTTATACTTAAATTAATCAGCCCGATTTGGAGGCTAATAAGAGCCTTAAGGGAAAAATTAGCCCGTTAACCTGTGAAACTCAATGTTTTAGAGGCGAAGAGAATTTTGATCATTTCACCAGAGCCATGGAATCATATTCCAGTCTCCAAACATCATTATAGCCTTGAATTGGCTTCATTGGGGAATCTTATATATTTTTTGAATCCTCCATCCAATGAGAATAGTGTCATCTCACCATCCGACCATGAGAACTTAAGAATTATTAATTATCGCGGTTTTCCAGGGCTAAATCGGCTGCCAGTCAGATTGAGTAATCCACTAAATCAAGTATTGATAAGAAAAATTTTTAGACTGTGCGGAGGAGGTTTTGATATTGTTTGGACATTTGATCCGTTTCGTTTCCAAAACCTGAATCTGTTTGGTCCAGCAATAAAAATTTATCATGCGGTAGATATTCACAAAAGCCCCCTAGAGCGAATAACCGCAACATCATGCCACGTAATTTTATCCGTTTCTGATTTAATTTTGGAAAGATTCGAATTTACTGGGACACCTAAATTCAAGGTGAATCATGGCTTGGCATCACATTTTTTGTCTGGTATCGAACCTAATATCCGAGGACGTGTTCCTCTGCGGTTAACCGCAGGATACATTGGAAATCTTGACAACTGGTGTGTTGATAAAGCCACTTTGCTGGAAATTGTCGAATCGCATCCTGGCGTTGATTTTTATTTCATTGGACCTTATAAAGCCGATTCTCCGATTGTATCAAGTTTGAAAAAATTTAATAATATTCAGTTGATTGGCAAGGTGCCCTCATCGGCATTGCCAGAGCATTTGAACCGTTGTGATCTTTTCCTCATGTGCTATGATGGAAGTAATAAGGCGGTCAATTCGAATCATCATAAGATTATAGAATTTCTCGCAACTGGTAAGCCTGTTGTAATGAACTATACAAATGAGTATAGTAATAAGCAGGACCTTGTTGTTATGTCAAATAGTAACAGTGAACTCCCGCTACTTTTTTCACAAGTAGCTGAAAGAATTCAAGATTACAATACAAATGAGCTGATTCAAAAGAGAACGACCTTTGCGAGATCAAATTCTTATCGCAATCATGTGATTTATATTGATAGTATCTTAGATAAGATTGTCAATGTTTCGAATACTATATAGAGTACTGAACAAATTGAGATTGCTTCGATTCTTGAACTTCGAAGCATCTAACAAAGTGAATGAAGTAACTTTTTTGATTCCTCTTCAGGGAGGGATTGGAGGCGATAATCTTTTTGCGAAGGAAATTTGGATGGATTTAGTCCTAAAAAGAATACTAAGTATAAAATTAAACTCGACTTTTGTTGATGTCGGGGTAAACCTTGGTCAGACATTGTTGAAGGTTAGAAGCCTAAGTGCTGAAATTCCTTATGTAGGATTTGAGCCCAACGCGGTTTGTGTAGCGTATGTTGAGAGACTTGTTAAGGTAAATAACCTTAGGCAGGTCACAATTTTGCCGGTTGGTATAGGTGATCTTGATGGACAATCCGTCTTATACCATGCACTTGACAATCGGACGGACAGTAGTGCGTCTATCGTTCGCGAGTTTAGGGACGTAAGTAATCTAGCGCAAAAGGTTATAGTTACTCTCTCTTCAAACCTTCTTTCATTTATCGGGAATAGCACATTAGGAGTTATCAAGATTGATGTTGAAGGAGCTGAATTGGAAGTCATTCGAAATTTAAAACCTTTTGTGGAAAGGGACCGCCCAATTATTATATGTGAGATCTTACCAGTTTATTCGAATGATAATACTTTTCGATTGGATCGCCAAAACCAGTTGATTGATATTATTACGATTTTAAAATACCAGATCTATCGAATTTTAAAGAATGGTGACTTGATTTTGCTTTCGGAGATAGGGATTCATGATAGGATTGAGGACAGCAACTATCTCTTTGTTCCAACTGAGCTTACCAGCGCATTTAAATAAGTTTGACGTGACACGCTTAACCGATCTTGTGTCCATTATAATGCCTGTGTACAACGGTGAGCATTTTGTCGCAGAGGCAATCCAATCTGTAGTCGACCAGAGCTATGAGCATTGGGAATTGATCGTAGTAAATGACGGAAGTACGGACAATACCAAGAGGGTCACATTAGATTTTTCCGATACAAGAATTAGATATTTTGAACAACCTAATCGGGGAGTTTCTTCAGCTCGGAATTTTGGGATTCGCGAAATGAGGGGCAAATACCTTTGCTGTCTGGACGCAGATGATTTTTTGCCACCGAACTCTATCTTCAGCAGACTGAAGGTTTTTCAGTCCAGTGAGGATATTTCTTTTGTTGATGGAAGAGTGCTCATTTTCGATTCGGCTCTTGCGACAGCGCGATCGGAATGGGCTCCGACTTTCAAAGGAGTTCCATTTCATCAACTGGTGCGGTTAAATGGCCGTTGCTTTTTCGGCCCTACATGGATGATGAAAGCTGAAAAAGTTGGGGATTTGATGTTTGATGAGAAATTATCGCATGGAGAGGATTTACTTTTCTATATCTCAATAGGGAAAAATGGAATTTATAATTATACAAATGAGTGTATTCTTCATTATCGATCAAACCCTAATTCAGCAATGAGCAATTTTGACGGCCTCGCTAACGGATATAGCTATATTTGTTCAACAATCTGGAGGCTCTATCATACCGACATGAGTATGCTCGATAGGATATTGATTTTATTTAGGTCGCGTAAAATCATGTTTCTAACTTTTTGGAGCCAAGAAGAGTACCTAAAAGCTTTGAAGTTTTTTGTGTTGGGACACATCTAGTTCATGAAAATTTTATTTTTGAGTTACTGGGGAATTGAGGAAGGGCTTTCTTCGGCAACCGTTATACCGCACCTACGAATACTATCAGAACTGAATTCTGTTGATCGGATTATTTTTTGTTCAATCGAACGAGAAAAGACGGATGTCGAAACGCTTAAGTTGACTAAAGTTGAGCATGTTCCACTGATGTCCCAAAAATCCAGCGTTTTCTTGCTAGATAAATTATCGGACTTTTTAAAATTCCCAAACATCGTTACTAAGCTTTGCGAGCAATTTGAAATCGACCTTATAATATGTCGATCACCAATGGCGGGGGCTCTCGGATATCTGGTCTGGAGAAAAACGAAATTGCCCTACGTTGTTGAGTCTTTTGAGCCGCATGCACTTTCGATGAGAGAGTCTGGAGTTTGGGCATGGTATGATCCGCGTTTTTGGCTTCAGCTTTTTTTTGAAACGAGACAGAAGAAAACCGCTAGAAGAATGTTGCCGGTTTCTTTGCATTATTTTAATAAATTAAAACAAGAAGGTATTAACGAGAATCGCTTGTATACAATGCCTTGCTGTGTGCAAACGGAGAAATTCGAGTTCAACTTAAATGCGAGAATACGGAAGCGAGAGTCATTGGGCTTCAAGCAACAAGAAATAGTTGGTATTTATGTTGGCAAATTTGGAGGGATATATCATGATACAATTGCGTTTCAGCTTTTTAAGAAGTCATTTGACTTTTTTAGGAGTCGTTTCAGGTTGATCATACTGTCCGGAGACGATCGCGATAGAATACTACAGCGCTTAGGAGAAAATGGAATTCCGATGAATGATATTATACTAGATTCAGTTTCTCATTCCGAAGTGCCGGATTTTCTATCAGCCGCAGATTTTGCGTTCAGCACAATCAAACCAGTGCAAACAAGAATATATTGCTCGCCAATCAAAAATGGAGAGTATTGGGCAAATGGGTTGCCCATCATGACCGAGATGGGAATTGGGGATGACTCCGATATAATCGTCCGTGAGGGCGGAGGAGTTATATTGAATATGGATAACCCTAAAGCAGCCTTTGAAGCCATGCAAAACCTGTTGGAACTTGGAAGGGAAAAATTAGGAGAGTCTATTGCCTCTTTGGCTCTCAAATATAGACGGATGGAGCTGGTTGAGGACGCATATAAAACTATTGTTAAAATAGACGGGGATTAGGCTTTTAGGCAATTATACTGTTACGAATTTGGAATTAAACGTATAAATGTGTTGGCCCAAATTTCAAGTACTCTGATCAGGAACAGTTTATCGATTTTAATGATTTTTGCGTTTGTCTATGTGAATGGCCAATCGCCTATTGCTGATTTTGCCGTCAGCTCTGCGCCATGTCTTCAGCAAGATATTGATGTGGTCAACAACTCAATTGGTGCCGACCGATTTGAATGGGATTTCTGCCTTGACGACTTTAAAACGTTAAATAGCAATACTAATGTTGCTCCTATAGTAGGCCTTAATGGTGGGTTTGGTTATAAAATCGTGGAGGACAATGGGTTATGGTACGGCTTTGCTGTAAGCCAGTCAACTCACTCTATTATAAGATTGGACTTTGGGGATGCTCCCACCAATGCACCAACCGTAGTAAACCTCGGTAACCCGGGAAATTCATTGTTGTTTCCTCAAGGCATTGATTTGTATAAAAACAATGGGGCATGGTTTGCTTTTGTGGGATTCAATGACAATAACTATGGACTGGTAAGACTAGATTTCGGGTCCGATTTGACTAGCGCACCCACTAGCGTAAATATTGGAAACTTCGGTGTAACCGGCAGGTTTTGGGATTTGCGAATCATCAAGCAGTCTACGGACTTGATCCTTGTTATAATAGAGAGAAATACTGGATCAATTGTAAGGGTAAACTATAGAGACTCATTTCTGAATGCAATATCAATCCCCACACATGTCTTTAATACAGGTCCAATTTCAGGTGCGGCTTTGACTCCGGGTATCGATGTAGTCAAAAAAGGAGGCGACTGGTTTGCATTCCTCACATCTAGCTCAAACAAAATCTTTCAAGTTAGCTTCGGCAATAATATTCTAGGCTCAGCAACTGTTGATGCTTCATATACATTCACTGGAGTAACAAACCCTTTCCGAGTCAAGATGACTCAAGAAGGAAGTAATTATTTTGCTGTTGTTACCAATCAATCTGCATTGATAGATGTTATTGACATGAAAGATTTAAACATCGCAAATCCACCATCCGAGATCTCGTTTGGTGGCTTGCCACAGCTCCTTGCAATTGATGTTATTAGGTATCGAGGTAAAAGCATTGTACAGGGCATTGGAAACGCTAACAACCAATTGAGGCAAATGATTTTTGAGGCATCGTGTGGGGCAAGCGTTAATTTTTCTGAAGAAATAAATCCAAAATCGATTAATTATGCCTCTAGCGGACTCAAGACAATTGAACTTAAAGCATTTAATTCAAGTTCGGGACAGTACTCTGTAGATGCTAATCAGTTAGTTGTTTCTTCGTCCACCGCTCCCGACATCTCCTTCACCTCTCAAAATATCTGCGCAAACCACGACATTAACTTTTCATCCGAGAGCGTGTCAGGAGGCATCACAGACTACAACTGGGATTTCGGTGACACCAATACTTCTATGCTTGAGAACCCAACTCACCAATACGCTTCTGCCGGTGATTATGAGGTTTCATTGACTGTCACGGCATCGAATGGATGTAACAATTTGGCCAGAGAAAACATTACTATCTACAACGAACCGGTTCCGGATTTTGACTTACCGACAATAGCTCCCATCTGTACCAATCAAGGGTATATTTTTACAAATAACTCAACTTTTGATCTCGACTCAAATCCTACATGGCAGTGGGAAGTGAATGGCAATCCAGTCTCAATCGATCAAGACCTCAATTACTCAATTACTTCTGCAACCCAGCAGGATGTGAAGTTGATTGCGTCAATTCCAGGTTGCTCTAATGAAATTATCAAGTCAATTCTAACTGTGGAAGAAGGCCCCCTCGCGGGTTTCACTTTTAGCAACGATTGCGTTGAAACCTCTATCGAGTTTACAAACACAACCGCAGGACCGGTGACCGGCTATTCGTGGGACTTCGGAGACACAAACATGTCGAGTCAAACAAACGGGCAGAACACTTACACCGGTTTTGGAGTGTATGATGTCACACTTACCGCTAGCAACGCTGCGGGGTGTAACAATTCGATCACAAAGCCCATTACCATCTACTCCAAACCCCAACCGGATTTCTCACTTGATCTCCCACCATTCTCCTGTAGCGGGTCTCCGTCTCAGTTCAATGACCTTACTCCGAATCCAACTGACAGCAACTTGGCGGGTTGGACCTGGAGCTTTGGTGATCCGGCAAGTGGAAGTTCAACCGAAAGAAATCCGCAGTATATTTTTAGTGATGCAGGAAATTATGATGTTCAACTTGATGTGATCACTAATTTCGGATGCTCTAACTCTGTTCAGAAAACAATCAATATTGCGCAGTCACCGCCATCAGGTTTTTCATTCAACCCAGCTTGTGTAAACCAGGGAACAGTCTTCACACCTAATGCGATTAACGGAATAAACTCCTGGCAATGGACAATTGGCGCGGCTACCTATAGCTCACAAAGCCCAACCCATATTTTTTCATTTCCTTCAACCTACAATGCGCAGTTAACTGTTACAGGTAGCAACGGCTGCGTTGCTACCTCCTCACAGCCGATAACTGTGCCAACCGTTCCTTCTCTTGATTTTTCGGCATCCAACCTATGTGAGGATCAGCCCGTGGAATTCATGGATGTCACATCGATTGGTTTGGATGTTCCTACTGCATGGACATGGGAATTTGGAACTGCAGGGACAGCGGCCGGAGAAAGCCCAAGTTTCACATTCGATAGCCCCGGTTCATACCCAACAAAAATGACGGTGACCAACCAATCGGGTTGCCGGTATTCGATTTCCAAAAATATTTCAGTTGTCACGTCACCCACCGCCACGTTTACAGCTACTCCTCAAATCGGAACTGCACCTTTGGTAGTCCAACTGACTAACACAACCAACAATTCTAATTCTCAGTTGTGGACGATCAATGGTACCGGAGAAACGAGTACCGATGATTCTCCTGCTTTCACCTTTGATGAATTGGGAGACTATGTGATTGATTTAACCGTCACGAATGAGCAAGGATGCGAGAGCACCACGAGTAAGACTGTTTCGGTGGTTGTTCCGACTTTGGATTTAGAGTTGACATCGCTGACTGTTGTACCAGCCGTCACAGGGGAACAAAGACTTTTGGTTTCGATAAAAAATAATAGCAACTCTACCATTGCTGGGCCAAAGCTGGCAGTTGATATCGCTGGGCAGGCGGTCATCAATGAACTTTTGAATGTCACGCTACTGCCCGGAGCTACACACACTCAGATGTTAGCTACCCAAGTAGTTGGTGCGCGAGGTGACTTGGATTACATCTGCGTTGAAATTGTACTTGACGGAGATTTCAATAAGTCGAACAATAAGAAGTGTGTTGGAACTAATTCAATCTCTGTTCTGGATCCCTATCCAAATCCAAGCACTGAGACGATCAACCTTGAGTGGATTTCGGAAGAGAGCGGTAATGCTGAAGTCTATATTTTTAATTCTGTCGGCAATAAGGTTTTTGAAAATGCATTTGCCAATTTTCAACCTGGGCTTAACCGAGTTGCGGTAGATGTTGACAACCTGAATCCGGGCATTTACTACCTTCTTTTCGTCACAGGTGACAATCGCAGAAGCTTTCCTGTCATAATTCGCAGGTAAGGCCAAAAAAATCACCTATTCTCCATAAATAGACGTATTCTTCATATTTTTATCTCGGGTTTGTTTCAACTCACGAGACATCATTTATGAAAGTAAAACTTGACGCCACCGACCGAAAGATTCTGGAAATTCTTCAGGCGAATTCCAATATCACTAATGCCCAATTGGCACAGGAGATTGGTCTATCTCCGGCCCCAACTCTTGAACGTGTGAAAAAATTGGAGAACGCCAAGGTGATCAAAAGTTACCATGCCAATGTAGATTTGGCGAGCGTTGGATTGGGTGTGAGTACATTCGTGATGGTATCGCTAAAAGGACACAACAAAGATAACATTCAGAAATTTATTGATGCTGTGAACAAGATCGATGAAGTAGTTGAATGCCATCATCTTACTGGACAATCCGATTTTATCTTAAAAGTGGTAAGCTCTGACATTCAAGCTTATCAAACGTTGATGCTTGAAAAAGTATCCAACATTGACGTGGTGGACAACATGCAATCAATGGTCATCCTTTCTACGTTTAAAGACAGCAAAGTAGTACCCATTCCATGACGGCTGCAGAAACAGAGAAGAGTCTGGTGTTATCCAAAAACCAGGTCGAGCAAAAAATCAGGAGAATTGGCTTTGAGATTTACGAACATAATTTCAAAGAGAAGGCAATAATTATTGCTGGTATAGATGGTCAGGGTTATTTGCTGGCGCAGTTGATTGCGAAAGAATTGGAAAATATTTCTCCAATAGAAGCAAAATTGATCAAAGTGAGTTTGGACAAACTTGCGCCATCCCAGAGCGAAGTCACTATCGATTGTGATGAAAAGGAAATACGTAAGAAGTGTATTGTGCTGGTAGATGATGTGTTGAATACGGGAAAGACGATTGCGTTTGGAATGAAACCCTTCCTAAATGTAGAATTGAAAAAGATAGAGGTGGCAGTATTGGTGAACAGAAGCCATACACTCTTCCCGATTTTACCCACCTATACGGGCTTTGAACTTTCTACTATGTTGAACGATCATGTGGAAGTGGTGTTGGGTAAGAAAGCAGCCGTTTATCTTCACTAATCAGTAAATAGAAATCGTGTCAGTTCATAAACAAGAACTAAAAAAAATCACCACACACCAACTTCAGGAGATGAAGAACCGTGGTGAGAAAATAGCTATGCTTACGGCTTATGATTACAGCATGGCTAAAATTATAGACGCTGCAGGCATAGATGTGATTCTTGTTGGAGACTCTGCCTCCAACGTAATGGCCGGAAATGAGACGACACTTCCGATCACGTTAGATCAGATGATTTATCACGCAACATCGGTTGTGAAAGCGGTGAAACGAGCACTGGTCGTTGTTGATATTCCTTTCGGGTCGTATCAGGGAAGTTCGGGCGAGGCATTGCGATCGTCAATTCGGATAATGAAAGAAAGCGGAGCGCATGCTGTGAAGCTTGAAGGTGGGAGTGAGATTAAAGATTCTGTTTTGCGAATTCTTAGTGCTGGCGTACCTGTGATGGGTCATCTTGGCCTTACACCCCAGTCGATTTATAAATTTGGGACCTACACTGTGCGTGCCAAGGAGGAAGCCGAAGCACAGAAGCTACTTGAAGACGCAAAGCTTCTGGAAGAATGTGGTTGCTTCGGAATAGTACTTGAAAAAATTCCTGCAAAACTCGCGAAGAAAGTTTCCGAGTCGCTGACTATTCCAACGATTGGTATCGGTGCTGGCCCTGACGCTGACGGCCAGGTGCTGGTGATGCAGGATATGTTGGGCATCACGATGGAGTTCAAGCCGCGTTTTTTGAGACGTTATGCTGATTTACAGGGTGTGATCAATAAAGCAGTCAATGACTATGTCAGTGATGTTAAGGCAAATACATTCCCAAGCGAGAAGGAACAGTATTAATTCTATTTGCAAACGACCAACCTCCCGGTCTCTGTCTCTCCATCGCCAAACCATACTACTCCGTAGTTTCCATAGATTCCAATCCCAACTCCTCTCCACTCCACACTTTTCCATGTGCCGGTGTTGATTAACAAAGGGTTGTGACCTGGACTTTCTTTCCAGCCATCAAGGCCTTCTTGGGCTGTAGCGGGGTCTGAGCTGTAATAAGCGATTTCGAACCCGTTGCCTTCGTAACCAGCGATTTCCTTTGGCTTGTCCCACATGCAGCTGGCTTTTGCGTGGTCGGGTGTGTAGCAGCATGCACTCCAATTTCCTTTGTCTGACCAGCTATGCGGGTTGCATTCTCCACGGTTAGCGTAGTCATAGTTATCCATCAGATCTCTTACATGTGTTTGCGCGACCTTGGTGAGCTTTGGGGAAAACGGTATCGGTTTGAGCCTTTTACTTTTTCGATACTCCATGATCAGGTCGTAGAGTTTCTTCTCTTCAGGCGATAAGCAGACATCATCCGCAGGTAAAGTTGGGCTGCTGAACAGCAAAAAGGAGGAAAAAATGATGGTGAAACTCATGCCTAATTCGATTGCAATAAGCTTGTAACGATAAATATGCCAGAAAGGTCTTTCGGCTCACATTTTACGCGAATTTTTTTAATTTCGCCCTTCCTCTCAAGTCGGTTTCATGAGGGGAACATGGGCTTACACTCCGAAACAAGTAAGGGCCGCTGGAAGAACTTACAACTTTAACAATTAACCCAATGAGTGCTAAAATCACGATCAGTAATGGAAAACTAAATGTGCCGGATAATCCAATAATTCCCTTTATTGAGGGTGACGGAACCGGTGTTGATATATGGCCAGCTTCAAAGAATGTATTCGATTCTGCAGTAGCTAAAGCCTACGGTGGCAAGAAGAAAATTGAATGGCAGGAAGTTTTTGCAGGGGAGAAGTCATTCAACAAAACAGGTAGTTGGCTGCCAGACGAAACACTCGATGTGTTTAGGGATTGCCTTGTTGGGATAAAGGGACCTCTCACTACACCTGTAGGCGGTGGAATGCGTTCGTTGAATGTAGCACTTCGTCAGGAACTTGACTTGTATGCTTGTGTGAGACCCGTGCGTTGGTTTTCAGGTGTGCCTTCACCAGTTAAGGATCCTCAAAAAACAGATATGGTCATCTTCCGTGAGAACACAGAAGACATCTATGCAGGAATAGAATTTCAGGAAGGGACCGAGGACAACGCAAAATTTTTGAAACTGTTCCAGGAAAATTTCGGAAAGCGTTTTGATAAAATAAGATTCCCAAAGACTGCAGGTATTGGTATCAAGCCCGTATCCAGAGAAGGCACTGAACGTTTGGTTAGGTCGGCCATCGAATATGCAGTTCAACACAAGAAGCCTAGTGTGACACTAGTGCACAAAGGAAACATCATGAAGTTTACCGAAGGTGCGTTCCGCGACTGGGGTTATGCGTTAGCCAAGAATGAATTTGGAGCAACATTGTTGGATGGCGGGCCATGGATGGAAATCAATAAAGGAGGACACAAGATTGTTGTGAAAGATGTGATTGCTGATGCCTTCCTTCAGCAAATTTTATTGCGTCCAGATGAATATTCAGTAGTAGCTACCTTGAACCTTAATGGTGACTATATCTCAGATGCTTTGGCAGCGATAGTTGGCGGGATTGGAATTGCCCCAGGTGCAAACATCAATTATGTGACGGGTCACGCAATTTTTGAGGCTACACATGGTACTGCGCCAAAGTATGCCGGACAGGATAAAGTAAATCCGGGATCTGTGATCCTTTCTGGTGTGATGATGTTGGAGCATATGGGCTGGCAGGAAGCAGCGGACTTGATCGTCAAAGGGCTTGAGTCATCCATTTCTTCGAAGCGAGTGACCTACGATTTCCACAGACTGATGGAAGGCGCTACATTATTGAAGTGCTCAGAGTTTGGGCAGGAGATTGTTAAAAATATGTAATCGATAATTTCATTGTTATAGAAACCCTGGCTGAAATCAGGGTTTCTTTTTTTACACTAAATCCGAAAAAATGAACCGACTGCTGATAATACTATTTGTAGCGACATCATTTAGTCAGGCTATATCGCAAAAGAGAGCTCGCGACTATGGAATTAAAATTGGTGTGCTTACACCTGGCGCCAACAACGCCATCACCGATGTTAGAGGTGTGAAAGTTGGGCATGTGACATTGATAGAAGGTGATAACGTTCGTACTGGTGTAACAGTCATATTACCTCATGATCAAAACGTGTTTCAAAATAAAGTACCCGCTGGCGTTTTTGTCGGCAATGGTTTTGGCAAACTGGCAGGCACCACGCAGGTGGAGGAACTCGGGAATCTTGAAACGCCAATTATTCTTACTAACACTCTGAGTGTTGCCCAAGGTATAGAAGGCGTAATAGACTATACATTTTCTTTTGATGAGAATAAAGAGGTGCGATCAGTAAATGCGGTGGTGGGAGAAACAAATGATGGCGGGTTAAATGATATTCGGGGAAGGCATGTGACCAAGGCGCATGTTTTAGAAGCCATAAGAAACGCGAAAAGTGGAAGAGTGTCTGAGGGATCGGTAGGCGCAGGAACGGGCACAATTTGCTTTGGTTTTAAAGGAGGAATAGGAACCGCATCGCGTGTCTTGCAGAAAGAGTTGGGTGGTTACACCGTAGGTGTCCTTGCACAAACCAACTTTGGAGGTGTGTTAGAAATCGATGGAGTTCCAATCGGAGTAGAGTTAGGTCAATATGCTTTCAAATCTCAGATAGAAGGTTCACCCGATGGTTCTTGCATGATGGTAGTAGCTACGGATGCACCTCTTGATGCAAGAAATTTGAAACGTGTTGCAAAAAGAGCAATGATGGGACTTGCTAAGACGGGTGGAATAGCTTCTAATGGCAGTGGAGACTATGTTATCGCTTTTTCTGCCAACGAATCAATTCGTATCCCTTACAATACAACACAGTCAACGGGAACTTATACTTTTCTTCACAACGACTACATGAGCCCGATCTTTATGGCAACGATCGAAGCCACCGAGGAAGCGATCATTAATTCACTGTTTGCTGCCACCGAGGTGGGGAAGTTGAGTAACGGTGATACAGTAAAGCCATTGCCAATTGAAAAAGTGAGAGAGATAATGAAGCAATACAATAAATTGAGATAGCATCTATTGTGTTTGGCAGTCCATGATTGCAACCGATTGCCTTATCAAGCAAATCGATTGTACAATCAATTATCACTTACCAATCTTTTTTATTCACCGCCCCCCCTTCGTTTAACTTTTAATGGTCAACACCAAATAAAAGTTTAACCGTTTAAAATAATTTTCATCATCCTGATTGGGGTATCGAGCCCATTATTTACTTTCGAGGTTTGCCTTAATCTATAGTTGATGCTTTTTTCATTTTTGGCTTACTCGAGTTCACCGAACTCGAATGCCCTTAGTTCAATCGCAACACAGGTATTTCATCATTTCAAGATGAAGTACTCCTTTTTAATACTTCACAACCAAGTAATTCTATGAGACGAGAATGCCCTATATACTTATTTGCCCTAATTACTCTGGCAGTCACAATGTTGGGGTGCAAGAGTAAGAATGACGACCCGCAACCCCCAGAACTCAGTGAACAGGAAAAGGTCATCGCTATTTTAACTTCCGGAACCGCGACCTGGACTCCTCCAGCCTCGACTGGAGTCACTTTAGCAGGGATCGATGTCACGGAGGAGTTTTTCTCTGACTTTACAATTCGCTTTACAGGTAACCAACTTTTCACCACCGGCACAACACCCGTCTGGTTAAGACAGGACACCTGGGAGTTTAAGCAGGGAACATCAAACATCATTATAAGAGGTCAGGACAATAAGGAGGTCACCATCACAAATATTTCAGAAACTCAGTTGATACTGACACTGGATTGGACAGAAACAACTTTTGGCGGGCGAACTAATTCCTTGCCTGGCCGATACTCCTTTACGCTTAATAAATAAATTTTTTAACACTACTAATTCGAACTTGAACCGTAACTAAATATGAACTCTAACTCAGTATTAAGGCTTTTTCTCCTTAACGTGATCGCCTTACTTTTTTCATTTAATGGCTTCGGCCAAAATAAAACTCTTGGTGTTGGTGTAGTCTCACCAAATGCGAATGCAGCACTTCACGTAGAGTCACCAACCAATAATCAGGGTGTGATTTTTCCAAGACTGACTACTGCCCAACGAACAGCGATGACGCTCGCTGCAGGAGACAAAGGCGTGACTGTTTACGACACAGACTTGAACTCAATGCTCACATGGAATGGCACGGCATGGGCAAGTTCGGCAAAGTTGATTTATCCGTATGCTGACAACTTCACCTCTGCAACCGGAACTCCTGATCTTTTTAAGCTATCATACGACAACGCTGAAAATAAAAGAGTTGTCAGAATCGAAAACAATAACACAACGAACGGATCAAGCGCGTTGAGTGTATTGAATTTAGGAACTGGAATAGGTGGTTATTTTCAGGTTAGTAATCCCACCTCTCCCGCTGCTGCCGTTTATGGCACCACCAACTCGGATGTTGGTGGCCCACTCGCGCCTCCTGGCGTGTATGGCGAAGCGACAGGAACCGGATCCTTGGGGGGTGCATTTAGAATTTCCAATGCGGCCAATACATTGCCAGCAATTTATTCAGAAACCAATGGTTTGGGATCCGCAGCCAGATTTAGTTCTTTAAATACTTCTGCCACTGCACCCGGCCTCCAGATCTCTGCCGATCATCTGGGTAGAGGAATAGAAGTAAACGTCAATAATGCAACCACGACAGCTGCAGCCATTTATGCGAATAACGGAGGTAATGGTTTCGGCCTTCACGCTGTAGCCAACACGACTGCCTTTGGTGCCTCTGCGGTTTACGGTGAACAATTTGGTACTGGTGATGCCGCTGGCGCGTTTCGAATCAACAATACTGGAAACAACTTTGCAGCGCTATACGGTGAAACAAATGGATCAGGAACGGCAAGTTCTGCTGTGAGAGGTTTAAACTTAGGTGCGGGTAATGGCGCATACTTCAGAAAAAATGGTTCATCGGTGAATACAGCCGCTATGTGGGCTGACAATTTTGGTACTGATGGTTATGGGGCGATTATCCAAAACGTTGATGCCACAAATCCGACCGCTGCCCTTTTTGTCGAAGCGGTGGGAGCCGGTCCATCAGTTTGGGCTAACAAGGACACGGGTGAAAATGGTGTGGCTATCCAAGCCCTCCATAATGGAACGAGCGGCAATGCCATAGAGGCGATAAACAATGGCCCTGGTTACGCTTTGTATGCAAGAGCGTCCGGCCCCACCGATGCTGTGTATGGAGTAAAAGAAGCTGGCGATGGAAACGGAAGTGCTGGTAACTTTTGGAATAACGAACCCGGGAATGGAGCTGCTGCCCTGTTTGCTGCAACAAATGCAGCAGGGGGATCTGCAATTGGCGCGTTAAACTCGGCTGAAGGAAACGCAATCTCAGTTTTTCAGGGCGGCATAAAAATGTCCACCCATCAGGCCACTGGCGGAGGTGGTATTACAGTGAGAGCTATGGCTTATACCGTAGATTCCGATACCTATACTTTTTCCTTTTCGGTGACTGAAGGCGAAACTTTTTATGTCTTCAATGTTGGCGCAGGGGATGCAATTGTGGAGGGTGCGACCATTCCCGCCTCGGAAGGTAGGGTTTTCATAATGATTGGTGGTGTACTCAGACCATTTTAAGCGATGAGAATAGTCATTTTATTGATCTTGGTCTTTTGTGACGTGGGCTGGGCCTTAAGCCAGCCTTTCATTACAAATGATGGAATTGGCATAACCAGTTCTGCTAATCTGGTTGTAGTCAATGGCGATTGGCAGAACGATGGAACATTGTTGCTCAATGGTTCAATCAGGACGAACGGTTTGTTTTCACACGCTGGTTCTATAAATCCCGCTAGTAAGGGAGGTTTCATTCTTAACTACCCCGATACAAAAACGCTGGCCCTGGGAACAGGAGTGGCCAATATTGGCTATCTGTCGATTGCTGGCGGAGGTACTATAGAGTTGACAAGAGATATCATTCTAAAAGATAGCCTTTTGCTCAATGGTGGATTTGTTAAGATAGTTAACGCCAATGACACACTACAGCTTGGTCCCACAGCCGTTGTTAAAAACTTTGGGCCTACCTCATATGTCAAAGGCGTGATGACACGTCAAGGTGTTGGTGATCGAATCTTTCCGATTGGTGATGATACACACTATCTCCCCATTCGTTTCTACCGGGTAGCAGGGTCGTCACCAAAAATAACAGTGACACTCGAACCCACCCCGTCTTACACAGCGGGAGCAGCAGTTACTTCCCTGATTGGATTTCCTTACACATGGAGAAGTCATGTTGTTAACCCACTGGATACTGCTGCGTACGTGGAAGTTGACTTCCCCAACTCGCTACCATCCGATCCTGAAGTAGTGGTGGTGCGGAACGCAAATGGCGAACCTGAGTTTGAAGGAATGGGAAGGCGATATTTAACAGAAGCATCTGGAAGAGTAAAAGTCACCAGTTATTCCAAAGGTATTAGAGGTTTGTTTTCTGTTGCCGCTGGATTTCCCGGAAATATCGTTATCGATTCATTGGCCTTGGTGTCATTTTACAATTCAACAGTTGGGCCAGGTTGGACCAGCAAGACAAATTGGTTAACAGGTCCTGTTAGCACGTGGTTTGGTGTTACTCAAACAGGAGCGAGCATCACATCGCTTCAACTTCCAAACAACAACATAACAGGGGAAGTGCCAGTTGATTTAGTCGACATAAATGCCCTCCAGACCATTAATCTCTCGGACAACGAGATCACATCCTTGCCTGACGTCAGCGATATTGTTGCAATACAGACACTTGATGTATCTGGAAATGAGCTGGACTTTGGATCACTTGAAGCAAATGCGGAGATCATTACGACTGATTTTCAGGACCAGGCTTTAATTGGTGATCCTGCTAATCTACAAATTGACGTTGGCACCAATTATCTTTTGTCTACAAGTGGGGGAGGAACCTCCGACTTGTACCAGTGGAAGCTCAATGGTGCTCCAATAGCAGGAGCCAATGCTAAGCAGTATGAAATAGTTGGAATTAATCGGGCGCAGATGGGTGACTACGAGTGCGAGATCACCAACTCGTTGGTGCCGGGACTTATGCTTAAGACTGCTCCACAGAATATTTTGGCTATCGCCAATATTTCCGGAAGACTCATGGTGTCTTCCACGGACCCTGCCACAGAGGGAGACATGACCCTTTTCAGAATTACCAATACAGGTGCTTACGATACAATAGCCGTGAAGCCGGTAAACACTGATGGTACCTACCTGGTCGACAAAGTTGTGCTCGATGATTATATCTTCCTTGGATATGCAGATACGATTTCACATAAGGGTGCCCTTCCGACTTATTTCGAGAAGACCATCTATTGGGAGGAAGCTGATCGGCTTGAGGTTGAGGATAATATTTCCGGGCTGGACATCGTCTCGGTATTCAGACCTGCTCCGCCTGCCGATGGTCAGGGCGTGATCTCCGGTATCTTTTCGGAGGATATTCCCGATGACCCTGGTGGACGTGTACTAAGAAATGCGAGAGTAAGACGCGCAGGATGTAGTTTGAGAAGAGTAGAGCGAACCAGCAGAGGCAATGAAGTGATTTTGACGCTCGTGGCATTTACCTTTACCGATGATGAAGGTGCCTTTGAATTTGGCAAATTAGATCCGGGAGAGTATCGTCTTAATATTCAATATCCTGGGTTCCCGATGGACATTACATCATTTATTGACATTACGGTTGGAAGCTCAGTGCTTGATCGAAATGTGGGTGTAGAGGCCAATGTAGAAGACGGTCAAATTGTAGTAAGAAAGCTGGTGATCACTGGATTGGAAGATAAAGAGATTCCAGTTACGGCATTCCCCAACCCCTCAAGGCGTCAGGTTAGCATTAAAAGCCGAACAGGTAGCGCTGCCGGATTTAAGATTACGATTTCGGATCTTCAGGGAAGAGAACTAGCTCCTGCCATGACCTACGATGAGATTGACTCACTTTGGTCAGTTGATGTAAGTACGCTGCCCATCGGAGCTTATTTGATCAACGTCAATGACCTGGGAAGAGAATATCAATTGAAGTTAATCGTAGCTGATCAATAGCCATTTGTCAATTATCATGGACAAAACAGAAACTGGTTATTCCTTAAAAAGGAAATTATGGGCCAGTTTCTGTTTTTTTATTTCCCTGTTCATTTTCCAGATTGCATCACCTTGTGATGCGCAGTCATTTGATGATAACTATCGAAAAATCGACTCGCTGTATCATGCTGGAGAAATTGAAGCGGTAATAAAATTTGAGGAGCAAATTGTTACTCAGATCGATCAACGCGAAGATACCTTAGCCGCCAACATACTTTTTTATATCGGAGACGCATACATGGCAGGCTATGATATGGAAAATGCTATCGAATACTTTAGTAGAGAAAGAGATTTACGAAAGAGGATTTTACCCGTTGATCCGGACGGTTACAGCAACTCTCTTTATAATTTGATGTTCGTGTATCTCGAAAGTGGATCCGGTGACCTCGCCATCGAGATGGGTAAGGAGTTGCTTTCATTTGACAAAGCTAACTACTCGATCAACAGCGAAAAGTATGTCTGGTCTGCAATTGACTATTTCAATGTTTTGCTGGAGATCGATCGATGGTCGGAAGCTGAAAATGAGGCAAAGGCTCTATTAGCATCGTTATCAGACACAAGGTTAAGTTCACTGGTCGAAACAAAACTTGGCCTGCTATACACTTATCGAGGTCTATATAGTAAGGCTACACGCTGCTATTCCAATGGTTTGCCTCAGATGGCCACTTTGTATGGTGATAGTTCAGAGGAGTATCACATCAGCCAGGCTGACTACGCAAACCTTTTGATGGCACAGGGAAAGTATGACGTAGCAGAAGAAGTTTTGGTGAGTTCACTTGAAGTTATTCGAAATGCGAACTGGTCATCGCGTAATCAAGTCTACTTCGCTGCGCTAAATAACCTATCCATTATTTACACCCTTCTGGGGCAATTTGATCGTGCACAAACCATGTTGAATACTGTGCTGAGCAACGATAGCACCACACTGGGCGTTGATAATCCAGACTTTGCGATAAGTCTTTCCAATCTTGGGCAACTTTACACTGACCAAGCCAGGTACGCGGAAGCTCAAACTGCATTGCAACAAGCTATCGCAATTCTGGACGCAAATGGAGAGGCGAACACCGTATCCTATGCCCGCAAGCTGAATAATTTGGCGAGGAACCATCAATATGCTGGGCTCGCTGCACAAGCAGTTCCATTGCTTGAACAAGCCCTGAAGATATTTGAAGATAATCTTGGCAAGGATTCCCCTGAGTATGCTACCGCGTTGCTTAACCTCGGAATGGCACAGATGGCAACTGACCCATCGGCAGGATATTCATATTTAAAAAGAGCGGAAAGTGTAAGAAAAAAAGTCTTGGGACGAAAGCATCCATTGTATGCTGAATCACTTGAAAAACTTGCACTCTACCAATGGAAAAAGCGAAATAAGAAGGAAGTACGTAGGTTGATGGGCGCTGTGTTCGAAAATTACTTCGATCAGGTGAGTGATTTTTTTCCCGTGTTGACGGAGGAGGAAAAAGCAAATCTTTTTCAAAACTCAATCAGACCAAGCCAGGAAATTTATGCTTCCTGGGTGACGGATTCGGGGAATAGTGATCCTGAAACGCTCGGTGAACTGTATACGATAACCCTTAACACCAAAGGACTTATTCTTTATGCCACCGATAGAGTGCGACAAAAAATACTGCAGAGCGGAGACACTTCGCTAATAGAACTTTATGAAACCTGGGAGTCTCAAAAAGAATTGCTGGCCTTCTATTACAGCAACAATCAAAATCCGGCTCAGGCCGACTCACTACTCCTTGCTTCGCAGTCAACAGAAAAAGAACTGGCTCGCAGATCTGCAACTTTCAGTCGTGACATCATCCGACCACAACGCAGTTGGAAAGAAGTTCAGGCTGCTTTAAAACCCGGAGAAGCAGCTGTAGAGATAGTCAGGTTTAAAAAATACAACGTAGATTCTCTCAAATTTGGCAATACAATTCATTATGCCTGCCTAATACTTACGAGCGAGACGAAAGCAGGGCCTAAGATCGTTTTGCTTCGCGAGGGGAATTTATTGGAGAATCGATACCTGAGTTACTATCGAAACGGAATCCAGTTTAAGGTTGATGACGAATATACTTATGGATACTTCTGGGAACCCATTAATCGACAGCTAAGATCACTTGGTGTAAACAAGGTTTTCTTATCTCCTGATGGCGCTTACAATTTGCTATCGCTGCCCTCCATTAAAAATCCAGAGACTCAGAAATATTTACTGGAAGAATTTGATATTCATCTAATTGGAAGCACGCGAGACTTATTGTATACAGCGAATACAAAGTCGATTGGTCAGAGTAGCTTGTTAATTGGGTATCCGCAGTATAATCTGGGTCAAAAAGTGGGTGACACATCCGGTCGGTCAGAGCGACCAGAGCTTGTGAGTCGTTCGATCAGAGGTTCGCTCTCCAGGTTTCTACGAGGGCAAAATGGGATTGCAGAATTACCGGGCACCAAAAAGGAAGTAGAGCTTATTTCTTTAGAGTTACAAAAGACTCATCAGCCCATTGTCTTGTTGGCTACTGATGCCACTGAGCAGAAGATTAAAGAAACAGAGAACCCTGAGATCCTTCACATAGCCACTCATGGTTATTTTCTTGAAGATGGACCGAATCAGAAAACACCGAATCCCCTATTGAACTCAGGGTTGATATTGGCAGGTGCTACTGATTTTATTCGAAGTGGGGAAAACCCGTTGCACGCTGAGGAAGATGGAGTGTTGACCGCTTATGAAGCAATGAACCTGACGCTTGACAATACCAACCTTGTTGTGTTGTCAGCCTGCGAGACTGGCTTAGGAGCAGTTCAAAGTGGCGAAGGCGTTTATGGACTTCAACGCGCGTTTCAATTGGCTGGGGCAAAATACATTATCATGAGTCTTTGGCCGGTTGATGATGAAGCTACTCAGTTTCTTATGAGCGAATTCTATCAACGCTGGTCGAAGGTCAATGATATCCGACTCGCTTTTAAAGAAGCACAGCTTGAAACTAAAGTCAGATTTGGAGCTTCCTACTACTGGGGGGCGTTTGTCCTGGTTGGGATATAATACCACTGCCTGGCTACAACATCCCTAACACCGTCACCGCAGCCTCTTCTCCCTTGTTTCCAAACTTTCCACCTGCTCGTTCCAGTGCTTGTTTTTTATCCAGTGTGGTCAGCACACCAAACGCGACTGGTTTTTCATAGTCGAGATTGACGCGCATAATGCCGTTGGCTACGGCCTGGCAGATGTAATCGAAATGAGGAGTCTCGCCCTGAATCACACATCCAAGGCAAATCACCGCGTCTATGTTTTTCTTTTTGGCAAGACGTTGGGCCGCCAGAGGAAGTTCATAACTACCAGGTACATTCACCCGAACAATGTTCGACTTCTTTACACCCATACTTAGCAGCGAATTATACGCACCTTCAAATAAAGCCTCGGTCACATCCTCATTCCATTCTGCCACCACGATTCCAAATTCCTTTCTCTCGAGATTGATTTTGCTTTTCGCTGTCGCTGATTTCAAGGGTCCCGCCATAAGCTAAAAGATTTAGAAAATAAAAAAGGGGATAGTATATATCCCCTTCAAATGTAGTTAAGAAATTCTAGGAGTTGGAATCCAAACGCGCCTTGTATTTGCGGGCGTTTTGATATTCTGATGAGTCCCAGAACTCATCTATGATTCTTTGATAAGCCTGTTTTGCTTTATCATTTTGATTCAGTTTTTCGTAGGCCAACGCTTCCTTCATCAGGTAAGTAGGTGTAAAGAACTTATTGGGCTTATAGTTCGAGGCTTTACCGTAATAGTTGGACGCAGACTCGTAATCTTTCAATTCCATGTAGGCATCGCCCATCAGACTGTACGCACGTGGTTGAATCAAAATATCATCTGAATCGAAATCTTCGAAATAATAAATAGCTAGTTGATACTTCCCTTGCCTGAGGCAGATTGCTCCGGCATAGAAGTTCGCCAGGTTGGCTGCATCGGTCATCCCGAAGTCATCGATGATTTGTTCGAAGCCAAGGTTGTTGCCGTCACCTTTCAGGGCCAGATTTAGACTGTCCGCTTCAAAATAATAGACAGCCTGAAACATTTCCTTTTGGGCTACCTCCTCTTGTGTTCCCACATAATATCTGAACCCAAAGTATCCGCCAACAACCAGCAACAGCGCACCTACCACACCGAAGACAATCTTCGGATTATTTTCAATCCAGTGCTCAACACCTTCTACTTTTTCGGCAATGACTTCAGGATTCTCGAGTAAATCCTTGTTTTCTTCTTTTTTGGCCATGATCAAAAAATATTGACACTATCCAAGTGTAGTTTTGAGGATAGGGCTGCAAAACTAAGAATTAGCAAATACTAAACAAAAGCTTATCAGTCAGTGATGTACGGGTAGTCCGGCTGGGCATACACATCGCGCATGGCCTCGCTCGGATCGGGGTAGTTCGACTCCTCGGCAAACTTTACGCTCTCCTCCACAATGCCATTTATTTTTTCATCAATTGCATCCAGATCTTTTTGAGAAGCCATTTTGCCATCCAGAATTGACTTTTTCACCACTTCGATCGGATCACGTCTTTTGTAGTCTTCCACTTCCTCTTTCGAGCGATATTTTGCCGGATCGGACATAGAGTGACCCTTGTATCTATAAGTTCTAAATTCTAGTAGCGTTGGGCCATCACCTTGTCTTGCACGCTCAGCGGCCTCGCTTACAGCATCGTGTACAGCTTCAGGACTCATACCGTCAACTGGTGCCGCTGGCATATCATATGAATCAGCAAGAGTGTAAAGTTCTGTTACGTTCGAAGTACGCTTTACAGAGGTACCCATCGCGTATCCATTGTTTTCGATAACAAAGATCACAGGCAGTTTCCATAGCATTGCCAGATTCAGGGCTTCATGAAAAGCACCCTGGCGCACTGCACCGTCTCCCATATAGCAGATGCAAAGATTTTTGGTCTTGTTATACTTTTCAGCAAAACCGATTCCCGCTCCAAGAGGAATTTGACCACCAACAATTCCATGTCCACCAAAGAAGTTATGCTCTTTATCAAACATGTGCATAGAACCACCCTTGCCTTTTGAGATGCCTGTCTCCTTTGCGAAGAGTTCGGCCATCACGGCTTTTGGATCAGATCCCAAGATGAGTGGATGTGCGTGGTCGCGGTAAGCGGTGATCCACTTATCTCCTTTTTCAAGGGCTGTAAACGCACCGGCAGCGCATGCCTCCTGACCTATATACAAATGGCAAAACCCGCGGATTTTTTGCTGACCGTAAAGCTGCCCAGCCTTCTCCTCAAATTTCCTCATCAGTTGCATGCTCTCATACCAAAAAAGATAGGTTTCCTTTGAGAATTCTGCCTTTCCACTCTTTTTGGCTGATTTGCTTTTCGCTTGGGTACTGGTAGCCATTTATGTTAATTTTGATGGTAGTGAACTGCGAAAATACGGCAGCAAAGCTCAATCGCCAAACCCCTTTTGTAAATCGGTGCGCCTCACGGAACTCATTCTATTTGACTTTAAAAACTATTCGGAAGCCCACTTTAGCTTCGAGGGAAAAGTCAATTGTTTTTTGGGTAAAAACGGGGTAGGCAAAACCAATATACTTGATGCCATTTACTACCTGGCGTTTACTAAGAGCTCTCTACTTTCCTCAGATGCGCAAAATGTACGACACGGGGGCTCGCAATTTATTGTCAAGGGCAAGTTTAGCAATGAAGATCGGATCACTGAAGTGGCTTGCAGCTATGCTCCTGGCATAAAGAAGTCAATAATCGTAGATGGAAAAGAAACTTCGCGTCTGGCAGATCATATTGGCAAATATCCGATCGTTCTTATCGCCCCTAACGATGTCGAACTGATTTGGGGCGGAGGCGAGATGAGAAGAAAATTTTTTGACAGCCTCATATCCCAATTGAACAGAAACTATCTCGAGCAATTGATGAAATACAATCACCAGTTGAAACAGCGGAATAGTTTGCTTCGTCAGGCGGATAACGGTCAAGTAGACCGTGATTTGTTAGATACCTACGACCAGAACCTGACAGAAGCCGGCAAGATCATTCACCGCGCGCGAAGGGAGTTTTTGAATGAACTTCTGCCGTTATTCAAAAAGCACTATCAGTTCCTGTCGGGAAGTTCAGATGAAGACGTTGACATCACTTACAAATCGGACTGCAACGAGGCAGAACTCGGTGTCTTGCTAAAAGAATCCTATCGAAGGGATCTTGCGTTGCAAAGGACTTGCGTTGGCATTCATCGCGATGATTTTGTGTTCACGCTAAATGGGCACGAACTCAAACGCATCGGATCACAGGGTCAGCAAAAGTCATTTTTAATTGGACTGAAGCTGGCAGAGTTTCAAAGTATTGAAAACACGAAAGGCCTCAAACCCTTGTTGCTTTTAGATGACATCTTTGATAAGCTCGATGACGATCGCATTCACAAATTAGTATCACTGGTGGTGCAGGGCACATTTGGTCAATTGTTTATCACGGATGCGAGACCAGATAGGAGTCAGGGCTTACTTAGAGAAGCCAACGTGCAGGCCGAGCTATTTCAAATCGAAGGAGGTAAACTGGTGGAAGTAATATGAGCAGAAAGGATTCCGGTGACGCACAGCATATTGGACAGGCAATCAGTCAGTTGCTGAGTTCCTACCATCTTAAATCCAAGTTTGATGAGGCCAACCTCATTGGCTCTTGGGAAAAAGTAGTAGGCAAGCCTGTGGCCAGGCGTTCGCGCAAAGTTTATATTCGCAACAAGGTGTTGTTTGTTCAGTTGGATTCGCCTGCGATGAAGCATGACATCACGCTTCACAAAAGCCAGATTCTGGAGATCCTCCACAAAGAGTTTGGAAAAGACGTTATCTCAGAGATTGTTCTTCTTTAAAAACGCCTAAAGACTACTCGGGGCATATTGATTAGGGTATGCCACAAATGTGAGCCCTTAGTTTGGCTATACCGAAAAACCGTATAATTTTGCACTCCTATTTTTCAGGAAAGTGCTGAAAATAGCTGTAAAAGCCCCTTTTCTAGAGGGGCTTTTGAATCGTTCTTAAATGGAAATGTGGAAAGAGTAGGGGAGATACTCAAGCGGCCAACGAGGACAGACTGTAAATCTGTTGACTTATGTCTTCGCAGGTTCGAATCCTGCTCTCCCCACAGTGTCCTCTGCAGCCTTGGCTAAGGAGGATAAAATTGCGGGAGTAGCTCAGTTGGTAGAGCGGCAGCCTTCCAAGCTGCAGGTCGCGGGTTCGAACCTCGTCACCCGCTCGTAAAGATTCGAAATTCAAGATTTCAAACTTTGAAGTCTTGAGTAGAGACTCTGAGAGTGTTGATGATTCCCCGGTTTCAAA
>JBFWZR010000007.1:0-68929 GCA_050185175.1 Cyclobacteriaceae bacterium
GCGACTTGCGCAGCGAAAGACCTTTTAAGCCAAATCCTCTGGCTATTTGTGGGACGTAATTTCATTTATTGTGGACGAAATGTTATGCTCCACCCTCCGGCTAATTGCTGCTTAGCTGGAGTTGCGTTATCTTTCATTGGCTAAAAAGTATCTGATCGAATTTACTAACAGATACCATTCTGGCTATTGGCTATTGATATGGATCTATGATCTCTAAATTAACTTATTGGGCTTTGTCTGTAATTTTCGTGTTAAACGGCTTTGTGCCGAATGCAGCCGGAGCTCAAACTGAAGAAGAAGCAGCAGTACGACAGAGCATTCAGAAACTAGCCGGAGTATTAAGATCCAATCCTGATTCAACTATTCGTGAACTGAGGCAACTCCTCGAAACCAAGAGTTTAACAGAGCAACTTAAAGCTGAAGTCCTGAAACTAAAAGGCACAGGCTATCTCATGCTGGGAAAGATGGACTCTGCCCGAGTAGCCTATGATGAAACGATCGGTATTGTCGATCACATTATCAATCAATTCAAAAGCGATGGTGATACCCTTTCACTAGACTATTTCGAAGCCATTAAAGCCAGGGCGCAGTGTGCCAACAACAAAGCCATCATGGCCTATTACGACATGCGCTATGAAGACGCAGTCAAACTTTATGACCAGGCCGCCAATAGTCACAAGGCATTGATCGAGGCGCCTTTTCCGCAAATTCGAAACCGAGCTGTTAAAGACTATGCGGGCACCACCGACAACATTGCGATCATCTACAATTCGATGGATCAGGATGAAAAGGTGTTGGAGTATCGAATGAAGGCGTATCGGACACTAAATAATATCGTAGACGAGACATCAGTCACCGTTGCATTGAACATTGCTGTTTACTATGAACGTCTTTTGGAAACTGACTCCGTTGAAAAATATGTAAGGAAAGCAATTCGGGAAACAGGCGACTCTCTATTGTTCCTCAAGGGCGTTGCTTGGTCGATGTTGGCGGGTCAATTTCTGGATGAAAATAAGCTGGATAGTGCCTATACTTTGTTGGCGCAAGCCACGCCTCATTTAGAGAAAGCAGGGGCCAACCGATGGATGATGCCACACTGTAGAAATTTTGCGGGTTATTACTTAAAGCGTAAAAATTATGGTATGGCAATTCAGTGGCTTGAGCGTGGAGTAGACTATGGAAACTCCATGGGCACACCGGAACGAATCGTGAAGGTGTACGAAATGCTCCACGAAGCCTATCTTGGACGAGCATTGGCAAACAACAGTCGCGAAGATTTTATTTTGGCAGACCGGTATCATACAAAGATGAGTCAATTGAGCGACAGCCTGCTTCGTGAACAAAGATTTAAAGCATTTAATGAGTTGCAAACAAGATTTGAGACCGAACGAAAGGAAAAAGAGATTGCAGAAAAGGATGTTGTGTTGGCTAACACCAAAATTGAACTACAAAAACAGAATACACTTCGCAATGCCTTGATCGGAATCGCTTTGGCCCTGGGCGTTATCATTTTTATCATCTATCGCAATAGATTGAGACAAGCCCGCACAAACGCCCTGCTTCAAAAAACCAACGAGGAGATTATCCACCAGAAACAAATCATCGAGCACAGCCTGAGGGAAAAGGAGTCGCTGCTGCGAGAGATTCATCACAGAGTTAAAAATAACCTGCAAGTGATTTCCAGTCTGCTCAATATGCAGAGTTATCACCTGGATGATCCAGGGATGATCAGCGCAATTGCTGAGGGGCAGAGCCGGGTAAAGGCGATGGCACTCATACACCAGAAGCTCTATCAAACAGATCAGCTTACGGAAATCGACTTCCAGGAGTATACTGAACAATTGATACAGCATTTGGCTACAGCTTTCGGGCGACCTGATCGCAGGGTGACCAGTATTGTGAAGGGATCTGATATAAAGTTAGACATTGATACTGCAATACCACTGGGACTTATTCTGAATGAGTTGGTGACCAATGCTTATAAATATGCCTTTAAGGACGAGGAGGATGGTAACTTGCAGGTAGAATTATCGCGCGAACAGGACCAGTACTTTACATTGAAGGTTGCGGACAATGGCAAGGGTCTTCCACAAGGGTTTGATGAGGCAAAACTTAATTCGTTAGGCTTGAAATTAGTTCGTATGTTGATTGAGCAGTTGGATGGTTCCCTTACTATTCAGAATGAGGGAGGTACACATTTTAATATCAGGTTCAAGGAAACCAGAATGAGTGCATGAGTAAGATAAAATTACTGATCGTAGAAGATGAGATGATCATTGCCAACGACATGAAAATGATGTTGGAATCAATAGGTTATGAGATCAGTGGTATCGCTAAATCCGTTGAGAAGGCTATCGACATCCTGAATGAAAAGAAACCTGACTTGGCGTTGATCGATATTAATCTTGGAAAAGGTATGGAAGGGATCACACTGGGACTGATAGTTAAAGACAACCATCACATTCCATTTATCTTTTGTACATCCTACTCCGACAAAAAAACGGTGGACGAGGCCAAGCAGGTACATCCAGCATCATACCTGGTAAAACCATTTAATAAAGAAGACCTATTTGTGGCAATTGAAATTGCACTGACTAATTTCTCTGGCGGAACAGAAGAAGAGCCCAATGACATCATTCTCAATGACAGTCTTTTTGTAAAGGAGGGCCGACTATTCACCAAAGTGTCTTTTGATGATATTGTTTGGATAGAGCAGGATCGCAATTATGTTGAGATACATACAGCGACTCGTGTTCACCCGGTGAGGAGTACATTAAAGGATTTTTCAAAAAATCTTCCGGAGAAGAAATTTTTCCAGGTTCACCGGTCTTTTATGGTGAATGTAGATCACATCACTGCTATCAATAGTGACGTTATCAAATTAAAAGACAAGGAGATTCCCATCAGTAAAAATCATAAGGAGGAGTTGTTGAGTAAAATCAAGTTATTGTCTTAGTGATAAAATTTTTATCCCAATCTCACCCTAATTAGTCCTCAATATTCTGTTGTCCATCCCTGGAAATTGATCGGTAGATAATCCTTTACCACTTTTCTTCTGAATAAGTATTGGTATCCGAATCAAACCGTAAATCAATGGAGATGAACAAGAGGTTTCGTCAAGTCTTCAGGGTGAGCACAGCCAGGCTCACGCTGATGTTGATCTTGAGCATAGTGGGTCAGCGGTTAAATGCCCAAAATGTATCAAACATCAATGGATGGTATCCCAACAGCACAGTTCAGGCCATCGTTGAAGACAATGACTTCTATTATATAGGAGGTAACTTCACTAGTTTGTCTGACGGCATTAGCACAGTTGACATCGCCTACCTTGCCCGCATCAGAAAATCCGACAACATACCAGATGAAACCTGGGATACGCAAACCGACAATATTGTAAAAGCACTCGCTCTTGACGGAGCAGACCTGTATGTGGGAGGGTCTTTCAGTACATGCGGTGGTACCACTCGAAACAACCTCGCCAAAATCAACACAGCCACAGGTCTTGCAGATGCCTCATTCAATCCCGACCCGGACGCGCCTGTGCAAGCCATTGTGTTTTCGGGAACAAGTGTAATCGTTGGCGGAACTTTTAGAAATATCGATGGCACGGAGTTGAGCGCACTCGCCAAACTTGACAAAACAGATGGCTCACTGGTCGGTGGATGGAATACAAATGTCAACTTGCCGTCTGCCTACGTTGACGATGCGAATTTCGGTAATGTGGAAGTGTTGGCAATTGATGGTGATGATCTTTTTGTCGGTGGCGGATTTGGTGAGATCGATGATGGTGGTAGTATAACCAATCGCAATAGTATTGCAAAACTTAGTGCCGCAGATGGAAGCGTAGATGCGACCTGGAATCCAGATCCCGGAACCAATAAACTCATTCATTCGATGGTTGTCTCTGGTACAAGCCTGTTCATCAGCGGAAACTTCGCCTCCATTGGTGGACAAACCAGAAGAAATCTGGCAAAGCTTAGCACTACAGGTACAGGTGCTGCCGATGCGACCTGGGATCCGGCAGTGGGACCTAAAAATGGATTCATATTCGCAATGGCAACAGATGGAACATTCTTATACGCTGGCGGAGGTTTCACAACTATTGGTGGTCAGAGTATTGGCCGCCTTGCGCGATTGAGTTTAACTGGCGCTGCAACTGCCGACACGGAGTGGCTTCCTTCGCCAGGCGGAAGTGTCAATGCGCTGAAGCTATCAGGTGAGAATTTAATTGCGGGCGGAAATTTTACGAGTATGGATGGTGAGAGTGTAGAACGCTTTGCCATCATTACTCCTGAAAATATGCCACCGGTCCTGGATGCGATTGGTAATCAATCAGTTGATGAAGACACAGAACTGGCGTTTACTGCCTCAGCTACCGATGTTGAAACTCCTGAGGCGCTTGTATTTAGCCTTGATGCAACCTCTGTTTCGAAGGGAATGACTATTGATGCGTCTTCAGGTGTTTTTACTTGGACACCTACTCAAAGTGACTTGGGGACCAATAGCGTTACCATTACAGTTACAGACGGTGATAAATCGGATTCAGAAACTATAGACATTGATGTGGCAGAAGTAAATGATGCTCCTGTGCTGAATCCAATAGGGAATAAGTCAGGAGTTCAAGATGTTGAACTGTCTTTTACTGCTACAGCCTCAGATGAAGAGACACCGGGCACTCTTCAATTCAGTCTTGATGATACTTCAACCAGCAAGGGCATGTCGATTGGACAAGCAACCGGATCATTTACATGGACTCCCACCCAGTTAGAAATTGGTGACCACACAGTTGTGATCTCAGTAAATGATGGTGAATCGTCAGACTCAGAGTCTATTATAATCACCGTCAATCCCACCAACACTGCACCGGTCCTTTCCGCAAACACTGGGTTGACTGTTGTACAGGGAGCAAGTGCCTCTCTGTCAGATACAAACTTGCTGGTATCAGATGCTCAACAGACCTCAGCGGAGATTGTGTTTTCGCTAACTGTTATTCCCAGCAATGGAAAGTTGAAAAAGAGTGGAGTGGATTTGGCTGCTGGCGGCACATTCACTCAAGCCGACATCAACGATGGTAAGATAAGCTATGACCACGATGGATTTAATGGGGCAACAGACAAGTTTACATTCACCGTGTCTGATGGCAATGGAGGAGAGATTGCTGCAACAGATTTCAATATCTCCATCGATATTATTACCGGACTTGAAGCCAATAGCTCGATTGATGGTATTTCGGTTTATCCAAATCCCGTCAGAAATTCGGCTATGCTGAAGATTACAAATTCATACCGCGGACCAATAGAAGTCAGATTGACTGATCTTTCCGGACGTGTGTTTGATGCAAAGACACTATTCAAAAATGACGACACTGTATCCCTCCCAGTTGATCTAACAACTGCGGCCGATGGCATTCATATTTTACATATGAAGATGGGGCGTATTCTAAATTCGAAACGAGTCATCAAGAAGTAAACGATAAATCAATGAAGACCTTGAAATTAATGCTAAGCTTGGCTGGACTACTCACGCTTTTGTTGTGTTCCAACTGTAAAAGTGATGATGTGTCAATGACCGATCAGCAGGAAGCAGCGAAATTGCTGAACGGTACTTGGGGAAATGCTCAAGTTCTTTCGTCACCAGTGGCAGGTGCTACTGGAACACTAACAAATCTTGTCCTGACCTTTGACATTTCAGATGATCTACAGCCATCAACATTTGTGGCAAGTGGAGCTCCGGAATATTTTCCATCCGAAACTACATGGTCTTGGGCAAGTGCTGCTGAAGCTTCCGAAATTTTATTGGATGGAAGTTTGCCAGTTACCGCTATCACGCTGGATGCCCTGACAGCTACTAATATGACGATAAGCTTTTCGCTGAACGGACCTGTCGGAGGCAGAGTTAATGGTATCGGTGAATACACTCTTAGTTTCACTAAGCAGTAGCAAACTAGTTTTTGGTGTCGTTCCGTTAGGAAAACCTAGATGACGGAGAATAACCAGAACACTCCTGGCTTGTTAAATCTTCAAACACGGAATCTCTATTGAATCAAACCTTGGATAGGCTATTGACTTAGTTGACTTTAGCTACTCATCGAATTCGTTTTTGACTTGTCCCATTAACGATATCATTCGTCCACGGAGAATCAGCATTAGTCCCTTAGGATTGGAAACCCAGTAGAGGCAAACTTATTTAGATAAGAGAACTAGTGCCCTTTATGTCTGCACCTTTTCAATACCTACATCCTGACAAAACTCACCCATCTCATGAATAGGAGATTTTACCATTGGATTAAGCTACAGCGAAAATACAGGAACCTCCAACAGCGATACGCACAATCAGGAGAACGCAAACTTTTGCGGAAGCTAGAAGCGATTGCCAATCGCATAATGCGTTTGAATAAGAAGTGGCGCATCGGGATAGCAACAAGTCTGCTCACGGGGTGGCTCGCCTGGTCACCAACTGCAGTTCATGCCCAAGGACCAATTGTGCCATTGAAGATCAACCTCTCAGAATTATCCGCCACGGATGGATTCTCAATTGCTGGCAATGATAATTATACTACCCATACGATACAGGTGGTTGGCGATCTCAATGGGGACGGAGTGAAAGACCTGGTGGTTGGTGAATACTATTCGAGGTTCGATTATTATTCCTATCAAAGTACTACATATTCAAATGCGTATGTTGTCTTTGGACAATCGAATGGTTTCAGTACCGCCCCTGACCTTACCAACTTGTCACCGACCGAAGGGTTTTCTATTACTGTACCCACGCGCATCAATGCCATTGCCAACGCAGGAGATGTAAACAACGATGGCATGGAAGACCTGATCATGGGCTCGATGTATGCAGGAGATAAAAGAGGACATGTATATGTAATTTTCGGGTCGACAACTATTGCCGACATGGATGTGGCTGACCTTGACGGCACCAACGGGTTTACCATTCTTGGAAACAATACCACATCGGGCAACTTTGGTTTGGGCGACCGAATAGGAAATGTGGTAAGTGGGAATGGAGATGTGAATAATGACGGCATTGACGACCTGGCTTTTGGTGCTTACACGTACCTCGGTTTTAGAGGGGCTTCCTTTGTGGTATTCGGTCAGAGTGCATGGCCTGCTACGCTTACAACGGCTGATATCGGAAGTGGCAATGGTTTTAAAGTGTTTGGAACGATTAACAACAGTGTAGACAGTGGTGCATCTGTGGATATTTCGGGAGACTTTGATGGTGATGGCATCGAAGACCTGTTGATAGGAGAGGCAGGCACATTTTATGGCGGTGTCAGGAGAGGTTCGGTATTTATTATGCTCGGGAAGGAGACCGGTTTGGACGGTGTGATCAATATCGGTACTGCCACGCATTATATCAGGCCTAGTGCAGAAAACCCACAGTTCCGGGATAGGCTTTCTGAGAAAATGACCTACATCCCCGATTTCAATGGCGATGGCATTAATGATGTGCTGATTGCCGCTCCGACTGAAAGCAGCCCTGATGAAGCATACGTAGTAGTACTCTTTGGAGGCATTCAAGGTACGGGAAGTTATAATATTGACAACCTGGATGGCACTAATGGCTTTTTCATAGAGCACTCGAATCTGGAAAGGGTGGGTGATGTAATCTCCACTGGAGATTTTAATGGTGATGGACTAAGTGATGTGGTGGTTAGCAATAACTATGGTCCTACTTCCATCATTTTCGGTTCCACGAATCCGATGGAGCCGAGGATAGACTTGAATAACTTGAAGGCAGGACAGGGAACTACGATCTATGGCCAAAATGTTTCCCTTGGCTCCGTATCCCTGAAAGGCGACATCACCGGTGATGGGTTGGATGACCTTCTGATTGCAGAAGATCAGTCAGGAGATGTCGTTGTGCTATTTGGGCAAGCAGTCCCTGAATTGCCCACCGCTGTTAATCCAATACCTGCACAGGTTGCTATTGAAGGATCACCTTTTAGTTTCATCATTCCCTCAGGAATTTTCGCTTCTCAAGATTTGAATCTCACGTTTTCTGTCACAGCGGAAAACGATGGGCCGTTACCTGCCTGGTTGTCGTATGATGTGGCCACCAAAACTCTCTCAGGCATCCCAGGCAATGGAGACGAAGGTACGGCCAACCTAAAGGTGACTGCAACCGACACACAAGGAAACAGCGCCTTTACCGCGCTGAACATATCAGTGCTTGACGAAAAGGCATTTGTCAGCGGTAGCACCTTGGCAGACCTTCAGGACCAGGTGATACAGATCAACGGTTCAGACTTTAGTCGTGCAACTAGCGTGGTTGGAATTGGCGACATTAATGGAGACGGTCTTGAAGACCTCCTCATCTCTGCCGTATTCCTTAATTACGGTGGCACTTACGATTCAGGAGCTGGGATAGTCGTGTTCGGAAATGCCAATGGGTTGTCATCTCCGTTTGACATTGCGTCCATTGATGGTACGAATGGCTTCATAATACCCGGAACGACCCCTTTTCAAAATATGGGAAATTCCATCAACAAGGCAGGAGACTTTAACGGGGATAGCAGGGAAGATTTTGTTGTTTCGGATAATGATGTGTCCTACGTAATTTTTGGAGCGGACACCTACCCGCATCCGTTTGATCTGAGCAGCTTGGATGGCACCAATGGCTTTAAAGTGCAGCATTCCAGTAGGGATATATCGAATACATTAAAGCCTGTAGGTGACGTCAACGGTGACGGGTTGGATGATCTAGCTACAGGAATAGGAGGCTATCCTTCCATCACCTCATTGATTTTTGGGAATGCATCAAGCCCATCCACGCTGGACCTTGATGCCCCTGCTCCGGGAAGTACTATCACATTTGAGTCTTACAATAGTTTGTATACGGCAGCCGGTATCAGAGATGTAAATGGAGATGGACTGGATGATATTGCTATAACCAGTTATGGAGGAAAGACCCATATTATATTCGGTTCATCCACTCTGCCTGAAACAGTTGATTTGGACAATACCGTCCTTGATGGCACCAACGGCCTTATTGTTCAGACAAATTATAGCTACAATTCAGCTCCTGCTTCTGCCGGTGATTTGAATGCAGACGGAATTGATGATTTTCTGATTAACTCCCTCTCTGGAAATGGGGGTGAGGGGATGATCGTGGTATTTGGGAGTTCAAGTGGGTTCCCTGCTGTGCTTAACGACTCGGATGTTAATGGAGATAACGGTTTTTGGTTTGTTAACCCCGGTTTTAACTATTACAGTTTTGGTTCGGTAGTGACAGGTGATGGAGACTTCAACCATGATGGTTTTAATGATCTGATGGTGGGTGATGGCAACAAGCTCTGGGTCCTTTTTAGTCGTCAAGGTGGGTTTGATGAAGTGTTAAACACCTCCGAATTTACCTCTGCAGACGGATTCACGCTTAATTTGGAGAACTACTCCGCCAGCTGTGTTTCTGTAATTGATTTTAATGGAGACAGGTTGTCTGATATTGTTTTTGGTACCGGTTTTGACCAAAAAGTATTTTTGGTACTGGGAGACGGCCCGATAGCCCCCGAAGTGGCCAATGTTATTGCTGACATAAACATCAATGAAGATCAGGAGCTTTCATTCACGGTTCCAGCGAATACATTTTCAGATGCTAATCCGAACGACGACCTCTCATTGTCCATAACCTACGAGGGTTCTGGAGCAGCTCCGGCTTGGGTCAATATCGATCAGGAAAATGCTACTCTTGCAGGTACCCCACTTAATAATGATGCAGGTACCTATCCTTTCAAGGTAACAGCCACCGATGAGGACGGTCTAGTGGCTTCAGTCGATTTTAATGTTGTGGTGACGGCCGTAAACGATGCTCCCGTGTTGGGTGCTATCGGTAATCAAATTGTGGATATGGGGCAGGAACTTACCTTCACAGCAGTGGCCACGGATGCAGATCTTCCTGCCAATACATTGACCTTTAGCCTTGATCAGACGTCTCTTGACAAGGGTATGGCCATCAACAGCAGCACCGGTATGTTTAGGTGGACACCCTCCGCGGCTGATGAAGGAAATCATGACGTGACAGTTACTGTGTCTGATGGAGCACTCTCTGATAATGAAATCCTTACCATTTCAGTTATCGGTCCCCTGGGTCTCGAGGGTGAGGTGAACGTGCTGGTAACCCCCAACCCTGTGAGGGACTTTTTGACGGTGAAGAGTGGTAAAGCACTTCATGCGCAAGTTATCGGACTTGATGGACGTGTCTATAGAACAACTACGACTGATGACCGCATCGATATGCGTGATCTGCCTGCGGGCATCTATGTAGTGCGGCTGGCAGATGATAAAGGGGCACAATCCGCTCATCGAATTGTAAAACACTAAACCATAGCAATGGAAACAATAGAGAAACCAGTGGAAAAACCTGCTTTTGAACTCACCACATCGAGGCAGCTTCAGTCCTGGTTGAGGTCTGAGCAAGCCAGCCTTGTATTCACCACTTACCAGGTGGGCAAGGTATTTATGCTGGGCACAAACACGGATGGTAGCTTACATGTGACGGAACGCACCTTCCCTCGCTGCATGGGTCTGGGTACATCTAGTGACCGAAGCACCTTCTGGATGAGTTCCCTCTTTCAACTCTGGCGGTTCGACAATTCGTTGGCTTCTGGCCAATACAAGGATTATGACAGTGTGTATCTGCCGCAGGCTGCCTATACCACTGGCGATCTTGACATACATGATGTCATTATTAATAGTGAAGGCCGCCCGGTTTTTGTCAATACATTGTTTAGTTGTCTTTCCACCGTCAGTGAGAGCCACAGCTTTCGTCCACTTTGGAAACCACCTTTCATCAGTCAATTGCTTCCGGAAGACAGGTGCCATCTCAATGGATTGGCTGAACGTGATGGAAAACCGAGATATGTGTCCATGGTGGGACCAAGCGATGTCTCGGATGGCTGGCGCACCCATCGGGCTGGAGGTGGTCTTGTAATGGATATCGAAACGAATAGTATCGTGTGCGAAGGACTATCCATGCCGCATTCTCCCAGGTGGTATAAGGGAAGGCTGTATGTGCTCGAAGCAGGGACAGGATATTTTGGAGAGATAGATCTTGAGACCAAAGCTTTTAGACGCATTGCCTTTTGTCCTGGTTTTCTAAGAGGTCTGGACTTTGTAGGTAACTATGCAGTAGCTGGTATCAGCGGAGTACGGAAGAACAAAACCTTCAGCGGTTTACCGTTGGATGATAACTTGAAACAGGCGAATACCGAACCACGATGTGGACTTCAGATCATCAACCTGGATACAGGAGCTGCTGAACATTGGGTGAGGCTAGAAGGCATTGTGGACGAGTTGTACGATGTAAAAGTATTGGCCGGAATCCGCAGGCCGCTGTTGATAGGTACGAAAAAGGACGAGATCAGAACAATGATCTCGATAGAGGAAAATCCTCTCTTTCAATAGCCGCCTGTTATCGAAACCCGTTAAAAAATTAATTATCTAAAGTTCATCATCATGATTGTAATTAGGTATTGCTTAGTGTCAGTTATTATTTTAGGTGCATTCAGTCTAATCGGCTGCAAGAAAGACTCTGGACTCAGTGAAACGGAACAGCAGCTCATTGCTTTGCAAAATGATGGTAAAAACTGGATTCTGGGGAGCAATAGGATTCTTAAAGATGGAGTCGATGTTACCGATCGGTTTTTGGGCTTCAAGCTAAATATAGGTAACAAGACCTACACCACTGAGAATGGAATCATCCCGGTGTGGCCCTCTTCCGGTACCTGGGATTTTCAGGACAACAATCCACAACTCCTGTTGCGCGATGATGGCGTAGTGATGGATATAAGTCTCATCTCAGGTAATTTGACTCTTACGTTCGTGGCCGATGCTGTGTCTTTTGGTGGGCGCAAAAATTCCGGTTCCGGTGAATACCAGTTTCAATTTGTGAGTGAATGACGGTAGGCAGGTGTGTTACGCCACCTGATTTTGAGGTTTGTGATATGTTTGGGCTCTGTAAGGCATCTCTACACCATTTCACGTTACTTTAAGCTCTTCCCCAAAACAGATTAGCGGCTTATATTTGTAGCCTAAAATTGTGATGCTATGAAACGTGACCTGGTGAGAACGGGAGTCACAATCCTTTTTTCGATTGCTCTCTTTACTACACTTTTCTGCGGCTGTGATGCGATTAATGATGTGCCGCCCTTCATCCAAAATGTGACACCTACCAAAGGGACAGCGGGGACGCAAGTTACAATAACAGGTTCTGATTTTGGTTTCGTGCCTGGCGACAACACAGTAAGATTTAATGGAAAGGTTGGGCTTATCATTTCCGCCAATCCATACGAGATTCAGGTACTCGTTCCTCAAAGTGCCGGTACTGGAAAAGTCACAGTCCAAACTGAAGCAGGAACTACCGAGGGACCAGAGTTCAAATATCTTGATCCGCATACAATAACTTCTGTTGAACCATCGGCAGGCCCAGCCGGAGCGGAGGTTGTCATCACTGGTGAAAATTTTGATGACCTACCCGGTGGTACCACTGTTCGATTCAACGGTACAGTCGCCAATGTGAAATCACTTACGACAACTGAAATAGTTGTATTAGTTCCAGAGACTGCAGGAACAGGAAAGGTGACAGTTAAGACTGCGGCTGGAACAATTGACGGTCCCATTTTTGAGTACATCTACTCTGCAGTGGTAACGACCTATGCGGGAGATGGCACACTAGGCTTTGCGAACGGCCCCGCACTTGAAGCGAAATTCAATTTTCCTTCAGGATTGGTTTTTGATCAAACCGATAATCTTTACATATGTGATCGGGATATTAATCTGATCCGTAAGTTAGACGTCAACACTGGATTGGTTTCAACGCATGCAGGAAGTGGTTCGTCTGCCAGTAGTGACGGTAATGGGTTGTCAGCAAGTTTTGCGAGACCAGATGGAATTACAATAGATGCGGAGGGCAATCTGATAGTGACAGAATTTCTTTCAGGAAATATTAGGAAGGTCACCCCAGACCAGGCAGTCACCACAATCGCAGGTAATGGTATTAGTGGTTTCGCGGAGGGTGTCGGTAGTGCTGCCCAATTCAATGCTCCCTACGGTATTGCTATTAACGCTCAGGGGATAGTCTTCGTGGGAGATGTGGGAAATAATCGAATAAGAAGAGTTACTCCAGAAGGCGAAGTATCAACCTTGGCCGGGAACAACGATGTGGATCACGTAGATGGTACTGGTGCAGCCGCTAGTTTCAAAACACCGTACGGATTGGTGGTTGATCAAATCGGAAATATTATCGTTACGGATGGCAATGTTTTAAGAAAAGTAACACTGGAGGGTGTAGTAACAACTATCGCGGGGACTGAAGCGGGAGGATTTACCAATGGACCGCTGGAGTCAGCCGAGTTTAAGGGCATGAGAGGTATCGCAAGGTGGAGAAGTGACTCTTTTATTATCGCGGATACGGAGAATAATGCAATTCGGATGATCACACCTTCCGGAACGGTGATCACCATAGCCGGTGATGGCACGGCAGGGCTGCAAAATGGTAATGGTCCAACTGCAAGATTCAACGGTCCCTATTCGATCGCAGTTAATTCAAAGAATGAGATCTTCGTTGGTGAACGTAACAACTATGTTATTAGGAAATTGGTGTTGAAATAATGTCAACCACCAATTACATCAAGGACAATCTTCCAGTTGCCATTGTCTACCTTCCAAACGCGAAGATAGTTGAGGTTTAATGTCTGTGTTTGCCCGTCTCGTTCACGGTCAAGCTTTACTTTTCCATAAGTAAATCCCATATCGCCTGACCTCGCTACCTGGCAACCGATGTGCTCAAAACTGAAACTCCCCGGCTCTTCAAATTTTTGAATTTCTTCCTGCGTTGTCACAGGCTCACGACCACCATGATGAATTCGGGACTCGCTGTGGAAGTAGGCCGGATCAATTGACTTTTTATTTTTATTAAGTAAGTCGAGATAACTTTTATCAAGTGTAGTCAATGACTGCTTTGACTTGTCTGTATCTACTTTTTTTGCGGAGGGCTTCAAAAGTTGGGATGGGATGCTTACCTCTTCACCCGTTGAACCAGGTGTATAGCGTGCAGACCCCATGTCAATAGCTACCCTCCACTGCCCCTCACTATTTTTCGTCCAAACAGTAGAGTAATATGTGCCACCTGTTGCGGTTTTCTCGGTCCGACTAGGTCCCCATTCCGCGGGCCCAGTTGTATAACCGAAGTCACCAGATGATGCGATGTCTGCATAGACCGGCCACCAGAACAGATATCCTTCATTCGCTTCGTTGGCACTCCAGGTAGCGAGACCATTTACCGGCTCACCTTTTTGAAAAGCAATGCTGTTGTCATCCATGTTGGAAACAAATGCATGTCTGGTATTGACTTCTATAGAGAGACTGGCAAAATCACGTTCAGCTTGAACGAGGCCTTTAAGTGACTCAGGCCAATCCGGTTGAGCAGCAAACAAAAGTGGAAATAGAAGAATTGTTGAATTCATGTTGATTATTTTGGAGCAAAGTAGTTGAAATATTTTCCAGTGAGCTATACCTCAATACTGGTTATATTGTCACTTAATAAGGGTTTGAGGTCAGTTATTTAGGGTACTGCATTCCCTTAACGGAAAAATATGATCAGGGTTAAGGCCCTCTTTTATTTGACAGTATGAATATTGCGATCATTATTACCATCTGTACACTGTTGCTAATCGCTTATGTGTTTAGCATCACAGCGCCACGTACTCGTATTCCGTCTGTCATACTTCTGCTTTTACTAGGATGGATCGTCCGGCAGGCAGCCGATTTTCTGGCGTTAGATATTCCCAGGCTCACACCTTTGTTGCCAATTTTAGGAACGATAGGACTTGTGTTGATAGTGCTCGAAGGGGCTTTGGAACTTGAATTGGATAAATCTAAAACACCGATAATCAAAAGGTCATTCTTTGTTGCACTTATGCCGATACTGGTACTGGGTGTCGCATTGGCATATATGTTTGAGTACGCCACTGGTGCCTCTCTACGCGTATGCCTCATCAATGCAATTCCTTTGTGCGTGATCAGTAGCGCCATCGCCATACCCAGTGCAAAGAACCTGAGCCCAGCTAACAGAGAGTTCTCTGTTTATGAAAGTACACTCTCTGATATTCTCGGTGTCCTGTTTTTCAATTTCATGGCATTAAATGCAGTTATTGATCTAGGAGCTTTCCTTCACTTCGGATTGCAGCTGGTGATAATGATCGTGGTGTCGTTTGTGGCGACCATCGGTTTGTCTTATCTATTGAGTAAGATTGACCACCATGTAAAACATACACCGATTATCTTGTTGTTGATTCTGATTTTTGCAGTTTCTGAAGTATACCATCTTCCAGCCCTTATTTTTATTGTCATCTTCGGGTTGTTCATGGGAAATTTCGATCAACTCAAGCGGTTCAGGTGGGCACAGCAGTTAAGGGCTGATGAGTTGGATAAAGAGGTGAATAAGTTTAAAGAGATCACCATGGAAGCTGCATTTGTGGTGCGAGCACTTTTTTTTCTATTGTTTGGATATCTCATTGAGACTGCTGAGATACTCAATCCCGAAACGTCAGTTTGGGCCCTCGGCATTGTGGTATTAATATTTCTCATTCGTGCACTTCAACTAAAAGGACATGGACTAAAGCTTAGACCATTGGTGTTTCTTGCACCACGCGGCCTTATTACTATTCTGCTGTTCTTCACTATCCCTATCGGATCGACTATTCCTGTTATGAATAAGTCGCTGGTCATGCAGGTGATAGTGTTATCAGCCTTGGTGATGATGGTGGGAATGATGACCACTCGCAATGAAAAGCCCGAAGAGAAACCGCTAATTGCAGAAAAAGACGAGACCAGGCCGACAGGAGTTCCATATTCTGAAACAGGAACTTAAACGCAGTCACAACAATTTTTCTGGGCCTTCGTGTATCTCATTTAAGAAATTTTGGCATCTTTGCATCGCTCTGACAAAGCGCTAAAACTTATACGACTATGAAGCTGGTGTTCCTCGCTGGCTCCCTGACCGAGGTAGCCGGTAGATCAAAGGCCTAACGGCCATCCTAATTCGAACTCTAAGGAGTTCATTTCCAACATTTTATAGTTATCAACAATGCAAGTTTTAGCAAAGACTATTTCTATATTCAATTTATTTAAACAAGCCATTCGTGGAGACGAACAGAACTTCACGGAGGGTAGTATCAACAAAGCGATCTTCATGTTGTCCATTCCAATGATTCTGGAGATGGCCATGGAGTCGCTGTTTGCTGTCGTAGATATTTTCTACGTCAGCCGATTGAACAGCAGCGATGCAGTTGCCGTGGTGGGACTCACCGAGTCTATTCTTACCATCGTCTACTCAATTGCCATCGGCCTTAGTATGGGTGCGACAGCAATGGTAGCCCGAAGGGTGGGTGAGAAGAATACGCAAGGTGCGGCCGTTGCTGCATTGCAATCCATTTATTTGGGTATTGGCATCGCATCACTTATCGGTGTACTTGGATTTTTCTTTTACGAAGATGTGTTAGTGATGATGGGAGCCTCCAGCGAGCTCATCGCCAATGGATCTGGTTACACACGATGGATGTTTACGGGAAACGTTAGCGTGATGCTTCTGTTCCTTATCAATGCGGTTTTTCGTGGAGCGGGTAATGCTGCCGTGGCTATGCGTTCACTTTGGTTCGCAAACCTCCTGAACATCATTATCGACCCGATCTTCATTTTCGGTTTTGCTTTCATCCCCGCTTTTGGTGTGGAAGGAGCCGCTATCGCAACCAATATTGGTCGGGCTGCGGGCGTGGTGTATCAGGTGGTGTATCTGATTCGGGGCAAGGGAATTCTAAAAATCAACCAGGCACCCAAGGAAATCAACTGGGGCATCATCGGAAAGTTGTTGAAAGTTTCAGCAGGCGGAACCGGTCAGTTTTTGATTGCCTCTGCGAGCTGGATATTTCTGGTGCGTATCATGTCAGGTTTTGGAAGTGCTGCGCTGGCAGGCTACACTATTGCAGTGCGTGTAATCATGTTCACATTACTGCCGTCATGGGGCATGTCCAATGCCTCTGCTACTTTGGTGGGCCAAAACCTGGGTGCAGGTCAGCCGGACAGAGCAGAGCAATCGGTGTGGAAGACAGGATTCTTTAACATGATTTTCCTGTCCCTGGTGATGATCATCTTCCTGATGTTCTCTGGTTCTATACTGGAATTGTTTACAGGTGAAGAAGAGGTGGCGTTCTATGGAATGAGGTGTTTACAGATCATAGCCCTTGGGTATATTTTCTATGGCTACGGGATGGTGATTGCTCAATCCTTCAATGGGGCAGGTGACACGCGAACACCAACCATACTTAACCTGTTTGCATTTTGGTTTTTACAAATTCCTTTGGCTTATCTGTTTGCAAAGCAATTTGATTTTGGACCAGAGGGAGTTTATATCGCTATTCCTATCGCAGAGTCTGCTTTGACCATTGCTGGGATTGTGATTTTCAGAAAAGGTAAATGGAAAACGGTGACGATATGACGTACGAGTGTTGATATGAAGCAGGTAAATCTTCCTGCTTCATATTTCACTTTGTTGTTTTCTTACTCGCTTTCTTTCGTGTCTTGGCTTTCTTGGCTTCAGTTTTCTTGAAGGCCGCCTTGAAGGCTTTCTCCAATTCGTTGGCTGCTTTCTTAAGCGACTTCTCTACCTCGTTCCAACGTTCTTTGTTTTTCACTTCCTTCTTTAGTCGCTCGCCCGACTGCTTCAGGTCATCGAATTTGCCTTCGAAGTCTTTTTTCAACCGGTCGTTGGCGTCATTTAACTCCACCACGAACTGGTCCACTTTTTTGCCAAAGTCTTTGAAAAACTTTTCTGCGTTTCCTTCCTTGTTCTTTTCCATAACCTATAAATTTAAGGGTGTACCTATTCAAACTTAATTAAAATTTATGAGCCAGTCTCCTGATCCGCTAACCCATATTCGACAGCTGCTGGAAAATAAATCGGCAGCCAAGCAACTTACCTACAAAAACCTGTTGAGTGCATTTCAAATTTTGGCCGAGCAGTCGAATCGCGTGGTAGATAGCCTTAAGGGTCAGGTTGCCTTTAAAGATGAGGATGTTACCGTAGACTTCATTGAGGTGAATGAGCACGAGTTTCAGGTAAAGTTGGCCGGGGACCTCTTGATCTTTGTTTTGCATACCAATATTGTAACGTTTGATGAGACGCATCCCACGATGCAGCAGCCTTATTGCAAGGAGAATGAAATCAACCGGTACTTTGGGCAAATAATGATTTACAACTTTATGGCCGATTCCATCCGGTTTAACAGGGTAAATGATCCCGGATATCTGGTGGCACGCGTACTTATCAATCACGAAAACCGTTTTGTTGTGGAAGGGGAAGGTAGGCTTGGCTTCTTGTACAATCAGATATCTCCAAAGGGAATTGAAGCGGACGACTTGAACAACATCGTACAAAATGCACCAACGATTGCGATAGAAAATGATTTGATGGCACCTCCGTTCCCACAAGTTCGTTTTATCACGCTTCATCAGAAGATGGAAAAGACCAGTGAATTGGGAGCAGGGCAAAAAATTGGGTTTAGAATGAATTATGAGGGTAAAATCAACTGATAAATTCAGCAATTTTTTACTTATCGATTGTAAATTTGGAATGATGAAAACCTGGCGTTCGATTGGATCTTTAGTGGCTTTATTTTCATTGTGTATAATGCTGTCTTGTGCCTCCTCATCGCACACCCATAAGCACAAGAAACTTAAGAAAGGTAAACCGATACCCTGTCCACTGAAAGACTGTTAAGTATGCGCAAGATTATTGTTGCCATTGACGGACATTCCGCCTGTGGGAAGAGCACAACAGCCAGGGCGGTAGCCAAAATTTTGGGATATTATTATGTAGACACGGGAGCGATGTACCGTGCTGCCACTGTCTATTTTTTGGAGAAACATGTAGCCCTGACCAATCCAAGAGAAATAGCGCGCGCACTGGCTGACATTAAAGTCGCTTTCAAAATCAACCCAGCGGGTGTCACAGAAACTTACCTTAACGGACTCAACGTGGAGAAGAAAATCCGTAAAATGGAGGTGTCCCAAAACGTGAGTCAGATCAGCGCTATCCGCGAGGTAAGGGAGGCCATGGTGGAGGCGCAGAGAAAGCTGGGCAAATCCAGAGGAGTAGTGATGGATGGGCGGGATATTGGCAGCGTAGTGTTCCCAGATGCAGAGCTAAAAATCTTCCTGACTGCTGACTTGCTGGTGAGAGCCATCCGGAGACAGAAGGAATTACTTGAGAAAGATGACCTGGTCGACCTTGATACGGTAATTGCCAATCTGAGACAGCGTGATGAGTATGATAGTAGACGCAAAGAGAGTCCTCTCATCAAAGCGAAAGGCGCCATCGAAATCGATACCACTCACATCACCATCGATGAACAAGTTGACGAAGTAATTCGGCTCGCAATCGGTCGAATAATCAACAAAAATTGAGTGATCAAAAACACTATTTTCCGCCTGACAAAACCGCGAATTCTTTAAATCTTTTCGGCTTTGCCCATTGGATTAAATTACTAATTTTGCCTCGGCCTAAATTAAATAAATTGCCACTTACGCATGGGCAAATTCATTCGAATCAAGAAAGGTTTTAACATCAATCTTGCAGGTAAAGCTGCTCCCAAAGTCTCCTCCTTAGAACATGCCGATACCTTTGCTATAAAGCCCACGGATTTCAATGGTATGTACCTTCCAAAGGTGCTGGTTAAGGAGGGAGATACGGTAAAAGCAGGAACCCCAATTTATCACGATAAGAGGCACAGCAATGTTGTTCACGTAGCGCCAGTAAGTGGTGAAGTAGTGGAGGTAAAAAGAGGCGAAAAGCGTAAGCTACTGGAAATTAGAATATTAGCTGACAAGCAAGTTGAGCACATCAATTTCAAAAAATATTCAGTCTCTGAAATAGCCAACTTGTCTGCAGGAGACGCTCAAAAGGCAATGCTTGAGGCTGGCGTGTGGCCCAATATCATCCAACGTCCGTTTGGTGTTATTGCAGACCCAGCTAGCAAACCTAAAGCCATTCATATATCGGCTTTCGATACCCATCCACTGGCACCAGACTACAGTGTATTATTCAAAGGTCAGGATCAGTATTTCCAGACAGGCCTTGACGTTTTGAAAAAATTGACCTCTGGTAGCGTGCATGTAAACGTTCACACGACAAGCGAAATATCTTCGGTATTCTCTCAGTCACAAGGTGTAGAACTCAACAAGTTTTCAGGCCCACATCCGGCAGGATGTGTTGGCGTGCAGATACATCACATTGATCCCGTGAACAAGGGAGATGTAGTTTGGACTGTCAATCCTTTTGGTGTCATACAAATCGGCAAACTTTTCCTCAATGGAGTTTATGATGCTTCCCGCACTATTGCGTTGGTAGGATCAGAAGTAAAGGAACCTCAGTACTACAAGACCTATACAGGGGCGTCAATAAAAAAGCTTACCCAAGGGAGACTCACCAATGATCACGTCAGGATCATTTCAGGTAACGTGCTTACCGGAACCAGCGTGGGCAAGGACGGCTATGTGGGCTGTTTAGACAATTATGTAACAGTTATTCCGGAAGGAGACTATTATGAATTCTTGGGATGGATAGCACCGACCGCGAAAAAGGTAAGCTTTCATCGCGCGTTTGGCTTGCTCTCGTTCCTCGCACCCAATAAAGAGCATAAAGTAGATTCAAATACGCACGGTGAGCCGCGTGCTTTTGTGCAGACAGGAGTTTTTGAACGCGTGACTCCAATGGATATTCTTCCAACATATCTATTGAAGTCGATTATGGCGGAAGACATTGATGAGATGGAAGAACTTGGAATCTACGAGGTGGTTGAAGAAGATCTTGCCTTGTGCGAGTTTGTTGACGTATCCAAACACAACGTGCAGCAGATAGTAAGGCAAGGAATTGAATTGTTACAGAATAGCTAGTTCAAAGTATGAAGTTGATAAGAAAGCAATTTGACAGCCTGAAGCCACACTTTGAAAAAGGCGGTAAGTGGGAGAAATTCTACTATGCGTACGAAGCGTTTGACACTTTTGTCTTTTCACCGAATACAGTCAATGAAGTAAAAGGCTCTCAGATTCGTGATGCGATTGACCTGAAGAGACTCATGATGACGGTGATCATCGCAATGGTTCCTTGCTTGCTATTTGGAATCTGGAACGTTGGTCATCAGCATTTTTTAGCTATTGGAAATCCTGGTGCGGCTCTTGGTGACAAAATTTGGGTTGGACTGGTTCAGGTTGTACCTATTATTATAGTGTCTTACGCGGTGGGTCTTGGTGTCGAGTTCATCTTTGCTACAGTCAGAAGACACCCAGTTAATGAAGGCTATCTGGTAACAGGGATGTTGATTCCTTTGGTAATGCCTCCCGATATTCCATTATGGCAGGTAGCTCTTGCGACAATATTTGCCGTTATCATTGGCAAAGAGGCCTTTGGTGGTACGGGAATGAACGTATTGAATGTTGCGCTTACCGCACGTGCCTTCTTGTATTTTGCTTATCCTTCAGATATTTCGGGCGATGTGTGGACATATCTGGGTGATGCAACTCCGGTTGCTGGATTTTCAGGTGCCACCCCGTTGTCAATAGGCGCAGCATCGCTCACCACCGGTGAGAATGTTGTGAATTCACTCAACCAGTTTGGTGCTGGTTGGGCAGATGGTATTTTCAGCTTCTCCAATTTGTTTATAGGTGCCATGCCTGGATGTATTGGAGAGACATCTGTTTTAATGTGTTTGATTGGAGCGTTGATACTGATCGTGACAGGTGTAGGAAGCTGGAAAATTATCGTGAGTGTTTTCGCAGGCACGTACCTCGCAGGCTTAGGGCTGAATATGATCGGTGCGAACGAGTTTATGTTGATGCCGGCTGCATATCACCTTGTTATTGGTGGTTTGGCATTTGGTGCTGTGTTTATGGCCACAGATCCCGTTACTGCCTCTCAAACAGAAACTGGAAAATGGATTTATGGCTTCCTGATTGGAGTCTTATCCGTGATCATACGGGTATTTAATCCCGCGTATCCTGAAGGAGTGATGTTAGCGATACTGCTAATGAACGTTTTTGCTCCGCTTATTGATTATTATGTAGTAAGGGCTAACAAAAAAAGAAGATTACAACGTGCGACAGTCTAATGCCTACATTGTCATATTTACCCTGATCACCACCGTTTTTGTGGGGGGTACACTTGCCGTTACCTCAATTCTGTTGGGTCCGCAGCAAGCAAAATCGATCGAGTACGACACAAAATCTCAAATCTTGAGTGCTGTGATGCAGTTGTCGGATAAAGATGACGTACTTGGAATCTACGATAAGAGAATCAAGAGTTTGGTGGTCAATTACAACGGTGAGGAGGTGACGAAAGACAGTAAAGGACAACCGCTTGTTGCTGAAAAAGTTGACGTGTCGAAGAACTACAAACTCAGCCGTGAAGAGCGACTGCTGCCAGTGTTTAAATATATGAGCGAAAGTGACTCAAACAGAGTAGAGGCATACATCCTGCCAGTTTACGGCAATGGACTGTGGGATCGCATCTGGGGTTTTATGGCTTTGGGTGAGCAACTTGAAACTGTAAAAGGTGTTTCGTTTGGCCACAAGGCAGAAACACCTGGACTGGGAGCAAGGATTTCTGACGATCCCATTATAAGCGAGCGATACGAAGGCAAGAAAATTTATGACGACAAGGGAAAGTTGGTGTCCGTGTCGATGGTGAAAGGAGAAAAAGGGGAGCCACTGGATGACCACCATGTGGACGGCATGTCAGGGGCAACGATGACCGGCAACGGTGTTAACCGCATGTTGATGGAGTATCTCACCTGTTATGAATCTTATTTTAAGAAAGTGAAGTCTCAGCGAATGGCTGGACTCTAAACATAAGTGTATGAGTACTGAAGTTGCAGAAGAAAAGGTTGTAAAGAAGTCGGAAGCGCTTTTTTCGAAAAGACGCAAGAAGCTTGTTGCAGATCCGTTGAACGAAGATAACCCTATTACTATTCAAGTATTGGGAATCTGTTCCGCATTGGCGGTAACTGTGAAGATGGAGCCAACCATCATCATGGCATTGGGAGTAACTTTTACCATCGTGTTTTCAAATTTGTTGATCTCATTGATCCGCAATTTTATTCCGAATCGGATCAGAATTATAGTGCAGCTTGCAGTGGTTGCATTGTTTGTAACGCTTGTGAGTGAATTCTTGAAAGCCTACAACTACCCGATGTACAAAGTACTTGGTGCGTTCGTTGGATTGATCATCACCAACTGTATCGTGATGGGGCGCCTGGAGGCATTCGCGATGGGCAACAAACCCTATGATTCTATATTGGATGGTTTTGGAAGCGGACTAGGTTACGCCTGGATTATCCTTGCGGTGTCCTTCTTCCGCGAGTTCCTGGGTTCAGGTTCAATATTGAACTTCAAAGTCTTCCAGGCAATGGGAATACCTTATGTAAATAACGGTCTGATGGTTGATTCCATTGGAGCTTTCATGATCCTGGCGATCATCATTTGGGTGCAGAGAACAAAAACAGGTTACGTAGAACAATAGCAAACGGATCGAATTATGGATTTAGTTAACCTCGGTATCAAGTCGATCTTCATAGACAACATGATCTTTGCCTACTTCCTGGGTATGTGTTCCTACCTGGCTGTATCAAAGAAGGTATCCACAGCGATTGGTCTGGGTGCAGCAGTTGTGTTCGTATTGACTATCATAGTACCTGCCAACTGGATGGTGCAGGAGTACATTCTTAAAGAAAGTGCCCTAACCTGGTTAAGTCCACAATTTGAAGGAATGAATTTGGAGTTTCTTCAGTTCATTATGTTCATCGCCATTATAGCAGCTATGGTGCAATTGGTTGAAATGATTGTGGAAAAGGTATCACCAGCTTTGTATGGAACGCTGGGTATCTTTCTTCCTTTGATCGCGGTGAATTGTGCCATCCTTGGTAGCGCATTGTTCATGGTGCAAAGAGATTACACACTTGCAGAAGCTGCTGTGTTTGGAACATCTTCAGGTATCGGGTGGATGTTGGCGATTGTAGCACTAGCCGCTATCCGCGAAAAACTTAAGTACTCTAATGTACCAAGCGGATTGAAGGGCCTTGGCCTAACGATGATTATTACTGGGTTGATGGGACTGGCATTTAAGTCATTCATCGGAATAGCCTTATAGAAACATCAGGATAAAGAGAAATTGAAGGCTCCTGAATAGACGGGAGCCTTTTTTATTATAAACGTGATAACTATGCGTGAAACTTTGAGAAAATTCGTTCGCTACTTTTTCAGCGGAACATTGTTCATCGTGCCCTTGATGGCAACAGCTTATGTAATATTCATAAGTTTCAGTTGGCTCGACAGCTTGCTGCATTTGAAAATACCTGGAATAGGCTTTGTGATTATCATAGCCGCCATCAGCTTGTTTGGTTACCTCACGTCAACTTACGCCTTTCAGACATTCACCGACATTTTTGATCAGGGGATGAATCGGATTCCTTTTGTGAAATTGATCTATTCGTCATTAAAAGATCTCCTGTCTGCCTTTGTAGGAGAGAAGAAAAAATTTGACAAGCCCGTATTAGTCACCATTAATAAGGAGAATCAGATCTACCAGGTTGGCTTTGTTACACAGAAAGATTTATCAGAGTTGGGTCTGGCGGATATGGTTGCAGTCTACTTCCCCCACTCATATGCACTTTCTGGAAATCACTTTCTGGTCCCCAGGGATAGTGTTATGCCACTTCAGATTTCCGGCCCTTCGGCTATGAAGTTCATCGTATCAGGAGGCGTGTCTGGTTTTAGAGAAGTTTAGAAATCCATATTTTAGGGAATGCTCAGAAGACTATTCATATTGTTTATCATTCCGATTGCTATTGGCTGCGACACCGATGAGGCTGAGTTTCCTGAACTGGTCACTTCTGATGCTCAACAAATTGGAAGTACGAGTGTCGTACTCGAAGCTGAAATCAAGGAATCAGGCTCAATCCGACCAATACAGTACGGTTTTTTATGGGGTACCCAAGGAGGCTTGAATATCTTCAATGCATCTGAAAAATTGGACTTGGGGGCAACTGATGCAAAGAGGAAGTTCAGTATCAAATTAGAGAATCTGGCACCAGCCACCACTTATTTCGTGCGTTCATATGCAGCTCATCCAGACTATAGCCAGATTTTTTATGGCAATGAAATCAGCTTCTCAACGCTGAATTAAAGCTTTCTTTCCTTTTTCTATTTTGCGATTAAACCTGGCGAGTGGTCTCGTATCTAACCACCAAAACGAGGTTCAACAAAACAACAACAGTTATGAAAAAGGTAATGGTTTTTGTGCTAAGCGGATTGATGGGATTTGGTGTGACTGCGTTTGCGCAGGACCGAACTTCAGATCCAGTGAGAACAACGGATGTTGTAAGCAGGATGGATCGTGTGCAACGCCTTGATCGTACGCAACAAGCGAGACTTCAGCAGGCAAGAGTGAAACAAGCAAGACTGGATCAGGCCGATCTTACTCAACAGAGAATTGAGCAGGCGAGGATCAAACAAGCCAGAATCAAGAATGCGCGAATTGAAGATGCCCGTCACAAGCAACAGCGTATTAAGAAAGCGCGAATCAAAGAGGCAAGGTTGGATGCGGCTGGAGACGATTCCCAAGGGAACAGACGCAGGTATCACAAAGCGAAACAACAAGCAAAACGCAAACGTCTGGCGAATCAGAACAGTGGAGACGAAACAGGTAACTAGTTCCAAAAGTAATCTCTCGAAAAGGTCAACATCGTTGATCTTTTCTGTTTTATACCCTTCCTTGCGTTACTCTGTGTTTCAAGTTTCACTATTGAATGAATTAGTTTTATAGAATCCAATGAGTAGTGAAACTGAAGTCTTAACATTGAGTTAGAATACTTCAAAGACCAACGATGTATAGGATTGTTGTTGCCGTTCTGCTTGTTTCATTGACCTCAGTGGCGATGGGCCAGCAGTTAAATGAGTTGATGAATGCCTATTGGAATGCAGGGACAGCGGCAGACAAGGAAAAGTTTTCCAAGAAAATAGTCGGAGCAAACTTTTCCTTTGATGAGGTTTATGCCGCCTTGGCGAAAGGCAAAAGTTACAGCCCTCAAAGGTCAGGATACATCAAGGTGCCACAGCAAACCGACCCAAAGTTACCCCCACATGCAGTTGTAACAGTGCCAGAAGATTATGATCCTACTCGAACGTATCCAGTTCAGGTCTACTTGCACGGTGCGGTTTCAAATGTTGACCCATTTTTTCTCTATCGCTACACTGTAGATACCACAAATACGGAACTGCTGAAGGCTGATAGAATATTCATCTTCCCCACGGCATGGAATTTCGCACCCTGGTGGAGTGACGTTCAATCAACTAATCTCGGCTACTTGTTGAATTTCGTCAAGGAGAATTATAACGTGGATGAAAACAACATCACACTTAGTGGCGTATCAGATGGAGGAATCGGTAGCTATTATTTCTCCAATTGTGATCAGAGCTATTGGTCTTGTGTTACACCCTTCATTGGATCAGTACGAGCCCTTACACGAGTAGGCGGACGGCAGGTCTATTTCAACAATTTTGGTAACGTGCCCTTTTACATTGTTAATACAAGCCTCGATAACATCTTTGATATCTCATGGGAAAAACCTTTTGCTGACGTAGTCCGGGATCGTAACCCAGCGTCAAATTATACAATTGTCAAAGGTGAGGGACATAATATGAGGTGGTTTCCGAAGCTGCGCGATTCGATTAATAACTTTGTTCAAAGCCACCCACGTAATCCATATCCTGATACATTGATCTGGCAGACAGAGAATCTCAACTTCGGCAGATACAGGTATTTGATAATTGATAAAATAGGAAAGACGAAATCCAATTCAAAAATTGAAGATACTAACTCCGTTGACCTGCTCGGAACGTCAACTACCGCTTTTAGGAGAGAAGTGCCTTTTGGAATTGTTCGGTTGATCAAGTCAGGTAACTCAGTGATGGTTGAGACAAGCAATGTAAAACAATACACGATTCTAATTTCACCTGATGATTTCGACCTTACTCAACCGATCGTTGTAATCACCAATGGGGCACAGTCTTTTGAGGGTAAGGTAACTCCGGATGTTAGCACTCTACTAAAATGGAATCGAAAGGACAATGATCGTAAGATGTTGTTTGCTTCAGAGTTGACTATTAAGGTCAATTGATTACTCCCGATCCTATGAGTTCTTCATTTTCATACCAAGCTGCGAACTGCCCTGGGGCAACGCCTCGTTGGAGATTTTCGAAAACAATATAAAGACCCTCTTTCGTCATGGTAAGCCTCGCTTGGTCGAGTGGCTGACGGTATCTTATTCTTACTTTGTAGTCGCGAGATGCGCCAATTTCAAGTGCCAGGTCCTCTCTGACCCAGTGAACTTCAGAAACCTGAATGAACAGGCCTTTTCGATACAGACCGGGATGATCTTCACCCTGGCCCATATAAATAAGGTTATTTTCTGTATCCGTCCCAATCACAAACATGGGTTTTGGGAATCCGCCCATGTTCAAACCTTTTCGCTGACCGATGGTATAGTAGTGCGCACCATTGTGTTCACCTACTTCGGTACCGACCTCTGCACTGAGATTGTAAGGCTGAGTGATATTCTTTAGATCGTCCGGGGACCAACCATTTTTGAAAATGGTCGAGTCTCCAGGGACTTCTATAACCTTGCCCTTTTTAGGTTTTAGTTGTTGCTGCAAAAAATCAGGAAGGTGAACCTTACCGATAAAACAAAGACCTTGCGAGTCTTTCTTTTCTGCAGTGGCTAATCCGATCTTCTTGGCTATCGCTCGTACTTCGGGTTTCGTAAGTTCTCCAATTGGAAACAGGGCCTTACCAAGTTGCTCCTGTGTGAGTTGGCATAGAAAATAACTCTGGTCTTTGTTTCCGTCTTTGCCTGCCAACAGTTGATAAATTTTTTTTCCATCCCTCTCTATCTCGCCTTTCCGGCAGTAGTGACCCGTAGCCACAAAGTCTGCACCAAGCTTCATCGCAGCTTTAAGGAAAATATCAAATTTGATTTCTCTGTTGCAGAGCACATCCGGATTGGGTGTTCTCCCTTTCTGATATTCGTTGAACATGTAGTCAACGATTCTTTCCTTGTATTCCTTACTAAGATCGATAGTCTGAAAAGGGATGCCCAGATGCTGCGCCACGATAACAGCATCATTACTATCGTCAAGCCACGGACACTCATTGCTGATCGTCACCGAGTCATCATGCCAGTTTTTCATGAACAAAGCTATTACCTCGTAGCCCTGCTCTTTTAGCAGATAAGCAGCAACGCTGGAATCAACTCCGCCCGATAAACCAACAACAACCCTTTTTTTCATCTTCTGACTATCTGAATGCAAACCTAGAACACATTATTGAGAAGAAGCCAGTTTATCCTCCAAAAGTTCATCCATAGTCTGGTTAAAGCTTTGAATAAACTCCTCGTAAAATACTCCCGTGCCGGGACCTGTAAATCCTGTGTGAATTCGTTTCACCTTGCCATTTTTGTCAATGAAGATTGTTGTAGGAAAAGATAATACATGGTTTAGCATAGGTAGCGTTTTGGCCGCTTCGATCTTATCCTTGTTCCCCGCAATCACAAAATCATATGGAACATTCAATTTTGACTTCATCTTTTTTACGCGTCCACTGGCATAGTCAAAATCATCCTTTGCCTCATAGGCGAGACCAAGTATTGCAACCTCGCGATCCTTGTTATTATTATACCACTTGCTGAGGAAACGGGTCTCATCCATACAGTTGGGGCACCATGTACCAAAAATTTGAAGTATCAGAACTTTGTTTTTGAATCGCTCATCATTTGGCGTTACTAACTTTCCTTCCGTATCCGGAAAACTGAAATCGATACGATCATAACCTTCCTTGAGATAAGTAAGTTTTTCTGCATCGGGTAAGGCTGCATTTTCATCTTCAGTCGCTGTCCAGGTTTCGTGTGAGTCCTTACCCGACCAAAAATCACCAACCAGTTGTCCATCTTTCTTTTTTGCTTTAAAAACAAAAGCGTGGTTTCCATCAAACGTGCTCAGCATCAACTCGCCATCTACCACGTTTCCTTGCAAATAGCGATAATCACCAATAGGAGTGAGAAATGTACCTGTGAGCTGATTGCCAGTTTGTTGAAATATTCCAACAGCAACAGTGGTATCGGTCGGGCTAACAAAGGTTACTGCATATTTACCAGAGAAATCTTCTTCGACATTGTTGTTCGCTTCCACAAATCGGTGCTCTTCGCCAAATGTGGCAGTGAAAGGAAGTTTGAAGTCCTTTTCATAATTCTTGATGTAGTAGCCAGTCAACTTGCCATCCCCAATACGCGCATGGATCTCGGTATCGAAAATGTGCATAAACATTGTGATAGAATCGGTCGTTACATTGACTTCATCAAGTGTAATTTTTTCTTCATCATTTCTGAGAACAACCGCGTATTGATCATCGCTTTTTACAATCTCAAAATTCATCGGCAGTTCCTGACCCTGCACATTGACGATACCTCGCCAGGGACCCATCTTTAGTTCGCGACTTTGATTGCATGAAAAAAGCAGGCTGGTAAATGCGAGAGTAACTATGAACCTCATATTTTTAATTCGAATTTTAGGGTTGAATACTAATCAACGATGCAAAATAAAGAATTGTTCACCGGACTAAAGGTCGTGGAGCTTGCTTCTGTATTGGCTGGACCCAGCGTGGGCCAGTTCTTTGCAGAGTTAGGGGCCGAGGTCATTAAGATTGAAAATCTGCATGCAGGTGGCGATGTGACACGAACATGGAAGGGAAATGGTGAGCAAACAGGTGATGTGTCGGCATATTTTTCGTCTGTCAATTGGGGGAAAAAGTCCCTGGCTTTGGACCTTTCAAAAAAAGAGGGGCAGGAGATTGTCAGACAATTGGCAACTAAGGCCGATTTGATCATCGCCAGCTATAAACCCGGAGATGCAGAAAAATTGGGGGTTGATTACCATACTTTATCAAAACTCAATCGAGGATTGATCTACGGTCAGGTTACCGGCTACGGGGCTGACAGTGACAGGGTTGGCTACGATGCGGTGATTCAGGCTGAGTCAGGTTTTATGGATCTGAACGGGACACCTGAGAGCGGTCCAACAAAAATGCCCGTAGCGCTTATCGATGTGTTGGCGGCACACCATCTGAAGGAGGGGCTGCTTCTGGCGTTATTAAGGAGATTTCAAACCAAGGAAGGAGAATTGGTAGAGGTTTCGCTCATTCAAGCCGCATTGTCGTCATTGGCTAACCAAGGTACTAATTGGTTGGTGGCCAATATTTTACCAACAAGAAAGGGTTCAGAGCATCCCAATATTGCCCCATATGGAGAGAATTTTGAGACGGCAGATAAAAAACGCGTTTTACTGGCTGTTGGTAGTGACAGGCAATTCCAAAACCTCTGTAAGATTCTCAATATTAGCGACTTAGGATTCGACCCGCGATTTAAGACCAACTCTGATAGGGTGAAAAACAGAAAACCTTTGGCAGAGGCCTTATCTAATGCGATAGCAGAAAAAACCTCATCTGAATTCATGCTTGAATGCAGTCAATTCAAGATCCCGGCAGGAATCATTCAAAATGTAAGAGACGCCCTATCCATGAAAGAAGCCGAGGCTGTTATTCTCAAAGGTCAGATTTCCGGGCTGAGGCAGATGATTTCAACTCATGATGGTTTGCTTCCTGAAGCCACCCACATTCTCCCACCTCCCCATTTTGGCCAGCATACCACCCAAATCTTATCTGAAAACTTCGGTTTTACGGCCGAAAAGCTGGATTTCCTTCGCAATTCCGGCCTCATCAACTGATCCAAAACCCTCTTTTTTGAGGGTTTAAACTTGCCAAAAGCCCTTTCAAAGGCAAAAACCGCAGTTTTATTACCTAAAAGTGTCATAAAGTGGGGTAAAGTGGTTGAAAATGTTATTTTTCTATTTATGTTTGCTTAAGGAGAAGCCTATTATCCGGGAAGGTCCCGGCAGTAGGTGACAGAAAGACAACCACTACAGTCATGACTTTCTTCACCAGCGAGTACGAAAGCAAGCTTGATTCCAAGGGAAGGCTGGTATTGCCTGCCCGGATCAAAAGTCAGTTACCCGAGAGTTCGGGTAATGAGCTAGTGATCAGAAGGGGATTCGAGCAGTGCCTGATACTCTATCCCATGGTGGAGTTCAAAAAAGTCTTCTCAAAGATTTCTGGCCTAAGCGAGTTCAACGAAGAGTACAGGAAACTGCAACGCAACTTCTTTTCTGGTACTGCCACCGTTGAGCTTGATGGCAACGGCCGATTTCTCATTCCTAAAAACATGCTCAGCTACTCTCAGATTGACAAAGAAGCAATACTGGTGGGTATGGGCAACAAGGTTGAGATATGGAATCCATCACTCTATGAGAAGCATATGATCAGTGACCCAAGTGAGTTGTCCAAACTAGCGCAAAAATACCTTGATGAATGAAACCATGACATCGAGCTATCACAAGCCGGTCATGCTTCATGAGTGTATTGATGCCCTGAATATAAACCCAGAAGGAACTTACGTAGATGTAACCTTCGGGGGAGGAGGACATAGTTTGGCAATCCTGGAAAAAATCAAAGGTGGACGTTTGATTGCCTTTGATCAGGATGAAGATGCCAGACACGAAGCGAACAAGATCGCACATCGTTCTTTTACATTTTGTCAAGCCAACTTCAGGTATATGAAAAAATACCTGAAGCTCAACAAGATCACTAAGGTGGATGGTATTCTTGCCGACCTGGGAATCTCATCACATCAGATCGATTCACCAGAGCGAGGATTCTCCACAAGGTTTGAAGGACCGTTGGATATGCGCATGGACACGAAAGGTAAATTGACTGCTGCATCTGTTGTAAACAGCTATAGTGAAGGCGATTTGCATAAGGTGTTTGGTATGTATGGTGAGGTGAAGAACGCAAAGACATTGGCTAAAGCTATTGCTGCAGCGAGAAGCCAAAGTAAACTGGAAAACATTCAAACCCTGATCAGCCTACTAAAACCGCTAGCTCCCAGAGGAAAAGAACACAAGTATTACGCGCAGGTTTTTCAAGCATTGCGGATTGAGGTGAATAAAGAGATGGAAGCATTGGAAGAGTTTCTGTTGCAATGTGGTGAGCTTATAGAAGTTGGAGGAAGATTAGTGGTAATGTCTTACCATTCTCTCGAAGATCGGATGGTTAAAAACTATATCAACACAGGAAAGGTATTCGGAGAATTGGAAAAAGACTTTTATGGAAACCCCGTAAGACCCTTTAAGGCAATCACGAGGAAACCCATAACACCCGGTGACGAAGAGCTTGAACAAAATAGTAGATCACGAAGTGCAAAACTTAGAGTTGCTGAACGAGTATAGATTATGTCAGAGAATAAATTCAGAATAGGACAAAATAAAGGAGAGGGAACAGGCAAAAGTCTATTCTCTTCGCTGGAGGGTCGCCTGAAGATCGACACCTACTTCGAGGAAGGTTTTCCGGTGAAATACCTTCCCAAGATTCTGTTCGTGCTGTTTCTCAGCCTCGTGTACATAGGCAACACGCACTCTGCAGAAAAGACAATTAGAAAAATAAATCACATGCAAACTGAGGTGGAAGATATACGGGCGGATTACACTACGCTGAAAGCCGACTTGATGTTTGCAAGTAAACAATCCGAAGTGGCCAGAAGAGTAAAGACCATTGGACTGAAAGAGAGTCTGAATCCACCCTATAAAATAGTTGTAGAAGAAGGTGAATATTAAGAGGTCCATATTAATAAGAGTAAGAGTAGCATTCCTTTTTGTGGTGCTGTTTGCCATTGCTGTGATCGTTAAAACCTCTCACATCCAGTTTGTAGAAGGCGAGGAGTGGACGAAGATCAGCGAGCAGATCACTTTTGACTACAAGAAAGTAAAGGCCACCCGCGGCAACATCTATTCAGATAATGGAAGCTTGCTGGCAACTGATCTACCTTTTTATAAAGTGGCACTTGATCCACGCCTGGCCTCCGACAAGATCTTCAAAGGGGGAATTGACTCGTTGTCCATATTCTTATCGCGTTACTACAAAGACAAATCTGCCACTGAATATAAGCGGATGATTCAGGATGCAAGAGCAGCTAATCGCCAATACATTGTTCTTAATCGCAAGCAGATAAACTATCAAACGAAGAAGATAATGTCCTCGTGGCCCATCTTCCGCGAAGGGAGATATGGCGGGGGTGTGATCTTCGAAAAAATAGACGTCAGATATCGACCGTTCTCCAACCTCTCACGAAGAACAGTTGGTTTTGTTAATGAAAATGGAAATGGAGCTGGCCTAGAGTATAGTTTCAATGAAGCGCTGGGTGGTCAGGATGGTGAAGCTCTTTTTCAAAAGATAGCAGGTGGAACCTGGAAGCCTGTGTTTGATGCGAACAACATTAAATCAAAGGATGGTCTTGATATCGAAACTACGCTTGATATCAACCTACAGGATGTGGCGGAGACATCACTCCATCGGGCTATGGAACAACACCAGGCCGATGAAGGGACCGTTGTAGTCATGGAGGTAAAGACCGGTCATATTAAGGCAATTTCAAATCTTACTCGTCACGGTAATAATTACAGTGAGTTATTCAATCACGCGGTTGGCGGATTATTCGAACCAGGCTCAACATTCAAGCTGGTCACCATGATGGCTTTGTTGGAAGACACCAACATTCGCTTATCAGATAGCGTGGAGACTGGTAAAGGCGAGTTTACGTTTTATAAGAACAAGGTTCGTGACCACCACGATGGAGGATACGGCACGATAACTATCAAGCAGGCATTCGAGCTGTCGTCCAATGTCGCGATGGCGAAATTATTGGATCATCATTTTGGGCTGAAGCCATCAACCTTTTTGAAATATGTAGATGACCTCAAGTTATCTAAACCCCTCGGTCTGCAAATAGCAGGAGAGGGTTATCCAAAAATCGCGCGACCTGGAACCAAGGCGTGGAGTGGAATTACCTTGCCATGGATGGCTTACGGATATGGATTTGAAATAACTCCGCTGCACACACTCGCATTGTTTAATGCTATTGCTAACGGTGGTAAAATGATCAAACCTATTTTTGTTACTTCGATTTCGAAGGCAGATCAAGTAAAGCAGGAGTTCTCTACCGAGACGTTGAACAGTAAAATTTGTTCAAATGCGACCCTCAACAAGCTAAGACTTTTGCTAGAAGGCGTAGTGGATAATGGAACAGCATCTAACCTAAGAAATGCCCACTACAAAATTGCCGGCAAGACAGGAACAGCACAAATACTTGAAAACGGAAAGTATAACAAAAAATATATAACCTCATTCGTAGGTTATTTCCCTGCGCACGATCCAAAATACACAGCGATTGTACTGATCAAAAATCCAAAAGGATGGCAGCAGTATGGAAACAATGTTGCTGGCCCCGTATTCAAAGAGATTGCAGATAATATTTATTCACGCGATATCAACCTTCACCTCGCGATGGAGAAGAAAAAAGTATTAGAGTCCGGAGTATTCCCTGTGATTCAGGCAGGAATGCAAGATGAACTGACAATGCTTTGCAATGAGCTTGGTGTTTCGAATCACTCTAATACCGAGGAAGAGTGGATTAGGGCCGCGCGAAACGGCAGCTCTGTGCTGTGGAGCAATAACACACCAGGCAAAGATCAAGTCCCCAATGTGAAAGGAATGACTTTTCGGGATGCACTTTTCTTGCTGGAGAAATCAGGGTTGCGAGTAGAACATCAAGGTAAAGGGCGTGTGGTAGAACAATCAATAAATCCAGGGACCAGAGTGTCGAAGGGTAATAAAATTTACATCCGATTGAGTTGATGCGTGAGTTAAAAGACATATTGTACAAAGTGAACATCACGTCAGCATCCGGTGACATGAACATCGGTGTTGCGGGAGTTACTTTTGACTCACGGAAAGTAAAGAGAAATTTTCTGTTCGTGGCGGTTAAGGGGACTCAGTCAGATGGCCACGCCTTTATTAACACCGCGATCAAAAATGGAGCGATAGCTATCATCTCCGAAAAACTGCCGGACACCTTAAATCCCAACGTCACCTACGTTACAGTTAAGAATAGCGCACGAGCCCTGGGTGTTGTGGCAGCCAATTTCTACAACAACCCTTCGTCAAAGCTAAAGTTAGTTGGCGTTACAGGTACAAATGGAAAAACAACGGTGGCCACACTGCTCTACAAGTTGTTTACCTCCATGGGACATCCAGTCGGGTTGTTGTCCACAGTTGAAAATAGGATCAAAGAAGATGTGCTCGTAGCAACTCACACCACTCCTGATGCAATTCAGATCAACGAGCTTCTGATAAAGATGGTAGAAGCCCAATGCACCCATTGTTTTATGGAAGTAAGCTCCCATGCAGTGGACCAGGGTAGAATTGAAGGGTTGGACTTTGCCGGTGGTATTTTCACAAACATCACGCACGATCACCTTGACTACCATCATACCTTCGAGAGCTACATCAAGGCGAAAAAGGGATTTTTTGATGGATTGTCATCAGAAGCATTTGCGCTAGTGAATGTTGATGACAAGCGCGGTATGGTGATGCTGCAGAATACAAAGGCTGCAAAGAGAACTTTTGGACTCAAGAAAATGGCCGACTTCAAAGCCAAGATCATCACCAATTCTTTGGAAGGATTGGAGCTTGAAATTGACAATCGAAACGTGTGGTTCAAGCTGATTGGCGATTTCAATGCCTATAACCTCGTCTCAGTTTACGCGACAGCGATGCTGTTGGGTGAAGACTCCGAAAGCGTGTTAATGAGACTATCAGCACTTACAGGCGCGGCAGGTAGGTTTGAATTGATTTTACCAGGATCCAAGTTCACTGCGATTGTTGACTATTCACACACTCCAGATGCCTTAAAGAATGTACTTGAGACTATTGCGCTGTTCAGAACTGGACAAGAACAGGTTATTTCAGTGGTGGGATGTGGTGGCGATCGTGACAAAATGAAAAGACCGTTAATGGCAGCCATCGCCTGCAAATACAGCGACAAAGCAATTTTTACTTCCGACAATCCCCGCAGCGAAGATCCAATGGAGATCATTCGTGAAATGCAAAAAGGAGTTGGAGCTACTGAAGCAAAGAAGACATTGGTGATTGTGGACAGAGAGGAAGCGATAAAGACAGCATGCATGATGGCGAAAGAAAATGACATCGTGCTGGTGGCAGGAAAAGGCCATGAGACCTACCAGGAAATAAAAGGTGTGAAACATCCCTTTGACGATAAAGAAGTATTGACACGGATGTTAAAAATGTTTGCTAATTGATTACTGATGATTGATTGCTAATTACTGATGAGAAACTACAACAATAATCTGATAATGAAATTATCGTTTCAGTTTGCTTTAGACATCATCTCTTTCTCTGAGTTACTACAGAGTAAAAGAAAATTTGCTATTGCGGATCAGGTTTTAAGATCAGGCTGTTCAATTGGTGCAAATGTTAAAGAGGCTCAAAATGCAGAAAGCAAGGCGGATTTTATTCATAAACTGAAGATTGCAAGTAAAGAAGCAGAAGAAACAGAGTATTGGCTTGAGCTGTGTCATTTCGCTAAGAACTACCCTAATCCGGATAAGTTACTGACCGATATTGAAAGTATTCTAAAGGTCATTGGAAAGATTGTCTCAACATCTAGAAGAAAACGAGAGTTAGATAATTAGAGTATCAGAAATTAGAAATTGATGTTGTATTATTTGTTTGATTATTTGGAGAACAACTACAGCCTGATGGGAGCGGGGGTGTTTCAATATATCTCCTTCCGTGCGGGTGCAGCGGCTGTCTTGTCTCTGGTAATCACGATCACCTTTGGTAAGGGCCTCATCAACTTCCTTAGGAAAAAACAAGTAGGTGAAGACATTCGTGATCTCGGCCTTGATGGTCAGATGCAAAAGAAGGGAACGCCTACGATGGGTGGGCTGATCATCTTAGGTGCCATCCTGATTCCAACACTTTTGTTCGCACAGCTAGACAATGTTTATGTAATTCTTTTGGTAGTCACCACGGTGTGGCTGGGATTAATCGGATTGCTTGATGACTATATCAAAGTATTCAAAAAAGATAAGGAAGGGCTGGCAGGAAGATTTAAGATCATCGGACAGGTAGGTCTTGGTTTGGTTGTCGGCCTCGTCTTGTATTTCAATAGCGATGTAGTCGTTCGCCATCTTAAAACAGAAACCTCAACCGCTTCGACCGAAATCGTGATTGATAATCAGGATGGCAAATCATATGAAGATGTAAAGTCAACGAAGACAACAGTTCCGTTTTTTAAAAATAATGAACTCGACTATTCCTCAATAGTTCCATTTCTCCCGACTGCATACACCTGGATAATATATGTATTGGTAGTGGTGTTGGTTGTAACTGCAATTTCAAATGGTGCAAATATTACGGATGGAATTGACGGATTGGCTGCTGGAACGTCTGCTATCATTGGTTTGACGCTCGCCATTTTTGCTTACCTCTCTGGTCGCGTTGACTTCAGTAGCTACCTGAATATAATGTACATCCCCAACCTCGGAGAGTTGGTAATTTTCTGTACTGCATTTGTGGGAGCGTGTCTTGGATTTCTATGGTACAACTCTTACCCGGCACAAGTGTTTATGGGAGACACAGGCAGCCTTGCACTCGGAGGAATCATCGCGGTGTTGGCATTAGCTGTGCGAAAAGAATTGATGATTCCGGTGCTGTGCGGAATATTCATCATTGAGAATCTATCGGTGATTATGCAGGTATCCTATTTCAAATATACCCGCAAGAAGTATGGTGAAGGTCGAAGGATATTTCTCATGTCGCCACTACATCACCATTATCAAAAGAAAGGCATTCACGAATCTAAAATTGTAACACGGTTTTGGATTGTTGGGATATTACTGGCAATAATGAGTCTGGCAACTTTGAAACTGAGATAGTGAAAAGAGTAGTCATCATAGGAGCAGGTGAGAGCGGAACAGGGGCGGCACTTTTAGCTGTCGCCAAAGGCTATGATGTCTTTGTCTCAGAAAAAGGATCCGTGAAAGACGAGTACAAACAAGAGTTGGTGAAAAATAAAATCTCTTTCGAGGTAGGTACCCACACGCCAGAACTGATCCTCAACGCTGACCTTGTGATCAAGAGCCCAGGCATACCAGAGAAAGCCGAGATCATTCAAAAAGTGGTTGAAAAAGGAATCGAGGTGATTGATGAGATTGAATTTGGATTCCGTCACCTGACTGGAAAGGTGATCGCCATCACAGGAACCAACGGAAAGACCACAACAACATTATTGACTTATCACTTGCTAAAACAAGGTGGATACAATGTCGCCCTTGCCGGGAATGTCGGTGAAAGCCTTGCCCGGAAAGTAATAGACGGATATGATTGGTATGTTACAGAGGTGAGCAGCTATCAATTGGATGGCACGACCAATTTCAAACCTTCTATTGGTGTTCTGTTGAATATCACACCGGATCATCTTGATCGGTATGGCTACAACTTTCAAAACTACATTAATTCCAAATTTCAGTTAACCTGGAATATGGATGAGGAAGATTCGTTCATATACTACAAGGAGGATACCAACGTCAGTGCCGAGATGATCAAAAGAAACATCGTTCCTAAACAATACCCGGTGTCTTTGTCTGGCGCTAAAACACCAGCCTACTTCGATGGTAAGAAAATGAACTTCAAAATTGGAGAATTGTCATTTGATATTCTTCAAGAAGACACTACGCTGAAGGGACCACATAACTTGATCAATACGATGTCAGCCGTTACGGCTGCTGTGCTCGCTGGAGTAGATGTTATGACTATCAGAAAAGGTCTAAAGACATTCAAGAATGCTCCTCATCGCCTTGAGCCAGTAGGAACGATTAAGGGCGTGGAATTCGTCAATGATTCCAAAGCGACCAATGTCGACTCAGTTGTTTACGCGTTGGGAAGTTTTGAAAAACCTTTGGTCTGGATTGCAGGTGGTGTAGACAAGGGTAACGACTACAACCTGATCAAAGACCAGGTAAAGCAAAAAGTAAAGACATTGATCTGCTTGGGTACAGACAATTCGAAGCTCACTTCATTTTTTCAGGGCGTGGTGCCAACAATATTGGAAACACAAAGTGTAAAAGATTTGGTAAAAATGGCATTGGACAACGCAGACAAGGGAGATGTGGTTCTCCTCTCGCCTGCGTGTGCAAGTTTTGATTTGTTTAAGAACTACATGGATCGGGGTGATCAATTCAGGGAAGCAGTTCAGGAATTGAAGAGAGAACAAGAAAACACGATTGAGGCATGAACAAAGTAAAAGAATGGGCGGACAAACATTTGCAAGGTGACCCAGTGATCTGGGCTGTGGTATTTGCACTGTCATTGATCAGTATCCTGGTGGTTTACAGTTCTATCGGCACACTGGCTTACAAGCGTACCGTGAGCCCGGAACTGTATCTCGTGAAACACACCTTTATGGTGTTCCTTGGATTGGCCTCTATGTGGTTGGCACACAAGGTTGATTATAGATATTATTCAAAGCTATCGCGACTTGCATTGTGGATTAGTGTACCATTGTTGATTTACACATTTACGAATGGAACTACCATCAATGACGCAGCACGATGGATCACACTACCACTGATCAACACTTCGTTTCAGCCTTCTGATTTCGCAAGCTTGGCACTGATCATCAACCTCGCCAGCATGCTTTCCAAGAAGCAACAAAACATTGATGATATTAAAGAATCTCTCATTCCATTGTTAATATGGAGTGGAGTGATCTGCGGATTGATCGCACTAACTAACCTGTCAACAGCCGCCTTATTGTTTGCCACCTGTATGCTGGTCATGTTTATTGGCCGCGTACCGGTAAAGTATTTGGCCATGCTGGTTTTGGTGGGCGCTTTGGCAGGTGCTATTGCTTTCAAGTTTGGAGTACGCGGTGAAACCGCTAAGAATAGAATCATGAGTTTTGTTCAAGGCACTGAGTTGCCATTTCAGGCGAAGCATGCTCGCATTGCGGTAGCAACTGGTGGCATTGCTGGTAAAGGACCAGGAAACAGTGACCAACGAAACATTCTTCCACATCCTTACTCGGATTTTATATACGCGATACTTATTGAAGAGTACGGATTGATTGGCGGTGTTGTGGTACTCGTTCTCTATCTCATCTTGCTTCATCGGGGAATGAAAGCGGCATACAACAGTGAACGTGCGTTTGGTGGCTTGCTCTCTGCCGGATTGAGTTTTGATCTCGTGTGTCAGGCGATGGTGAACATGGGTGTTGTTGTGGGCCTCGGGCCGATCACAGGACAACCTTTGCCACTGATTAGTATGGGAGGAACAGCGATGGTGTTTACTGGATTATCTGTTGGAATAATTCTAAGTGTGAGTCGTGGCGAGCGCGATGAGCAGTGGCAGCAGGAAGCAAAAATGGAAAATAAAGATGTAGCAAAAGCAGCTTGAAAAACGGGCAACCATATCGTCTGATCATTAGTGGTGGAGGAACCGGAGGCCACGTATTTCCGGCATTGGCTATCGCATCCACATTCAAAGAACGTCATCCCGATGCGGAGATTCTTTTTGTGGGAGCCAAGGGTAAAATGGAAATGACCAAAGTGCCTGAGATGGGTTTTAAAATCATTGGCCTATGGATAAGCGGATTACAGCGTAAGCTGACTTTGTCCAATCTATTGTTCCCGTTCAAGTTGTTGTCCAGCTATATCAAGGCTAAACAAATTGTTTCAGGATTCAAACCACATGTAGTAGTGGGTACAGGAGGCTATGCAAGCGGGCCTGTGATGATGGTTGCGAATAGAATGAAAATACCGTCACTGATACAGGAGCAGAACTCATACGCAGGGTTAACCAATCGCAAACTCGCAGGAAAAGCTAGCGCCATCTGCGTGGCTTATCCTAACATGGAAAAATATTTTGATGAGCAAAAGGTAAGACTTACTGGTAACCCTGTTCGCAAGGACATCCTTGATTTGAGTTCCAAGAAGGACAAGGCATTGGATCACTTTATGCTCAGCGGAAAAGACAAAACTCTACTGATCATTGGAGGTAGCCTTGGGGCAAGAACGATTAATCAGAGTATTCTTGCTGGCCTTGATAAGTTAATTGATGCAAATGTGCAGGTAGTGTGGCAGACAGGTAGGTTTTACTACGAACAGATCCAGGAGCAAACCTCGAATAAAGATTTGAGAAGGATAAGAATCTTTGACTTCATCCGGGAAATGGATTTGGCGTATGCTGTGTGTGATGCCGTCATCTCACGTTCTGGCGCATTGGCGATTTCAGAACTATGTGTTACGGGCAAGCCTGCTATACTGGTTCCATCTCCAAACGTTGCAGAAGATCACCAGACTAAAAATGCAAAAGCGTTGGTAGATGCGGACGCAGCTTTGATGATTTCAGATGCAGAAGCAGGAAAGAGATTGGTGGACGAAGCCTTAAAATTGCTTCATGACCACACGCTGAGTGAAAAACTTTCTAAGAATATCAAAACGTTGGGCAGACCCAACGCAACAGAAGATATAGTTAATGAAATAGAGAAACTGGTAACGTGCAATTGAGCAAATACGATATGGTCTATTTCCTCGGCATTGGGGGTATTGGCATGAGCGCGTTGGCACGTTGGTTCAACAAAAAGGGACTGGCTGTGGCTGGCTATGATCGCACGCCAACGCCACTTACCAAAGAGCTTGAGAAAGAAGGTATCGCTGTTCACTTCCAGGATAGCGTTGACTTGATTCCAGACGCAGTAAAACATGGCAAAGCGCTAGTCGTGTACACACCGGCAATTCCAAAAGACCACAAGGAGTTTAACCACCTTAGATCAGCAGGATTCGAACTGAAAAAACGCTCCGAAGTTTTAGGGATGATATCGCAACAACACAAGACTGTTGCCGTAGCGGGAACACATGGCAAAACCACCACGTCCTCATTGATCACACATATTCTCAAAGTAGCACGTGTAAACATGGTGGCGTTTTTGGGAGGTGTGACTACCAACTACGCTTCGAACCTTGTGATGGAAGGGGAAGTAAATGATCAAACCATCGTGGTGGCTGAGGCTGATGAGTTCGATCGCTCATTCCTGCGATTGTTTCCGAATATAGCGGTGATCACTTCAGTAGATGCGGACCATCTTGATATCTACGGCAATCATCAGGAGGTGATTAAATCATTTACAGACTTTGCAAGTCAAATTGCAAAAGGTGGACTGTTAGTAAAACAAGAATCTATAAGATCAATCGATAATGAAATAGAAGGAATAAGGGTGAAAACCTATGGCATGAGCCGGGGACAATTTTTTGCCAGTCGGATAACCACTGAAGGTGGATTTTTTCAATTCAGTTTATCAGGGCTTGACTCTGAGATTGAAGACATTAAGCTTGGCGTCCCTGGTTTTCATAATATGGAGAATGCAATTGCTGCGGCAATTGTGGCGAACGAACTCGGAGTGAGCAATGCCAGCATCAAGGAAGCACTCGAGTCATTCAAAGGAGTGAAGAGAAGATTTGAGTTCATTATCAACACTCCTGGTCTCGTCTACATAGACGACTACGCACATCATCCAACGGAGATCGAAGCATTCCTCAAGTCATTGAAGTCAATGTACAAGGGTAAAAAGGTGACAGCAGTATTTCAGCCTCATCTCTACACACGCACACGCGATTTCGCAGAAGGCTTCTCAAAAAGCCTCAGTCTCGCTGATGAAGTGCTGCTCATGGATTTGTACCCGGCAAGAGAACTTCCAATACCCGGAGTTTCGTCAGACATGCTTTTCGATGAAATCACCAGCAATGTGAAGGTGAGATGCACCAAAGCAGATGTGGTTGCGAAGTTAGAAGATATGGATATCGAAGTATTGGCTACCATTGGAGCCGGAGATATAGACACCTGCGTAGAGCCAATTAAACAGATGTTGACAAGTAAGTATTTGAAATAGGATTATGAAAAAGAAATTCAAACTCAACATACGTACTGAAGCCAAGATTGTAACGGCATTGGTTGGGATCTTTTTCCTGATTGCATTTAGTGAGCGTAAACAATCAGGGGTGGTTTGCAAGAACATCGTGGTTGAACTTGAGAATACACGTGAAAACCATTTCATTGATGAGGCAGATGTACTTCAGATTATGGAGAGCAGTGGTGAAACGATGATTGGCAAAAGTATAGACCGAATCAACCTTCGATCGCTCGAGAAAAGACTGGAAGGAGATAAGCACATAGCGAAAGCAGAAATCTTTGGAGATGTAAAGGGGAACGTAACTGTGAATGTCAAGTTAAGACGGCCTATCGCGAGATTAATTAGGGATAACGGACCCGATGCTTATATCGCTGAAGATGGAAAGGTGATGAGAACGTCAGAAAAGTACGCATCAAGAATACTACTTATCACAGGAAGCAAAGCCGCAGAATTGATTGAACAAGGAGATATCCTTAATTCAGATTTCGGGGTGCAGATAATGGATATGATTGAATTTATTCAAAGAGATATGTTTTGGAAAGCACAAGTGGCCCAACTGGATATTAATGAGAGCGGTAAGATATTCATCTACCCGCAGGTTACAGGTCAGCTCGTTGAGTTTGGCAAACCAGAAAATATTGAAACGAAGTTCCGGAAGCTGATGATTTTTTATAAGGAGATACTACCTCAACGAGGTTGGACTAAATATGAGCGTGTGAACGTAGAATACGAAGGACAGGTAATAGCAGAATAACTGAGAACCGACAACAAACAACTGACAACTAAAAAGCACAACCACTAATAACGATTTACAACCATGGAACAGGAAAAAATAGTAGTAGGACTTGACATAGGCACCACAAAAATTTGTGCCATAGTCGGTCGCAAAAATGCCTACGGGAAGCTCGAAGTATTGGGCATGGGCAAGGCGGAGTCCGAAGGCGTGATCAAAGGGATTGTCACCAACATCGACAAGACTGTGTTCGCCATTGAAAAGGCTATTAAGGAGGCCAGCGACATGTCAGGTATCGACATCGGCATTGTCAATGTAGGTATCGCAGGTCAGCACATCCGCAGCTCTATTCATCACGGAAGCATCACTCGCAATTCTAAAGATGATGAGATCAGCATTGAAGATGTGAACAGACTTACCGAAGACATGTACCGCATCGTCATTCCTCCCGGAAGTGAGATCATCCACGTGATGCCACAAGACTACATGGTGGACTACGAAGAGGGAATCAAAGACCCGGTTGGCATGTCAGGCGTGAAGCTGGAGGCTGACTTCCATATCATCACCGCACAAACGAGCGCGATTAACAATATTAATAAATGCGTGCGCAGAGCGGGATTGGAAATTGAAGACCTGATTCTTGAGCCGCTCGCGTCAAGCCTTGCGGTGTTGAGCGAAGAAGAAAAGGAAGCCGGAGTTTGCTTGATCGATATTGGTGGAGGTACTACGGATGTAGCCATCTTCTATGACAACATCATCAGGCATACAGCTGTAATTCCGTTCGGTGGAAATATTCTGACCACTGATATTCAACATGGACTAATGGTGATGGCCAAGCAAGCGGAGCAGCTGAAGACTCGCTTTGGAAAGGCGATCGCAGAAGAGGCAAGTCCAAACGAGATCGTGTCGATCCCAGGCATTCGCAACAGGACAGCCAAAGAGATCTCAGTGAAGAACCTGTCGAACATCATTCAAGCCCGTATGGAGGAGATCATTGAAATGGCGCACACCGAAATACTGGCTTCAGGTTTTGAGAACAGGTTGGCCGGAGGTATTGTAATCACCGGTGGTGGATCGCAACTCAGTTGCTTGAAGCAGCTGGTAGAATACATGACTGGTATGGATGCGCGTATTGGCTATCCTAATGAGCACCTCGGCAAGAGCAAGATGGAGGTAGTGAAGAGTCCGATGTATGCTACAGCAGTTGGCTTGGTGTTGTCCGGTTTCCGTTCATTGGATGAGCGCGAAGAACGATACAAGGAAGCACGTACCGTTAAAGTTGGCAAAACAAAAAAAGTTACGTCATCAGATTTCTTTACCAACATCCTGAATAAGACGAAAGGATTGTTGATCGATGATCTCGATGGCAAGAACGAATACTAAAAGAATTAACCACTAAACAATTATCATCATGTCTGGAATAGCTTACAAATTCGAGCTCCCCAAACATCACCAGTCGATCATCAAGGTGATTGGAGTGGGTGGCGGAGGAAGTAATGCGGTCAACCACATGTTCGCACAAGGCATCAAAGATGTCGAGTTCGTTGTGTGCAACACCGACTTACAGGCGCTCAACAGCAGCCCCATTCCTTATAAACTTCAAATCGGGGCCAACCTCACGGAAGGTCTCGGGTGCGGTGCAAATCCTGAAGTGGGTCGTGCGGCTGCATTGGAAAGCAAAGATCAAATCCGCGAAATGCTCACTGGCACCAAGATGGTGTTCGTGACGGCCGGAATGGGTGGAGGCACAGGAACCGGTGCTGCGCCTGTATTGGCAAAAATTGCCAAAGACATGGACATCCTCACAGTAGGTATTGTCACTGTACCGTTCATGTTTGAAGGGAAAAAGAAATTAGCCGCAGCGCAACTAGGTATTGAATCGCTTCGTGCGAGTTGCGATACCGTGTTGGTCATTCTCAACGACAAACTGAGAGAGATTTACGGCAACCTGTCCATCGGTCAGGCGTTCGCTCAGGCTGACAATGTGTTGACAACTGCAGCGAAGGGAATCGCAGAGATCATCACACTGGCAGGTTACGTGAATGTCGACTTCCAGGATGTGCGCACGGTAATGCACAATGCTGGTGCTGCAGTCATGGGATCAGCAGAGACACGTGGGGAAAACCGTGCACTGCTCGCAGCCCAACAGGCCCTGGCCTCACCGCTGCTCGACAACCGCGACATCATGGGCGCGAAGAGAATACTCCTCTCCATCATTTCAGGTGAAGAAGCAGAACTCCAGATGGACGAGCTTTCAGAGATCACAGAATATATTCAACAGCAGGCTGGCGATGAAGCAGAAGTCATCTTCGGCCACGGTGTAGACTCTACCATCGGAGATCGTATCAGAGTGACAGTTATCGCTACTGACTTTGATGCCGAGGCTCAGTCAATCATGGAGGAGAAGAAAAAGGTTCATGATCTGGACAAAACACAGCACAACCTGTTTATCCAAATCGACAATTCTGTAAACGAAGGTGAAAAGGAGCCAGAGTTGAAGGTGGCGGATAAAGATAAGCCAGTGCTTTCCGCTCCCAAAAAGACTGAGGAGCCTAAGCAGCCCCTGAAGCAGGTAGAAAAGAAAGAGACGAAGGAAGACAAGGAGGAAAAGGAAGAAAGAAGCTACACGTTCACCTTGTTTGAGAAAAAGGAAGAACCTGTGCAAAGCAAGACACTCTTTGATGAAGTGGAGGATGAGGTGGAGGACGAAGGAGAAGAGAGCCTGTTTGCTGAAGCGGAGGAAGATGAGTTTGATATCGAAAGCGAAGTTTCATCGGATCAAGTGCTAAATGAAGAGGGGATGATGGAGTATCGCAAGACCAAGGAGAGACTCCAGCAGCAGGCAAGGGACAGAAGAGAGAAATTGAAAAGCAATAAGAAGCAGGAGATGACCAAAGAGGAGTTTAACGAAAAGTGGTCATTGCCAGCTTATCTGAGACGAGGCGTGAAGATGAACAACGTGCCTCACTCTTCAGAACCTTATATCTCCCGGTACAACTTGAATGATGATAACAGTTTACTGGGTAACAATAAGTTTTTGCATGACAATGTAGATTAAGCTGGAACCTGGACACATGATACTGGACGCAAAACTTTGGCGACTCGACCAGACGCGAGACCAACATCAGGCGGCAAGTATCCAGAATCTAGCAAAGAGATGGCATTCCCGGCATGACAGGTTTTTACTCCATTCGTAGTGGTTGTTGGTTGTAAATATTTTTTGCCGGTGCCGGGATGCCTTTTTTACGTGAAGTCTGGTTGGTAGCCAGACACGATTTTTTACTAAACCCCGGTCCCTCGAATGACCGGGGTTTTGTTTTTATGGTATCCCGGAAATGCCAATGGAGAGGTCGATGGCTGATATTGGTAATTCGAGGTTATGTCTGCCTTGACGTTTTGACAAACCTTTCTAATATTCTGTGTTAGGGATAGTCTTTGATATTTTAATGGAAACGCCTATGGAGAAGCCGGAATTGAGGATTGGCAGTAAAATTGAACGCTCAAAGCTGCTAAAAAGTAAATGACATGTGATTACACTTGTAAATGCATATGTGAACTTAATTAAAAATTTCATATACATATGGATTTTTGGCGCGAACAGATATATTTGTAGTAATGAACGAAATAGGCATAGAAATAGAGTTTTTTGAGCCAGAGGATAAATTTGGTCCTATAAAGGCGACTGTTCATAAATCCGGCAGGATTGGTTTCAGCTTGGGAGCAAACAAATTGATTGATTTTGAGGCAAATAAGCTATTTAAGATCGGTAGGAGAAAAGATGGAGACAATGATCAACTGTTTATGGTGCCAGTGACGACTAAAGACGAAATGACGTTTGAGGTTGTTAGGGCTGGCGCATACTATTCTATAAGAGCGAAACGATTACTTAGCCAAATGGGAATTGACTATAGAGATTTAGAGGAGAGTATAATTTACTATATCGATGAAGTAAAGAATGACGCTAGTAAATATTATAAGCTAACGCGGAAAAAAAAGAGGTCAAACAATACATAGGTTGATTGCCTGACCTCGGACATCAAAGGTTAATTTGATATCGTGATTGTTCCAAATCTAGCCTTTCTGCCCAAATAAAGCAATCAACCTTGCCGGACGGTTGCTGTCTTCCGGGGTCCAAGTTAGACGGCACTCTTAACCATTTAAAATTTATGGAATTAGAGGTTTTTACATTGGCTGATTTCGCTGCTGATTACGGGAACGGTAAATTAACTGTCGTGGGAACTTTCGATACTTTGTTTGCTCCCAAGTTGCCAGCGATTCATCCGCATTGCGCGGTAGCAGTGAGGTTGAGGATTGCGAACAAAGATGCAGGCCGTCATGATTTTGAACTTAGAGCCTTGTCTCCCGATGGAGAGGTTCTGCATAGTGCAAAAGGTGGCTTGGACTTAAAGCCCAATCCCAATGCTGAGTACAACACGTTTAACCTTGTGATGAATATCGTCAATTTGAAACTCGGGAAGGCAGGAGTCTTTGCTTTCGAGTTTCACTTTAATGATGAATTTCGCAGCGGGCTAAAAATGAATGTCGTGCATGCATTGCCACCTGGAATGACTAAGGCTGCTTAAGCTGTCTTACCTAGTCCAGATTTAGGGAATAGTGCAAGCTATTCCCTTTTTTTTGAAGCATTTCGCTGCCTAATCGCTAGTTTTTCTGTGCCCTATACCAAAATACGGATTGCCGACAACGAACAACCGTCAACCTCCCTATCTTTATATTAGAACCTCTATTAATTTATGATCTCCAAACGCTTCATTCTCATCACCTTTCCTATTCTACTTCTACTAGGCGTTTACTTCCTCGGACCGGAACCCGCCACGCCAAAATTCGACTCCGTCATGCCCACGGTACCCACTGAACCTGACCAATTGGAGTATTATATCAAATCCAATGAGGCAAAACACAAGGTGAAGCCAGATAACGAAGCGCGCATCGTGTGGTTCGATAGTACGAGGACGAAAACTGAGTACAGCGTGATTTACCTCCACGGCTTCTCTGCCAGCCAGGAGGAGGGAGATCCAATTCACAGTGAATTTGCCAGGAGATATGGCTGCAACCTATACCTCGCGCGGTTGGCAGATCATGGTATTGACACTACCGAACAGCTACTTTATTTTACACCGGATCGACTATGGGAGAGCGCAAAGGAGGCACTTGCCATAGGAAAGGCCATCGGTGATAAGGTTATTGTCATGAGTACATCAACGGGAGGAACCGTAGCCCTCATGCTGGCCGCTCAATATCCCGATGATGTGTTTGCTCTTATTAACATGTCGCCCAACATCGCCATCAACAATCCAACTGCTTTTCTTCTCAATGATCCCTGGGGGTTGCAAATTGCCCGCATGGTCATCGGTGGTGACTACCAGGTGATCGACTATCCGCCCGCCCGCCAACAGTACTGGAATGGCAAGTACCGGCTTGAGTCGCTCACGCAACTTGAGGAGTTGCTGGAGGTGAAAATGAACAAAGAAACATTTCAGAAGGTAAAACAGCCATCATTAACCTTATACTACTACAAGGATGAAGAGCACCAGGATCCTACCGTGAAAGTATCAGCCATGCTAGCAATGAACGAACAGTTGGGTACTGATCCATCAAAGAAACGTGCCGTGGCTATTCCAGGGGCAGGGGCTCATGTCATCGGCTCGCTTTTGGTGTCAAAGGATCTGGAGTCAGTGATTACCGAGACGAATTCATTTGCTGATGAGGTGCTGGGTATGGAACCGGTAAATGACTACTTGGTTCTTTTTTTAAGATAATCCTTTTTACATGGTGGAGTGCTCTTTGTAGAGGGTCTGCGAGGGTTGGGAGCCTAAATTGCTTTCTTTTCAAGTTGCGCTACCGCTCGCTCCAAATCCTCGGGCGTGTCAATTCCCATCGTCTCAATATCAGTCTCTGCTATCTTGATTTTGTAGCCGTTCTCAATCCACCTCAACTGCTCGAGTGACTCCGCCATTTCAAGTGACGAGGGTTTTAGCTTAGTGATCTCTTTGAGAACGTCAGAGCGGTAGGCATACATACCGATGTGTTTATAAAAATCTTGTTTATCCAGCCACTGCGCTGGTAGTGTGTTTCGTACATGCGGCAAAGCATTACGACTAAAGTAGATGGCTTCATGATGTAAATTGAAGATTGCCTTCACCACATTGGGGTTATGTAACACTTCGGAATCGGTGATCTTCTTCACCAGTGTAGCCAACTCCACCTTTCCATCTAGCAACGAGGCCAATAAATCAATCTGGGCAGGATCAATAAAGGGCTCATCTCCCTGAATGTTGATGACGTAATCGTATTCGCCTTCGGTCAAGGCCAGGGCTTCCGCACATCTATCTGTGCCACTAACGTGATCCTCAGATGTCATCACCACATTACCGCCAGTCGCCTTTACGTGATCAAATATTTTCTGATTGTCAGTTGCGACTATCACTTGATCAAGGCTGGAGGCTTTTGAAGCCTGTGTGTACACCCACTCAATCATTGTCTTTCCAGCAATATCAGCCAGGGGCTTGGCAGGAAATCGAGTGGATGCGTAACGGGCAGGAATTACACCGAGAATTTTCATGAGGTCAGCTTCATTACTTTCAAAGTGGAACCCTCAATTTCGGTTACCGTCACCTGATCTCCCTTCTCAATATAGTCCCCTCGCGAGAAGGCGTCATAGATTTGATCCTCAATCATAATCTTACCACTTGGCCGAAGCACAGTGTAGGCCGTCCCGGTTTTGCCAATCAAATCACCGGTATTGAAGTTCGATGTATAACCTTCCGACTGCGCTTGCGTGTCTGTAAGTGAAATCTTTTTAAACACGCCCGACTGACTCAGACGGACTCCTCCCACGAATAGCAGCAGTACGCCCCCGCTGAGCCCTCCAAAAATAGCCAGCGATGCAATGACGATGTCTCTCAAGGGTACCATGCTGAAATAGAAGTAGTCATTGTTCACCATGATCAACACCATCGATCCAACAGTAAGCGCGATTCCGGTGATGCCTGCGAAACCAAAACCGGGGATTACAAATACTTCGAGTATGATGAGTACAATCCCCACGAACAAGGCAATGATCTCCCAGTTCTCTGCAAGGCCATTCAGGTAGTAGGGGACAAGGTAAAGAATCAGCGCTGTGATGGAGGCAATGATTGGAAATCCAACACCCGGTGTCTGCAATTCAAAATAGAGTCCACCCAGGATTACCAGGATCAGGATGCCGCTGATAAAGGGATTTAAGAAAAACGCAATCACCTTTTCCGGAGCACTTATCTCAAAGTAGACTAACTCGTAGTCGTTCACCTTATTACGCGACAAGATTTCTTCAATTGAATTTAACTTGGCTTCGCAATAACCGTACTTGATGGCTTCATCCGTTGTAAAAGTGATCACAGTTCCCTCGCGCTTGATGCTGTCTACATCAACACGCTCATCCACCATACCTTCTGCAATTCGAGGGTCACGACCATTTTGTTCTGCTGTAGACCGCATGATCGACCGCATATAAGACTGGTATTTATCGGGAGCTCTTTCACCTCCCACGCCCTCTACCACGGTGGCAGCGCCAATATTGCCACCTGGAGCCATGTAGATGCTGTCGCAGGCAATGGAGATGAGCGCCCCAGCTGAGGCTGCATCTTTATTGATAAAAACCCATATGGGAGTTTTGAGATCGAGGATGCGATCGACTATGTCTTTGGCATCGGTGAGCACACCCCCGTAGGTATCCATTTCAATGATCACATAATCGGCCTTAATGCTTTCAGCATGATCAAGGGCCAGGTTCACGTACCGCGACATGCGAGGGTCAATTTCCGCTTTGATCTCCATCACCATCACTTTCGGCTTGGTTTGGGCGTGTGACAGGTAACTCGCAAAAAGGATGCACACGGAAAATACGACCATTAATTTCCTCATCGTTATAGGGCTGATTAACTTGCATAAAGTTAATACAAACTGATGGCTATCCTTGGCGCATTGGTTTGGTTTATGGTACTTTAAGTAAGATTTTTAAGGAGCCTGGGCGTTATCGGCACGATTTTAAGGGGAGTATCACAGGCCACATTTTTTCAACTGGAGTTGCTATGATAAAATTAGTTTTTCTCGTCTCTCACCTATGGGCTAGCCCCATGGGGCACGTTTCTGACTCCCTTCGCATGGAAACCGTCAATGGAAAATCCTTCATTATCCACCGGGTAGATGAACAGGAGACATTGTATGGGATCTCCAGGAGATACGGTGTTCCGATGACTCAAATACTGGAGTTCAACAAGGAAGCGGACGCTGGCCTGGAAGTAGGTCAGATTTTAAGAGTTCCCTATATCCCGCGTGTGCCCTCACCACCACAGCAGGTGAAAGGGGTTCATACGGTGGCTGCGGGAGAAACATTGTTCTCTATTTCCCGACAATACGGATTGACCGTTGATGAGATCAAGTCGATGAATAACATGCCTGACAATTCTATTTCAGTCGGTCAACAACTTAATGTTGCAAAGGCAGCAACAACAGTTACGATTAATCAGCCGACCACCGCCAACACGATGGTAGGCTACCATACGGTTGCGCCAAAAGAAACACTGTTCTCTATTTCAAGGCAGTACGGTATCACCGTACAAGAGCTAAAGGAGTGGAATAACATGACTACTACCAATCTTGAGATCGGCCAGTTGGTTCGTGTTGTGAAACCTGAAGTCCTGGTGACGCAGAATGTGGTGGATTCTACCAAAAAAGTGGAAACGGTAGTGACACCCAGGCAGGAAACTGTAGTAAAAATTTCAGAAAACGTAGCGGGTACCGATGAGGTCAAAGAATCGGGCCTGGCGGAATTGATTGAAGGCACTGAAGGCAATAGAAAATACTTGGCATTGCATCGCACGGCCAAGCCTGGCACTATTCTCAAAGTGCGAAATGAACTTAACAATCGCGAAGTTTTCGTGAGGGTAGTGGGTCCTATCCCTGCGACCAGTATCAATGACAGGCTGGTGATCAAGATTTCAAAGTCTGCCTTTGATCGCCTTGGTGCCATAGATCAAAAATTCAGAGTAGAGGTCACTTATTATAAATAGGTGAATAAAAATGATCTCAAAGCGCTGCTTGATGAGAAAGTGGAGCAGTACAATCAACCCGGTTTTATAGCTGATGATCCTATCTCAATCCCCCACTCATATTCCCGTAAGGAAGACATAGAGATCACCGGTTTCTTTGCGGCTATGTTGGCCTGGGGGCAGCGCAAAACCATCATCAATAAATGCAAAGAACTTTTTGAACTCATGGACAACGCTCCCTATGAGTTTATCGTTGGTCACAAGTCAAATGACCTCAAACGGTTCACCCCATTCAAGCATCGCACATTCAATGACACCGACTGTCTTTACTTCATCAGATTTCTCAATATTCATTATTCAAAAAACAACTCACTTGAGTCTGCATTTCGGCCGGCCGAAAATGAAGAAGATGTAGAGGGTGCACTTGTTCGCTTTCATAAAAAATTCTTCAGCCTTGAAGATTTTCCATCCAGAACTAAAAAACATATTGCCACTCCCGAACGGAAGTCCGCCTGTAAGCGAATCAACATGTACTTGCGATGGATGGTGAGAAATGACCAGCGCGGTGTTGACTTTGGAATTTGGAAATCGATCCCAACGTCAAAGTTGATATGCCCCTGCGACTTGCATGTGGAGAGAGTAGCAAGGAAGCTAAAGCTGATAAAACGCAAGCCTATGGATTGGCAGACTGCTGTTGAACTTACCGCTCAACTGAAGAAGTTTGACCACAGCGACCCTGTCAAATACGACTTTGCGTTGTTTGGTCTGGGATTGGAAGGTTTCTAGAGACCACTAATTATTTCCAGTTTGCGGGGTCCAGCCTCCACGACTTCACGTGTATCAATTCGCTCTCGCTCAGGTAGTTCTTGTTAACTGCTGCTGTAAGGAGATGATTGAAATCGCTAAGACAAACCAATGGGACGCCAGCTTGTTTGAAATTGTTTTCGGCCACTTCAAATCCATAAGTGAAAATGGCGACCATGCCTACCACCTTGAATCCCTCTTTGATCAGTGCATCAGCAGCTTTGAGTGAGCTGCCACCGGTTGATATCAAATCTTCCACCAGCACCACCTTCTTGCCTTTATCAATCTTACCCTCGATCTGATTACCCATGCCGTGTTCTTTGGGTTTCGGGCGGACGTAGATGTAGGGCAAATCCAGATCATCGGCCACAAGTGCTCCCTGCGCGATGCCGGCAGTGGCAACACCCGCTACATATTCCGCATCTGAAAAATGGGTGCTTACCGCTGCTGAAAGAGCATCACGAATGATTCCGCGGATGGCAGGATAGGACAAAGAAAGCCTGTTATCACAATAGATCGGTGATTTCCAACCCGATGCCCATGTGAACGGTGTCTTATAGTTCAATTTGATGGCTTCTATCTCCAGAAGTTTCTCGGCTACTATTGTGGCGGTGGATTCGTTGATCTTAATTGTACTCATTTACGTGCGGACTTTGGTCGGCAATTTATTACGATTTCACAGGGGTGCCAAAAATATGTCCGTGTAGCAGGGGAGTTGTGAAATTTATTCCGATAATAATCGGGGCAGTATTGACTGATAACGTATTATTTATGTTTTTGCACTCCATGGTGGCCTATCCTATCGCTAATGAATCTTTTTGTAAATGACATCCCGGTGAGGATACTGAAGCCCGGCCGCAAGCCGGAGGACGGTAGCTATAATCACGTGATTGATGCCAAAAATGAAGTCATCTCTAAAGCCAAGCTCATTCACCATGTGTGGCTGCAGAATGTGGTCACAGAAGACATTCAGGTGATACTCTTTCTGCTTAATTCCAAAGTGCCTACTAATCTTCTATCGCTGGAAATCACGACAGAGCACTATGAGGAGATAAAAGAATATATCAAGTCACAGTTTAAGGTGGTGAAAGCTGCAGGAGGTTTGATCAGAAAGAAGGATAAGTTCCTGATGATTTATCGGCTGAAGAAGTGGGACCTGCCCAAAGGCAAGAAAGAAAACGGGGAAAAATACCCTAAAACAGCCGTTAGAGAAGTGGAAGAGGAGTGCAATATGTCGGTAAAGCTGGGTGAGAAGATTTGTACCACGTGGCACACCTACACCATGAATAAAAGCAACATGATCAAGCACACCAAGTGGTATGCTATGGATGTGATTGATGACAGTAAGATGAAGCCCGCAGCTGAGGAGGATATCGAGGAGCTAAGGTGGATGACACAGAAGGAAGTGTATCACGCCCTTGAAAACTCTTATCGCTCCATACGCTTTGTATTCGAAGTGTATTACAAGAAGACCGAGGATTTCGGCCTCAACGACTAAAGCTCGTAAGGGATATAGGCCGATACATCGCCCTTGTAGCGATGAACTTCTCGAATAATCGATGAACTTATTGATGCAAATTCAGGCGAGGTAATAAGGAAAACGGACTCCAGGTTGGCATTAAGTCCACGATTTACCTGAGATATGCTATTCTCGTATTCAAAGTCCGTGGTGTTCCTCAGTCCTCTCAGCAAGTAGTTTGCATTCTTTTTCTTTGCCAACTCGGCAGTCAGCTCAGCATATGTGATCACAGAGATGTTGGGATACTTGTCAAATGTTTCGGTGATCTTCTTCACCATGAAGTCAATGTCGAAATAACGCTGGCTCTTGCCGCTGTTATATCCGATGGCGATGATAATCTCATCAAAAATCTTAAGGCCACGCAGCACGATGTCCTCATGCCCTTTGGTGAAGGGATCAAATGAGCCGGGAAACAAGGCTATTTTTTTCATGGTTGAATCAAAGTTAGCGAATGATGTTAATTCGCGAGAAGATGTAACGCGTATAAATCGAGGAAATGGTGATCCTGGATTTCATCAAACAGATATCCAAACTTCAGATAAGAAGGCCGCCCTCCAAAGGTCACGTTCTTGATGTACTTTGAAAACTCAAGAAAGTGAGGTGAGTTCTTACCAATATATCCCCATAACACGATCTGGCTGGCCTGTTGGCTCATGTGCATGGCGTTGAGCACCAGCATGATGTATTTCACATAGTCTGAGAAGTGTTTGATCGGGAACTGATTGTAGTACATCAGTTTTCGATTCTTTACTGAGATCACATGAAGCTTAAACCGGTCTACATAAATAAAAAGCGAAGGCTTTTCCTCCGACACCGCATAGTCTAGCACGCCCTCGATCAGGCTTGTCGACTGGTGCATGAACTTAATGGCAGAGTTGGGGTAGAGGACTTTGATCCAATCGTGGATGCCCTTGTTCAAAGCAAATACTGTAATCGCATTGCTCTTCACATTTTGGCAAAAGAGCACTACTTCCTTTTCCGCATCAAATTTCGCGTTGAGTTTCAGGTATTCAGGTGCTGCTTCTTCTATGAAGAGAGAATCAGGTACCTGAACCAATTTGTTGTTCTTAATAGAGAACTTAACGGTCCTCCAGAAGCCTGCGGTGAGAAGGTGATGAGCCTCGAAAAGCTCTTTCAGCAACGCGAGTTGGTCTTCACTCGAATTAAGATTTTGAAAGATATAGTCTTCAAAAAAAAGAAGTCGGTCATCGCTGTCCACGATACCGACTTGCAAGTCTCTTACGCCAAGATGAATCAGTAAGGTATATTGATGTAAGTTGTCTACATCAAATTTATCATCTTTGATTTTCTTGATCAGCTTATAGCTAAGCGGGGCTGATGCCAAAGGATTTTAAGATTCCCAGTTTCCAGAAGTAGATACATCTGTCTTAGAACCAAAACGCAACGGCTTACGGTTCTTAGCTTCGTTGGCCTCACTTCTGAATGGATTATCAGGATTAGGGTCCCTTACTTCAATTACATCTACCATCACACCGTTTCTGTCCACCTTACCTACGAAAATCTCAAATTTGGTGTCTGTTCCAGGCTTGTATGCAATGCGATTCACGTCAAGCTTAGGATCGAACTTGTAATCCCATGTCGTCATCAGGATTTGTCCTTTACGTACTGCCTGACCAGGCTTAACATCTGCCAACGAACTGATGAATCCATCTTCAGTGAATGGAGGTTCGGTTGTTTTGTCGCCTACTTTCAGCGTATATCCTCTTTGATTCTTAACTGCTCTGTCGCCTACCTTAACTTTGAAACCCATAAACATTCCATCATCAGCACAGTTGACGTTGAAGGTCTCTTTGAAAATGCGCTCCTGTGCGGGCACAAACCCAAGCGTATCGATGTGCACAGTTACTTCTTCACCACCGTACTCTTTTTGTTTGATTTCCTCTCTGCGCTCCACGATAGCCACCCGACCGTTGTTAATAAAATTGATCAACGAATCCCAGTTGGACGTGTAGCGACCATTCACCTCTTGAAATACGATTTCCGCCTCACGAATCATCTTCAGCTTTTCGATTACCGCGGCTTCTTTTACATCAACCATCTTACGGTCCTCGATTGTACTTTGTACGCCACTGTACAGGTAGTAGCCTAAAAAGAGGCTGATAGCGAAAAGAACGTAGGTCAGAATCTTAGTAAGGTTCATTTTTTATAGGTTTAAGCATGCAATAATAAAGATTTTAAGCCTTTTCACACAACCAATTATAACTTAAAATATCCCCTTAAATCGAGGATTTCGGATGGTTTGCGCACGTATTTGAAGATCCCATGGAGCTCATTTTTATCCATCGTCTGCAGAGCGCCCCAGCTACAAAACTGACTCTTCACAATGATTTGATCCGCTGCACTCGTTTCCGGATCTACCCCAGTTTTTACTTCTCCTGATACGTAAGTCGCCTTGAAGAACAATTCCACAGCATGCAGAGGGTCGTTGATGTATTCCGCAACAAACAATAGTTCTTCGGGATGAACTTCAATGTCTGTTTCCTCTTTTATCTCGCGCACCATAGTCGCCTCTGCAGACTCGCCAAATTCGATACCCCCGCCTGGAGGAGCCCAGAAATTACCGTTTGTGAGGCTTTGATGATTCACCATCAGTAGATGCCCATCTCTCACGCAAAGGCCACATGCCCGCACTCTCACCCTGTCACCGTAAATTTTTTTGAGATCTGCTGGCATGATTTTGAATTGATATGCGTTTAACTCGAAGTGTAGCTACACAATGCGTAAATTTGAAAAAATCACGGTTATGAAGCACTTATATTTCCTAATAGCATCGATACTGCTGCTTTCACCTGCTATGGCCCAGGACGGAGTACCAAAACCAGAAGGGCCGCAGATCACTTGGGATAATTCTTCGTATGATTTTGGTGACCTGAAGCAGGGAGACAGAGTGGAGCACACTTTCCGGTTTACCAACACAGGCAACACACCGCTAATAATTACCAATGTAGAAGTAACCTGCGGATGCACTACGCCAAAAGGATGGCCTCGCGATCCGATTGCACCGGGAGCAAAGAGTGAAATTACAGTCGCCTTCAACAGTGCCGGCAAGTACGGTCGTCAGAATAAAGTGGTGAAGGTGATCTCTAACTCCGTAAGTCCGCAGAATCAGGTTCTCTTCTCTGCAAACGTTTTGAGTACCAAGGAGTAGATCCGCGAGGATTATTTCCGGCTCACGGCAGCCCAGGCAAACAAAATCCAACCCGCTATAAGTGAAACACCGCCAATAGGTGTTACGGCTCCCCATACGGTTATTCCCGTGAGGGAGAGGATGTATAAGCTTCCGCTGAAGACAATAATGCCAATGATGAAAGCCAACCGTGCCCACCCGGCTTTGTTGGCGTGCAGGTGATCATATACCGCGGCCAAGGCCAGTAGCGCCAACGTGTGGTAGAATTGATATCGCACTGCCAGCTCGTAAGTTTCTGTGCGCTGGTTTTCTGAGAGCACATTTTTCAGTGCATGAGCACCGAATGCACCCAAGGCTACTGCCAGGGCGCCAAAGATTGCTCCAATGATTATCGTATTTTTTTTAAACATAGTTCCTCTCACCAAAGATAGCAGTGCCAACACGCACCATCGTGCTGCCACACTCGAGAGCAATCGGATAGTCGGACGTCATGCCCATGGAGAGCTCTTTCATCTCAATGTTCTTGCTAAACTTCTTTTCTTTCACACCGTCAAAGAGACCCTTAAGGTAACTAAACTCTTTTTTTATCTGCTCCTTGTTATCAGTTAGAGTGGCCATTCCCATCAGCCCTCTTACTTTTACAAATGGATAATCATTGATCTTCTCCAGGAGGCTATTGAGCTCTTGTTCATCCAGCCCGAATTTTGACTCTTCCTGTGCGATATGAACCTGCAGGAGGCAGGCGATGACCCGATTGTTCTTATTACCCTGTTTGTTGATTTCCTCAATCAGCTTCTGACTATCGACTGAGTGAATGAGTGAGACGAAAGGTGCGAGATACTTCACCTTATTGGTTTGCAGGTGGCCAATCATGTGCCATTGGATGTCCTTCGGCAACTCCTGCCACTTGTTCTCCATCTCTTTCACCTTGTTCTCCCCAAACAACCGCTGTCCGGCCTGATAGGCTTCCATGATCTTGTCGTTGGGTTGGGTTTTGCTCACCGCAATCAGCTCACACTTCTTTCCGCTCAGCGCAGAGCGTAGCGTTTCTATGTTGTTTTTAATGGTCATTTTTTAACTTTGCGGGCTAACCCAAGGTAACTTGAGCTCGAATGCAATAATATGGCGATATTAGGCACCTTACTAAAAAAAGGGATAAAACTTCGTGAAAATCTGGATCAGGAATATTCCTCTCCAGTCGAGTTACAGAAACAGGAACTCAAGCACTTATTAATCACTGCAAGCCAAACTGAGTTTGGTAAATACTACAACTTCCAAAACATCCTTCAGACTTTTCGTAAAGAGGATGCGAGATTCTACGAAGCGTTCAAGTCCAGCGTTCCAATTCATGACTACAATAAGATTTACAAAGACTGGTGGCACCTCGCGTTGAAAGGTGCTAAGAATGTTTGCTGGCCAGGTAGAGTTAAATACTTTGCCTTGAGCTCGGGAACATCCGAGGCTTCGTCCAAGCACATTCCTGTGACGAAGGACATGACGAAGGCAATACAGAAAACCAGCATCAGACAAATCCTTACCCTTTCAAAATATGAGTTGCCAGATGATTTTTTTGGCGCTGGTATTCTAATGATAGGGGGCAGTACGCACCTCAATCACAAGGGAAGTTATTTTGAAGGAGACCTGAGTGGCATACAGGCTGCGAGGTTACCGTTCTGGTTCCAGCATTTCTACAAGCCAGGAAAAAAAATAGCCAAGACCCGAAGTTGGGATGCTAAGCTGGAGGATATTGTTAGCTCAGCCAAAGAATGGGATATTGGAATCATTGTTGGCGTACCTGCCTGGATTCAAATTCTGTTGGAGAAAATCCTGAAACACTACAATGTATCAGACATCCATCAGATATGGCCTAACCTAAGCGTCTACGTACACGGAGGAGTTTCGTTCGACCCCTATCGCAAAGGATTCGAAAAACTTCTAGGCCGACCGATACACTACATTGAGACCTATCTTGCTTCAGAAGGATTTGTTGCCTACCAGGCGTTCCCTCAGCGCAAGACCATGCGACTTGTGTTGAACAATGGAATCTTCTACGAATTCATCCCATTTGATGACAAGAACTTTACATCAACAGGTGAAATAAAACCTGATGCCACTACCTGTTTCATTGATCAGGTGGAAGAAGGTAAGGAATACGCCTTGCTGTTGTCTACTTGTGCGGGATCGTGGCGGTACTTGATAGGTGACGTGATCAAATTTACTTCTCTGGAAGAATCTGAAATAATAATCACGGGTAGAACCAAGCACTTCCTGAGTTTGTGCGGTGAGCACCTTTCTGTCGATAACATGAACAAAGCTGTTGAATTGGTGAGCGATGAGATGAATATCGACATCAAAGAGTTTACGGTAGCGGGTATTCCTCACGGTACTTTGTTTGCACACCACTGGTTCATTGGCACGGACAGTGACGTGGATGCAGACGAGATCCGTGAGAAGATAGACGGGAAGTTGAAAGAACTTAATGACGATTATGCCGTTGAACGAAGTGCAGCACTGAAGGAAGTCATAGTGGACATCGTACCGGTGAAGATTTTTTATCAATGGATGGAGTCGAAAGGAAAGGTGGGGGGGCAGAATAAGTTCCCTCGCGTGCTCAAGCGTGCGCAGTTGGACGAGTGGGTTGAGTTTTTGGAGGCTAACCAGATTTCATGATTGTTGTAAATGGCATCAAATTCGGTCTACTGCTCGCACTTCTTGTTGGACCTGTGTTCTTTGCCATCATTCAAACCAGCGTAGAGAAAGGATTTTGGAATGGTGCACTTGTGGCGCTGGGCGTTTCTCTAAGTGACATCCTTTACGTTTTTATTTGTTATATGGGCATGGCCCAGGTGCTCGAGAACGGTGAGTTCAGAACCGGGTTGGGCTATGTGGGTGGTGCGGTATTGATTCTGTTTGGCTTGTATCATCTGCTGGTGAAGAGCAGGAGGTCAATAAATCGGGCGGTCACGGCTGTGAACGAAAACGGAGCCTTCCGCTGCGTCTTTAAGGGATTTGTGATCAATGGACTCAGCCCGATGGTGCCCATTTTTTGGATTGGTGTAATGAGTATCGCGTCACTGGACTTAGGATACACGAGTGACATTAACTTCCTGATCTTCTTTGTATCGCTGCTTGCTACCGTTTTGCTCACAGACGTAGTCAAGGCCTATCTGGCGGATAAGCTGCGAAGACTTGTCACCAACAGGCTCATGAAGATTATGAATGTGACGCTTGGGATTTTATTGATTGGTTTCGGAGTGCGGTTGATTATGTTGGCACAAACCTTTTCCGACTTAGTCCTGTAGCACGTTGCTCATAAAAGTGGACTTGAGAAGTATCCACAGAACGAACAACAAGATTGCCCACCGTAAGTATATAAAATAGAAATCTGCCGTGTCTTTAAAGCGGGTTTCTTTGATCTCCGCCTTTTCATATTGATCAATTCTCTCGAATACGCGTTTCAAAGCTTCGTTATCAGTAACCCGAAAAAATTCTCCTGCACCAATACTTGCTATTCTTCTCATGGTAGTCTCGTCTACAGTGTTCTCTACCATGTGTGGTCGCCCAAAATAGTCCTTACCAAAGGGTACTAGTCCTTCTTTTCCAACAACAATGGTGTAGGTTTTAATGTTGTATGCGGCTGCTAGCTCAGCGGCAGTAATTGGATCGATGTTACCGGCAGTGTTGTCGCCATCACTCAACAGAATACAAACTTTTGACTTGGAGTCCGATTCTCTCATTCGATTGGTCACCACAGCCATCGCACTACCTATTGCTGTGCCACGGTTCTCAATCATATCAAAGCTGATCTCATCAAGGTAGGAGTTCAGCAAGTCATAATCGGTGGTGAGAGGGGCAAGGGAAAATGCATCGCCTGAAAACACCACAATTCCGATCCGGTCTTGTATTCTTCCTTTAATGAAACCACGCGCAACGTCTTTTGCTGCCTCAAGCCGATTTGGGGTAAAATCTTCGATCTGCATCGACTGAGAAATATCGATTGCAAGAATGATGTCAATCCCTTCTGTCCACTGCTCTACTTTTTCGTTAGTGGTCTGTGGCCTTCCCAGCGCCACGAGTACCAGCATGATGGTAATGGCCAGGAGGAACTCAGGCAGAAGTCGTATAAGGGTTAGTGGTGTGCTTTTGAGATCACTTCGAATAAGCGCCACAGGTAATTTTTGATTGAAGAAAAATCTCAAAAACCAGCGTAGTACGAAAATGATTGGAACCAGCACCAAAAGCCACAAGAACAGAGGATGAGCCCAGGTGAATCCGGAGAATGTGCCAGGGTAAAACCATGACAATGAATACCAAGCAGTTTCAAGCCTATCCATTCTTCAGTTCCTCAACTTTTTGTTTGAATTGATCCTGACTAAACCGCTGTAGCTCCAGAAGAGGCTCCTGTTCAAGCTGGCTGCTTTCACGATAGATGGTCTTGTCAATTTTTTTGAGTGCATCAGCCAGCGACTGGTCATGCAGCAAGTGAAATATCTCCTTCGAGGTATATTTTGTAATTGGGCTTGAAGTCAACCGTTCCATGTACTGTTTCCAAATCAGTAAAGTAGATTCAGCAAGTTGAGTGGAGAAACCTTGTTTCAGCTGGTTAACTGAGTGACCAAATTCCTCATTGAATCGTTTGTGATTTCTGTTAAGGCGCCTAAGAGCGAAATACTTTCTGATTCTCTTACCAAATACCAGCCAGCCCACGATCACCACCACGATGAGGATGCCTCCCGCAATCAACAACAGAGGGTAGTTTAACAGCCAACTAACTGCATGATAGGCGGTGTTGGTTTTCAGAGGCAGATCTTCGATAGAGAGTGAGTCAGGGACCTGTGCAATCAGTTGTTGCAGAAACACACTGTCTTCATCGGCAAAAATTGCGGTGCAATCCTGAGGATGCACGACAAAAACGGGGAGTTTGAGTCTTTGGATGCTGTCGATTTCGAATGTGGAGAGATAATAGACAACGCTGTCATAACTTGTTTCAGCTGTTGATCGCGTGGGGAAGTAAACTTTGTGATCGATCTCAAACGGGGCAAAAGAATAAGTAGAGTCTGGAAATACGATGGTTTGGTTTCTATTATAGCTGGCGCTAAGTGTGTAGGGGACTACGATTCCAATTTTAATACTGTCCCCAAGAAAGCCACCGCGCACATCTATCTCCTGTGCCTCACAGAAAAATACAGTTAAAACAAGAATTGAACAGAGTAACTTCTTCACCTAATCAAACACTTTTCATCGACTTATTTCTCACTTTGAAGAGCCTCAACAACTTGGGAACATAATCTTCATTCGTATTAATACTCAGAAAATTGATCTGATGTTTTCGGCTAAAAGTTGAAAGCTGATCCCTACGCTCCTGGTGATGCAAATTAATTCTGCTCCTGAAATCACCAAACGAAGTATTTACCCACAACGTTTTTTTGGTTTCCTTATCCTGAACAGGGATGATTCCCAACTTTGGCAAGTTGGTCTCCCTGTTATCACTGATCTGAACTAACACAAGGTCATGCTTCCTTGCCAGAGATCGCAGGTTGGTGTAGTAGTCCTCATCAATAAAATCCGAAATCATGATGACCACACTTCTTCTCTTTATGGCATTCAGCGCAAACGCGATGCCCTTGTTCAAATTTGTCTTTAGCGATTTGGGCTTGAGCCGAACAAGATTGGAGATCACTTCATAAGCCTGCCCCATTCCTTTTTTGGGACGCAGATATTTTTCGCGCTCATCGGAATAGCAAATAAGTCCCACCTGGCTCGACTCCTTTACCGCGGATAGCGCCAGTACACCACAAACTTCTGTGGCAATGTCATGTTTGGTTTTGCCCGGTGTTCCAATTTCCTGGGAAGCGCTAACATCGACAATAAAGAAGATGGTTTGTTCTTTTTCTTCTCTGAAAGTCTTTACGAAGGTTCCGTGTCCCTTAGCGGAGACATTCCAGTCGATGGTGCGTATGTCATCACCGTATTGGTATGGGCGTACATCATCAAACTCAAGGCCCGATCCCTTGAAGATGGAGTGGAAGTCGCCTTGCATCTGGCTGTTGATTGCCTTCCGAATTTGGATCTCGTATTTCCTAAGTTTCTTGAGAAGCTGTTTCAACGTCCAACACCGATTTTGTGGCCCAAAAATAGCTTAATTATGAGTATTTTGGACCCGTTTTCAGTGTATCCAACGGTAATTTTGACAAAAGGGATATGAATTTCAGTGGATGGAAAATAATTGTTCTGATTGCGGTATTGGCGCTACTCACCCAGTGCAAGCAGGAGGAAAAGCCAGAGGGATTATTGAATAAAGAGCAGATGGTAGGCCTTATGGTAGATGTGTACCTGGCGGAGGCCAAGGTGACAAATTCGCAGCTGCATAGAGATTCCGTCCTGAAGTTATTTTACCCCTATGAAGATTCCCTCGCAGCCAAACGTGGTCTTAACGACTCAACGCTGAAGATCAATTATCAGTATTATCTCCAACGTCCCAACGAGCTTGAGGCAATCCTTGACGCGGTAATTGATACACTGAATCTCCGCGAGCAACGAATGAAGAATCAGCCTTGACAGGTTATGGTTTATCCTTCTGATTTTGAAACCAAGCTGGGATTTGATCTTATCCGTGAAAAAATCACAGGATATTGCTTAAATGAACCTGGCAGGAAAAAAGTTGAGAAAATCAGATACCAAACGGATTACCAACTGATCAAAAAACTCCTTGGTCAGAATCGCGAATTCAAGAGTATAAGAGAAAGAGGGGAGTCGTTCCCGCTTCATAATTATTACGACCCAACAGAAAATCTGAAGATTGCTACCCTTGAAGGAAGCTTTATCGAAGGAACGTCTTTTATAGAAATCGCTGTCTCCCTTGATACGGTAAATGCATGTGTTGAGTTTATCAGGAAAGGAGCAGATCAAAATCCCCTAATGTTCCAATTGGCTGATCAAGTCGTTGCTCCCAAAGAACTGAACAAATCGATCTATAGTAAAATTGATGATAAAGGAGTAATAAAGGATAACGCTAGTCCCGAGTTGCAAAAAGTTCGAAGGCGACTAAGAGAAGAGGAACACAAGGCGCGAAGACTGATTGACCAGCTATTTAAAGAAGCTGTCGCCAATAAGATGGTGCCCGAGGGTAGCTCGCCAGTGATTCGTGATGGGCGCGTTGTGATACCTGTGCTTGCCGAATACAAACGAAGGGTTAAGGGAGTAATAATGGATGAGTCGGCCACCGGCCAAACGGTGTTCATGGAGCCCACTGAGGTACTCGAAGCAAATAATGAAATCAGAAACCTCGAACTTGAAGAGCGGAGAGAGTGCGTGAAGATCCTTCGTGATCTCACGGATATACTGCGGCTCCATTTGCCTGAAGTTCAGAAAGCTTTTGATTTTATAGCCTGGTTAGACCTCATCCAGGCGAAGACAAAACTTGCAATAGAAATAGAGGCAGACCTGCCGCGGGTTTCTGATCGACCTCGACTGAATTGGATCAATGCAAGGCACCCGATATTATTCATCAACCACAAGGGAAAGGATCCCGTGGTGCCACTGAATATTGATCTTTCAGCGGAAGAGAGATTCCTTCTTGTTTCGGGTCCCAATGCAGGTGGAAAGTCTGTTTGCCTCAAATCTGTGGGACTCATTCAGTATATGTTGCAGTGCGGACTTCTGGTTCCAATGGATGAGCGTTCTGAGGTTGGTATTTTCAGTCATCTTTTTCTTGACATTGGAGATCAGCAATCAATCGAGAACGATCTGAGTACTTACAGTTCACATTTGCGGAACATGCGCTATTTTGTTGAGAAATCTGATGCCAACACGCTGGTACTGATGGATGAACTGGGAGCCGGCACCGATCCCAACTTTGGCGGAGGTATTGCAGAGGCGATACTGAAAACATTGGTTGTGAAGAAGGTCTGGGGAGTGGCTACTACGCACTATTACAATCTCAAGCTCTTTGCTGACCAGCAACAGGGAATAAGAAATGCTGCCATGTTATTTGACAGCAGAAAGCTAGAACCGCTGTACGCACTGGAAATTGGTAAACCAGGAAGTTCGTTTGCACTGGAGATCGCACGGAAAACAGGATTATCAAATGAGATTTTGGAAGATGCCAGATCGATTGTCGGAAGTGACCTTGCCGGTTTAGAAAGCCTGATAAAAAAAGTGAATGACGAACGGCAAGAACTTAATAAGAAGGAACGTGAATTGCGGCAAAAGGAGATAAAGTACAATGAGTTGTTGAACAAGTACAATCAACTGAGTTCAGAACTGGAGTCAAAACAAAAACAGATCATCAATAAAGCTAAAGAAGAGGCTGCGACTCTTTTGAAACAGACGAACAAGGAGATCGAGAAAACGATTCGCCATATCAAGGAGAACAAAGCAGAGAAGAAGGAAACACGCAAGGTGAGAGAGACGCTTCAGGGACTAGAAAAAACGTTGAAGCCTCTCTCTTCGGAGAAACCATCCATCAACGAACCTGTCAAGGAAGGTGACTATGCCCGAATTGAAGGTCAGGAGGTAATCGGAAAGATAGTATCGATAAAAGGAAAGTCTGCTGTGGTTCAATTTGGAGACATGAGATCTTCGGTAAAGTTGGATAAACTTGTAAAAAGTTCAGCTGGTGAGGCAAAAGCCTCCCGCTCAAGTTTGCGTTCTGTGGGTATTGATGTTTTGTCAAAGCAGTCAAACTTCAATTCAACGTTGGATGTGAGAGGCAGACGAGCGGAAGAAATTATTCCGGTGTTAGATCAGTTTTTGGATGACGCTGTGCTTCTTGGTCATCACGAGTTGCGCATCCTTCATGGCAAAGGGGAGGGAGTACTTCGTCAGATCATTCGAGATAGACTAAGGCAAAACAGATCCGTGGAGACCTTTAAGGACGAACACGTAGAAAGGGGAGGGGCTGGGATTACCGTGATTGTCCTCAAATAGAAACGTCCCAAAAAAGAAAAAGCCACCTACAGGGTGGCTTTTGCACTTATCTTGATTCGTCTACGGCACCAGATTGAAAACCCACTGTCCGTTGACATTTGATGTTCGGCCGGGATATCCTGTTCCGGAAAAATTAAAAGTGATCTGAAGTTGAGTGTCCGTCACTGAATAGGTGATATCTAGTTCATCTGACGTTCCAGTATCTCTAACAATTTGAGTCTCGGGTATGCCTCCAAAAGACCAAGTCCCACTGGGAGGCCACGGGCTGGTTGAAGGTCTGCCGTTTACTGTATAGCCAAACGAAGTGTTTCCGGGGGTACCGGCTATTGTAAGAGTGAAATTATCGTAGCCATCTTGATCCTGTCCATCTAAAGTTACTGAACTAAATCTCCATGTCTTAGACAACTTACCTAGTTGAACATCTTCAACCGATTCTCCCGGACCGCTATCCTTTTTACAACCTTGTATCAGGAGGAACCCGCCCAGGATCATGGCAACCAGTGTTATTCTTGTAATCTGCTTCATTAATGGCATGGTTAAAATCGTACTAAACTTAGCAAAAGGGCCAATTTATAAAAAGTACGGACGACAAATGACTGAAAATAAGCTCAATAGTCTCTTTTAATGGGCTAACATCCTGAAATGTAACCTACTTATAATCAAGTAAATCAAGTTTTTTTGCCTCCTCTGGGTACTCATAATCCACATTTGACGCAATCAATACCAGCCTTTCCCTAGCCACCCCTCTAAGATTAACCTGATACCAGTCTATTGCCTTTTTGTCAAGATTGGAGGTGGGCTCGTCAAGGAATAAAGCCGTTGTTTTTGAAAAGAAAGCCAGTCCCAGCTTCAGTCTTTGTTTCATGCCTGACGAGAAGTTGGAAACTTGCTTCTTTCGGGCATGATCCAACGCCATTCGCGATATGATTTCATCTGTAGATTCGCCATTCAACACTTCCTTGAATTTGAAGTGAAACCTTACCATCTCTTCGAGTGTAAATTCTTCAATCAACTCCATGTAGGGAGTTGCGATTGACAGATGCTGGTGACATTCGTCAATTGGAATAGTGATATTTGAAGAACTCGTGTAGTTGAGTTGCCCCTGACTTTGCGGAACTTGTCCCCACAGCACTTGCATCAAAGTGGATTTACCAGATCCGTTGGGGCCTGTTATCGCGTAGTAGACACCCTGCTCAAAAGTGTAATTGAGTTGTTTGAAAATCCACTCACGGTTAAACCGCTTACCTAGATTTTCGGTTACGATGTTCATTCAAAGCTTGCCGAGCTGGTTGAGAAGCCTTTCATCACGCCTCTTTCTGAACTTCTGATAAAATCAACGATATAATCTCTCTCTGGGCTCGGTGAGATTTCTTGGTCTACGAGGTCGAGTGCCTTTGAATTGTTCAATCCTTTGAGGAATATGATCCTGTACGTATCCTGAATTTCTGAAATCTTTTCAGAACTGAAGCCTCTTCTTCTTAAGCCGATGGTATTAACACCACAATAGGTAAGTGGCTCGCGGGCTGCTTTGGTGAAAGGAGGTACATCCTTGCGGACTAGTGATCCGCCAGAAACCATTACATGTGCCCCTACTTTCACGAACTGATGTACGGCACTGCTACCTCCGATGATGGCCCAATCTGCGTTTACTTCGTGACCCGCCACCGGTAGTGTGTTGGCAAATATGCAATTGTTGCCAAGGTGGCACTCT
>JBFWZR010000008.1:0-68454 GCA_050185175.1 Cyclobacteriaceae bacterium
AGAGTAAAGCATTGAGTATATTGAGAAAGCACCTGGCGGACTTTCTCTCGTTGCTTATTTTTCTACTAATGCCGTAGGGGTATTGGAACAATTAAGTGTTATCTAAATGAGATAGAGAACAGTGAATGAAAAAGAGTCAAATAGCGAAATCGAAAATCTGATTACCAAATCTCTGACCGGAGAAATTATCAGTTCAGAGCGGGCTAAACTAGAGCAATGGATTTCTGAGGATCCTTCTAATGCGAAGTTTTTTCAGCAAATGAAGGAATCGTACGACCTCTCTGGGCAGATGTCGTGGGATGAGGTAGGGTTAGATATTGATATAAATGCAGAATGGAGTCGCTTCCAAAATGAGTTAGCAAGAAAAATGGGGAAGACAATAGACGACTCTAAGCAGAGGTCAATGAACATCATTTGGAAAATAGCTGCCGCTGTTTTGTTGGCGGTTGCTTCAGGACTGGTCATCAATTATTTCATACAGCAAAATCAGGCATTTGAATTCAGGGCTGAAGGAGTTCCAGTTGTGGTGTCTCTTCCGGACGGGTCGCAGGTGTCGCTAAATAGAAACTCATCGTTGAGTTACACCAGATCTTTTGGCGATGAGGATCGCAGGGTTTCTTTAGAGGGTGAAGCTTTTTTTGATGTTACTCCAAACGAAGAAAAGCCCTTTGTGATCTCAACGAACGGAGCACAGGTCAGCGTGCTGGGAACATCATTCAATGTGAGAGGTCGTGCCAACGAGGTCGAAGTTATTGTTGAAACGGGATCAGTCAGATTGAGTGCCGCAAACAACTCAGCATCGGTTAATCTCGAGCCCGGTGAGCGGGGCTCATTTAAGGGTGAAGATGGTACTGTAGAAAAGAAGTCCAATGAGGATGTTAATTACCTAGCCTGGAAAACTAAGAAGATTGTCTTTGAAAATGCGGGGCTGGAACGGGTAGCTGAGGTGATTGAAGAGGTGTATGGAATAGATGTCGTGATCAGTGCTGATGTGTCGCCAGAATGTGAAGTGACCGTGATGTTTGATAATCAATCATTGGATGCCGTCCTTGCTGTATTGGAATCTACATTAAACCTTACCTATAAAAGGGGGAAAGATAAGATTGAGATCGTAAAGGCCGGATGCTGATATACTTCAGGCATTTGAGTTGGCGGCAGATTGCGTTCTGCTGTTTCCTGGGAATGCTGACGTCTCACCACGTGCACGCTCAGCAAGACCGTCTTTCTCAACAAATCTCAGTCGCTTTTGATAACCTTGCCTTCGAAGAAGTAATTCATGTCCTTGAGACGGAAACAGGGCTATCCTTTTCATTCAATCCCAATCGAATTGATCTCAGTCAGAAAGTGACATACCAAGCGACTGATAAAAAGGTGAATGAAATCTTTCGTGACATTTCATCTCTTGTTGATGTGTCGTTCGAAGTCTTGGAAGGTGCGGTAATTTTAAAACCAAGAAAAGGTTCGCCCGAAAACAAAAAGGAGCTAGTCACACTAAGCGGCTACATATTTGATGAGGCTAATGGAGAGGCATTGATTGGCGCAACGGTACTTCTCTCTCCGCAACTTGGTGTGGTAACAAATGCATATGGCTTTTATTCAATAACTGTCGAGCCTGGAGAATACGAAATATCATTTTCATACCTGGGATTTGAACGAAAGTCGATGCGACTTAATCTTGCGCAGTCCGATACATACAGCGTTAAGCTAAATTCTCAGTCGCCTCTTCTGGAGGAAATTGTAGTAACAGCCTCGAACACGGAAGATGTGGCACATGTCGTTTCCGAAGGGAGAACGCAATTGAAACCTGAAACTGTTAGTGAAAAACCAGCATTGTTCGGAGAGGCAGATGCGGTGAAATCGTTGGAAATGATTCCCGGCATTAAGCTTCATTCAGATGGTTCGACATTTTACTATGTACGCGGTGGTGACCGTGATCAAAATCTAATTATGATAGATGATGCTCCTGTCTACAACCCAAATCACCTGCTGGGCCTTTTTTCTACAATCATTCCGGAAGCAGTAAATGATATTCAATTATATAAGGGAAACATGCCGGCATGGCTTGGCGGAAGGTTGTCTTCCATGATGGACGTTCGTACCAAGAAAGGAAATGATCAGAACTTTGAGGCGTCTGGTGGAGTGGGGTTGTTGACCACCAGGTTAACGGTTGAAGGCCCATTCAGCAAGGACAAAAGTTCGTTTCTGCTCTCCGGTAGGTTTTCAAGAGTGAAGTGGTTTTTTAAGGCATTGGAAGATAATATCACGAAGTTTCACTTTTACGATCTGACCGGGAAGTTGAATTTCAACTTGAATGAAAAGAACAAAATCTATTTTTCGTTTTACAACGGTGGAGACGAATACTTCGCGATCAATAACGGTGTCAACTGGTCTAATAACGCAGCTTCGTTCAGATGGAATCATGTGATCAACAAAAGGGTGTTCTTAAACACAACGTTAGCTGGCGGAGTTTATGATTACTATTTGCACACCAATTTTCAGAACAATGCAAAGTGGCACTCTCACCTTTCGAACATCACGTTAAAAACTGACTTCAGCTATTTTCATTCTCCAACACAGAAAATTGATTTTGGTCTGGCGTTGACGGGATACAATTTTAATCCTGGAAATTTCTCGACCACAGCCTTTCGTACTCCTGCTGTTTCAGTCAGAAATTCAAGTGAGTTGGTACTTTATGGCAATCACGAAGTTGAACTTGGAAAAAGGTGGTTGCTCAACTACGGTTTGCGACTGTCCACATGGACAAATGAAGGGGGCTCCTTTGAGTTTGTTTTCGATGAGAATCGAATTCCGGTTGATACACTTTTTTTTCAAAAAGGGGATAAGTACCAACAATATGCGAGAGCTGAACCCAGGTTATCTCTCACGTACAAGCTTAACGAAAACGATGCGCTGAAGGCGGGCGTTTCGCGAAACGTTCAAAATATTCATTTGATATCGAATTCTATCAGCCCATTCACTTCGTTTGAAGTTTGGCTTCCAAGTAGCGTCAATATTCAACCACAAAGTGCATTGCAGTTTGAGCTGGGATACCACAAAGCCATTTTGGAGAAAGGTTTATCCGTTGAGATTGGGAGTTTCTTTAAGCGAATGAAAAACCAGATTGATTATGAAGCGCATGCAGAAACGTTGCTCAATCCGTTGTTTGAACGAGAGTTGCGGTTTGGAAAAGGAATAGCATATGGCGCGGAATTTTCGTTGAGGAAAAATACTGGTAAGCTTCAGGGTCTGCTAGGGTATACGTATTCAAGAGCCAAGCGGACGTTTGATGAAATCAACGGAGGTAGAACCTTTAATGCTTTTTACGATCGTCCACATCAAGTTAATGTCGTGGCAAACTATGATGTAAACCAAAGGTGGACTTTAGGTCTAAACTGGACTTATTATACTGGAGCCCCTTATTCATCTCCCATCAGTTTTTATTTGCATAATGGACTGGAAGTTCCGCTCTATGATCAAAAAAATAATTCGCGGCTACCGGATTACCACAGGTTAGATCTATCGGCAACGCTGCAGCTGAATAAGAATCCTGAAAGTCGTTTTCAGCATGATCTCACGTTTTCAGTGTACAATGCTTACGCCCGGAAGAACGCGCTCTTCATTAACTACAATAAAACCGAAACTGTAGACGGCACATTTAAAGTTCCATTCAATCAACTGGATGGGCAGCGTGTAACAACTCAGTTTTATCTTTTCCAATTCACCCCCTCATTCACTTATAACTTCAGATGGCGATGAAGAAGTTGCTAAAACTATTTTTGCTGATAGTACTTCTGTGCTGCGGATGTGAAGACAGAATTGATCAGCCACTTTCCTCTGTGGAGACGGGATTGATTGTAGTAGAGGCTCATTTTACCAATGAAAACAAAAATCAATTGGTTAAGCTCACCCAACCTTACCTCGAGCCAAATGGCAGTGCGGTGCCTGTCTCCGGAGCAACTGTGGTAGTAGTCGAAGGAGCTGATACATTTTATCCATTAGTGGAAACTCCAGTTGGGTCAGGTGAATACTTCACATCCAATATGATAGCAGTATTTGGTCGCGTATATACACTCGTTATTCGGTATCAGGGTAGTGAGTTTGTCGCCCAAGCCAGGTCTGTTCCGGTTGAGCCTCTTTCTCCTCTGGCATATGAAAATGCAGGCAACAATCAGTACAGGCTTACGCTTAACGAATCAGGTTCTGAATCCAATTACATAGAGCATCAATTGTCGTGGGCTAATTCATCCACATGTGGTCCGGGTGCGAATTGCTCTGGGCTTGTCACCTATTATGATCTCAAAAATGTTGATGTCCAGGATTTATTTAAGCCCGACAAGAAAGATTTTTTATTTCCAGTAGGTACGCGTGTCATTCGCAGAAAGTATTCTGTGGCTCCGGAATACCGTGATTTTCTTAGGTCGGTTCTTTCAGAGACGGAATGGCGTGGAGGAATCTTTGATATTCAACGAGCCAATGCGAGCGGAAATGTGAGTGGGGCCTTGGGCTTTTTTGCCGTTTCTTCAGTGCAGATTGACACTACTTTTATTACTGATAAACCTTAAAACAGAGCTGAAATCGAGGTTTTGATAAAAATTCACTAGGTCAATAAGGGTCATACTCTTTGCTCGTGTTTTAGAACCAAAGCGAAATACTTTGATCGAAAAACAAACCAAGAGAAAAATGAAAAAGTTAACGTCAATAGTCTATTTGTTGGTGACGGCATCTGTGCTGTCAGTGGTCTTCACCGCGTGTGAAGAAAATCAGGAAGTGCCGGCACAGGAAAATATTTTGCCGGACGAGTTTCGTGTGGATATTCCGTCAGCAATCAGTAGCGCGGTTGTAGCACAAAATGGCAGACAGGCTGGGAGAACCAATGAGGATACGCTGGATGGAAATGACATCTATCAAAACCTGGGAACGTTCATCGCCATTGGTGATGGAGCCGCGGAAATTGTAGAAGACATTATCATCGGACTTAAGAAACACAACATCAATCGCGTAATTTCTTTGAGCTACATCAGTGACGATGACCAAAGAGTGAAAAATCTTAACGTGAGTTCTGATGTGGAGCTTGATGGAAAGACGTGGGAGTACATGTTGATTGTGACTGATGCTGAATCTGAAGGCAACGATGATGGAGGTAAGGCGATGCAGGTTTTTTGGAACCACCGCAGACCGTTTGAGGGCATCGCCATCCTAAAGCCTTATAACATTGATCGCAATGGACCCTTCGATGCGGGAGAAGCAATATTCAGAATTGATTACACGGAAGTGAGTAATAAAGGATATGATGCTGAGATGGAAGTGCGAATGTCAGGACTACCGTTGGCCAATCCACTTGATGATCCCTATTCAATTAGCACAATTCACATGTGGGCAGGTAAAAAGGGAGATATCGTAGACGTGACTGGAAATTCGAATCATCCCAACGCGGTGTTTATCTCAGGCGATGTTGGATTCAACTGGGCATTTGTGGCATCTGGGTCAGATCCAAAAGAACTTGGTGTAGCAGAAGTTGGATTGCCGCCTAGTAGCCTGAATGAATCTGATCGCAACGTGTTGCTGAAAGACTATTCAATTGAAGCCGTGTTTACAAATGAGATTAACACCGTGTGGCCAACGCTTGATCCGGTATTGGTCGCAAACTTTTTGGTGAACACACAAGCCCCCGGATATTTCAGTAACAAGATTGGATTTATCGCGGGTGGAGAATCACCTGGCACAGCCTGGGATGTGTATGAGGCAAGATTGGATGATCTGAGTCCATTTAATCCATCAGAGACAAGCAACCTCGTAGTTTCTTTTCAATAAGGTTCATAAAGTTGGTTGCGAAAAAAGCTCCGCATTTGCGGGGCTTTATTTTTTTTATCGATTTAGAAGGCCTGAATCAGGATTATTAGAATAAGAATAGGTGAGACATAACGTACAAACAACGGCCAGATTTTCATAAAAAAGGAATCTTCAATTTCTGGATTACCTTGTTTCAATTCTTCAATGAGCGTGTTACGACTCATCACCCATCCGACAAAAATACAGATGAACAATCCGAGCAATGGTTGAATATATTGAGTGGTCATCGTCACAACTAAATCGAATAGAAGGCCGAAGTTGAGAGCGATAATCATGCTCACTACCCAAAAGAATACACCAATCACAATACTTGCTTTCGACCTGGCAATATTTCTATTGTCAACAGCGTAGGCAACCGGTACCTCCAACATTGAAATAGTAGAAGTAAGCGCTGCAATAATCATCAAAAAGAAAAACACAATTGACAATATAACACCGATGGATCCCATGGAATTGAATAATGCTGGCAACACTTGAAAGATCAAATTGGGGCCTGAGATTAGGTTGCCCGCTTCGTCAAAAATTTGAGTGCCTGATGCCGATGCTGCATACATGGCTGGAATGATTAACAAACCTGCGAGAAAAGCGATGCCCACATCACTCAGTGTAACTAATCTGCCAAGCTTCACCAGGTTTTCCTTTTTGCTGGTGTAGGAGGCAAGTACTAACATGCTGCCAACACCAAGAGACAGAGAGAAGAAAGCTTGGCCCAATGCGCTTGTGAAAAGACCTGCGCTCAACACTTTGCTGAAATCCGGCAGCAAGTAAACTTTCAATCCCTCCATCGCTCCGTCAAGTGTAAGTACATAGATGACAAGCAACACAAGAATAAGTAGAAGAGTGGGCATCAATCGCGATGACCATTTTTCAATTCCATTCTTTACTCCGGCTGCAACTATTAAAATGGTAAGGAAGAAAAAGAGTGAGGCAAATAACATATTGGCACCAACGCCTTGCGAGATAACCCAGGCTGCCGCACCATCAGCCCCAACCAAACTCAGGAATGGTGAGATGAAATAAGCCACCATCGTTCCTGCAATGATGGAATAAAAACTGAGGATAAGCCCGACAGTAAACAATCCGAGAAAACCTACAGGTACAAACCGACTGCCGCCCTTAATACTTTTGTACGCGCCAACAGGATTTGATTGAGAGTGTCTCCCTATCGTAAACTCTGCCAGAAGGATTGGATATCCCACCAGGAACGCCATGATCAGGTAGAGTATTACAAAAGCTGCGCCTCCATTTTGTGCAGTTTGTGTTGGGAAGCCCCAGATGTTGCCCAGCCCGATAGCCGAACCGGCTGCCGCCATGATAAAACCAAAAGATGACGAAAATTCACCACGCGAAGAACCACTCATAGTTTGGAAGGGTTATTTGAATCTTAACGTAAAGATTGTAGATCAATAATCTTAAAGTGCTAAAACTATCAAATTAAATGACCAAAAGCGAAACGGGGATTGTTCGGCTTATCTTTTTATATTGTCCAACAAACCCTGAAGATGGTCAATTTTATTATTCGCGTGTTTAAACGCTACCCTTGGTTTAAACGCCTCAACGCAAAGGTGACATACGAACTACTTGCAAAAAAAATTCCTGCAGAAGAGTGGCAGTTCATGAACTACGGCTACGTGCCAAATGCGAATGAAAAACCATTTGACATTCCCTTAGGTCCGGAAGTGCAACGGTATTCGCTGCAGATGTATCACTATCTGGCTTTGAAAACTGACGTTCAGGGAAAGGATGTTTTGGAGGTTGGAAGCGGCAGGGGTGGTGGAGCTAAGCACGTGGCGAGTGCTTTGCAACCTGCCAGTTATATTGGTATGGATCTCGCGCAAAGTGCGGTAGACCTTGCAAAGAAACTTCACAAGGTTCCGAATCTTAGTTTTATTCAAGGTAGTGCTGAGTCCATTCCACTGCCCGACAATTCAATAGATGTTGTATTAAATGTTGAATCATGTCACGCCTATGGTTCCGTTGATAAATTTTTAAGTGAAGTAAAGAGGGTGTTGAAGCCTGGAGGATATCTATTGCTGGTCGATTTCAGAAGCGTAGAGAATATGGACTTACTGAAATCACAACTTGCGAACAGTGGACTTGAGTTACTGGAGGAAGAGAACATTAGCCAGAACGTGATCAACGCAATGGAAGAAGAGGATGACACCAAGCAGGCGCGTATTAAACGTTTGGTTCCGACTAAATGGCAAAAACTATTTGCGGATTTTGCTGGAGTGGTTGGTTCTAAACTGCACACCAACCTCAAGAACGGAACGCGGTTGTACTATCGCTTTGTTCTAAGAAAGAAATCCTGATCTGGCTTTATGTCACTTCAAACGCGTCACTTGTGGCGCGTTTCATATAGGACTCATAATCAAACGGCACATCTCCACCGTCTAGCAGACAACCGTCTGGAATAGTTGGATATATTTCTTCGTAGGTTTTTACCAGGTTCATAAATACTCTTCTATACACGTGTGTGCGATTGAGTTTTCGGGGATGATCCAACCCACATGCGCCTAACAGTTCAACGAAACTCTCAACAGTATTTTTGTGAAAATTAGCTACACGTACTTTTTTATCATCCACCACGAGGCCTTTCATCAGCGATTTGTTTTGTGTGGCCACTCCTGCCGGACAGTCATTGGCATTGCAACGCAGTGCCTGTATGCAACCCGCTGCCATCATCATGGCTCTTGCGCTGTTACACAAGTCAGCGCCTAATGCCATCGCTCTTATCATATGGAAGCCAGTGAGAATTTTCCCCCCCACTATTAGTCTCATCTGGTTTCTAATACCAAATCCTCTCAACGCATTGTCGACAAACGCGAGCGCATCAAGCAAGGGCATTCCCACAAAGTTTGAAAACTCGGGCGGTGCAGCTCCAGTACCTCCTTCACCTCCATCGACTGTAATAAAATCGGGATAGCTATTGAGTTTCACCATCGCCTTGCAAATGGACAGGAATTCACTCTTGCGTCCGATGCAAAGTTTGAAGCCAACCGGTTTGCCTCCGGATAGTTCGCGCAATTGCTCAACAAATTTTATTAGCCCTTCCGGATTAAAGAATGCGCTATGAAAAGGTGGTGAAAATACTGTGACACCTGGTTTTACCAAACGAATAGCTGCAATCTCTGGTGTGTTCTTTTTTCCTGGCAGGATTCCACCATGACCAGGCTTTGCTCCTTGAGAGAGTTTCACCTCAATCATTTTCACATTCTCCTGTGTAGCATTTTTCTTGAACGCCTCAGCATTAAACCGGCCTTCTTCATCGCGAGCTCCAAAGTAACCAGTACCAATCTGCCAGATCAGATCTCCACCATGTTTTAGATGGTACGTACTTATTCCGCCCTCACCCGTATTGTGCGCAAATCCACCGAGCTTTGCTCCCCAGTTCAGTGCTTCAATTGCGTTGCTACTCAACGAGCCAAAACTCATAGCCGAAATATTCAGTACACTGGCATCATACGGTTGTTTGCAACGACCTTCACCAACCCTCACGCGTGGACTATGATTCATGGTATGAAAATCCATTGGTGAGATAGAGTGAGTAATCCATTCGTATCCTTCAGCGTAGGTATTCAACTGCGTTCCGAAAGGAGTGGTGTCAATTTGTTTCTTTGCGCGCTGATAGATGACAGAGCGATCGTTACGATTGATCGGTGCGCCATCCGTGTCTGATTCAATGAAGTATTGTTGAATCTCAGGTCTGATCATCTCAAAGAAGTATCGAAGGCGACCGATGACAGGGAAATTTCTTTTGATAGACTGTCGCTTTTGAAGCATGTCACTGATCCCCATATAAATAAGGGGAGCTACAATAACGAAAAGCAGCAATACATCGATCCAGAAGTAAGACCAAACCAGGATGATTGATGAAATAATGATTGAGCTAAGGATGAAGATTCTTCGTACGTTCATAGGGTAGCTTAGACAGGTGGTAGAACAAATATAATAATTCTGAAAAGGGCTATCACAAGCCTTTTATAGAATAAAAAATTGTCTTGTCAGGCTACATTCATCTCCACAATTCCCCGGCTTTTGTGGATTTTCAATTCAAAGAATTGCGTGATAAATGAGTTCATCCGATTCTCTGCCAGATGTGCCTTTCTATTGGTTGGAAGAAACACCGTCAGATCCATTACAGCAAGCAGGAAGTTGCGTTGCTGGCAAAAGTTGGTCGTCCAGGTATGAAAGGTGTCGGTCCAGTCTTCTTTGTATTTCGCTTGATGGTCGGTGCCATCCCAAATGAATTCAAGCTGGTTGTCTCCGTGTTTGAAGCGATAGACCGCAGCCATGTTTTGGTAGAAACCGTATAGTTGCTTGACATGTCTAGGCTTGTACTTCGCTACTTTCAGACTGTGATCATCCATCAAGCCCAAGGGATTATGAAGAATGAGATAAGCCGATTTGACTTTTTCTACCAGTTCATAAAGGAGATGATCTTGCGATGAAAGCTGCGCTTCTTCGAGAAGGTAGTTCTTGTCCAGAGGAAAAAATTTGCGGATCACGCTGGAACGAGGTTTTACAAAATTAAGAAAAACTTTGAAAATCAGGTTGTTGGCTAGTTGAAAAAGGTGTCTGGCGGCTTGACCAGTGTTGTCGGGTATTTGATGCGAAGGCTTGCCGTAACATTAATCCTAAAATGATTCAGGTCTTCCACCACCACCGGATAGAAATAACCCCTCACCTCCACGGTATTGAAAATCAGGTTTTCATTGCGGGTGCGCAGCCCTACCGAGTAGCCTTGAAACAAACGTCCTTCCAACACAGATTGATTTCGTTGAGACAATAGGGCGAAATCTATTTGGGGGACGACTGCAAAATTGAATCCGAGGAGTTTCCAATTGGTAAACACCAGGGCTTGAAACCTGGCTCGTAATCTGGCGTCACCTGCGAGGCTATCTGCCACAAATCCTTGCACGCCTCGTTCATTGTTGATATCAAAAGGCAGCTTGATGCTTCGATTAAAATATTTGCTGTATCCGACTTCCGAGAAATGCCTGACCTTATACTTGCTCCTGTCATACACCTTGCTGAAGTATGAAAACGTAATATTCGTGATCATATCCTCTCCTTTCGAGAATCGGAAGTAGCCTCCAACCTGAGTATCTAGTGTGATGATATTGCCACCGTGTGTGATCGACTTTTGAAGTTCGCCACCCCAATAAGGCCGAGTAACACCAAACTGCTTCTCCCAACCCGCAGTGAATGAGGCTGAGTATCCGTAGGGCACGTCTTCCGTCCGTCCGAAGCCGAAAACATATTTTGTCGTGTAAAAATTTTGTTTGAAAAGTGTGAATTGACCAAGAACAAGAAGGCGATTACTGTAGAGTAAATTTTCGCGAGCGTTTAGTTCGATGTCTGGCAGAGAAATGAAATGTTGATCCAGTACACGAGCCGCCAAAAACCGCCTGTGTCGATTTTCTCTACCCAATCTTGTAGCACGAGTTTCCCCGAAGGTAAATCCACCCCAGTAATCTTGCACGCTGTAAGCATAGCGCGCGAATGCTGAATCAGGCTTTACGAAAACATTCCGCGACCAATTGCGACTAAATTCAATACCTCCTGCCCACTTTGCGTAAGGCATGAATAATGGGCGATCTAAACGCAGGTAGACGGCACTCTCATTTTCATTGCCTACACCTCGTCCGTTGTCAATGTCGGTATAACCGACAGTACCGGAGACAAAGGTACCGTTGATCGAATTTTGACTCAGTGCGTATGAGGATCCAATTTGCGGTCTTCTATCCGAATCATATACACCCGTGTAGGCGAAGCGCAATCCCTGCCCCGCGATGTTTGCGTTTTGAAAAATCCAGTTGGCCCGCGTAGGGCTCGATGGATCCAACGAAACACCGTAGCTAAAGACGTCCCTCGTCATGACCAGCAAGTCGACCGAGTCAGCATCTTCATCGAAAGGCACAACGAGTATTCGAGAGTCTTTGATGAAGTTGAGATCGCGAAGATACCGTTCATTGTCAGCAAGGCGATAAGGGTTTAATCGTTCTCCTTCATGTATAAAGAGGTTGTCCCTTATAGCATGCGCGCGAGTGTCGGTATGAATCGCCTCTCCAATCTGGACCAATTTGTTTCGAAAGAATTTGCTAGTGTCCTGTATTACTTTGTTGAAGTGGATGGTCTGAATCTGAATCTTGCGGATGACCTTCCCCTCATATGGAATAAATGCATCCTCACTTTTGAAATTGAAAACGGTATCTGCCTCAGGTTTTCGAACTATGGACTCGATGGCTCTGTCAGCGAGGTTGTTGTGTTTAATTTTATCGAGGATGCCATTGTTGCCGGCTGAGTCCGCTTTTTGAGCTACCGCCACATATACTGCACTTAAAAAAACCCACAGGAGAACAAGAAATCGCGCCACTGGGGTCAAAGTTAAGCACTGAACTTAATTGACGCCACATCGCGGACGTGGCTATGAAAAAGGGCATGAGTTTCATCATTAGTAAAAATCAGTTAACCACTGCAGGTCATTTTTATCGAATTGTTAACCAGGATAAGTAGGGTGTATTCAAAATAGGGTTTTTAAAACGCCAGGTTATCAAATCTTTAAAGCCATGGGCGGATAATTATAAAATCCATAAACACAGTTTCGGCTACCCCTTTTCAATGGAGGATATTTTTGCGATGACTAAAAATCATATGAAATGGAGCGGCCTTTATATCAACTGTTTTCGATCTGCGAGGTCGCTCCGACAACCTTAACTTAAAAAAACTAACACATGAAAAGACTTTTACCAGGTATGTTCATCCTCATGTTCGCTGCGGCCAGCGCAGTGTTCGGACAGGGAGTAACTACCGCCACACTCAGTGGTAAAGTGACGGATGCAACTGGTTCGGAATTGCCAGGTGCAAATGTGATTGCTGTTCACCAGCCTTCTGGAACACAGTACGGTACTTCTACAAGAACTGATGGGAAGTATATATTTCCGAATGCAAGGGTAGGTGGACCTTACACGGTTACATTCTCTTTCGTGGGATATCAAGAATCGAAAAGAGAAAACGTTTACCTAAGTCTTGGACAAACTTTTGAACTGAACGTTCAACTGTCAGAAGCAGCTACAGAACTCAGTGAGCTCATCGTGCAGTCAAGCAGGGATGATCTTTTCAATGGAGAGAGAACGGGGGCTGCAACGAATATTTCTGTAGAACAAATTAATGTATTGCCAACCGTTGGAAGGAACATCACGGATTTTGTTAGGGTTACACCCCAGGCGTCAGTGACTACCAACCAGGGTATCTCCATCGCAGGAGCAAACAACCGTTACAATTCGATTTTCATCGATGGTGCAGTAAATAATGATGTATTCGGACTTTCAGAAACTGGAACCAATGGAGGTCAGGCAAACAGCATCAGCCCAATCAGTATTGATGCCATCGAGGAATTTCAAGTGGTAATCGCACCCTACGATGTGAAACTTGGTGGTTTTGCCGGAGGTGGAATAAACGCGGTAACGAGAAGTGGTAGCAACAATGTGGAAGGTTCGGTTTATACATTTATGCGCAATGAGGGTCTTGCGGGAAAAACTCCAACCGATGATCCAACGGTAACGCGCGAAAAACTAGCCGACTTTACAGCACAGACTACTGGCTTTCGGATTGGTGGACCAATCATGAAAAATAAATTGTTTTTCTTCCTTAACGGAGAAATTCAGAGAGATAAGACACCTCAGCCATTTCAATTTTCGTCTTATAATGGAAATGCAACTCAGGCTGATCTGGATAACCTGGCCAATTTTCTTAGAACACAGTACGGCTACGATCCCGGTGGATTCCTTGACAACCCATCCGAGACCAAAAGTGATAAATTTCTCGTGCGCCTTGATTACAATCTGAGCGACATTCATAAGTTGACTTTCCGCCATAGCTATACAAAGGGCGAGGCTTTCAAGAGAACTCGTTCTTCAAATTCTACGATCAACTTTGCTAACAATAGTGAATTCTTTCCAAGCACCACGAATTCTACAGCATTGGAATTAAAGAGTTCATTTTCAAATAACAGGTCGAACAACCTAATTCTAGGCTTTACAAATGTGTTGGATGATCGTGGAGCTATCGGGCAAGATTTTCCACGTGTTACAATCAGAGATGGTTCCAACAACATCATTTTTGGTACCGAACCATTTTCAACTACTAACCAGTTGAAGTCGAAGATTTTCACTGTAACTGATAACTATACCATCTACGGCAACAAGCACACATGGACATTTGGAACGCACAACGAGTATTCGTCCTTCTACAATGCCTTTATCGGTAACAACTACGGAACTTATACTTTCGGTGATCTTGCAACTTTCCTAGCTGAAGGAAACTCAATCGACTATGAGCGAAGCTACTCTCTTGTAGATGCGAGATCTGGTGACGGCACGGCTGCTGCTGCCGAGTTCGAAACGTTGCAACTTGGCATTTATGCACAGGACGAAATTCAAATGAACGACCGACTAAAAATCACTGCTGGTCTTCGCCTTGATATTCCGATGTATCTGAACAATCCGAAAGAGGATACTTATTTCAACAATACAACTATTCCATTGTTGGAAGCAGCAGGTTACGATCTGAAAGGTGCGCGAGTAGGTGAGATGCCAGATCCGCAAATTATGTTTTCACCACGCCTTGGGTTCAACTATGACTTAAAAGGTGACAGAACAACGCAATTGCGCGGTGGTGTTGGTTTGTTTACTAGCCGCATTCCATTTGTTTGGCCAGGTGCCAGCTACAACAACAACGGAATCTTAGTTGGACAGATTCCTGGATTCCCGAACCCAACAGTTCCTTTCAGACCAGATCCGTTCAATCAGTATGTAGGTTCTGATCTGGGAGCAACTATCGCATCTCCTTCCGGTGATATCAACTTCTTCGAAAAGAAATTCAAGTTCCCACAGATATTCAGAGCGTCACTCGGCTTGGATAAGAAGTTGCCTGGAAATATCGTTGGGTCGTTGGAGGGTATCTACACCAAGACACTTAACAACGTAAACTATCAGCAGTTAAACATTTTTGAGCCAACGGTGAACCTTGCAGGTCAGGACAACAGACCGAGATGGAACAGAGGAGCTCGTATCGACAATACGTACAACAGGATTCTCCTGGGCACTAACACAAATGAAGGCTACAGCTACAACATCACAGCACAACTAAGCAAATCATTTAATTCTGGATTCTCAGCTAACGTTGGATACACATTCGGTGAATCCAAAGTAATCAATGACAATACTTCTTCTCAGAACTCATCTCAGTGGAGATTTATTGAAAACGTAAATGGTAAGAATCGATTGGATTTAACTTACTCTGACTTTGACCTTGGATCACGGATTATTGCAGGAGTTAACTATCGCAAGGAATATGGTGATCACTTTGCCACTACAATTTCTCTCTTCTACAACGGACAGTCTGGTGAGCGCTTCAGCTACATCTATAGAGGTCAACTTGCCAATGATGATCCAGGCTCAGGAAGTACAGAAGCTGACCTTATCTACGTACCAAGAAGCTACGCCACTTATGCAGAGGCATTGGCGGCTGGTGAAATCAGATTGTTGCCAATCACGGGTTCCAATGCAGTTTCACCTGAGCAACAGTGGTTGGATTTGAACGAGTATATTGAAAATGACGACTACTTGAGCACCAGAAGAGGTCGTTATGCCGAAAGAAATGGTTCACGTTTGCCCTTCACCAGTACTTTGGATTTGAGATTGTTGCAAGACTTCTACATTCAGACCGGTTCAAGACGTCATACGCTTCAGGTTAGTTTGGATATTTTCAATTTCACAAACATGTTGAACAAAGACTGGGGGCGGATTTATTTCCAAACAAACAACAACTTCCGGTTGATCGACTATGTGTCACTTGGCGCGGACAATATTCCAAACTTCCAGTTCAATAAGCCGACTACCAACAAGAACATTGATGACTCAGGTTTAGTGAGTTCAAGATGGCAGGCGCAATTGGGTATCCGATATTCGTTCTAGCACTAGTCTACAGCGTTATATTGTGCGAAGGGGGTTCCGAAAGGGCCCCTTTCTTATTTTGACGATTAATGGTTATTTTCAATACATGTCATCGCACTGGATTGGAAAAAAGACCTTTGTCGCACTCCTGCTGATTGGTTTATCGTGCGAACAAGCTCCCGTCCAGTCACCTCAGAAATCAAAAGGGCTTATAGAGGACCCAAAGGTGCGGGTTGATCTCGAAGAGATTCGAAGCAAAGGTCACCTGAATGCGCTTGTCGACAATAACTCGATGAGTTATTTCTATTACAAAGGCGGACCCGTTGGATTTGAATACGAACTTCTGAGTCGCTTCTGCAGACACTTGGGGGTGGATCTTAAAATTACCGTTATCACCAGTATCGAGGATGCTGTTAATATGTTGAACAATGGTACGGGTGATATCATTGCCTTTCCGCTGACCGTGACCAGCGAGCGAACACGTGTCGTAAACTTTGCGGAAACATTGTTCACTACTAGTCAGGTTCTTGTCCAAAGAAAGCCAGCCAATTGGCAGGAGAATCCATTTCTTGCTGAGAAGAGTCTGATCCGAGATCCTTCCGAACTTATTGGTCAGCCAGTTTATGTAAAATATGGTTCATCATTCAAGGAACGTTTGGAACACTTATCTGAAGAAATTGGAGGAGAGATCAATATTATTGAAGACAGTGCATCGTCTGAGACCGAGTCACTGATAAAACAAGTGGCCGAAGGGCAAATTGATTATACGGTTACCGATCAAACCATCGCGATGGTGAACGCAGCCTACTATCCCAACCTGGATGTGAATACGCCCGTGAGCCTGTTGCAACGCATTGCCTGGGCGGTGAGAAAGAATTCACCCGAGTTGCTTGATGCAATTAATGGATGGCTTTCGATCGTAAAACGTGACGGTACCTTTAAAGTGATCTACGATCGCTATTTCAATAGTCCACGAACATCTGTAAAACGAAAGGAGAGTGATTTTTCATCATTAGGTGGAAACAAGATCTCTGTTTATGACGATTTGATAAAGGAGAAAGCGGAGGAACTGGGTTGGGATTGGCGTTTGCTCGCGTCAATGATCTATCAGGAGTCGACATTTATACCTAATGCAGAATCCTGGGCGGGCGCACGAGGACTTATGCAGTTGATGCCGTCAACCGGAAAATATTATGGGGCGAAAGATTTACTGGATCCCACTCAAAACATTTTGGCAGGAGTAAATTTTTTGAAATTTTTAGATCGCCAATGGAGCAAGACTATTAGTGACCCGCAGGAACGCATAAAATTTATGCTTGCTTCCTACAATGTGGGGTTCTCACATGTGATTGATGCAAGAAATCTTACCCGGAAATACAAGGGCAATCCAACACTATGGGAGGGAGAAGTTGAACAATATTTGCTGTTGAAGTCAGACCCTAAATTTTATCGAGATCCGATCGTGAAGGCGGGGTATTGTCGATGCGAAGAGCCCGTAAAATATGTGAAGGAAATACTTGAGCGCTTCGAGGAGTATAAGCGATATATCAATTAGCCTTAAGCGTATTGAGCTGATCGACAATCTCTCTAAAGTTCAATTGTTCCCAATTGGTTTTTATGTCCGGTTTGGCCATTACTTTATCCATCACTTTTCTCTGCAGGGAACCATTCAGTAGTGCTTCGCTATAGCGCATGTCTTCGCGGAAAGTAACCATTGAATAAAGTGGCACCCATTCATCAGGAAATAGATCATGAAGTCGGGATTCAATCTTTTTTCGAAGCAGGAAATCTTCATCTCCCACCAAGTCGCGCATTTCTATGAAGTTGTCTAATGCTAGTTGAGCAATAGCATCGTTGTCCGGTTTTCTTAGTTCTTGGAACTTAGGTAAAACATCATCCCAGTTGTCATCAAATTCATCCAGCAATTGGTTCAACACAAAACAGTCTTCAAACCCCGCATTCATTCCTTGTCCGTAGAAAGGGACAACACCGTGCGCGGCATCACCAATCAACAATACGTTATTTTTCACCCATGGGTAGGAGCGAATAGTCACCAGCGAGGATGTGGAGTTATCGCGGAAATCCTCAAGTAATGTTGGCATCAGCGAAAGCGTATCGGGAAAATGAGTTTCAAAGAATGAAGTGATGTCTGATTTCTTTTTCAACTTTTCAAATGAATTTTCGCCTTCGTTGGGTAAGAACAGCGTGCAGGTGAATGTAGCGTCAGGATTGGGCAACGCAATAAGCATAAAACTTTCTCTTGGCCAAATGTGAAGCGAATTCTTGGCAATCATAAACGATCCGTTCTCTGCGGGTGGAATTCGTAGCTCCTTGTAGCTGTGCCCAAGAACATCCTCTGATGCCGTTACTGTTCCGTCTGCCTGCATGGCTGATCGTACGGCCGAAAAGGCTCCATCAGCACCAATGATCAAATCAAACTTGCGCGTCATGTGAGAACCATACGTTTGAAACTTGATGGCAGTGTTGTCGAAGTCGACACCTTCGCACCTGTATTCATAGAAGAAGTGTGTTCCCCTCTTCTCCGCTTCATCCATCAGCATCATGTTCAGGCCGCTACGCGAAACAGAATTAATGAATTGCCCTTCTTTGCCGTAAGGCTGAAAGGTAAGGCCACCTGAAACATTATGGATCATGCGCCCATTCATTGGGATCGCAACCCTTTTCATTGGATCAGCCAGACCCACTGCTTCAAGTGCCCGAATGCCGCGATTGCTCAGTGCCAGGTTGATTGACCTGCCCGCATCTAACACATGTTCGCGCATGTTAGGGCGCCTTTCAAATACAGTAACTTTGTATCCCCGCTTTACCAGATAGATGGAGAGCAGAGAACCGACAAGTCCTGCACCCACGATCGCAATATTCTTGTCTGTATTCATTTGAGTCAAAATATTGTGTTGTAACTAATTACAAAGAATCTCGCGTGATAAAAATGAGAATTATCAGCTTAATCCTTCAGAAGTGCTCCAAACACCGATGCAAAAGTGTATACATCGGTGAATGAATTGTATAGCGGCACCGGTGCAGCCCTGATCACATTGGGTTCACGCCAGTCCGTGTGAATACCTTTTTTTACCAGGCCATTGAAAATTTTTTTGCCACTCTTTTTCATCAAAATAGATAGTTGACACCCTCGCATGGAAGGACTTGAAGGCGTGATGACTTCAAATAATTTCTTTGAGCTGTCCAATTCATTGAGAAGAAAGTGTAGGTATCCTGTCAGCAGGAAACTCTTCTTTCTGAGCTGTGCCATGGAGGTAGAATCAAAAACCTGTAACGATGCCAGGTGGGCGGCACTCGCAAGGATGGGTACATTCGAAAGTTGCCAGCCATCAGCTCCAGCCATTGGCTTAAATCCTTTCTTCATTTGAAATCTTTCGTTTTCAGAATGTCCCCACCAGCCGGCAAATCTTGGTATGCTCGTATTGTTTTTATGTCGTTCGTGAATGAATGCGCCCGCAATACCTCCGGGGCCAGAGTTAAGGTATTTATAACTGCACCACACCGCAAAGTCCACATCATCCTTGTGGAGCTGTAACGGTACGTTTCCAACTGCATGCGCGAGATCAAATCCAGCGATCGCCCCTGCTTCGTGCGCAGCTTTGGTGATTTTTTTGATCTCAAAAAATTGGCCACTGTAATATTGTACACCGGGAAGTAACACCAGGGCAAGTTGGTCGCCATGTTCTTTGATCGCTGCTATTATATCTTCAGTGCGAAGTGTATGTTCATCCGGTCTTGGTTTTAATTCAATCAGTGTGTCACTTGGATTGAGTTGATGAAACTGAATTTGGGTTTCAACAGCGTATTGATCTGACGAGAATGCTCCCGACTCTATGATAATTTTAAATCTCTTTTTAGTTGGACGATAAAAGGAGACCATCATCAGGTGAAGGTTCACCGTAAGTTGATTCATGGCCACTACCTCCAGTGGCTTTGCGCCCACAAGTTTGGCTAAAACTTTCTTGCTGAACTTATGATAATACAGCCACGGCCGCTTCCCATGAAAATGTCCTTCAACGGCCAAACTGGCCCAGTCATCAAGTTCTTCGTTTACAAATTTCCTTGTTGTTTTCGGTTGAAGCCCCAACGAGTTGCCAACGAAGTAGACGACTGATTTTCCGTTGTGCCTGGGTACTTCAAAATCTTTTCTACGTAATGCCAACGGATCCTGCTGATCAAGTTTCCGGGCAAAAGCAAGTGAATTTTCAAACTTCATGAGTGTAATAACAAGAGCGACACCAAGTTGTTGAACTCGGTTCTTAATTCAAAATAAATCAAGTTGATCCGCGAGGGCGCCTTCGTGTTTCAGCAGCCAGAGTTTGTTATCAAGACCTCCCCCGTATCCCACGAGGCTGCCATCTTTGCCAATTACCCTATGACAGGGAATAATAATCGCGATTGGGTTCTGACCGTTGGCAAGTCCCACCGCACGAATGGCCTTCAAGTTGCCGAGTCTCGTGGCCAACTCGGCATAACTAATAGTTCTGCCATAGGGTATATCGAGTAACGCGCTCCAAACTTGTTTTTGAAACTCGGTGCCATCGGCTTCCAGAGGTACGGTAAAGAATTTTCTGGAGCCAGCGAAATATTCCTCCAACTCCTGACGACATTGTTTGGTTTGTGGAGTCTCCTGTTCAGGCTCCCTGCGTTCCTTTAGAAAATTTACAGTTGTGATAAAGTCACCGCGTGATCGGATTTCCAGATCGCCCACTGGAGTTTCGAGGTAGGTAATACCTTCCACCCTATACGAACCGTGGGTCAGCTTCCATCACCTTTCCGCACTTGGAGCAGGTTCTGAATTCTTCTGATGCGTAAAATTCCTTGAAACGAGGTAGGAAGTCTTTTTCAATATTGGTCAAATGAAACTTGTACTCCTTCAATTTGTTGTTGCAGTCTTCGCAAAACCACATTAAGCCATCATCTTCGTTTGCAGTTCGCTTGCACTCAATGACCAATCCGACCGAGTTCGCTGGCCTTGCAGGTTGATGAGGAACTCGGGCAGGCAGCAGAAACATCTCACCTTCTTTAATTGGAATTTCCACAGCTTTTCCATCTTCCTGGATCGTCACCTTAATATCTCCCTCAAGCTGGTAAAACAACTCTTCTGTTTCGTTATAATGGTAGTCCTTTCTCGCATTGGGTCCACCCACAATCATTACGATATAGTCTCCAGCATCAGCATAGAGATTCTTGTTACCGACAGGAGGCTTGAGCAAATCCCGGTTGTCACTTATCCATTGCTTTAGATTAAAAGGTCTGCGAATAGCCATGGTATTTCATTTAATTTTCGGTAAGTAAAGCTAACAAGATTTTGAGTCTTATATTTACAAAAACAAGACAATCAGCGAAATGGATTTGAATTTAGGCGGGAAAAGAGCTGTGGTTTGTGGTGCTACTCAGGGTATCGGAAAGGCTGCGGCAATCGAACTGGCTCGCCTTGGTGCTCATGTCACTTTGTTTGCAAGAGATGAAGACAAACTGAAAAAATTAGTGGAAGAACTGCCGGCAACAAGCAACCAGAAACATGAATATTTGGTGGCGGACTTTACCATGCCGGATGATGTCAAACTTACTGCTGATATTTATTCGCAAAGTAATGCCGTTCATATTCTGATAAACAACACTGGCGGCCCACCTGCCGGCACGGCAATAGAAGCACGAGCATTTGAATTTGTAAATGCATTTCAATCACACGTCATCTGCAACCAGTATCTGGTTCAGGCTTTCGTTCCTGCGATGAAGAAGGCAAAGTATGGACGCATCATCAATATTATTTCTACTTCTGTAAAGGCTCCGATCCGTGGACTTGGAGTTTCAAATACGATACGAGGTGCAGTTGCCAATTGGGCAAAAACGCTTTCTTTTGAGTTGGGTGGCTTTGGGATCACGGTAAATAATGTTTTACCGGGAGCAACAATGACATCAAGGCTGGAAGCAATTATCAAAGGCAAAGCCAAAAGTTCCGGTAAATCAGAGGATGAAGTGAAACAAGAGATGGTGGATGAGATACCTGCGGGAAGAATCGGGGAAGCGCAGGAGGTGGCGTCAGCGATTGCATTCCTTGCTTCACCGGCAGCATCTTATATCAATGGCATCAACGTGCCTGTTGACGGAGGCAGAACAGGGAACCTGTAATCGCAATGCAGAAGATTCTCAACTACATTGATGGAAAACTCGTTGAGCCGGTTTCCGGCCAATGGATCGACAATTACAATCCTGCAGAAGGAAAAATCTATTCACAGATTGCAGATTCAGATGAGAAAGATGTAGCCACAGCTGTCGAGGCTGCACGCAAAGCATTTCCAATCTGGTCGGAGATGTCGGCATCGGATCGTTCTAATATCTTACTAAAGATTTCAGAAGGTATCGATCGCAACTTTGAGACCCTGGCGAAAGCCGAGAGTGAAGACAACGGTAAACCATTGAAGCTTGCTAAGGCCATGGATATCCCAAGAGCTTCCGCCAACATGAGATTTTTTGCTACTGCAATTCTTCACACTGAAACGCAAGCACACCAGACGGATCAAGAGGCAATCAACTACACGATGCGGTCTCCGCTGGGGGTTGTTGGCTGCATCTCACCATGGAATCTTCCTTTGTATTTGTTCACATGGAAAATCGCTCCTGCATTGGCAGCAGGATGCACTGTGGTTGCGAAGCCATCAGAGCTTACGCCAATGACTGCATTTCTGTTTACAAAAATTTGTATTGACGCGGGCTTGCCATCTGGTGTTTTGAATGTTGTTCATGGCCTCGGATCAAAAGCCGGGCAAGCTATTATTGAACACCCTGATGTGGTTGGCATTTCGTTCACGGGGGGGACAGTGACCGGAAAAAAAATTGCAGCCACCGCAGCTCCCATGTTTAAAAAGCTTTCACTAGAGTTGGGCGGTAAAAACCCCAATATCATTTTTGGGGATTGTGATTTCGAGCAAGCTGTATCTACTTCCATCAGTTCATCTTTTTCTAATCAAGGTGAAATATGTTTATGTGGATCAAGAATTTTGGTAGAGCGTCCGCTGTATCAAAAATTTGTAGATGAGTTTGTTAAACGAGCGAGTGCGCTGGCAGTGGGAGATCCGTTTGAAGAGGAGACAAGAGTTGGTGCTCTGGTGTCAGAGGCTCACATGAAGAAGGTGTTATCATACATTGATCTTGCTAAGCAGGAGGGGGGCGAAGTAGTGGCCGGAGGTAAGCAAGTCAAATTGGAAGGACGTTGCAAGGAGGGCTACTTCGTGCAACCTACGGTGATTCTCGGATTGGATCATCAGTGCAGGACAAACCAGGAAGAAATTTTTGGCCCGGTTGTCACTATCATGCCTTTTGACAAAGAAGAGGAAGCGATCACTTTCGCCAACAGTACCGCCTACGGACTTTCAGCAACACTGTGGACAGAAAATCTAAAGCGTGCCCATCGTGTTTCTCATCATTTGAAAAGTGGAATCATTTGGGTGAATTGCTGGCTGTTGCGTGACTTGAGAACACCATTCGGTGGCATGAAGCAGTCTGGAGTAGGAAGAGAAGGAGGTTGGGAGGCGTTGCGATTCTTTACTGAGCAGAAAAACATCTGCATCAAGCTATAGGTTTCACTATCCTTTATGGATTTCTTTAAGATTGATTCCGTATTCTTCACCATTCTTGGATACGCGATGAGTTTTTTGGAGTTCACCGCGGTGATCTTCGGGTTGATGGCGGTTTGGTTGTCCGCCCGAGCAAATATTTGGAGTTGGCCTTTGGGGATCGTCAATGTTACTCTCGCTGGTATATTCTATTACCAGATTCAACTCTATCCAGACATGTTTCTTCAGGTTTTCTTTTTTGTAACCAATCTTTTGGGGTGGTGGCGATGGTCTCACCCTGAGCCAGGTGAAGAAGACAAGAAAAAGGAGCTGCGCATCAGTAGAATGGATTGGAAGCAGTTTTTAATTGTTGTTTTGATAGGAATTGTTGGAACGGGGGTAATGGGTGCGCTGGCGAGCAGATTGCATGAATGGCTTCCCAATTTTTTCAGTTTACCAAGCGCATATCCTTATACTGACTCATTTATCCTGGTCATGAGCATTACCACAACGTTTTTGATGGTGCAGAAAAAAGTGGAGTGTTGGATTATCTGGATTTTGATTGATGTGGTAGCTACCTATCTGTATTTTATTAAAGGTGCAATGTTCTTTAGCCTGGAGTATTTGATATTCACAATACTCGCCTCGATGGGACTGTGGCACTGGGCAAAGGAGTTTCGATCTTACACATGATCAAGGTTTGCTTTTATGGCGCAGAGAGTACAGGCAAGTCTACCATGGCGAGGCGCGTGGCCGAAGCCTATTGTACAAGGTTTGTTCCGGAAGTTGCTCGTGAAATCGTTTCAGCCAATGATTTCACAGCTGATGATGTTATTAAAATAGGTCACGCACAAACTGATCGCATCGCCAGTTTAGAAATGCTTGCGTACCGCATACTCATCTGCGACACCGACTTGATTACTACTCAGATTTACTCGAAACACTATCTGGGTATTGTTCCGGAAATTCTTTATGAGCTTGAATCACAAGTTCATTATGATCGTTACTTTCTTTTTGATATAGATGTGCCCTGGGTAGCGGATGGTTTGCGTGACTTGCAAAATCAAAGAGAACATATGCACAGCATTTTTAAGAATGAGCTGGAGACTCGTGGAATTGACTTCGTGCCCGTTTGTGGAGATTGGGAAGAGCGGTATCAGATTATCGTGTCTGAGATAGCTCGTCTGCTACGCGAATCAAAAGAACTTTAACTTCCGCCAGTTTATAACGAGTATCCAACACCCGATGGCAGCCACCATGCCTGCTACAATTGCCGGCAACAAATTGCCATACAACCAGAAGCCCAACGAAAATAAGACACCGTAAACAGTTACTGATCCGGATACCATCATCATGATTTCCATGGGCAGTTGTCCTTTCTCTTCTGTCAAGTCTGGATTTTGATCTAAGACAGGTTTCCAGCCGATAGAACTAGGTCTCACTTTGCTGTAAAAGGATTTTAAAACTTCATTTGATTCAGGCTGGGTGAGTAGCGTCACGACAATCCATGATAACGTGGTGACGGCAACACCAAAGAGCAAACGCCAGTGACCCTCTATTGGCGAGAAGAAATGTTCGTGAATCAGTTCAAAATAAATTGCCACAAGAAAGGACATTACCATTCCAGTGATTTCTGTGTAGGTGTTGATACGCCACCAAAACCAACGTAGAATAAAGATCAGACCAGTACCTGCTCCGATTTGTAAAAGGATATTGAATGCCTGCAATGCATTGCTCAATAGCAAGGCGATGAGAGCCGAGATAATGGCAAGTACGAGTGTGGACAATCTGCCAATGGCTACCAGCTTCTTTTCAGATGCATTGGGGTCAATGAATCGTTTGTAAAAATCATGCACTACATACGATGAACCCCAATTGAGATGTGTGGAGATGGTAGACATATATGCAGCGACCAAAGATGCGATCAGTATTCCCAATAAACCTGTTGGTAAAAATGTGAGCATGGCAGGATAAGCGAGATCGTCATTGATTTTATCTGCCGGAATGTGTGGAAAAGTTTTCTGAAGTGAAGCCAGATCTGGGAAAACGATCAGCGATGCCAGTGCAATGAGTATCCATGGCCACGGCCTCAACGCATAGTGCGCAACGTTAAAAACTAATGTGGCTGTCAGAGCATTTTTCTCATCTTTTGCCGACAACATACGTTGGGCAATGTACCCACCACCACCCGGCTCAGCACCCGGATACCACACGCTCCACCACTGAACGGCCAACGGTAGGATTAATAAAGGAATCAACGTTGTTGAATCCGAGAAGTCGGGAAGAAATGAAAGCTTGTTGCTAACTATTGGCTGTTCGAAAAGATGATTGAGTCCGCCAATCATGGGTAATTCAATTAGGTAAATGGCTGCAGCGACCGAGCCAACCATGGCGAAGAGAAACTGAAAGAAGTCTGTGATCAATACACTTCGCAATCCACCAAGGGAACTATAAACAACAGTGACGATTGTGGCGATCGATAATGTTTGGACAGGCGTAAGACCCATCAGTACGCCACCAATCTTGATTGCGGCCAACGACACAGAGGCCATGATTACGATGTTGAAGAAAACACCAAGATATATTGCACGAAATCCTCTGAGGAAGGCAGCAGACTTTCCTCCATACCTCAATTCATAAAATTCTAAATCGGTCATCACACCTGATCGTCTCCAAAGTTTTGAATAGACAAAAACGGTGAGCATGCCAGTAAGAAGAAAAGCCCACCATACCCAGTTACCTGAGACACCATTTTTCCTTACGATATCGGTAACGAGGTTGGGTGTGTCTGCGGAAAAAGTAGTGGCTACCATCGAGATGCCCAACAACCACCAGGGCATACTCCTGCTGGAGAGGAAATATTCATTGGCACTTTGCCCGGCTCTTTTGCTGTTGAGCAGGCCGATGATAAGTGTGGCGGTAAAGAATCCGATTATAATTATCCAATCTGTAAGGGCGAGTACCATTCGTATCGATTTAGGTGCAAATAAGTTGAAGTAATCAGATTCTTTTTTCGATTTTCGCAGTCGATTTTAAACGAAATAATTCACAGTTCAATGAATCAATCTAAAAAACTGAGTCTTTTGGTGATGGCGGCAGGAATGGGAAGCCGCTATGGTGGGATAAAACAGATAGACGGTTTCGGCCCGAATGGAGAGACAATCATGGATTATTCATTATTTGATGCCATCCGGTCTGGTTTTACAAAGATTGTTTTTGTAGTGAGAGAAGAAATTCTTGACGCTGTGAAAGAAATGTTTTTACCAAGACTTGAGGGAAAAGCAGAAGTACACTTTGTGATTCAATCGCTGGATAGATTCGTGCCTAAAGAACATTTGCCGGTGAATCGTCAAAAACCCTGGGGCACTACGCATGCGATGCTTTGCGGAAAAGAAGTGATTAATGAACCCTTTGCCGTGATCAATGCAGATGATTTTTATGGAAGGGCATCGTTCGAGTCTCTCGCTAATTTTTTGAATAGCGCTCAACCTGGCAATCAGGCAATGGTTGGCTATATATTGAAAGATGTCTTGTCAGAATATGGAGGCGTGTCACGCGGAGTAGCTAACCAGGCAAGCGATGGCATGTTGATCTCGCTGTCGGAGTTGACGAAAATTGTGAAGGAAAATGGTAAGATAATTTCGAAAGAAGAGTCTGGTGATCGTGAACTGGCACCTGACCTCAAAGTATCAATGAACTCCTGGGGTTTTCTTCCGGAAGTCTTTGATCTTTCTGAAAAGATGTTTGTTGAATTTGTCGAGAAAAACAAAGACAATCCGAAAGCTGAGTTTTATATCGCACTGATGGTAACAGAGCTGATCAGACTTGGCTTGGGAAAAGTACATATCATTCCCGGTGGCACAACCTGGTTTGGTGTCACCTACCAGCAAGACAAAGAAGAAGTGTCAGGGAAAATTAAAGCGCTTATTGATCAGGGCGTATATCCAGAAAAGTTGTGGAACTAACCCAACTAGTTGCTGCGGTTCTAGACCAATATAATATTAGCCCGAGTGCATCAACTCCAGTTAGGATTGGATCAGGGCATATCAACGACACGTTTTCAATAGGAGAAAAATTCGTTCTCCAGCGACTTAATACCAACATTTTTAAAAAGCCTGAGGCAATATCGAACAACCTGTCGATCGCTTCATCGCACTTGAAGAATGTCGAACCGGATTATCTTTTTCTGGAACCTTATCGCAATCGAAAAGGTGATCTGCTTACGCGCGATGCAGCGGGTGGCTACTGGCGGTTATTTGATTATATCGAGCAAGGTGTCTCTGTTAATGAGATTTCAAATAGCGATCAGGCGTTTCAAGCAGCAAAGGCATTTGGAAAACTAACTCGCCTGCTTGAGACAAGTGATATTTCAAAGTATCAAGCAACGATCGAGAAGTTCCATGACTTAAGATGGAGGTGGAAGCAATTCGAAAGTGCGTTGATTAATGCTGAGAAATCCAGGAAGTTAGAGGGAGAGGAAGCGATTGCTGCGTATCTCGGATTTAAGACACTCGTGAATGAATACGAGTCGTTGATTCAGTCTGGCTTGCTTCAACTTCACATCACGCACAACGATACTAAGATTAACAATGTCTTATTTAATGCTGAATTATCAGATGTACTCTGCGTAATAGATCTTGACACGCTTATGCCAGGATACTTCATCTACGATCTTGGTGATATGGTTCGAACGTTTTCGAGCCCCGTGTCAGAGGAAGAAAGCGATTATTCGAAAATTCAAGTTCGTAAAGATGTGCTCGAGTCAACCTACGAGGGCTATTTGAGTGAGATGGGGGAAATTTTATCAAAAGAGGAACTTGAGGTACTGCCCAGGGCTGGTGCGATGATGACGTTTGTGATCGGGCTACGTTTTTTAACTGACTATCTCAGTGGCGATACTTACTACAAGACTTCGTATTCCGGTCAAAATCTCGTTCGCGCTACTAATCAGCTTGTTCTGCTTCAACAACTGATTGGCTGACCGCTGCCCAATATTCAATTTCAATTGGTGCCCGGAAACTTTATATTTGGTTAAGCCCATACAACTATGAAAACACTTTTGTTGATTTACCTGTCTATTTGCCCTTTGTTCTCTTCGTTAACTGATTCCGAACATGCCCTCGCGAATGACTTGCTTGGAGCATGGGAAATTTCAAAAGGCGATACCAAGGGACTTTGGATAATTACTGATAAACACTTCTCAATTACGTACTACAAGGCAGATGAGTATCTCTCCACGGAAGGAGGAGAATGGGAGACCGCGTCTAATGGTGATATAGAAGTGATGTGGGAATACAATACGCAGACGCCTGATCTGATTGGTACAAATAAAAACATATCTGTAAAACAAAAAGGATCGAACCTGACTGCCGATGGAACCCAATGGAAAAGAGTAGATAGTGGTACTCCCGGCAAACTTGAGGGGGCGTGGTTGATCACTGGCCGCTATCGAGACGGTGAACTGACGGAACGAACACCAGGTGTAAGGCGCACAATGAAGATTTTGTCAGGAACTAAATTTCAATGGATCGCCTACAATGTAGAGACGAAAGAATTTTTTGGTACTGGTGGAGGGTCGTACACAACCAAAGACGGTAAGTACACAGAAAATATTGAATTCTTTTCTCGCGACAATTCGCGCGTTGGCGCTAGTCTCCAATTTGACTATGCCCTGGAAAATGGGAAGTGGAGGCATAGCGGCAAAAGCAGCAAAGGTGATCCGCTGGATGAGGTGTGGACAAAGCGTGATGTGCTCGGAATTTAGTTAATCATCATTCATGATATTTTTCTCTATGAACAGATCTGTGCGGGTCGTGTGCGCAGTGTTGCTATGGTCGGTTGTAGTACAAGCACAGCCCAATACTGCCCCTAAGACCTATGGAAATCAAATCTTAGCGGACAACCTAAGAAAATATCTATCAGTCATAGCAGCCGATTCAATGGAGGGTAGAGCAACAGGGTCACACGGGCAGGCCATGGCAGCTGATTACATTAAATCACATTTCAAAAAAATTGGACTTGATCCAATCACCTCTGATTTCTATCAAAAGGTTCCTCTCTTTGCGATGGCGCCAGGTCGATCAGCTCTATCTGCCAGTGAATATCAATTTTCAAATTTTAAAGACTTCGCATACCTGGGTATCGGACCAGCAAAAAAAGATCGAGTTCCATTGATCTATGTTGCTAATGATAATATCTCGGTAGCTGAGGATCTTGATATCGATGGAAAAGCTGTTTTGATAGTTAGTAATAAGCGAAGCAATGAACTTCCAGTTCAAAATCTTTTGGATCGTGGTGCGGCACTTGTAATGTTATGTATTTCTAAAGATGATCAGTCATTTCTTCAATACGCGGGACGAATACAGAGTCATCTTGAGTCCTCTCGGCCATCGCTTAACAAACCCGAGGCGACTTCCGAGTTTGAATCTCTTGTTTTTGTTTCTCCGTCTTTCGTGGAAAAACTGTTCAAAGCCCCGTTTGACAAACTGAAATCCATTGCTGATCGATCGGACCTAGAAAAGATTGAGCCTTCACAAATTAGCTATGAGCTGCGTAATGAAATCAAAGAGATTGAAACTGGAAATGTACTTGGGTTTCTGGAGGGTACTGATCGCAAGAATGACGTAATCGTTGTCACTGCACACTATGATCATATTGGTGTGCTGGAAGCTGGTAATGGTGACCGAATCAATAACGGAGCTGACGATGATGGATCAGGGACCGTAGCGGTGATGGAACTGGCCAGAGTTTTTGCGAAAGCTAAAAAAGAGGGCAACGGACCCCGCAGAAGCATTTTGTTTATGACGGTGACAGCTGAAGAAATTGGTTTGTTCGGTTCTTACTATTATACAGAGAACCCAATCATTCCGCTTGATCAAACAATGGTCAATCTTAATATTGACATGATCGGAAGGACAGATGGGGCACACAGCGAAACACCGGAGTACGTCTACGTGATCGGAGCGGACAAATTATCGAAGGAGTTGAACGCAGTGAGTGAAAACACAAATCAGCAAAACACCAACCTGATGTTTGACTATACTTACAATGACGTTAGCCATCCGTCCAATCTTTACAAACGATCAGATCACTGGAACTTTGCTAAGAATGATATTCCGATCATTTTTTATTTTGATGGTATTCATCAGGACTATCATCGTCCCTCTGATGAAATCGAATTGATTGAGTTTCCTTTGTTTGAAAAGAGGACCAGGCTCATATTCTATACCACCTGGGAATTGGCCAATCGCGATAAAAAGATTACTGTTGACTAGTGATTTAGTCCATCGGCACATTCACGTGCCGCTCTGCATGGTATGAAGATCTTACCAAAGGACCTGACTCAACATACTTGATGCCACGCTTCAATCCTTCTTCCCTGTACATGGCAAATGTATCAGGATGTATATATTCTGCTACCTCTAAATGCATTTTGGTGGGTTGAAGGTATTGACCTAGAGTGAGAATCATCAGTCCATTCTCCACAAGGTCATCCATCGCTTTGAAAACTTCTTCTTTAGTCTCTCCCACGCCCAGCATGATTCCCGACTTGGTTCGTTTTCCAGCAGCTCTGGTTCTTTTTATTTGCTCCAGGCTTCTGTCATACTTTGCTTGTGGACGGACGATACGGTACATCCGTCCTACGGTTTCCATATTATGCGACACTACTTCCTGTCCACCTTCGATCATCCTGTCCAATGCTTCCCAGTTTCCCTTTACATCTGGGATTAGTGTTTCGATGGTTGTCTCTGGGCTTGCCTTTTTCGTTTCCACTACCGTCTGATACCATATCTCAGCGCCACGATCTTTGAGTTCATCACGATTCACGGATGTAATCACCGCGTGCTTTACACCCATTAGTTTGATCGCTTCAGCTACTCGCTTGGGTTCCTCTGTATCATATTCCGGTGGTCTTCCTGTGGCAACAGCGCAGAACGTACAACTGCGTGTACATACATTGCCAAGTATCATAAAAGTGGCCGTGCCTGCACCCCAGCATTCGCCCATGTTAGGACAATTTCCACTTTCGCAAATGGTGTGCAGCTTATAGTTATCAACCAACTTGCGGACTTTTGCATATTCCGGGCCAACCGGAAGCTTTACGCGAAGCCAGTTCGGTTTGCGTTTGCGGGTCTCTTCTGCTGATATGACGGGAAGGTCGATCACTTCGGTTAATTAATAACTTCGAAAGGATAACAGTTTACTTTCCGATTAGTTCCTTGTAGGCAGCAGCATCTAGAAGGTCACCTACTTGCGATTCATCAGAGATCTCCATTTTGATCATCCAGCCATCTCCATATGGATCCTCATTCACTTTCTCTGGGCTGCCGTCAAGGATAGAGTTAACTTCAGTCACTTTTCCGGCTATTGGCATGAAAAGATCTGACACCGTTTTCACAGCCTCTACGGTACCAAATACATCGTGCTGTCCGACTTCTTGCCCGACAGTTGAAATGTCCACGTACACGATATCACCAAGCTCACCTTGAGCAAAATCAGTGATTCCAATAGTGGCGGTTTTGCCTTCAATTTTTATCCATTCGTGGTCTTTGGTGTACTTTAGGTCTGCAGGAATGTTCATGTCAGGTTCGTTAATTTAAGTGGACTCAAAAATAACGGATTTTCGAAAAAGTACAGCATTTGGTTCAAGACGCGCGCCTCGCTTACTGAGCCAAATTGAACAATATCTTAAATCCTACACGGGTGGTTGACCTGCGGTATGAATTGGTTACCAATGGCTCGTTCACATTCCTGTCAACATAGAATTGGATGTTCAATTTTTGATTAACCACATAGTTGATATTCGGCCTCAACTGGAAATTGATATTTCCGTTGGTAATCGTATTGACCTGGTCAATCTTCCGCTGAATTGTCCGATTGTTTGTAACACTCATGTTTAGCCGGAAAGTAATGTCGTTCTTGATCGTGATCACACGCCCCTGGCTTCTCCACGGCATCCGCATGTTATTTTTTGTATAACCAATCTCCAGCGACCAGTCTTTGCTGTTAAGTTCTGTGATTTGCGCGTTGGAAATGCTTAGTGCGAGATCACGTTTTGTTTTGTATTCAAATCTTGCTGTCAGTTTCTTTTTTGTTCGAAGATTGACCCCAATGAGCGGAGCAAAAGTTTCAGAAATAAGTACCTGACTCACCACATAGATCGGAATCAACTCACCAGACTCATTGACTACACTGGCGAATGCATTGCTGTTGTAATCTTCCAACGGTACATTCAAACCCACATCATCATACTCTAGGGATGTGTTGTAGTTGAGTACCGAGTAGTTGGAAGAGTATGCGTGATTTAAAGTGACCGACTGGAAGATATCTTTTAACGCATCAATTTTCCCCAACCCTGTGTAGTCCACTCTCCATCCGGGAATTGGAATATTTGGGAATGGCGACAAGCTCACTCTGTCTGTGCCCCTGTCTGTGTAAGCAGCGATGAAGGCCGGAATGAGAACGTCCTGAGATTTGGACTCATATCCTTGACCGGTGATGCCTGAGAACCTTGATTTAATTTCTTCAATGTTTTTCTCGAATTGTTGGAACACACTGGATTCGTTGCTCGTGTTATTTTTGAATGCTGTTCGAATGGATAGGATAGATACCTTATAAGATCCAATTCTATTGGGGCTTAGTGAAAGAAAACTATTGGCATCAGTATCAAATCTGAACAACTCGGTAAAAGTTGTATTGGTTGTTTTCTTTGCGTCCAGTTGGATTTTTAAATCCGTTGAAGGTTCAATACTTGCCCTCAAACCGAGATCGCGTGTTTCCATCTGACTGTACAGCGTACTCTGGTTGGCACTTTCACTTAACCACCCGTTGTCTCTCGCTTTAAATCTGAAGTTTGGATCCTGTTCGCCAAGAATAAATCCCCACCCTGGTGCAGACCAACCTTTATCCATTCCAAACAGGTAAGGCGAAGGATTGAAGCCCGGCAGTATTGTTCCTTGTGTGATATTGTAGGTACCTGAAATATTTCTCACAGACATCAGCAAACGGAGAAAGCCTTTTACTCCTGCCAGTTCTGGTGCCTGTTTTACAGTATCAGGCTTTGCTTGCGGTCGCTGAGTTGCGGAAGGAGGGCGCTTGGGTGTGTTAATTCCTTTTAAGAAACCAATTTTGTTATACAGTTTGGTTAGGTCAACTCTTCCGGTGAGCCCTTGATCACGGGTATTTTGAATTGTATTACCCAATTTCAGACTATCTACTCGTTCAAGTGGAGCTGCGCGCCATGAGTAACCTACGTTGTAGCGATACTCAGCCCCTAGCCAATTCGTTGCTGGAAACTTGTCCAGAGGCAGAGTATAGTTTGCTGTGACCGTTTGTTCAAAGTTCTTCATACGTCCAAACTTTTTCAGATTGTTCACCACAGAATCCTGCTTCTCTTTTGTATCAATGTCTCCATCTGGCTCATCGATGATGGCATTTACTCTTGAGTTATAGTCAAGGCTTAAGGCTTTTGTGAGATTCCATCTAACGTTATAAAAACGGTTGAACACAAAGAACTTCTGGAAATTTGGTTGTGCTCCGCCTTGATCCTGTATGGCATTGCGATACACAATTTTGCTGAACGACCGATCAAGCTCACCCCGTACTGAAATATTTCCTGGAACGGGATTGAAATTGAAATCTTTGATTAGCTGTAAGAACGGTGAAGAAAATAGCTTTGCCTCTTTGAAAGGTTCAAATCCCTGAAACTTTGGACTGTATTGCCAGGCTACTGCGCCCTTGATATTCCTTCTTGTATTTTCAAGCAGGTTAAAATTAGTTTGTGTTGCTTCGGTGTAAGCATAGGTGAAAGCAAAATTTTCCACATCGTAGATGTGTTGTCGTGCGTCTTTATTCACTTTGACTTTTCGCACGTTGGTAAAATTCAAACTCCTTCGAATAGCTTGGTCTTGAATCAACTTTCGATAGGCTTCTCGTTCGGCCTCCGTGTTAAATGATCGAAGAGCTGCATCTAGTCGGAGGTCAGGATTGGCTGGATCAAAATTGGGATTGATCGTGGTGTTCTCATAACTAATGAACATTGGTATCTTCAATCCTGATTTTTGCGGTAGCAACTTGTCCACATTGATGTTTGCAGAAACATCAAAAGAAGTTGTTTCACCTCTCGCGCGTTCAGAAATTTTTGACTGCACTCCACCGTATCCAAAAGAGATGTGCTTGATTGAACTGGTGATAGTACCAAGGTCAGCGAGCTTTGTACTAAGCACCATGTTGGCAGCCCATCCGGCAGTGCGGTCGAAATCGGTGAGACGAAGTTCGTTGGCCCACAAACAAACATCCCGCGGTAAAGCATCGGGCGTTCTTGGGTTTCGAACTCCGATCATCAACATGCGAACCTGACTTAAGTCCGGACGTCCTAAAATTCGGAGTAAATGCCGGCCAGACTGTCGTGGTCCAGAACGTGGAAATGATTCACCCAATGGAAAACTCTCGCGGTCGCGTTGCGCTTTTAGCGCATAGAGCTCATTCAGGTCAATATCAATTTGGTTTTCTTCTGGCCATACCGATTCGATTGTCGCAGCTCCCGGTTGAGTTACCTTCAGTGGTATTTCTATTTCATAATAGTTTTGGTCAAAGTCTGTACCCATGCGGAGGAATGCATGAAGCTGACCGTCCTGCAGTCCTTGTCCATATGCCGAAAGAAACATTTTTACGCGACCGTAGTTGAAGAAGTCCATGGTCACATTCTTGAAAATCGCACGCGCATCACCGTCTTGAAGATCGGTTGCGCAAAGCTGAACTGCCTGCTCATTCAATCTTCGCTGAACGGTTGATGTCACATCTCTATCACGTCTCAATGGTGGAACGTATGCTGGTTTTTCAGAATTGCCGGTTCCGTTCTCCTCTGCGTTTACCACAGACACGGAGAAGTTATCCAGATTGGGTTCGAGAGGTTCTCCAAAGTTGGACTCTTCCAGGTTATTCGTGTACCTCCTCCACTTGTTGCCTACTGCTCTGAATTTTGCCATACGCAAAACCACCGGCTGTGAGAAACCTGTCATGTACATCCGAACATAGCGAATAGACTTAAATCCATTGATGTCACCAATCTTCTCATCAAACTGACGTACCGGAATTCTGAAAAGATACCAAGTTACCGGATCGCCATTCACGGTGTTGGTGATCTGATCCACGATGTACTTGCGACCTACCTGAACTGTTGACGGTCTGAGATCAATATTATAAGTATAGTACTCTTCAAGATCACTCAGGGTATTATCCTGATTGAGGTCCTCGTTGTCAGGAATAGTCGTACCTGATTGCGCGAAGGGTTGATTACCCGTGAGGATTGGAGAATTGTTCTCAAGACCATTGAAGTTTTTATATCGTTCTAAAATCTTTGCATCGCGTCCGTCCAGCTCATCGCCAAGAAAATATTGGAAATCATCAGCAGAAGGATCTTCAAGTACAATTTGCCTTGCAGCGGGATTAACCGCGTTTACAAATGAGCTAAACTTATCTGCCTCTCTATCGCTGCCAACCCCGTCCAGACCCACGTCTTGATTAGTTCTTGCAGTGCTAGAATTATCGAAGGCGTTGTTTAGATATTGCTGTGTCGTTACATATCCCCAATTATTTTCAGTTGCTCCGCCTCCGGCAAGATTTCCATCGGTCGGCAATCCATTTTCAAACGCGTGCTTACCATCTCGCATCAAATCTTCAGATAAACTTCCGAGATGGAAGACGAGTTGCCCCCCAGTAGTGTTTGGTTGATTGTTTCCTCGTCCATCGTTTATCCGGCCATTGTTTGAGTTGATGAATGGATCCATTAACCAAAATTCGAGGTACTCTACGTTGGCTTTGTCAAAGTCTACTTCAGTTCGGATAGCTGTTGTGATACCGCCCCAATTGGTTGATGGGTTTTTAAGCGTTCCATTTGGGTTCAAGTCCGGGTTGTAGTTGTATGGACCGCGTTCCTCGGGGTAATAGGCCACATCAAAGATTTGTTCATTGAAGTTTCCTATGAATGGATCAAACTGCGGAAATATTTCCTTCGGGGGTACAGCACGCACATAATGATTTTGTAGATCTTCTTCACTGATGTTAGCGGGTTTAAAACGGTTACTATTGCTTGTGTAGAATTGGTTGTCAACCTGATACCACGCAATTTTTGCGCGCTTATAACCAGCTGTTACATCATCTATGGCTCCGCCTGAGAGATCAAATCGGTCGTTATCCGTTTGTGGCACAGTTGACAATTTCCAACCCACCGGATTCAACAGGCTATAAGGTGTGGCGCTGTTTTCAAAGTCATCGATAAATGACGTTCCGTCACCATTTACAATATTGGAGGTACCCGGCAGCAATTGTGCAAACTCCGCGTTGAGGTTGACTGTTGATGTTTCCTTTGTTTGTAAAAATGGAAGTGCATCAACCATCTTGGTTAGAATCCTTGAATCCTTTCGCAAATTCAGATCGACACCATACTGGATGTTTCGTGCAGGCTCAGTGCCAATGAGGTTACGCGAGATCAGTGGCCGCTCATTGTAATAGAGTACAGTTGATCCAATGTTGACGTCATTATTGAGTTTATAATCGAAGCGTGTTCCAAGCAATGATCTTGTTTGAAAAGCGAATGGATCTTGCTGTTCGTAAGTGATACTGATATTCTTACCGGAGCTGAGAATACCTTCATTCAAAATTGTCACTTTGCCAAATGTGTAGTCTACTGTGTAGTCTGTACCTTCTTGTAGAGGAGTGCCACCTGCATAGACTCTCACAGAGCCCTGAGCAATATTGAATCCTTGAATAATAATGTCCTTTCCGGAGCCAGCCTTGAAGGAACCCGTAATGAAGAATTTGTTTTTCGTTGCAACAAGCTCGGCTTCGGCTTTTGTTGTTCGATACAGAGTATCATACACATATTTCTGTACGAGGAAATCAGTTGTTGTGGGATTTGACTCTTGCGCGAACAGCCTCCGAAGAGGCGTGTCGAAGGGATGCAGGTAGGGAAAGATGATAAGCCCAGTCTCCTTACTTACCGTTAACTTGTCCACAAAGTCAAAGTTTCCGTCAGGTTGAGGGTCGTTGTAAGGATTGAGTCGATCCAAGCCGAATACCTCGATCAATTGTTTGGTTCGGGAGAAATCTCCGTCTTGTAACTGGGGGTTGTCTATCCCGGTGCGGTCATCACGATAGATTACGCGGAGTTGAAATCCTTCCTGCTCGAGCTGCGTTACGTTGAGGTTGTAAATATTTTTCATCATCAGGTTCCAAGTAGGAATAATTTTTCCAGTTTGGTCCTTGATGCTGATCTTACGTGGCCTCAACAATTTCAGATAAACTACATCGTTTTCCGGTTTGTTTGAATAGTCTTCTGTGAGTTCCCCCACTTTATATTTTCTTCCGTTGTGGGTGTATTCAAAAGCAACTGCGAGTGCCTCGTCATTTTGCAGCTTGCGCTGAAGCGTGATATATCCAAGTTGACTGTTGAATGTAAATTCCGTTGGTGCCAGTTTGCGAGCACTGGTTATTTTTTCAAAGTCAGTGCCATTCACCAAACCAAGGCCTTCGAGGGCTTGATTGATTCCATCTGAATTGGCAGAAATGCCACCGAGCAGTGAAAACAGATTGTTAGAAGTATTAGCAGTAGGAGAGCCTGCGGCCGCAGATGAGGTAATAGACATGTTGTAAATCTTGTCCGATTCACCCATATCCATAAAGCCAACTACATTTCTCAGTGTTTGTGTGTCATTTTGACGATTGAGCAAGTACACCTCAACGCGGGTAACGTTAACACCCGAAGTTATTTGTGGCAAGGTCCCCATCCATTTTTCAAAGTTGTCTCTGAAAAATTGCCCCAGGAAGAAGTGTCTGTTCTCGTCATAACTTGATCCCTGAATTTCAAAAGGTCTCCCTTGAGCAGCACCACCAGTTCCTCCTTGAATCTCAATTGATGATTGCTTTCCACGTTGCGTGGTAGCAATTGATGTAACGAATAGTTTTCCAAATTGCATTTGTGCTTTTACACCAAAAAGATTCTGTGATCCGGTAATCAAACTATTGTTTAGTGGAAGACTTACGTTTCCAATTTCCAGTTTCTTTAATACGTCTTCCTTAAAGCCAGTGTATTCCACTTTCATGTTATTTTGAAAGTCGAATGAATTGTTGTTATCAAAGTTGGTTGTGATCGCTAGCTTTTCTCCAACCTTACCCACTACACTTAAATTGATTTGCTGATCAAATTCAAATCCGCCATTTCGTTGTTGACGAATGGGTATGGCAGGGTTCTCTATCTTTTGCCACGAACCACCGAAGTCAAGCGTTACAAATCCGCGTGGAATCAACTCGACATAGCTGCCTCCAAAGATTCGATCGAGGACGGGACTTACATATATTTTTGGAATAATGTTCCGGCTGCTTACGGCACTTTCACCATCCAGAGCCCGGCTTCTTGTTTGCCAATAATCTTTTTTGATTTGCCTTGTCTGTTGTGCGTTGAACTCATCAAAACTCATCGATGATGCGGGCCGGAAATTAACATCACCTATTTTTTCATAGATGGTGTAATTCATTCCTGTATCAATTTCAACGTCCAGGTTGAAACTTTTGGGATCGCTCAGAAAGAGAGGGGACTTTGTTGTGTAGTTTGAAAAAGGATCACCGTAGCGATCGCTTGGTCTGAACGAAGGGCGATATGGATTGATAACCCGACTTCTGGTGGTATCTGTCTCCACAATTGTGGAGTCCGCCTGCTGACCAAAGGCATACGGAGCGGGCAAGCATGCAAAGAGCAGCAGGCTCAGTAGGCTGATGAATTGGTTGGTTGGTTTGGTTAAGGTCAATCGTATTCTCAGGCGTTTTTCAATGCCAACTTCACGAGCTCTTCTAAACTAATTGTATTCCCTGATTTTTTCAGGACTGTATCAATGCTTTTTTCGGCTGCCACTTTGCCGATTCCCAGCGTCATCAACGCTGTTAACGCCTCCTGACGCATGGTATTGTGCTGTATACCCCCAAATCCGGTAGAGTCAGTGGCAGGCTCTTTTCGCAGCTTATCTTTAAGTTCCAGGATGATCCTTTGTGCGGTTTTTCCTCCAATTCCCTTCACCGCCTGAAGGGCTCCTACGTTTTCAGTGATGATGGCCTGCTGCAATTCTCGCGGTGGCAAATAAGAGAGAATTACCATCGCGGTACTAGGCCCCACTCCGTTTACTCCGATCAGATTTTGAAACATGGATTTTTCTGCGGCATTACTAAATCCGTACAAAATATGAGCATCCTCGCGTACCTGCAGGTAAGTGGATAGTTGAATACTTTCTTTATCCTTGATTTCGGAGAAAGTGTTCAGTGAAATATTCACATGATAGCCAACCCCGTTCACTTCGATGATTGTAAATGTTGGCTCTTTATGTACCAGCTTACCTTTTAAGAAAGCAATCATGTTCAAAAAAATATAACCTGCTAAACTAAAAAAAATAGGTGAACGCCAGTGTGGTTAAACACGTTCATTTCGTTCACGCAGGATCGCATCGACCACCGCAATGGCAGCCATGTTTACGATGTCTCTTACCGAGCTTCCCAGTTGCAATACATGCACTGGTTTATTCATCCCCAAAAGGATTGGTCCAATGGCCTCGGCACCTCCTAATTCAATCAATAGCTTATAGGCGATATTGGCAGAAGCCAGGTTTGGAAATATTAATGTGTTGGTTCCTTTTTCAGCTAGTCGGCTGAATGGGTAAACCTCTTTTAATAGTTCTTGGTTTAAGGCAATATTCGCCTGCATGTCTCCGTCAATTACCAAATCAGGGAATTTACGCTTGGCCATCGCCACCGCATCTCTCATCTTATCGGGAATTTCTCCTTTGCTGCTGCCAAAGTTGGAGTAAGAGAGCATCGCCATGTGCGGCTCCAGGTCAAAGAATTTTACCCCTGTGCGAGTCAGACCGATGATGTCCATCAACTCTTCAGTGGTTGGGTCAACGTTTACTGTACAATCAGAAAAGAAGAACGTTCCTTTCTTGTTCATGATGATATACATACCCGCTACACGTCTTACATGTGGCGCAGTGCCAATTACGTGTAGGGCAGGTAATATTGTCTTGGGGTAATCTTTTGTCAACCCGGAAATCATCGCATCAGCGTCACCATGCTCTACCATCATGGCTGCGAAGTAGTTTCTATCTTTCAGAACTTTCTCGCAATCAGTGAGTGTCATGCCTTTTCTCTGACGCTTTTGATATAGTTCCTTAGCATACTGCTGCACTTTTTCTTTCTCCTTACGTGGGTAGATAATCGGGCAGTCGTTCAGTTCGAGCTTGTGCTCTTTTATCAACGCTTGAATTTCCTCCACATCTCCAAGAAGAATTGGATGGGCGATGCCTTCATCCTGAAGGATTTGTGCAGCCTTCAAAATTTTGTGGTGATTGGCTTCAGTGAATACTACACGCTTCGGATTTTTCTTGGCCCGAGTAATAACGCGAGAGGTAAGCTTTTGATCGATGCCAATCCGTTTTAACAGATCTTCATTGTACTTGCCCCAATCCGTAATCTGGTGAGTTGCCATTCCAGAGTCCATCGCAGCCTTGGCAACTGCAGGGGATATGGAAGTGATCAATCTTGGGTCAAGTGGTTTGGGAATCAAATAATCCCTTCCGAATTCGATTTTAGTGTTGCCATAGGCTCTTGTTACCATGTCTGGCACAGATTCCTTGGCAAGGTCGGCCAAAGCCTTTACTGCGGCCAACTTCATGTCTTCATTGATTTCAGTAGCGCGTACATCCAGTGCACCTCTGAAAATATAGGGAAAACCTAAAACGTTGTTAATTTGATTCGGATGGTCAGAGCGACCAGTGCCCATAATAATGTCAGGCCTGGCTTTCATTGCGAGATCATAAGCAATCTCCGGATTTGGATTTGCCAATGCAAACACGATGGGGTCTTTGGCCATCGAACGCAAATCATCTTGTGTAAGGATATCAGCGACTGAAAGCCCAACAAATGCATCAGCTCCCTTTAATGCTTCCTGAAGTGTTGATATCTTTCTGCTTGTAGCAAATTCTGATTTTATCGGATCAAGACCTTTTCTGTCTTTGGTGATCACCCCCTTGCTATCGCACATGATCAGGTTTTCTCTTTTCAAACCAAGAGAAATGTATAGCCTTGAACAGGAGACTGCAGCCGCTCCGGCACCGTTCACAACCAACACGATATCTTCGATCTTCTTGCCGATAAGTTCCAGTGCATTTAACAACCCCGCACTGGAAATGATCGCAGTGCCGTGTTGATCATCGTGCATCACAGGGATGTTCATTTTTTCCCGTAGCTGCTCCTCAATTTTAAAACACTCCGGAGATTTAATGTCTTCGAGATTAATGCCACCGAATGTTGGCTCCAGTGACTTTACTATTTTGATAAATTCATCTGGGTCTTCCTCCGCGATTTCGATGTCGAATACATCGATGCCAGCAAATTTTTTAAATAACACGCCTTTTCCTTCCATCACCGGCTTCGAAGCTTCAGGGCCAATATTTCCAAGCCCTAGTACAGCAGTGCCGTTGGATATTACAGCGACCAGGTTTCCTTTGGCAGTGTATTTATACACATCTTCCTTATTGGCGGCAATCTCCTTACAGGGTTCAGCCACACCAGGGGAGTAGGCGAGCGCCAGGTCAAGTTGAGAGCTCAATACTTTGGTGGGCACTACCTCAATTTTACCGGGCTGTCCCTGGGTGTGGTAGTTGAGGGCATCCTGCTTTCTTATCTTTATAGACATGTCAAATCGAATTTCGGAAAAGACCTGAAATTTACGATTTTAAGCAGAAAAGCCAGAAATAACCTTGAATATAAAGGCCTAGCCAAAAGGCGGTTATTGGGTGCTGGCGGGGGTTAACTGCTCGCTGGTTTGAAAGGTGCTGAGAATGGTTTCCAGCTCGCGCATAATTTCGCGCTGGTCCTTGCTCGGGCTGAACGTGAACCCTTCAATGTAGTAAAACTTGCCCTGCGCTTCATCGACCATCGCATACGCTACAAAGGGCCCACCCATCGAGAAATTGTTAGCCCGCCAAAGTCCCCGCATTTCCACAGCATAGTGGCCATTGATAGACACCTCTTTTGTGGTAACCGGAATGAACGGTACGGTTGTCTCTGTAAGTAAATATGAATTCAATACCTCCGGATCTTCGAACAAGTACTTTTTACACACCTTGTCTCGAAAATCGATGAGATATTCTTTTTTAAATTGATCCTGAGATTGATAGGCAGTTGATGTGACAAATATGTCCTTGTCGTCTGCCACGTTTATTTGCCTTACCCAGAGAAAGTCTTCCTTATTAATGACGAGTTTATAACCGAACGGCACTTTAATGTTGCAGTTCATGTTTTTTATCATCCAGTCGCTTACACCGGTTATCTGGCCTGCCTTGAATATGGATACACTTAGCCGCTCTTTTTCTTTTCGATTAAAATGGTCGATAAGAAAATGACCTTTGCTTCTAATGTTGGCGATAAGCTCTTTTTCTGTGTTGCCATACAAGTACATTACTTCCTGGCCTTTTGCGAAGACATCCGAGGTGGTAAGCACATAAGCACTGGGGTCCGTTTTTATCTTTTCCAGTGATTGAGGCGTGAAAAGGTTTCTCAGCATTCTCGCGCCTGACGTCCTCTTGTCAAGTGTAACTGCGAAAATGAGGTTTCGCCTTTGCTTCAAAACAAAATTTAGTTTCCTGGGATCAATCCATCTCATTTTGAAAATCGATTCTTCTCTTGGCAACCCAATCATTTCCTGCCTAAACAGGGAGTCAACCACTGCGCCAAGTGGCCCTTGCCATTGGGTGGAATCCATCACCAGATACATATCCCCCGATAGGCCCGAGGCTGGAGGGAGGTTCTCCGTGCCAGAGCTGTTGCACCCGAGTATGCCAAAAAAAATAGAGCTGATCAGAATAGTGTTCGCAAAAATCCTTTTCACACCTAAAAGTTTAATTCTCACTAGTAATACACGATCAATTGGATCGTCACATTGGACCGGAAGCGGGAAGTTACAAGTTTTGAAAAGGATTGAAAGGGGCAAATGGAAGGCGCGGTGTGTGGCCTTGATAGTCAGGCAATAAGTTAAGTGTGCGGATTATTGCTATTGCCCTCACCCTCAATGGGTTATTTCAATACCTTAGCACAAGGCTTATATTTAAAGTGAATATTAAATTCCATCTAACCTAATACTATGCTACCGGCTAGAGGCTCTGCTCTTATCGTGTTATTCATTTGTTCCTTTGGTGCGCTTGCCCAAACGGGAACTATTAAAGGTAAAATTGTGGACTCTCAAACAAGAGAGGCCCTACCTTTTGGAAACGTCTTTGTTAACAACACAACGCTTGGAACAGCCGGTGATGTAGATGGAAACTTTGAGTTCAAGAACGTGCCGTACGGACAATCAGAATTGGTTTTCTCCTATGTTGGTTATAAGCAGAGTGTTCGTAAGGTAGTTGTCGAACGAGACATGATTGACCTGGGAACAGTTTATCTCAACCAGTTGGAACAAGAGCTGGAAGAGGTGCAGGTGAAAGGTGAACGTGATAAGGAGTGGGAGAAGACCTTGGTAGAATTCAAAAAGATCTTTCTTGGAGATGATGACATGGCCGATGCCTGTCAGATTCTAAATCCATGGGTTATTGATTTTAAGACAGACAATCAAGGGTCTCTGATTGCATCCGCCAACTCACCAATTGAAGTGAGTAACTCCGCCCTTGGCTACAAGGTCACTTTCTACCTCAACAACTTTTTGTCTAATCAGAAGGGATACATCATCCGTGGACAGGTTCGATTTGAGGAAATGATCACAGGGGACGGCAATCAAGCCTTTTTGTGGAAAGCTAACCGGCAGAATGCCTATCTCGGATCAAGCAGACACCTGTTCAAATCCATATTGGATGGAACTATCAGCGGCCAGGGGTTCCACTTGTATACGCAGAAACCCGGGGCTGAAAACACAATGGTGCGCTCGCCCTACTTTAATACGGAGTTGGGTCAAACTGTCGTTCACTATGACACCACCAACTTGATACTACCTCCGCCTAAAGAGTCTGGCAGGTATCTTATCTCATTAAAAGGTTTGATTGAAGTACACTATCATGGCGATCGTGCAATTATCAGAACCTATCGTGATGTGCCCTATCCTGTTAGCTGGCTCGAAGTGCATGGTAACTATGTTGCTGTGAGTCGCGAGGGCAATCCTTTCAATCCATCTGATGTAATAATCTCTGGAGAGATGAACTCCGATCGTGTAGCACACATGTTGCCTCTCAATTACGAACCTGCTGCAGTTGCATTGAAAAGGAAAGAGCCAGACAAAAAGATTGTGAGCAGACTGCAAGAGAAAGTATACCTGCATACTGACAAGCCGTATTACTATCCCGGTGAAGTCATCTGGTTGAAAGGATATATGAACTATGCGGAGCCAACGCTCAAAGACTCCCTTAGCAAGGTGTTATATGTCGAGTTGATTAACCCCGAAAGGAAAATCACTTCATCAAGAATGATCCCTATTCAACGGGGTATGTCATTTGGGGATATCATTTTATCGGATTCGCTTCCTTCGGGAGAGTACTACCTGAGAGCTTATACGAATTGGATGCGAAATTTTGGAGACGAAAACTTTTTCTTAAAGCCCATACCGATTTTGAAACTGACTGATAGGGTCAGCCCAACAGATGGTAAAGTTGCAGAGACCACTGATAAGATGTTGACTATTTCATCAGAGCGGGATGTGTATAATAAACGAGACAAGGTAACGCTCACACTTTCCGTAAAAGATGATGCCGGAAAACCCTCAGCCTCTTCGTTGTCAGTATCAGTCACGGATGTCAAGCAGGTTGCGCCAGTCGCTGAGTCGGTAAGCATCGTTAACGACTTTCCTTATAAAGATTCAAAAGCTGATCTTACATTCAATTTTAATTACATCGTGGAAGACGGCATTGGGTTTCAGGGTAAATTCTTAAATGATGCTGGCAAACCCGAACGTGCTTCTTTGACACTCATCGAATGGCAATCCCAAGATATGTTGTTAACAGAGTCTGACAAGGATGGAGTTTTTCAACTTACCGGTTTACAGTTTTATGATAGCGCGGAGTTTTCATTTCATGCCAAGGCTTCAAGGATACTTTCGGACAATGTGGGATTTGACTATGGAAAGATTGATCCGAAAAACAAACCGTATGGTAGGGTGGAAGTCCAGGAGAGAGATATCCCAACACTTTCATTTAAGGGTCAGTCCTATTCCTTAGAGTTGGTTAACGCAGGTTCACCCCAGCGATTGATTTCTGACTACAGCGATACGCAAGCAACAATGTTGAAGGGCGTTGACATAAGGGATACTCGCATCAATGATTCGGCTACGAAAACCCTGGGTGGCGCGGACTATGTACTTACATCAAAAGACTTTATCAACGCAAAAGCCACTAACAATTTGTGGCTAGTGCTCCCGGGCAAGGTACCGGGAATGATAACGACAGGAGAGGAGTTGAGATTTGCTCGCTCTTCATGGCTTGCAAGGGAGGGCGTTTCCGGTGAAGTTGTGTCTATCGAGCCTTTGATACTAATCAACAATATGCCTACTAGCGGACGAGCAATCGACATTCTCCAGCGTATTGATGTTTCTACCGTGGAACGAATCGAGGTAAGTTCGAGTGTGAACGTGCTCTACGGGTCACAGGGAGGAAATGGAGTGATATCGATTTACACAAAGGAGGGAGTTACCGATGTTCCGGGTAATTCAAAGAGATCAAAACCTCTCCAAGTGATCTATATTCCAGGCTACTCCACACCCAGCCAGTTTTATTCACCGAATTACGAAGAGACACCGAATTATCCGAAAACCGACTACCGCTCAACACTGTGTTGGTATCCGGAAGTGTTCACTGAATATGAGACAGGCCAGACGACTGTGTCATTCTTTGCCGCGGATCTTGAGACAACTTATCGAGTAGTGGTGGAGGGAGTAACTGAATTCAATGATCCTATAAGGGCTGAATACTTTGTAAAAATTGAAGGCTCCAAGTGATCCCGTGCATTAGGTTAGCATGTGGATTTATCGGTCACCCTAAATTGGGTAATTCGCTTATGGAGGAGGGTATTTGGTTAGTTCGTATGTTTTCGATGTCACAATTCCTCTAATTTTGTCGTATCAGGAGTAAGGGGCCGAGATTTACAATAGCCTCCGAAAAATCCCATGAGGAATTATTCTAGATTTATGTGAGCCTTTAAGTGGTTGTATTCGGACTCCGGATATAGTCACACATCACGAATGAATTTACGCCAGTTATTTTTCCTGCTATTTTTTGTTGCCGCTTGGGCTTCAGCGCAGGCTCAAACTGCCGAGGTGACCGGAAAGGTGATCGATGGTGGGTCAAAAGAAACACTACCGTTTGCCAATGTTTTTATAAACAATACCACGATTGGTACAGCCGCCAATGAAAATGGAGATTTTACACTTAAAAATGTTCCATTTGGTGTTCATGAGCTGGTTGTCTCCTATGTTGGATACAAATCGCTCCAAGCCTCCATCCAAATAACTAGTGAACGAATTAGTCTTGGATTTATCGAACTGACGCAGTCAGAGCAGGAGTTGGCAAATGTGGAGGTAACAGGTAAAAAGGACACCGGCTGGGAAAAGCAATTGAAAAAATTCAAAAAGGTGTTCCTTGGTGAGGATAAACTCGCAGAACAGTGTGAGATATTGAACCCTTACGTCATTGACTTTTCAAAGGAATCAGGAGGGGCTTTAACAGCCTCCGCTAGCGAGCCGATAGAGATCAGTAATCTTTCACTAGGCTACAAATTGAGTTTCTATCTCACACATTTTCAGTCTGATAAGGATAGTTATTCGATTCGTGGGCAAGTACGATTCAGTGAGATATCTACGAAAGGAGGCGTGACTGCATTGCAATGGATGAATAATCGGGAAGATGCCTATGTAGGGTCTCAACAACATCTTTTCAGAGCCATATTAAACCAGCGATTGCAGAACGAAGGATTCTATTTATACACCGACAAGGAGGGGTACGAAAATAATACCTACCGTACAGCCAACTTCATTGTAGAATTGGGTAACACGATCATGCCGTACGATACAACCAAGATCGTTTTTCCTGGGGAGATACCGAACACGTTCAAAATCCTGATGAAGGGTAGAGTAGAAGTACACTGTAGGGCTGAGGTGGCTAAGCAAAGAACGTACAACGACATCCCATATCAGGTAAGTTGGATTGAGGTAGAGGGAGATACCGTGGTGGTGAACAAGAATGGAAGTGTGCTTAATCCCCATGCTGTGGTCACATCAGGCGCGATGAACTCAAGTCGGGTGGCGGAGATGCTTCCACTGGACTATAAACCTGGTAAGGTGGTTCAGATCAAGCGCGAGCCTAAAGGGATCAGGGCAAGTCGGCTGGAGGAAAAAATTTATGTTCACCTTGATAAGCCCTATTACTACCCCGGGGAGATGATGTGGTTTAAGGTGTATCTCAACTATCGGTATCCCGAGGAAAGAGACTCGATGAGTCGAACGATGTATGTTGAATTAATCGATCCTCAAAAACAGATTGTAAAGTCGCAAATAGTGAGAGTTGACAATGGTTTTGCTCATAGCAATTGGGTAGTAACGGACACTTTATCTTCCGGCACCTACTGGCTAAGGGCCTATACTAATCTCAATAGAAATTTTGAAAGCGATTTTTTTGTAAAGCCTATTCCAATTCTGGGTAAGACCGAACAGGTGGTGACCAGTGAAATATTTATTGAACCCATCCATGACCACTCTGTGACTGTCAGACTCGATCAACGATCTTATGGTACCAGAGATAGTATAGGACTAATTCTTGCGGTGCATGATACGTTGGGCAAACCGTTGCTGAGCAATCTATCGGTGTCAGTCACTGATGCCAGGCAGGTCCTTCCGGTAAAGCCAGCATTTACGATACTGGATAAATATCCGTTTCATACAGAATCTGACAATCACATTATTGATGAGGTCAAATTTCCCGTAGAGTATGGCATATCCTATGAAGGTCAATATCTTAATCGGAGGGGCAAGCCGGAGAAAGCTACCCTGAGTATTTTACAGGGCAACTACGAACACTTGAGTGTAATCGAAACAGATGACAATGGGCGATTTGTGGAATCGGGGCTCCAATTTTATGACTCGACAGACTTTAGATTTCAAACAAAGAATACGAAGAAGAAGTATGACGGGAGAGTTGAGATAGCGTCTCGGGAGATACCAAATCTTGATTCACAGCTTCCATCTTTCGATCTGAAAACGATCGACACGGGCAAAAACCAGAGGCTCATTTCAGAGTATGAGGTGCCTCGTGGCGCAAGGTTGCTAAACGAAATCTTAATTCAAGGACAGAGGGTGGATATGGAAAAAATACGACCTTATGGTAAGGCAGATTTTGTGGTGAATGCGGAAGACCTTGATGTCTCGACAAATAACCTCTTGATCATCCTTCAGGGAAAGGTGCCCGGGCTTGTAATAACATATCAGTCCGAGGAATTCGGGTCGTACCCTGTTGTGAGAATTGCTCGTGCCTCCGGCTTGACGATCAACGCACAAACCGAACCAATGGTGATGATCGACAACGTGCCAATGAGTGGCAGGGCCGGTGAAATACTTCAAACAATTGATGCTTACACAGTAGAGTCAATTGAAGTGGTAACACGGGTCAGCCCCGCTTACGGCTCAGCAGGTGTAAACGGGGTAATTTCAATTTACACAAAGAGAGGAGTTGGTTCTAATTATAAACCGATTGACCGCAGCCTGCAGACCGTGAAGATGAGAGGATATACAAGGCCTGATCTTTTCAGGTATCCTAAATATTCAAATGTAGACAGCGAAAAAAATCAAATTGACTATCGATCCATCCTGTATTGGAATCCATTTGTAGCCACTGATGAAACGGGAGTTGCAAAAGTTTCATTTTATTCAGGCGACCTCGAAACCCGATACAGAGTAGTGGTTGAGGGTATCACCGAGAACAATCAACCTGTTCGTGGGGTTGGCTACATCACCATAGAAAACGATAAGCAATAGCTTTAGCCAACGATCAGCTTCTGACCGGGCTTAAGCGTATTCGATCTGAGGTTATTCAGCGTCTTTAGTTTTTCTATTGTCAACCCTTCAAACTTTCGGGAGATATCCCACAATGTATCGCCTGGTTGAACAGTATAAACTTTTCCACCAGGTGTCACTTGCACCGGATTTTGACTTGGTGCTGAGTTTGCAATAACCGTTGGCTTAGTCGGGTGATAGGAGGGTAAAACCCAAATTTTAAGATTCTGCCCGATTCGGATCATGTTGCTGTTCAGGTTATTCCAATTCTTGATGTCGCCAACCCGCACATGGTATCGTTCAGCAATCTTGCCCAATACATCCCCTGACCTCACACGATGTGTGACCAGTTCTCTTCCATATGTACTGCCGAGCGTATTCTTTGCCAGCGCCTCGAGCTCTGCCTTCCCGACTCTTGATGCTGAATCGAGTATCAGCAGGCGATCGACAGCTAATCTCTCTTTGGCTTCCAGAGGAACACGAATAATGTACGTTCTTCCAGTAGCGGGAATTGCTTTTCTAAGTACGGAAGGATTTAGTCGCACCATATCATCCACGTTTGATCCGGTCAAACTTGCAAAAGTTTCAAAGTGGAGGAAGTGATTTATTGACAGTGTATCATAGGGAACCCAAGGGGCCTCCGGTGTTTCAAATAAATTGTAATTCTTTGCATAGTTGAAGCTGTACATAATTGCGACAAACTGTGGAACGTACGCACGTGTTTCGCGCGGCAGATATCGGTATATCTCCCAGAATTTCTTTTTGTAGCCTGATCTTCGAATTGCCTTCCTTACGTTACCCGGTCCTGAATTGTATGCAGCCAGTGCCAACTCCCAATCACCAAACATCCGGTAAAGTTCTCCAAGGTATTTACACGCTGCCTCTGTTGATTTTTCCGGATCCATTCTATCATCAACATACCAATCATTGTGTAAACCGAAATGTCGTCCTGTCGATGACATAAACTGCCAAAGTCCAACCGCGCGTGCACGTGACACCGCCCGTGGATTCAATCCCGATTCCACGATGGATAAATACTTGAGCTCATCGGGTAATCCATATTTCTCCAGATACTTTTCAAAAATCGGAAAGTAAAGATCCTTACGTGCAAGAACCATCCGCGTGTAGTCTCGGTCTTTTATGGTGAAGTAGTCGATGAAAGCGTGAACTCGTTCATTGTAGTTCAACGGGATGTTTTGTTCTATACAGCTAAGTCGGTCAGCAACCAACTCGGGACTCTCGCTGGTTGGAACATATTCAAGCTCAATTAAATCAGGCAGGTTGGCCTCAAGGTCCAGGGAATCAATTCCCAGAGCATCTTCCAGCTCAATAGCAAGTAGAGAATCTAGCTTTATTTGCTCATCATCTTGTGCAAGCAACGGCTGACAAAAAATAAGGGTCAGCAACATACCCATTGAAAATATCTTCACTGTTTTTGAAGTTTATTTGCTTGTTAACCTCTCAAGTTCATCAAAAGTTTCGAAAATTGAAAAAGGCTTGCTTCTTCAAAGTCATTTGCAACCACCTGTAACCCAATTGGTAGCCCATTTGCATCGTGTCCCAGCGGCACAGACATGGCGGGAACACCGGCCACATTAGCATGTACGGAAAACAAATCGGCTAAGTACATTTCTACGGGGTCGTCACTATGCTCACCCAGTTTGAATGCAGTGGTGGGTGCGGTAGGCATGATCAAAAAATCAAAAGAGTCGAATATTTTTTTCGTCTGCTCCTTGATCATCCTTCTTACTTTCTGCGCCTGATTGTAATAGGCATCGTAATAACTCGCACTCAAAACGAAAGTACCAAGTAAAATTCTTCGCTTCACTTCTGGTCCAAATCCTTCTGCCCTGGACTTTTTGTACAACGAGGCCAGGTCATGTGTATTGTCACTGCGGTAGCCATATCGAACACCATCAAATCGTGAAAGGTTGGAGCTAGCTTCTGCAGTTGCCAGAATATAGTAAGTTGGCAATGCATATTCCATCAAGGGAAAATCAATGCCTTGAACTTCATGGCCTGCTATAGTAAGGTCTGAGATCACATCAGAAAGCGTTTTTTTTATTTCTGATTGAACCGCATCGGATTGAATTGATTCGTTGAGATAGGCAATCCGGTATTTTTTATCTGCGCTGGTTTTCGAGAGGAGACTGGTGTAGTTAGGAACCTCTTTGGATGACACCGTGCTGTCAAACTCATCTTTGCCGGCAATCACTTCGAGCACCAATGCGATATCCTCTGGGCTTCTGCCAAAGACTCCAACACAATCAAATGAGGAGCCATAAGCAACCAGTCCATATCTGGAGATTCTCGAGTAGGTGGGTTTGAGTCCGAGTACTCCACAGAATGCTGCCGGCTGTCTCACCGAACCTCCTGTATCCGATCCAATAGAAACCTGGCACATATCGGTTAAGACTGCCACTGCCGAAGCTCCTGAAGATCCTCCAGGTACTCGTGTTTCGTCAATCGCATTTAGTGTTGGGCCGAAGGCCGAATTTTCATTGGAAGATCCCATGGCAAACTCATCGCAATTTTGCCGACCAATAATAATGGCATCTTCGTCAAGTAATCGCTGAACAATGGTTGCATTGTATTGTGCAATGAAACCATCGAGGATTCGACTGCTAGCTTGAAGTGGGTGGTCTTTATATGAAAAGACATCCTTGAGACCTACTACCAGGCCTGCTAGTTTCCCTGCCTTTCCTTCTTTGATTTTTTGATCAACTTCTTCTGCTTTTTTGAGCGCATCTTTTTCATAAACACTCAAGAAAACATTGAGATGAGACTTACTCTTGATTACAGAGAGGTGATGTCGAATCCTGTCTTGGCAGGATGTTTTATTTTGATGGAGTAGAGATTGAAGGTCGCTAAAACGTGGATACGAACCACTACTTACTTCCTTCATCTATTTTGGCTTCCTTGCCCGCATCATCTACCTCTTTCTTCACGTCCTTTACAGCATCTTTAAATTCTCTGATGCCTTTTCCCAGTCCTTTCGCGAAATCAGGAATTTTTTTGGCGCCAAAGAAAACTAAAACGAAAAGTCCGATGATAACCCACTCGCCCATTCCGGGCATTCCAAACAAAAGAATAGCGCTCATAAGCAATTAATTAAGGATGTAAAGATAGTTATTTATTGATGGAACGTAAAAAGACAGACTAGTCGAGAAATATTTTCCGTGAATAGCTAAAACTGGCTCTCAGAGGTCAAAATGCTAGTTTTTCAGCCACTGTTCGGGATCGACCGGTGTTGTGTTTTTTCGAATTTGAAAGCGCAATTCCGAGATGCCTTCCGCATTCGTCAAAACCTGACCAATTTCTTGATTGGTGTTCACTTTTTGACCCTTGTTCACTGACACGTCTTTTAGTCCGGAGTAAACAGTGAAATAGTCGCCATGACTGATGATCACCGAGTTTCCAATAGACGGAATAAATGCCACTGCCCTCACTTCGCCATCAAAGATGGCTTTCACTTTTTCATTTTGTTTTGTTTGAATGTTGATACCATCATTTTGCAAAATGATCCGTTTCAACACTGGATGATTTTGCCTTCCAAATTTCTGTGAGATAATTCCAGAAGCGGGCCACGGGAATTTGGCTTTATTGCCCTCAAAGTTGGCGGAAAGTTTTACTGCTGCTTCAGCTGTTTTTGCAGAGTTTGCCGCACGAGCTTCTCTGGCGGCTCGCTCCATCTCCTCTTTGATGATATCACTAATAAGTTTGTCAAGCTTGGCTACTGCCTTGCGAGTGTCTTCAATCTCTGACTTAAGTCGTTTCTCTTCCTTCTCCAACTTTTTTACCAGTGTGTTTTGCTTCTGCTTCAGGCTGGTGAGTTGATTGTTTTGTTTGATCTGATCTCCAAGCAGTGAATTCTTTTCCTTTTTGATCTCTTGAGTTTCAGTCACCTGGTCAGCTAATACTTTCTGTACTCTTTGGATTACCTCAGCCTGATCTTTTCTTGCCGCACTATACTGCTCCATGTATTTCAGCCTCATCAGCATCTGGTCAAAGGATTCGGCCGAGAAAAGAAATAGGAGTTTGTCGACTTTGCCGCTGGCTCGCTGCGCAGACTGTAGCATAGTCGCATATTCTTTTCTTAGTTGCTTTAAATCCTCCTCGAGCGATCCAATGATCTCCGACTTTTGATCGATATCGGAGTCTAAAACGTGAATCTCACTTTGAATGGATCGAATGAGTGATTCTTGCTGATTGATGCGTTGATTGAGGGCGATAAGTTCCCCGAGTGAGTTTTGCTTTTGTTGCCCTGTTTCCTCAAGTATTTTCTCCGTCTCGCGAATCTTCCTCAGATTCTCCTCTTTCTCTTTTTGCAGTTGGGTTTTGGTCTTTTGGGCAAACGCTCCAAAAGAAATGAATAACAGAGCGACAATAAATATTATTCGTCTACCTTCTGTCATATTTGCGTGGGATGTTGAACGGGAACCTTAGTTCCTTGTCGCCCACCTCGGCCTTGTTATACTCAAAGGTAATCACGTTATTCAGTATACCTCCAGGTGTTTTGTAGTAAAGATTAATGACGCCATTGTAAGGAAATATTCGATCCTCCACTGCTTGAAAATTGGTGTAATTTAGTGTGATAGAATTCTTAGTGTCCTCTTCCGTCAGCTCTACTCGCTCAATCTTTGAAATGGAAGCGTTGATAAAATTCTTTATCAATACCGACCCGTTTCTTTGTTCAAGCAAATCATTATTTGCCAGGCGCTGTACTTTGTCTTCTGCACTTCGCTCTTGAATCAAATTTCCCAGGAACGCAGCTTGTACCACCTGATAATTGATTTCAAAATTGAAACGTTTTGACAACTCAGCGTAATCAAAAACAAAGTATTCCTTGTCCACAGTGCTCACCACTGTAATGGAGTCGTGATTAATTAAAGCTTTTCCTCCCTGTACGCCAATGACAGAAAACGTCATCCAGATCACGCTATCCTTCCTCACGCGTATGTTGGCTTTTACCTCCCGTTCCCTTTTGCCGTCATTGTAATTCAGCCGGGCTTTGCCATGAAAGTACTCGAAGTCAATCTCCTGAATGGAAAGAGTTTTGGAGAGCTCGCCATCAATGGTGGGAACTACTTTTTTACTGCACGCCTGAAATACTAGCGGAACAATCAGTAAGAGGCCAAGGGCTCTACGTTGCATTGAGGTCTAGGATTGCTAAAAAATATTGCTAGTCTATTAAAAATTGGGCTAAAATAATCAATACAATCTTCTGTTGGCTATCTTTTTATCTATAAGTTCATTTGTATTGTCAAGGGATTTGGCTCTTTGCCACTGTTTCACCGCTTCTTCAATATTCCCGAGCTTAAAAAGGATATCACCGTAATGCTCAAAGAAAGTAGGATTAGTTGGCTCGGTCTGGATTATCTTCTCCATTATCTTTCTGGCATCTTTAAATTTTCCTCTAGCAAATAACACCCACGCATAGGTGTCCAGATAGCTATTATTGTCGGGATTATTTTTCACGGCAAGTGCCGACATCTTTTCTGCTTTGTCCAGGTTTTCGTTTCGCAGTGCTAAATAATAACTGTAATTATTCAGGATGAGATTATTGTTGGGATTGAACGAAAGTGCTGCTTCATAGGCTTCGTCAGACTTGTTGTATTCTTTCAAGCCGTTGTATGCATCTCCTAAAAGTGCATTGATTTCACTCACCAACCCTTCATTGGCACTTGATAGTCTTTTTGCCTGCTCAAGTGAGTACACTGCTTCGCGATAGTTTTGTTTCCTCGAATGAGCGTAGCCATTGTAATAGTAAAGCATCGCCTGATTGGGGAACAACTCCATGCCCTCTTCGCTGTGGCTAATGATACTGTCCATTTCATTATCTACAGACTCCAGGTACAGAAGATTTTGCCATGCGTCAAAGCTGGTTGATCCCTGCTGAATGGCTGCAAGGTATTCTTGTTTTGCTTGGCTGTTTTCACCAATGCCGAGATACAAATCACCACCAACGATATGAACGTTTGGTTCATTGGGGTAGGATGACTTAAGGAGATCGAATAACTCAAAAGTGAACTTTGTCAATTCCAAATCCGCTTTGCCTTGACTTTGCAATTGATTAAGTGTGGCCGCATAAGTACCCACTACAATGATTTTACTGCTCACATCAACAGATGGATCGTGAAACACTTCTTGTAAGTAAGTTCGTGCTTTCGCTTCCTGGTTGTTATCGCGATAGAAACCCGCAAGTAACATTTTTGAACTTCCGCCCTCGGGGTGTTCCTTGATATATTGCTCAAGAACTTCGATAGCTTTCGCCAACTGATTATTTCGCGCCAGTGTCTCAGCGAAATTCATTGCATAACTCTCCTCATCGGGAAACGCTTCCAGGAGTTTTTGTCCTTCTTCAATTGCTTCCTTCACCTTTCCCTGCTGAAAGAATATCCTTTGCTTGTTGAGTGTCGAAATCTCGTTGACGCCCATAAGCGACTCAGCTCTATTGTAGGCCTTAATGGCTTCATCAAGTTTGTTGTCATACTGGTAGGTAGCTGCTAATTGATAAAGATATTCCTCCGTTCCACTTACTTCTTTCATCATCGTCTCCAGTAATTGTGCTGCCTTCGAGAAGTTGGACAGGTTGGAATAGATATTAGATGCGAGGAGATAGAAGTATTTATTTTTGTGATCCAGCCTCAAGGCGTTTTCTATGCTAATTGATGCTTTAATAAGATCATCTTCCTTAGGGCTTTTGGATAGTATCTCAGCAATTTTAAAATGTACGGTTGCGCTTCTGGGATCCAGTTCCGCAACTTTTTGAAAGTACAACAGCGCCTTTGTGTAGTCCTCCAGGATGTAATACTTTTCGCCTTCAACAAAGTAGAACTCTGCCTCACGTAGTCGCGCTTCACTAAGTTCAGCATTGTCACTTTTTTTTCGCTTGTCCCTCTGGGCCAATGAAGGCGTGGCGCTCTGCCAAAACAGAACAGTCAGCGTAATAGTGGCTAAAAAAAATCGCGTGGTCACCTGCGTCAGGTTGTTAGATCTTACAGTAGTCTCCGAGGCTGAGGTCTTCCGGACTTCCTTCAAAATTAACGAAATTCCCCAACATGCTATTGCTTAATACGGCATTAGACACCTCACTGTTTTTACCAATGATGGAATTTGAAATTCTGGCATCACGTATTGTGGTGTACTCGCCAATTGATACGTGAGGTCCCACTACCGCATTCTCAATAGTGCATCCTGAAGCAATAGAACAAGGACCGATGATATGGCTATTAGTCAATTTCACGTCTGAAGAGATCAGGTCTTGATCTTTTATAAACTCCAGATATCGTTTGTTGGTGTCGATCATTGCCTGCTTGTTTCCACAGTCCAGCCACTGGTCAACCTGGCCTGGCGTAAATCGCGAACCAGAAGCTGTCATTCTGGCTAACGCTGTGGTCAGTTGGTATTCACCTTTTTCTTTGATGTCGTGATCGAGAAGGTGTTGCATCTCTGCTCTCAACTTCGCTCCATCTCTGATATAGTAAATGCCGATAATAGCAAGATCAGAGACGAATGAAGAGGGTTTTTCTACAAGTTCTATAATTTGATTTTTATCGTTCAGTCTCACCACCCCGAACTGTGCTGGGTTATCAACTTTTTGCACCCAGATCACTCCATCACTGGAAGTATTAAGTTTAAATTCAGTTCTAAATAATGTATCGGCAAAAGCAATGATCACTTTTCCGTCAATAATTTCTTTCGCGAAAAGCAAAGCATGCGAGATACCCAACGCCTCTTTCTGATAATAAACCTTTCCCTGCGCACCAACTTGCTCTGCTACCCTTAGCAGGTCCTTTTCAACATCTGCGCCAAAGGAAGGATGGATGATGAAACCAATGAAATCAATTTTTTCGGGGCAAACCTTTGCGATGTCTTCGACCAACCGGTGAACAATTGGTTTTCCTGCTATCGGAAGTAGTGGTTTGGGAGTTGTTAAGGTATGTGGCCTTAGTCGTTTTCCCAACCCAGCCATGGGGATAATGATGTTCATTATTTAGTATTGTTCTGAGCTGTTGATAATTTCTTACGCTCAATGAAGAATGCGGTTGCACAAAATACCAACATAAGTAAAGTATGGAAACCAGTAGCGGTCAACTGGGACTCAAATTGAAATTGTGATGAAATCCAAATCAATCCGGCCGCGAAAAGTATGTACGATAAGGCGGGTATGATGGCGTACGGGATCGGATAGTGCCGCTGACCTGTAACATAACACGCGATAGCCATTGATAAGTAGCACGCCAGCGAAGCCCAGCTGCTGCCTACGTAACCTGATATGGGTATCAAAATGAAATTGAGAACAATGGTAAGAATGGCACCACCCACGGTTATGAATGTGCCATAGTAAGTTTTGTCAGTTAGCTTGAACCAAACAGAGAAGTTATAATAGACGCCAAGGAAAAGATATCCCGCGAGAAGAATCGGGACGGTAACAAGTCCCTGATAGTAGTCTTCACCACCCAGAAATTTTAAAATGTCAATGTTGATGGTGACGGCAAGCAAGATGAAGCTGGTAACAATGACAAAAATGTGATTTACCCTTGCAAAAAGTTGAGGGGAGTTTTTATCTGATGCGTTAGAAAAAAAGAAAGGCTCCGCTGCAAAGCGAAATGCCTGAATCGCCAAATTCATAATCACAGCATATTTGTACGCTGCTGAAAACAACCCGATGGCATACATTGAATTTTGTTCTCCATAAAACCCTTCTGGCAACCACCACTCCATCGTCCAGCGGCTAAACATCTCATTGGTCATGCCTGCTAACCCGGTTAACATAACGGGGTAGGCGTATCTCAACATATGTGAGAGTACTTCTTTATCGAGCTGTGGCTTCCAAGTGATCAATAACTTTGAGAAGAACAGAAGATAAAAAGCGTTAGCCACCAGATTGGCTAGAAAAACGTATTCAATTCCATATCGGGATTCGCTTGAAGCGGCATCAACCAATCTTTTGATATCGAAAGTGACCTCGCCCTGGATGAACCAATCGGCAATTACAAAAAAGTAAAGATTCAATCCCACCAGGATCAGCACGTTTACAATTCGTGCGAATGCAAAACGAAGTGGTTTTTTTTCCAACCGTAAACGGGCAAACGGAAGAGCAACCACTCCATCGATAAACATGATGATCGCGAGCCAGATGATATAGTGCTCCTTTCCGGGAATTGAAAGTGAATTGGCAATAGGTGTGGCGAGAAGTATAAACAGGCCTGACAGTATGATGCTGAGTGATGTCACTACCGTCTGCGCGATATTAAATATTCTTTTAGGGTCGCTGCCCTCTCGTGTGGCGAATCGAAAGTAGGCAGTCTCCATCCCAAAAGTGTAAACGATGTTGAGGAATGCTACGAACACATACAGGTAGCTGACCACGCCATAGTCTTCTGGGTTGAAAACCCTTGTGTGCAGGGGGAACAGAAGGAAGTTCAGGAACCTTGGGATTATGCTTCCCAGTCCGTATAGGGCAGTTTCACCTGCCAGCTTTGATAGCTTCGTCAATGGCTAATGTTAATCGAATTTGGCAATCCCAAAATTGGTCAATTATGACCTATTGATCGAGTTCTTGCTCCATTGAATTTGTAATCTGTCAGTTTCTTCGTTGGTCTCTAATTCCCTGTATGAGACGAAATACCAAGCCCGCAAAATCTATTTCTTCTAAACCTTGCATGGGTGGGTAGAATTTTTCGTCTCAAATGGACGTTTGAGCCCATTATTGTATAATTTTCGGGCCAAAAGTTACATATGAGCCTTTTGGGGCATAGATGTAGCATTTACAAATTGCCGGGTTTCTTAAAGCCCAGGATTAGGTTATGATACATTTGCATAAGAGGGCTGCTCAATACTTTTTATCATTTTTTCTTGTTCTGAGCACACTACTAGGGAGCCAACAAGCACTAGCGCAGTGTTCGGGCACTGCAACTGCAGCCACTTCAGGAAACTGGAATAGCGGTGCACCCGCTTCTCGGGCAACCTGGACTTTCACAGGGGGCGCCACTTCGCCCAATGACGCATGTCTTATCGTAATACCAAATGGGATAACTGTCACGATAAATAACAACCAGACCTTTATTGGCAATGTTGAGGTTTATGGCACCCTGGATTTAGCCAATCAGCTTAATTTGGGAAGTACGGCCGGTTGTGGCCTTACATTGAAAATATTCGGAAGTGGCCTTTTAGCTGGCGCTGGTGCATCTGAAAGGTTGATTATTTGCGGAACGACAGTGGTAACAGGTCAACCCGTGACGCCTCCTGGTGCGGTCGACTGGCCTGCGGACGGAAGCTTTTCTGCAGGTGATCTGGGTGGATCGGGTGCCGGATTTGGTGAGTCAGGATCTTTTGCGAATTCAAGCTATACCTGGGTAGGAACTACCAGTGATTGGACCGTTTCAACCAATTGGACACCAAGCCGAAATACTCCCGCAACGGCTGATGATTTAACTTTTAACGCCAGCGGTACTATCAAGAGCATCACTAATATCCCTTCTCAGACTGTGGGTAAAATTTTGGTAACGGGTAGTGCCACCTATAGTTTTGTTCCGGCAACAAGCAACAATACGCTTACGCTGTCCTCTACTAGCGGCAACGCTCTCCAAGTAGATAACGGATCAACTTTGGGAATAGGATCTCCGGCTTTGAACCTGACTATGCCTACAGGTGGAACTGCCAGCATCGGTGGTCAGCTTAATTTGGTTAACGGAAATTTCGGTGCAGGTGGGGCTACAGTTGTGCTTCATACAAACTCCACACCTTTGGCTAGGACTTCCGGACAGATGTCACTGAACTCGTCCAGTGTTTTAAAGTTTGGAGACACGGGTTTAACCACTGGTGGGGTAATCACTTTACCCAACTCAATTTTTGTTTCATCCCCAACTATTTCATCGTTGATTGTCAATCGCACGAATGGTGCTACACTTGGCGATCAATCAATTACGGTTAATAGTGGCGCGACATTCACGCTGGGTGATTTGAACACTAATGCTGCAGGAAGAATAAAGTTCTCGTCATCCTCCACAAATCCAACAGAGTCAACTGCCAGCAAAATTGTTGGTTATGCAGAGATGAATTTGAGAGCAGTTAATACTGGCGCGTTAAATTTCCTTGGTCTATCGCTGGCCGCTGGTGCTGACAACCTTGGCAGTGTGACTTTGGTTAGAAGGACAGGTGCCTCAGGTATCAACACATTCAATTCTAACCAGAGTATTGCTTCCTCATGGGATGTGTCTTCCTCTGCGGAACCTGTGAGTGGTCGAAACATAAGCTTTAGTTGGCAATCAGCATTCGACAATGTGACCACCGCCAGCAACATGTTTCAATCTTATGTTTTTAACTCAGGACCAGGATGGACGGCCATTGGAGCTCTACAAAATTTAGCATCCGTTGGTCCTCCTCGCCAGACCGTAGCTGTTGGTATCACCAAATTGTCTGATACATTCACCGTTACCGATGCCAGTCAATCGTTGCCAGTTGAGTTGATATCCTTTACTGCAAAAGCAGGTTTCGAGAGTGCGATCCTTGAGTGGGCTACCTCATCTGAATTGAATTTTGATTATTTCTCAGTTCAGAGATCAACCAATGGAAAGGATTTTGAAGAGATTGGTCAGGTATCTGGTCATGGAACGACAGATAATAGACATGACTATTCTTTTGTGGATGAGTCGGTTTTAGTTCAGAACCTCTATTACCGATTGAAAACAGTTGACTTTGACGGATATACAGAGTATTCCAGCATTGCAATTGTTGATTTCAGTGGGGCTAAAGCTGCTATAGTTTACCCGAATCCGGTCGAGGACGAGAGGTTGTTTGCAAAATTCAATTTTGAGGTGACAGATGAAACTCGGATTGAAATCACAGACATGGTTGGATCAAGAAAACTTAGCCTTGTATTGCCGAACTCGGGATCGGATTTATTTATCCCAATCAGCATTGAGCCCGGAACTTATATCTTACTGTTGAAGACAGGCGACTTCACATCCGTGCAAAGGATCGTGGTGAAGTAGTCAATTCTGATCCCCGAGATTTTTAAGAATATCTTCCGTCATTTCCGCCAGACCAAACTGATGCTGCCATCCCCAGTCATTTCGTGCGGCTGAGTCATCAATTGACTTCGGCCACGAGTCTGCAATGGTTTGACGAAAGTCAGGCTTGTAGGTAATGGTGAATTCTGGAATGTGTTTTTTGATGGTAGAAGCAATTTGAGCAGGGCAGAAGCTCATTGAAGAGATATTATAGCTGGATCTAATCTTCACTTTTTCTGCAGGAGCTTCCATCAAGTCCAGTGTCGCTTTCACTGCGTCATTCATGTACATCATCGGCAGGTAAGTATCTGCAGATAGAAAGCATTCGTAGGTCTTGTTGGCAATTGCTTTGAAGTAAATATCTACAGCGTAGTCGGTGGTGCCTCCTCCTGGTTGTGTCTTGTAGCCAATGAGGCCAGGGTATCTTAAGCTCCTCACATCTACGCCATATCTCCTGAAAAAATATTCACACCATCGTTCACCAGCGAGTTTGGTGATACCATATACCGTGGTTGGATCCATGATGGTGTGCTGTGGTGTCCTGTCTTTTGGGGTTGTGGGGCCAAACGCTGCGATCGAGCTGGGCCAGTATACCTTGTCTAACTTTAGTTCTTGAGCGGCCTCCAATACATAAAGAAGACTTTCCATATTGAGTTTCCACGCCCATCTCGGATCTTGCTCGCCCGTTGCAGACAAAAGCGCAGCAAGGTGATACACTTGAGTGATGTCATTCGACTTGAGAAGCTCATACAGTTTGTCCTTCTGCATTACATCCAGCTTCTCATATCTCCCTTCTTTTAGAATTCCCTGTGGATCCTTGATATCACTCGAGATTACATTATCGATACCGTAAATCGACCAAAGTCCTTGGGTTAGTTCTGAACCCAATTGCCCACCGGCTCCTATTAGCAATACTTTCGTCTTCTTCATCTTCAGGGGTAGTTAAAAATTGGGTTTGAACAGCTGTCGCCTAAATCAAACCTAAGGCGATCATTGGGGGCCAAATTAGTAGAAATAATATACCTCGCAAATAACAAACCTTTGAGTGGTGGCGGTGATTTAATAGGTTGCAGTTCGTAGTTTTGACCATCGAAAAATTGGAACTCAAGTCATTCAGCCATGTATAAAACACTTCAGCCTGTATTACAAAAAGAACTAAAGTCAATTGAGGAAGCGGGATTGTTCAAAAAAGAAAGGATAATCACTACTCCTCAGGGCGCTGACATTAAAACGAGTGATGGAAGGGAAGTAATCAATTTCTGTGCAAATAACTATCTCGGGTTATCTTCTCACCCAAGAGTAATCGCGGCTGCCAAAAAAGCAATTGATACACATGGCTATGGAATGTCTTCCGTGAGATTTATTTGCGGTACACAGGATATTCATAAAGAACTTGAAAAAAAAATATCAGACTTCCTGGGGATGGAAGATACCATTCTTTATGCAGCTGCATTCGATGCAAATGGGGGAGTGTTTGAGCCTTTGTTCGGTGCGGAGGATGCGATTATTTCTGATGAGCTGAACCATGCTTCGATCATTGACGGGGTGCGCTTGTGCAAAGCCATGCGCTATCGCTACAAGCACAATAACATGGAAGACCTTGAGCAGCAGTTGAAGGATGCCAAAGCTGCCGGTGCCAAACAAATTATAATTGTTACGGATGGCGCGTTTTCGATGGATGGAACGATTGCTCAGTTGGATAAAATCTGTGATCTGGCAGACAAGTATGAGGCTCTGGTGATGACAGATGAATGTCACTCTTCAGGTTTCATTGGGAAAACCGGACGTGGCGTACCTGAATATCGCGGTGTAATGGATAGAGTGGATATTATCACAGGCACGCTTGGCAAAGCGCTTGGCGGAGCATCCGGTGGATTTACATCTGGTAAGAAAGAGATAATTGAATTGCTCAGGCAGCGTTCGAGGCCTTATCTGTTTTCAAATACTTTAGCTCCTTCTATTGTGGGAGGCTCTATAGAGGTTTTCAATATGCTAACAGAGACCACTTCGCTACGTGATAAGCTTGAGAAGAACACACAATACTTCCGTAAAAAAATGACGGAAGCGGGATTTGACATCAAGCCTGGGGAACATCCAATCGTTCCTATCATGTTGTATGAGGCACCGCTTGCTCAGAAGTTTGCTGAGAAACTCCTTGAAAAAGACATTTACGTTATCGGCTTCTTTTATCCAGTGGTTGCAAAAGGACTCGCTCGAATTCGTGTGCAGATATCAGCGGGACATGATCAACATCATTTGGATAAGGCGATAAGCGCGTTTACTGAGGTGGGCAAGGAACTGGGCGTTCTTAAGTAACTACTGCTTTCTTATAACGATGGGAAAATCCTGACCTCTCGAAAACGTGTATGGGTATTGTGGCTTACCTTTCAGTTTTCTGGTCAACTCAGGCACTTGATCGTCAAGATAAGATTTCAGCTCATAGATAGTAACCTTACCGTCTTTAGGTGCTCCATCCGCTTCCCCTTGCAGAGCTGTAATTAGCGTGTAGGTGAAAAGACCGTGGCCTAATTCAGCAAACTCTGTCGCAAATTGTTCGCTGCCGGCACTTGCCATCACGTGAATACCCGCGCTACGTGATAATTGGGCAATTGCTTTTTCCTCAGCTGCACCCCGTGTCGCTAACAATTCAACAGAACCACCAGATTGACATGCATCCATGACGATGAGTTGTTTTAGTGCTTTGATGTTTTTCAACTTGTCCTGAAGAGTAGTTGCATCAATGGCTTCTTTTTTCAGTGAGCTTTGATCGTATAGTCGCAAGCTTTCTGTGGGAATAAAATAAAATTGATTGTCAACCATGCTGCCGTGGCCTGCATAATAGAATATAAAAACGTCCTCCTGGTGTATTTTCTCTGTCAGGTCATCGAGCAGTTGTAAAATATTTGCCTTGGAAGCTTTCTCATCATAAAGTGTAAACAGTTTAATGTCTTTAAATAATGCTTCACTATTGTTGTCTATTATGCCGCTGAAAGACTCTGCATCGGGACGGGCGTAGTTCAACGTCATCTTTGGGTTCTTATACTCGTTGATGCCAACGGCTACGATATAACAGGTACTACTCTTCGAAGAACTTTCGGAAAATAACTCAGCAGTTCCAGGCTCGGATTCAACCCGGTCTTTATTCATAGCGGTGGCTGAGAATGTGTTTGTGCCACCGGTTAAATTCACTGTCTGTTTGAAGTTTTCGGTTCCACTTTTTCCAGACACACCTTTTTCCAATGGGATGTTCTTGCCGTTATGAAATAACTTGACCTCACCGATTCCCCCACCATTGTCAGTGACCCGGATGAAGATCTCAGCGGCAGTTGATGAATTACCCGGGAGTGCTGCAACCTTAACAGTCGGTGGTGGACTGTTTTGCAGTTTGCTTCTGATGCCCTTCAACTCATTGATATCGCCACGACTTTGAAAAATCTTTGGGAGTAAGTCGGGTCTGTAAAACTCATTGAAAAACTGGTCGACAGAGTAAGTTTTGATTCCATTTACAAAATGAATGTACTTTCTGGCCTCATCCGTTCCATTAAAATACCCGTCAGGATTTTTGATCATCCATTCATTGCTTCCGAAGTGTATGTGCTCAAAAAACTCCTTGCCGGTATTTAAATCCCAGAATTTGGTGACACCATCGAGGCTATGGCTAATTAGCATTTTATTGTCCTTGCCAAGGAGCAGGGAAGTGATTTCTGCGTTGTGACCGTCAAATTTTTTTATCTCGTCTCCTGTCTCACTGTCCCAAACTCTGATGCTTCGATCGGCACCCGCAGAATAGATAGACTTTCCGTCAGCGCTAAAAATAGCGGTGTGAACAGGTCCTCTGTGCCCTTTGAATTTTGCGGTCATAAGTCCAGTCGCGATATCCCAAATTCTGGCAGAACCATCCCAGCTTGTGCTCATCAATAGTTTGCCATCCGGACTAAGTGCGAGAGATGAGATGACGTCACTATGGCCAAGGAAATCACGAGCGGGTTTGTGTGTGTCCAATTCGATCAACTGCAATGAAAAGTCAAGTTTGGCTAAAAAAACGTAGAGCCCGTTGGGGTGGTACTTGAAATTGTAAGCCGAGTTATTCTGAAGGTTTATGTAGTTAATTCTCTCTCCGGTCGCAAGGTCGTGGACTTTGAAAGAAGCGTCCCACGATGATGACGCAACTTGTTTTTCATCTTTACTAAACTGTACCGCGAAAACTGGCTCGCGATAAGACTTAATTACTTTAATTGTATCTCCCGTTGCTACATCCCAAAGTATGATATGCCCATCACCACCTCCCGTCACCATTCGCTTTCCATCTTTTGAAAGATCATAGCACAATGCAGCCTTTTCGTGGCCGTTGTATTCCATTGTTGTTTTTCCCGAAGCAATGTCCCAGCGTTTTACCTTCGTGCCGAATTTTCCTTTGATTAATTCCTTTCCATCATGCGAAAGAATTAATTCATTCTTAAATCGAATGTATTTGGCGATGTATTGTTCCCAATAGAAATTAGGATCATATGTGATTCCCCCCTTGTCTCGTTGATTGAGAAGCCCGGTAAGTGTTTGCTGAATTTTTAAGGTGGAAGGGTTCCATTCGTACACTTCGTTGTTGTTGCAGGCTAGCAGTATAGTCTTTCCGTTTTTTGAAAAGGTGCCTTCATTGATTTCAGCGCCTTCGACAGGTTTGGTTTTTGAAAGTGCTTCTCCCGTTCCGGTATCCCATAGCATTATATTTTCCTTGGTGATTACCATTACCTGCTGGTCATTCAATGAGAAACCAGTGCTTACAATGTCTTCCATTTCCTCTCCAAAAGTTCTGATCAAGTCACCTGTATTAAGATCATAAAGCTTAAGAACCATTTTGTTTGATGCTACCAATAACCTTTGATTATCGGAAGAGAAATCAACCCATGTGGCGCACCCTCCGCACCATCCTTCTTTTTGATTGAAAGTATATTTTAGCTCCCAGGTCTTTGCGTCATAGACGTTAGCTGTTCTGTTATCTTCGCCAATGGCAAACCATTTTCCGTCCTCAGAAAACTTAAAATTGACGCCATACCCAAGTCCCTGGTCCGCGTTGACTTTTAAAGTTTTGATGACTGTCCTTGACTGTAAATCCCAAACCTCAGCTTCATCTGGGTAACCACCGACTACAAATAATTTGTCATCCGGACTGAACTTGGCTGCAGTAAGTAATTTAAAAGCCTTTGGTGTTGTAAAAATTTCCTTTCCGGTGGCTACTTCCCAAATCTTCGCTGTTTGGTCGCCACTGCTGGTGATCATGAGTTTGCCATCCGATGTGAAATCAATGCAATTGATACTGCCTTCATGACCAAGGAAACTTCTTACCTCACGACCAGTCGATAATTCCCAGAGTTTTGCAGACTTGTCTCTGCTGCCAGTAGCCACGAGGTTGCTATCAGGACTGTTGGCCACTGTGAGTACAGTAAGTTCGTGGCCTTTTTGAACCACAGTTTCGATGGACTGGGCTTTTGACGCAATAAAAGCGCCCATAATGCACAACATTAGAAGCGGTCCTGCTTTCATACGGTCTTTTTTAGACTTTTAAGAAATTGATAAACACTCTTTGGTTTTTGAGTTCCTACGACTATTCGACCGTTGTTTTTGGTTTCGAGTACCATGGCATCGTCCCCTTTGATAACATAACCAGCTTTCGTCTTGTAACCAAAGAGGATACCTGGACCAGTCGCGTGTCCGAACTCTTGACTGGGAATAATTTTTCGAACTTCAATGTGATTGACCTCGCTCCAACTGAATTTCTTTTTTAGAAGCCATGGTTTTGAAAAGACTGTTACTCCATGGCTATTGATCACGGTATCCATCGATACAAATACTAGCGCCAGCAAAACGAGATTAACTGTCAGGGTCAGAATGTAAAGTGTATGAGCATTTGCATTTGGAGAATTTAGAAGAGACCAGATCAAAAAAAGTGTGCTGGCTACCAGCACAGATGCAATACTGAATCGCAGCCACTTATTCGCGATAAGAAATTGCTTCTCGAGAAACATTGATGTTAATTTCTAAGCCTCCTGTTGTTCGCTCGGCTGACTTTCCGGCTCGACCTTTATTGCAGACCAATCTTTTGGTTCCTCATCGTGAAGGTATTCCAGTATCTTTTGCTCTACCTGTTTCAATTTAAGTCCTTTGATATAGGCACCATTTCTGGCAAGTATCAATCGCCCGGTTTCTTCAGATATTGCCATGATCAGGGTATCTGTGCTTTCCGACATACCAATGGCTGATCGGTGACGCAATCCAAAATGTGGAGGCAGATGATCATTTTCGCTGACCGGAAGTACACAGCGTGCGGCTTTAATTTTTCCTTTATGAATAATAACTGCACCATCATGCAATGGGCTATTCTTGTTGAAAATGGAAAGTAACAAACGTCTGGACACGACTGAATTCAAAGGATCACCTGTCTCTACATAAAACTTCAGCTCTGAGTCTCGTGAAAAAACGATCAGTGCACCTGTTCGAGTGGCCTTCAATGTTTTTGCGGCTTCAATTACTTCCTGAATATCAAAATCGTCTTCATGCTGTGTACGCCAATTTGTAAATGACTTAATCAAAGTGTCGCGATTGACTTCTGTACTTCGTCCAATCACCAATAGAAATTTTCTAATTTCTTGTTGAAATAAAATGATGGTAGCCAACACGCCTACACCCATGAACTGGCCAAGAATGGTTGTCAGCAGTTCCATTTGTGCTGCGCGGACGATAAGGTAAACCAGGTAGAGCGCCAGAATACCGAGAAAGATGTTCACCGCGATGCTACCGCGAATAAGCTTATAAACTTGGTAGAGCAATACCGCGACAAGGCCAATGTCGATGAAGTCCACCCAGGTGACTTCCAGAAAACCGATTTTGAGCGCTAAAATCACCTTACAAAGTTAGTCAATTTAATGGCCTCTGCCGCTTCTTTCTCAGCTTGAATGCGCAGTATATCGGCTCCTTTCAGTAACGCAATGGTA
>JBFWZR010000009.1:0-65895 GCA_050185175.1 Cyclobacteriaceae bacterium
CAAGTTCAGTGACAGCTTTCAACATACTCATCTTGGTATGATCGGAAAGAACGCCCAGTCCTGACCTTATCCCTTTTTTTGCTCCTTCGCCCACCTGTCGCGAAGCGTGACCGTGCGATTGAAAACCAGTTTGTCCGATGTCGATTCCTTGTCGAGGCAGAAATAACCGGTACGCATAAACTGGAACCGATCATCCGCGGTAGCTTTCGTAAGTTCCGGCTCAACCCATGCCTTCTGGATCTTTAGTGAGTCAGGGTTCAAATGGTTTTTGAAGTCGTCTTCGATTGCACCCATATCCTCAGTATTGAACAGCCTGTCGTAAAGCCGAACTTCAGCCTCCACAGCATGAGCAACACTTACCCAATGGATCACGCCTTTTACACTTAACCCAGAGTTGTCAGAACCACTTTTACTTTCAGGAAAGTAGACACAGCGCAGTTCCGTCACACTACCATCGCTGTCTTTAATCACTTCCTCACACTTTATTATATAGGCACTTTTCAATCTTACCATCCCACCAGAAGAAAGCCTGAAATATTTCTTCGGTGGATTCTCCATAAAATCGTCCCGCTCGATGTAAAGCGTATTACCAAAAGGAATCTCTCTTGATCCCGTTGATTCGTCTTCCGGGTTGTTCTCACTTGGAAGGTGCTCAGTCTTATCTGCCGGGTAGTTTGTAATTATTACTTTGATAGGATCCATCACCACCATTCGTCTCAAGGCTATTTTATTGAGGTGATCACGACCGCAAAACTCCAGCAAGCCAAAGTCGATCATATTGTCGCGCTTAGCCACACCGATTCGTTCACAAAAGTCGCGAATGCTTTCGGGCGTAAAACCTCGTCTGCGAATACCACTGATCGTTGGCATTCGTGGATCATCCCATCCAGTTACAATCTTTTCGTTTACCAACTGCAACAGCTTGCGCTTGCTCATCATGGTATAGGTCATGTTGAGCCGTGCAAATTCATATTGCTTAGAAGGAAATATCTCAAGGTTATTGATCAACCAATCATACAACTCGCGATGTGGCACAAACTCAAGCGTGCAGATGCTATGCGTCACTCCCTCAATCGAGTCACTTTGCCCATGGGCGAAATCGTACATTGGATAGACACACCACTTGTCTCCAGTGCGATGATGATGCGCGTGCTTAATTCGATAAAGAACAGGGTCACGCATCAGCATATTGGTATGCGCCATGTCAATCTTCGCCCTCAGTACTTTTGAACCGTCTTTGTACTTACCCTCTTTCATCTCTGTGAACAACTGCAGGTTCTCCTCCACACTGCGATCACGGTAAGGGCCGTTTACTCCAGGTTTTGTTGGTGTACCTTTTTGCTCCGCGATTTGATCGCTCGTGCTGTCATCCACATACGCCAAGCCCTTCTTTATTAGCCTGACCGCAAATTCATATAGCTGATCAAAATAGTCAGATGCATAGCGTTCATTGGCCCACTCAAAACCCAGCCATTGTACGTCATACTTGATGCTATCCACATACTCAGTCTCCTCTGTGACGGGGTTGGTGTCATCAAAACGGAGGTTGGTGCTTCCGTTAAAGTCTTTGGCAAGTCCGAAGTTGAGGCAAATGCTTTTGGCATGGCCAATGTGCAAATAGCCGTTCGGCTCCGGAGGAAACCGCGTAATAATCTCTTTGTATTTACCGGCCTTCAGGTCGCGGTCAACAATCTCTTCTAAAAAATTAGGGCCTTTTTCCTCCGCCATTGATTTTCACTTTATAAGGTCTGCAAATCTATGAAGGTCGAAACAAATGCCTGTTACCATTAGGCTGATATTCGTATGGGAATGATAATTTTTTAGGAACTTTGGTACAATTCCATTTCAATGGACAGCCAAAAGCTCTATATCAAAAACATGGTGTGCGACCGCTGCAAGATGGTCGTAAGGCTGGAGATGGACAAGCTGCAAATCCCCTATGGTAGCATTGAATTAGGTGAGGTCTCCCTTACCTCACCTAACGATAAGGAAAAATTGAACGCGCTGGCATTGGAGCTCAAGCGCAATGGCTTTGAACTGATTGAGGACAAAGGTCAACGCACCATTTCAGCTATTAAAATTGCCATCCTAGACTATGTAAGAGATAGCTCTGGTCCAAGAAAATTTAACTTCTCTGACTACCTGTCATCAAAACTTAACAAGGACTACAGTTCCCTGAGCAAACTCTTCTCCGAGGTGGAAGGAACGACAATTGAAAAATACCTTATCCTCCAAAAAATTGAACGTGTTAAGGAGCTCCTTGTCTATGATGAAATGAATCTTTCTGAAATAGCTCACGCACTTCATTACAGTAGCGTGCAACATCTTTCCAATCAATTCAAAAAGATTACAGGCCTTACCCCCAGCCACTTTAAAAAGATTGGTGATAATCGCAGAAAGCCCATTGATCTTCTGTGAGTCAGAAGATATAATCTTTTTCAAAAATTCTGTAATGGCCAACTCGCACGGGTGAGGGTTATTTGTATAAAAAACAAATACCTATGAAATCCTGTTGCAACGAAACCCAATGCCTGTGTCAACCCGGCCAGTATGATGCCACCGAACGATCGAGTATTCAGTGGCTCCAGGAACAGAATGAAACCTTAAAACTGCTCTATATTCAGCTCAAAGCTGAGTATGATAAAAAATTTAGTCATTCAAATCGGTATTACTCAACAAGCTTTAAAGCTGGACAAAGGTACCGGTGATACCGGGCCATATCGTTTTACGAAATCGTCAATATTGATGGAAAAGAACATGGCCATTTTAATGGCAGACTTAAGCGGATATACCGCGATGACTGATGTTCATGGCGGAGCGTCTGCCGCGATGCTGGTTAAAAAGTACATGGCGATGGTTGACCAAGCAATAACTGGATCAACAAAATTGATTCAGCGTGTGGGTGACCAGATTGTATTACTTGCTGAAAAACCGGACGACATCCTTGCCACGGCAATAGCCTTAAATAAACTTATTCACAACGAAAACCATTTTCTTTCAATTCATGCTGGTGTTCATTACGGCTCTGTATTTATCGAAGACGGAAATTTATTTGGCTCAACCATCAATATCGCATCTCGGATTATGAATATGGCGGAGCAAGGTGAAATCCTTTGTTCCTCTCAACTATTTGAACGAGTAGGCTTACATGGCCATTCATTTAAGCATCTGGGAGAGTTCTCCTTCAAAAATGCGCTCTACCTAACTTCCGTATATGAACTGAAAATCGAGAGGGCAGGTTTATTATCTATAGACCCAGTTTGCCGAATGCAAGTTGATCCAGTTAAAGAAAGTTATTCCTACAGGTATCAAGGAAAGGAATATCACTTTTGCGGAAAGCGTTGTTGGTCCATTTTTCACGATCAGCCCGTAGTATTTGGCGACAATAGTAGCCACAATACGCACCTCAGCAACCAGTTCAAAAAAGTCACTGGTCTCACGCCAAGTCACTTCAAAACTATCGGCCAGGATAGGAGAAAACCGTTAGACAAGGTTTGATAATAAACCAAGTGGTATGTCAACTCTAAAAACCTGAAGATATTCTGTGAAAGCAATTGCATAAAATAAGTCCCGCTGTGCATTTGCAGCAGCGGGACTCAAGACACACATTTAGATTGGAAAGCCAGGATCGGCAACCACACCATCCAACTGCACCATATGCCGCTGCGTGTGGGCTGAAATAAACATGAGCCAGTGATATCCATTCAACTCACCTATAGGGCCAAATACTTCGTAGTATGCTTTTACGGGCTTATCAAGTGACTTCACATAGGTTATAGTTTCATCACGTCTCTTTTCAAATGCCGCAATAAATTCTTCGGGACTTGAGATAGTTCCCTCTGGTGCAACCGGTTCTGGTGCTTGAAATTTCTTTTCACGACCCACGATAAAGGCTATCATTTCTTCGCCCTTCTCTTTGTAGCCGGGCATCAACTCTGGCTTGTGCGACATTGCGTCAATATTATCGACACGCCTCAACACAACTGCCTCTGCTTTCAAAATGTGCTCGCAGATTTCAGCGACAGACCAAACTTCCGGGGCCGGTTTATAAGTCCACTGTTCTGATGTGAGCGACTTTACTTTTTCAACAAGCTCTCCCCGAGTTCTTTTGAGATAGGTGGTGATCGCTTTACGATCTTCCTTTGTTAGCGTTTCCGGTTCGGTGCCGAAAGACGAGGCCATTAGCCACAAGCACACGACCAAGGTGGTAGTAATTATTTTATTCATATCCGTAAATGGTTTTTAGGCCATCTTACGGTGTGGTCTATCTTTCGGACGGGCATTTTAAGTATGTCCGATTGAATGGTAGCCACTTCGACCCTGAATGGTCAGTTTACATACCACTGCTTCAGGTTCTTGCTGCGGTATCTACTGACGATAACTGACTCCTTGAGGTGACTCACTTCCAATCTCAGCTTTCCGTTTAATTCTTTTTTCAAGGAACGGATGGCAAATCGCGACAAAATCACTTGGCGATTGGCCCTGAAAAACCGGTTCGAGAGTTTTTCCTCGATTTCGCCCAGTGACTCAAACTGCGTAGTCAACCAATTGCCATCTTTATCAACCAGAAACACACAACCGTTTTTGTGAATGAGGTAGGTAATCTGGTCTTCATCAAAAGGGATCAGTTCATTGCCTCTCAAAATGGCCAGGCCACTTGCCTTAGTAGCAACCTGATTAAGAGTCACCGGGCGATCGCGTTTTGACTTAACCAACTCCAGCACAATAAAAACCGCAGTCTCAATAGTGGTGATCAGAAGGCAGATACCCAGCAATGAAATAAAACGAAAAGGATCTGGTGCATAACGAAAAACCAACATCTGAATTCCGCTCAAAACAATAAATATTGCCGTGCAAGCGACAAGGTTAGCCTGCAGAATTCGCCAAATACCCGAAAGGTCAAAATGGTGACCAAAGCGCTCAGAAAGTCTCTTGAAATTCCATGTGTTGGTTTCGCAGATAAAAATACCGTAGATGACAAAAATCGCGAACGGTAAAACCGGAAAGTGGTAGTCCTCGGTAAATGGCACGCGCTGGTACGAAATCAAGTGTGTCATCACGAAAGCCAGCACGGCCATAAGTACGCGTCTGATTGTATTGTTGGATAGCGTATTGAAACGATGGGATGTGAGAATCATGGGTTAATCTTAGTCACCTTTCCTATTTCATCCAACAGCCTGTAAGAGTGAAATATGAAAGTAGATATAAAATCCCCATTTGTACGGTACGAAATTATCCTTTTTCCTTTATTATGGCGATGGGATGCAACTCAAGAGGATAGCCATCGCTTGAAAGTTTTCCTCCATCATCGCCAAACACCCCATGGTACAATGTCGGCTGTGATGCTGTATCATCAATGTAAAACGCCTGCTTGAAAGGTTCACTCTCACTACTTTTATTTGACTTCGACACTCCTTGAATTTTGTTAGCCATTACCTCTTTACCATCAAGGCTCACGCTATAGACCCCACCTACCTCAAAACTCATCTCAATCACTTCATTGGCATCCGGCGGGGCTCCACAGTCTGGAGTTGTATAGGTATCAATGCTTAGTGTAATCTTGTTTTCTTTAAACTGAAAAACTTCACTGATGAAATTTGGCCCTGCTGACACACAGGAGGCCGCCCATTCACCATCCATTGATAATCTATCCCCACTGCTGGTCGTCACAAGAATATTTTGAAGAGGCTCCTCTTCTGAACAACCGAAAGCAAGGAGTATAGTTAATATTGAAAGAACAATGTGCTTCATCATAGTTTTTAAGTTTCCACAATGAACGCACATACACATCAACCGGCTAATGAAGCGCCCGATATCACATTCTGATACATGTTTCAGCACATACTTTCACTCAGAAACGCCCTTTCTAAACGCTGAAGGACTCTTGCCAACAAATTTTTTGAAAGCAGCGTTGAAGGCCGAACCGGATTGGAACCCACATTCCTTTGCAATTCCGAGTATGGTCAAGTGCGAAAATTCGGGAAGACGTAACTTCGCCTTGACCTCCTGAACCCGATAAAAATTTACAAAATCATAAAAATTTCTCTCCAACTCCTGATTGACCACTTGTGAAATATGACGACTCTGAAATCCGGTTGTTTTCGCTAGTTCTGCGATGGTAAGATTAGGATTCAAATACAATTTTTCATTCACCATTACTTGTTCCAACTTTGACAGTACATCCTTAGTTTTTTCGGGAGGCAGTGTGGAACTGAGATATTTCGGCACAGATTCAACTTCGACCGGTCTATCATGACGCAAACTTCTGTATCCGATCAAAAAAATATGTGCTGCCCAAAGTAGAGTCACATTGAGTCTGATGTATTGCGGAACATCGACACCGCTAATGATTATTATTAATACAGCGGTATGCATAAGAAAGGCAATAGCAAAACTGCTCAGGATAACTTTGATCCATCCTAATCCAATATCCTGTAAATTAGAAAATGACTCCTTGGCACCAGAGTCATGAGTGGTAATACAACGAAAAGACAGGTACAGATACGAAACCACTTGTACGTTGAAAATCACAAAGTAGACAGCATCAATTCCATCCTTCATGGATGTTGAGATGATGGGAAGTAAATAAAAGATCAAAAGAAGGGAGGCATATATAAAGAAAGGGATCAGATGGTATTTCACCTTGATACTCGCCACCCTTGACCTAGCCAGAAGCCGAACGTATGCATACAAAAGTGGTGTAATAACCAGCAATGACACGTTTGAAATATCCTGGTAGAATGGGAATTGAAAATTGTAGCCTGTGAGAATTATAACAGTGTTGAAAATGATCAGCGAGAAGGCCAGCAGAACGGCTGCTAAAATCCTGTTCGCAAACTGGTTACTCTTTTTTCTAAAGTAAATAAACGCAAGAGTAAATCCCTGAACAGCACCGATTGCATTGAGTAAAATTGATATGTCAATTAGCAGCTTCATTTTACCATGAAATAAAGGACCAGGCTTCTCGGGTCCCGATACCATAGTTATCGGTTTTAAAACTAAAGAAATTGAGTTAACTCCTTGTTGATCTACCTGCTAAGATGTGAGATTCTAGTTATACCACACTGCATATCTTTTTCTCCTAAGTTCCAACGCCAACTTCTCTTCCATTTTAAGAGCTTCTGCCCTGGTCTTCATAGGTGGAATGTGATTGTAAAGACTCGGCCTGAGATAACGACCATATTTCTGCACAATGTTGGAAGAGAGTTTATGGCCTTTTTTATTTCGGTATCCAGAACGATGCTGTTCAAAACGTTCCATTGGTGACTTGCTGGTCATACCTACATATAGACATTCCAACACACCATGAAACTGCGGATTAGCCGCCCGAAACTTTGCACTTTCGTTGAAAACCTTCTTGGATAACTCGATAACATAGACGCAGTAGGGCATAACTAATTTGAAAGATTCTCTCTCATCTTTGCTATATGCTCCGGCCCTATCCTGCAGCAACCGCCCATGACGTCAACCCCCTGTAAAAGCCATTGTTGTGTCATCGTAGCAAACGCATCCGGATCGGATAATCCTAGCCATGTCTTTGTATCGGCATGATACACTTCTCCAGAGTTTGGATAGATCACTATTTTCTTTTCGCCAGCATTGGCTTTCAACTCACCGATCAAACCCGAGATGTACTGAGGAGCCGTGCAGTTGACACCCAATGCAAAAATATTGGGGTGATCATTTAGATAAGCAGCACACTCTGCGATGGGCGTACCATCGTTTAAGTGCTTTTCATCTCTACATGAAAAAGTAATCCATGCGCTTTTTTTAGTGTGCTTGAGAATCTCCGCCAACACTCTTACCTCCTGAAAGTCAGGCATCGTTTCACAGGCAAAGAAATGCGCAACAGTTTTATCTAAGATGTCAATTCTCTCCTTGTGGAATGCTTTTAGCTCTTCATCAGACGCACCATACTTACCGCGATATTCTGACCCATCTGCCAGGTAAGCTCCATAAGGGCCGATGCTCGCGGCAATAAATAGTTCTTCATCGTTCCCTTCTTTCCTGAATTGTCTTATCGCCTCTTCTGCTAGCTCTACCGATCTTACAATAAGTTGCTCCGACTCCTCCCTACTATAACCCAAATCCATAAAGCCACGAACCGAGGCCTGATAACTTGCTGTGGTGATGCACTTCGCACCAGCACTGAGATACGAAAGGTGGGCCTTAACAATTGCTTGCGGATTGGTATCTAGCATCTTTGCAGACCATAGCTTATGATTAAGATCACAGCCCTGCCTTTCCAATTCATTAGAAAGGCCTCCGTCAAGAAGTAAAGGATATTTGATGTTCACCCTCAAAGATATGACCGCGAAGTTTTAAATGTCATATCACATGAAATTGTGTGAACTAATTTAAAGCGAGGTCGTTTATAGGAATATCAAATTAGACCTTACTCCTATGCGACCGACCACAAGCATAGCCACCAGAATCGTGCTGATCAGTGTCTTGTGCAGCACATATCAATTTTCTACCGCTCAACCCTCAAATCAATCCAAGGATGCTTGGCAAGCAGCAGATCAACTGCTTGAAAGCCTTGGGGGTCGGGAGATTTGGGCATCGACCAAAATTCTTTACGTCAAGGAAAAAGCATTTCCTGAGAGTTTGTTCCATCCAGTCACGGCTGAATTTTGGCACAACCTTGAAAAGCCCGCGTATCATTCTATCATCGTGGGGCACGACTTCCGCCAGGAAACTGTCTGGGATGAGAACAGTGGATGGATAAACCGGAATGGAATGAAAAAGGAAATCTCCAATGACGACATTACCCAGGAAATCGGTGATTGGTCACAACAGCCGTATGTTGTGTATCACAAACTAGCGATTCGCGATCCGCTTATACATCTAGTTTTGAAAGATGGAGATCTTCAGATCTATGAAGGTGATGGCGGCCGCTTGCTTTGCTGGTTTAGGATGGATGCTCACGGCAGGCTGCTGATGTGGGGCAACTACTACAAGGGTGAAATCATCGAACACGTATACGGCCCCACCAAGCCCATTGGCGAATACGTGATGCCCGCATGGGGAACAGCTACCAAAGGCAGTTGGCGATTTGAGTACCTTGAGTTGAAATCGGTGGATAATATGGGTACCGAGACCGGCCACTAGAAAGTCACTCGACATGAGGCTCTTTGGTGAAGAACGCTGAGTTGCAGTTACAGTTGTAAACCCGGCAAACACGATCGTCAGTCACACTCATAAACCAACCCAATCTCATCTCTGACTTTATCCATCACTGACACCAAATCCAAGCTCATTTGGTGGGTGAGTCTCGGGCTTTCAGTTCTTTTGTCTCTCACGCAGCGATTGACCGCTTCGATTTCATGGAGGTAGCCAAAGCCATCGTACTTCATATTAATTTCCTCCACCAACTCTTTGTTGCGATACACCGATAACTTCTCCGGATGATGAAAGCGGTTGTGAATTTTGATATGCCCATTGGACCCGTAGATGTACGCCTCGGTAGGCGTATCGGCTTCGATGGTGCAGTCGAGCATGGCCCTGGCGTTGCTATCATAGTCAAACAACATGGCGCAATAGCTATCTACACCCGTCTGAGTCATCCGGGCTGATGCCTGAATACGCGAGGGCACTCCCAGTGTGAGCAAGCTGAAATAGATGGGATAAATACCAATATCGAGTAATGCCCCACCACCCAGTTGCTTGTTGTAGAGTCGTCCTTCAGGATTGAAAGGTGAAGTAAATCCAAAGTCTGCCCGAACGAAGAGTATGTCGCCAATGATTTTTTTATTAAGTAACTCAATCAGTTTCTCTGTTGCGGGAATGAAGCGGGTCCAGATACCCTCCATCAAAAATAAGCTTCGCGCCTGTGCTTCCGCGATCAGGGCCGTCACCTGTTTCGTGTTCATTCCCATCGGCTTTTCGCAAAGCACATGCTTGCCATTTTTCAGGCAGAGCATGGCATTCTCAAAATGAAAGACATGGGGTGTAGCGATGTAGATCACATCTACTTCGGGATCATGCGCCAGCTCTTCATAGCTGCCATAGCATTTGGGCGAATTGTATTTCTCACTAAACTCCATTGCCTTCTGTGTATCCCGTGACGCGACTCCATACAACACTGCATCAGATGACTGTTGCAGATCACTGGCCAGCTTATGGGCGATTTTGCCCAGACCTATTATTCCCCATTTCAGTTTGTTGGTCACTCTATCGCATTTAAATCAAACTTAACAAAATCCTTCATTTGAACTAATTTGCAGCGGGTGAGTGCCTATGATATCATACTGATTGTCATCAGCGGACTTGGAGTTATCCATGGCCTATTTGTGGCTGTATTTCTCTGGAGCTATACCAAAGGAAACTCACTCTCCAACAAATTGCTGAGCGCCCTACTGATTGTTCTTTCTTTCAGGGTGGGCAAATCAGTGTTTCTTGAGTTCACTGAAAACATTGATATCAAAATCATTTTTGTTGGCCTAAGCGCCATCATGGCCATCGGGCCGCTGTATTATCTTTTTGTACTCTCCTGTACACGCAAGTCTTTTCAACTGACGAAAAAGCACCTTCTGCATTTTGTGCCCGCTATTATAGGCTTCATCATTGGGTTTCAATTTGAAGAGCATCACACAGAAACTTTGCCGCTCGTGCTTTTCGCAACACTCTTTATCTGCTACTACCTGCATTTTCTTGTTTACCTGTTGTTCAGCTATCGCTATGTCCTTCAACAAAAAGATGGCCTCAGCACTGACACTTTCGTCCTATTGCGTCTGTTCTTCTACGGTCTTCTTATCATCTGGGTCGCTTATGTATTAAACTTGTTTGACGATGTAATCCCCTATGTGGCCGGACCCATTCTCTATTCCATTGTAGCCTACGTGATTAGTTTCATCGTCATCAGCAAAGGATATCTTCAAAAAATTGACCTCGTTAAATACAGAACCACACCCATTTCGGAGGAACAAAGTGATCAAATCTATGCTAAGGTCTTAAGGCTTGTTGTGGATGAGAAGCAATACCAAAATCCTGATCTAACTTTAAAATTGCTGAGTGAATCGCTGAACGTAAGTCCGCAGATTCTATCACAGGTTATCAACCAAAAGAGTGAAAAGAACTTCAACAACTTTATCAACACGTTCAGGATTGAAGAATCGAGGCGGCTTCTCCATTTGGACTCATCCAAAAACAAAACCGTAGCGTCTATTGCTTACGAAGTTGGATTCAACAGTATTTCCAGCTTCAACACTGCCTTTAAGAAACAAACAGGCGAAACGCCCATGACCTATCGCCAGCAACCGGCAAAATGATCTTTTTCTCTTTCGAAATGATCATTTGAGAAGCCTTTGGTGCCAGATAATCCAACATTTGCCTCAAAAAAATAACAAGGCTATGTCTGGAAAAAGGAAATTCATTAAGAGGGCGCTCTTCGTATTGGGAGGACTGATTGTGTCGATCGTTTTGTTTGGAGTATGGTTTATGAGCTTGCTTCCCACCCCGGCCCTATCGGCTGAGGACATGAAAGGGATAACGCCTAATCAGCTTCCCTATTTAACTGAAAATGTCATTCCCATCCGCGGTAAAATACTGGCGGTAGTCACCAGCACCAGTCAGATGGGAAGTAGTGGCAAAAGCACAGGATTTGAACTAACAGAATTATCGCGCGCCTACTATGTGTTTCAAGCCAATGGATTTGAGGTTGACGTGGCAAGTCCGCTTGGGGGCACCCCACCGGTTGTCATTGATGGCGATGATATGAAAGAATACGACTATACTTTTTTGAACGACACCGTTGCACAGGCAAAGGTGGAGGAAAGCATTGCCATGAAGTACGTAGACCCGACAAGCTATGATGCAATCTATTTCGTGGGCGGCAAAGGTGCGGTGTACGACTTTCCTGACAATGAACATATTCAACAAATAGTTAAAGAGTATTATGAATCAGGCAAAGTAGTAAGTGCTGTATGCCATAGCCCAGCGGCACTCGTCAATGTTACACTCACCAATGGCCAGTCATTGGTAGCAAACCGGAGGGTGAGCGGCTTTACGAACGAGGAAGAGTTGTTTCTCATTCCGGATGCTGCTGAAATATTTCCTTTTCTACTACAGGATAAACTCACGGAAAAGGGTGCGGACTTCAACGAGGGCGTAATGTACTTAAACAAGGTAAGTGTGGATGGCAATCTGGTAACGGGACAAAACCCTTGGTCGACCTGGTCGGTGGCTGAATCTGTCATTCGGCAGATGGGTTACCAACCAAAGCAGCGAATAATTTCTGCAGAAGAAAATTCCATCGCCATTCTGGAATCATTCGAAGCTGAGGGCTACGGTCATGCGAAAACTGTCGTTGATAAATTTTGTGCTCGTGATGCAATGTCTATCGACAGGGAGCTGATTGCAGTGCATGGTATTGTAGCGGCTGTCAATTTTGATTTGACCAAGGCCGTGAATCTGGTTCGGCTGTTGTCGTATAGTAATAGATATTTGTAGGTGCCTTGCGCAGCGCCATCTCAAAAGTTCGCATTGTTGAGCGTGAGCGAAACATCCATATTATCGAAGTCTGATTCCGTAGAGATTCTTCCGTGCCTTCGGCAGGCAGGCGCTATCGCTCAGAAACTCGGCTGATTAAACTTACTTGGCTGTCCTGAGTTTGCAGATCAGGACACACACCTACGCGTTTACATGGTTGGGTGTGAGCGAACATCCGTATGACGAAAGACGGAATTAAAAGAGATTCACCGCTGCCGTTCTGAAGACGGTCTCATTTGTGCATTTTCTTTTTGGAAGACCAAATTCAAGTATGTCGCATTACAGCTTTAAGATTCTACGTAAATAGGATCTCGAGTCAACCGCAACAATCGCAAAATACAATCCTGACGTCAACCTGGTTGCGTCTATCGAATAGGTAAGTTCAGAGGTTTCGCCTCGGTAAAGTCTTTGGCCATTTTCACCATACAATTCAATGATCTTGGTCGATCTATCAGGGAAATTAAACATGATATCACCACTCACCGGGTTCGGGAAAATTTTGACAGCGGCAGAGGTGCCATCTTCTGTGGCTAATATTGGGTTGTCGACCTCATCATCCACTGGACCGCTCGCGGTTATACTATTTGATGGCTGACTTACGCAGCCATTAATGACAACACGCGCGGTGTACGCGGCCTCTTCTCCAGAAACAGTTATATGATCTGTCGAACTCTCTCCTATCTGTATCCCATCCCTGTACCAAAGGTTTCCAGTTTCGCGGTTTGACTTAATCTGTAATGGCTCATCACCTATCACAATTTCAATTTCTGGAGGCTGTGGTTTTATGCAGATATTTTGATAGACGGCACCTGCCGCTTTGTAGTCACCATTTCCAGGTTGAGTTGCAATGATACTCACCTCTCCTGGCATATGTGCCGTTAAAGTTGAGGATGATACGGAAGCCACTGAAAGATTTGAAGAGGAGAAGGTGACTTCTAACCCGGAAGAAGATGTTGCATTCAGCGTAAGATCGGAATCCCCAAAAGTGATTTCAGGGATCTGGGGAAAGGAAATGCCTTGTTCCAAACATCCCTCGAATTCATCATAATAAACTTTGACTTTGACTGTGTCTGTGAGCGGGACGCTGCATGCGTCATCATAGGCTACTATTCCGATCTCAAAAGAATCTCCGGTTCCAAGGGGACAACTGCCAAAACAAATGGAAAATTCCGCAAAAGAACTTTCCGGTGTCAGTGTTGTGTTGACAATCGATGGCAGGATACCCGAGATATCCGCTTTGAACCCGAGGGGCACAGCACTGATCCGAATGTTCTCAGCATCTGAATCCGAATCTTCATCACTGACTTTTACTTGAATACAACGCTCTTCCTCCAATGTGGCCGCATTGAAATGCAACTCCAATGGATCAGAACTATAAGTTCCATTAAAAGATCGAGCTGAGATCTCTGGCGCCATTTCCTGAGCGCATCCATCTACAACGAGCAACATAAATTCCCTTCGTACTTCTCCGATCTTATTTTTATTCCTGAATTCTTCACATTTAATAGCATAGGCGAAAAGCCCCAGTCCTTGAGGTGTTACTGTAAGCAGCCCGTTTGAGTTAATTTTCAGGTCTGGATTTCCACCCATAACATTATCAATACCAAAAGGTGGACTCCATTGGACTTCTGGAAAAGGCTTCGGCATAATTTCAGGTAGTGCAACTTGCGAGTGTGTAGACCACGGCACAACTACACTGTAGGCAAGTGAGTCACCATCATTGTCTTTTCCGGAAAAATCAATGAAGAAGGGTTTGTTGGGACATCCAAAGTCAAGCTTTGGCGTTGTCAACTCGGGAGACGAGTTTACGAACGGGCTGTCTCCCTTTATTACGGGAGGAAAGTGAAGAAAAAAAGTTTGTCCTGAAGCCACGCCCCCGCTTGCCGGATCCTCACTTACAATATTGTTAAGGCTATAATTTCTACAGCATCTTTCCCAGGCAACATAGTAGCCCTCGGGATCGCCAAAAATCTCGGGCTCGAGAAAGATAGTATTCGTATAGACAAGCCGGTTCAACAATATCTCACCATTAGAACAATCGGGTTGGGTGGGACTAAGACTTCCCTCCTCGACCAGGGTTAAGATTATTGCAGTAATGAATTTATCGTCTGAATCCCTAAAAATACTGGCAACAATGTTGGGGTCTTTGGCACCAGCAGCTCCGTTGACCACATCAAAGTAGATTATGAGATCTATTTTATATTGGTAGCCGCCCAGGTGACGCATCTTAAATTCACCACCAGCAATATGCGAGGCGTAAACCTGACTACCGAAGACCATTAGAATTAGGACTATAATTGACCTCATATGGAGTCTATGTGGTTTTTTTACGGCAATCAAAAACGCTTTCCAATTATTTGTAAGGTAAGGTTTTCACTAATATACATCAATCACCCACCACAAACAATCGCTCAAAATCCCGAGGCTGGGGTGACCTAGTCCGTAGCCCTTGTCGATGTTCTTCACCAACAAGGATTTACCTGGAGTAATAATTGCTGTACTCGTTAGTCAAGAAGATCAACGAAGGCTCAGCTGGTGCAAGATCCTGGGGCTGTGAAGCCTATCCTTTCATGATCACTTTGAAGTAATTTGGGATGGGGGCTTCAAACGTCATTTGTTCTTTCGAGTGTGGGTGTGAAAGCGTCAGCGTAGTGGCATGTAGTGCCAATCGCTTGATACCCATTTTTCCTTTACCATACAATTTATCCCCGGCTACCGGATGGCCCAATTCCGCAAGGTGTACCCGAATCTGATGTTTTCTGCCCGTGAATAATTGGATTTCCAGCTGGCTGAAATGCTCCGCCTCTTTTATGACTCGATAACCAGTTTTGGCCAGTTTACCTTGAGCAGTATCATCAGTTGAAAATACTTTATACGCTGTGCTTTCTAATAGATATGAGGAAATCACCCCTTCCTGATCTTTCAGTTTTCCATGAACCACTGCCACGTATGTTTTGTCAAAATTGGACCACTCATTCTGCAAATAAAATTTCGCCTTATCACTCTTCGCAAAGACCAAAATCCCGGAAGTATCCTGATCCAGGCGGTGAACGATAAACACCCTGTTGCGTGACTTTGGGTTTCCCTTTCTCACGTAGTCATTCAAAATAAAATGAGCGGTATTTTCCTTTTCTCCGGCCGAACTAATTGTAAGCAGCCCATTGATTTTATTCACTACCAATATATCCCGATCTTCATATAGAATGGTGAGGCCTTTCGGAGCATATTTCTTGGGAGGTCTCTTAAATTCCTTCCCTCTCCAATTAGGTGAAGGGTTTTTATTTATTGAAGTCATGGCGAATATTCAGGTGAAAGGTCACACACAAAGATACAGTGTTCTGAATAGGATTGACATGTTTAGCTACAGTAGCGTACCCTTGGTTCGTGTCGACAAGAATAAGGGCTTTGAGAAAAAAATCCCTCACCCCTACCCCTCTCCCCGTGCCTACGTCTTTGGACAGACTTCGGCAGGCAGGCCGGGGAGAGGGGAATTCAATTTGTGAGAACAATGCGAACGATGTTGGGGTGAGGGTATCGCTCAGTTGTTCCAAGTTGCACCAGCAAACTCAGAACAACGCTCTCAGCCTTTGTTGGTGTTCTTCACCAACAAAGAATCCCAACGACTTTCTAGTGACCTTCGTGATGCCGCAAAAACTCCCAGTTCCGAATATTCCTTTCATAAAACAAAGCACTCGAATACTGGTAATCATCAGGTAACTCGCACAGCCCAGCCTTTACAGGGTTATAATGAATGTACTCCAACTTCTGATCAAATACGCGCTCCGACCACAAGGGGATACCCAATGAATTCCTCTCCCAAACTTGATACTTCCTATCCTTTGCGTTCACCATCAACTCTGGAAGCAGATCTGACTTTTCATTGCGTAGGATCTTCAATATTTGTTGACTCGTAAACTTCAAAAAATCCCGCTGTACATCCTCTCTCTTATGATCACCCATCACCTGCCATATTAAATGAAAGTGGTTTGACATGATTACAAAAGCATAAACTGATACCCTTCCCTGACTTGACAAGTACGTTAAGCTTTCAATTATTATTTCTTTGAATTGATCTCTCTGCAAAATATGCTTCCACTCGAGGCAGGTAACTGTAATGAATTCTGGATACTGCTTTGAAATTTCCACTGCCATAGAAAATTCTAAATTTAATGATTTGGGCTTGCAATTCATTGTGCTCGTTGGTCAAGAAGACCAACGAGGGCTGAGTGCCTTCGGCAGGCAGGCGCTGTCGCTCAGAAACTCGATATCATTTTCATCTACTTCAAATACTTACCAAACCATTCCACAATCGAAACAGTAGAGGTGACTTTGCTATTCGTTTTGCGCCAGCCATGACCTTCATCAGGAAACAAGATGTAGTCAACGGGAACGTTGCGCTTCTTCAGATTTTCAACGACTTGCTCTGCCTCCACCACCGGCACATTGGTATCGTTGGCACCATGCAGTACCAACGTAGGTGTCTTTACCTTATCCACTTTATTAATAGGTGACAAGTTCTTTAGCATCTCCGCTTCTTTGTCCGGATCGCCATACTCCACTTTGGATATAGCCGCCATCCATGGCTCTGTTTGTTCAAAGAAGGTTTTGAAATTCACCACACCAAATAAGTTTGCGGCCGCTGCAAACATGTCGGGATATTCGGTAATACCAGCCATCGTCATGTATCCACCATAAGAACCTCCCATGATCCCGACCTTATCTTTTGAAGTTAGTCCTTCCTTCACCACAAAATCATAGCAAGCTTTGATGTCTTTTACCCCATTCACGCGCAACGCTCCGTTGTCAATGTTCACAAACTTTTTTCCAAAACCAGAAGACCCACGAACATTGGGAGTGAACACTGCAATACCCTGACCCAATAAAGCTTGTGCAGTATAATTGAAAGAAGGCCGCGACTGTCCTTCGGGGCCACCATGATAGCTGATGACCATCGGATAGGGCGCACTGCCTGCCTTGGGTAGATAAATCCATCCGCTTAGTTCAAGTCCATCGAAAGATTTGAACTTGTACAACTTGGGCGCAACCAAATCTTCCAGGTTAATTCCCGGATGTTGACTATCCGTTAATTTCTTAAACGATTTCTTCTCAAAATCATAAATCCAAATATTGGAAGGTTCTGTTGCTCCACTTCCCGTGAATACAAAATAACGGTCATCACTTGAAAACTCTCCGAATGAAACCAGGTCAACCGGTAGCTCCAACTTCGTTGTTGCGGCTTTTGAGTAAATAGTCACTTCACTTTTCCCACCCACATTCCATAGCAGCAGCACTAAACTTCCGGAATGATTCACTTCAAAATCCTGAAGCTCCGCATCCTCGCGCTCACTCAGGATTTTGATCATTCCCTTTTCTACTTTTCCAAAGGCCACCTTATCCCTGTCCAGGTTTGATGCCATGTAGATCTCTCCTGTGGGAGAAAACTTGCCATAAAATTCTCCTGGTCCATTGTGTTTCGTCAACAACGTTTCTTTACCATCCCGGTCAATGAGGTAAATATCATTGCTACCGCGGCTGGCTAATCGACTTAACAAATAGCGACCTCCGTCCATTGAGGTTATCGATCCAATACCAGGTGTTTTGGCAATCACTTTAGCTTTTTGCTCTTCTATATCATACAGGTAGCTGTCCATACCCATTGGATTTGCCTGATTGGATGAAAAAGCCAAATGCTTACCATCCTTGCTCCACTGGTTTAGCCAATTGTTCGTCTTACCTCCTGCAGTGATTTGTGTCACGCCACTGCCATCGGTGTTCATTACGTACACCTGGCTATTCATGCCCCCACCCGGTGCCAACTGAAAAGCAAGCTGACTTCCATTGGGCGACCAACTGACGCCAGAAACAGGATCGTTAAAATTGGTGAGCTGGCTTGGCCATCCGCCATTCGCTGAGATTTTCCAAACCTGTGGAGAACCACTCATGTCGGTGATGAAGGCGATCTTTTTGCCATCCGGAGAAAAAGTAGGCGAATAGGACGACCCGATTTTAGCCATGGCCTCTACCCTGGCTTTCAAGGCTTCAGTGGATGGTTGCGCGCTGGCAAAGAAAACTGCCAGACTGAGTAGGATAATAGTAAAGCAAAGTCTTTTCATGATTTGATGGATTGGGGAAAATGAAATTAACGATATGGCAGAAATGAAATGCGGTTGATGATACCATTTCTCACATTTATAGCACATGTCCTCTTGTTATGTTGGTCAAGCCATTGTTGGTGTTCTTCACCAACAATGAATCCCACCAAAACTCGTAGCCCATGTTGGTGTTTTCCAACCAACACAAATTTCATTGTGAAGACCAATGATTATGCTCGTTGGTCAAGAAGACCAACGAGGGCTAAAGAGCCTTTGTTGGTGTTCCTCACCAACAATGAATCCCACCAAAACTCGTAGCCCATGTTGATGTTTTCCACAAACACAAATTTCATTGTGAAGACCAATGATTACGCTCGTTGGTCAAGAAGACCAACGAGGGCGTAGGGGCCCAGAGTCAAGTTTGGTGTTTTCCACAAACACAAATTTCATTGTGAAGACCAATGATTAGTGATCTCAACTGCTCACTTTATCGCCACCCCAAAGCCATAAAATTTGAAGAGTAGCTGATATGAACGCGAAGATCAGAAATCTTAAAAATTCCAAAAGATATGAACCGATCCCCTCTTGCAGCTTCCAATATGACTGCGAATCGTCATACCAATAGAAACATCCCAGAACGATTGACAATAGTACAAGGTTAATAAAGTAAACAAGAAATACGCCTTTGATATCCAAATCAGCGCCAGTAATCCATCTTGCCAAATAGTACGAAATGAAACAATACACACTAAAAGGCAATAACTCCGGACTTGCAAACACCAAAGCGTAAATAAATTCCATTTTAAATAAATTAGAAGCATCATAGAAGGCAACTTCGACTCCAGTTGAAATCAAGAATGATGCGAGGATAACTATGAATAATTTATTTCTGTTAGTTAAAGTCTTCACATAGTATTGGTTGATACATAAAGCAGATAAAGGTCTACAAGGAAAATAGGAATCAACCTGTATAGCATTGGCACATTTACCTTCATTCCTTTTACACCTGAAACACCAAAAATTAAAAACAACAATAAACCGACTCCTAGAGAGATTGCACCGATCAGAATCATCTCCATTGCTCCCGCGAGCTCCAAGAAATGAAATGTAATACCAACTAAAGAAACGGACGAGCTAATCCACATCACTTTAGGAAGTATTGACAAAGCCAGCAGAGCACCAAAACCTTGAGGTTCATCATCCATCAACTCTGGCGGCTTATAGGCATTTAGAAAATAAATGATAGCTATTCCATTTACAGAAATCAACGCGACATTGGAATCGAAATTCAAATAAATCAATACTAAGCCCACTCCAACCCCAGCTAAAAAAATCTTTTCAGCAATCGGAAGGTATTTAACTATAATCGGGGGTACTTGTGAAGTCTTTTGCATAGGTCGTAAGGTTAGAACTAAATATAAGATTTTTCTTCAATTCCTTTTGCCAGGTACATTCAAGAACGACCCATCGAAGGGATTCTGGACTTGAAGGGCATGGTTTGTTGGTCAAGAAGACCAACGAGGGCTAAGAACGAGGGCTCGGGGTTAATTTTTTAGTTTAGTTACAACCGTTCCAATATAATTAAGCAGAGAAAGTGCCTTGTAGCTATTCACTGGATCATTTCCATAGTCATATGAATCTCCATGAAGAACATCATGACGATTAATACCTACTGGTGACCCCTTTACCTGAAAACCTCTAACATTTCCACTAACAATTAACGGCTCAAGTAATGCCTTGAATAACCCCTCCGCTTGGTACTCTTCAACCCATTTAGCCGTAACAGGAACACTATTTTCAGTCTTAAAGAATCTGACTCCAATAGCCTCTTTGCAAATACCTTCTGTTTGAGAGAAGAAGCAAGGGATGGAAAGAAAGTAATTTTGTCGGCTATGAGCGTCAATTGCTTGACGGATAGCTTCACTTCTGTGAGGGAAACTCTCAGTGAGAAATTTCAGTATTGACATAAGCTCTTCATCAAATGTTCTTGCCAAAAGGTAATCAACCTGATCTGTCTCGTTATCCTTAAGAAGGCTACTAACACGATTTAGCTCAGTCACGGTCATATCAAATGCTACATACCATCCTTGTTCAGCAAGAAGCTTAATTGACTCTGGTACTGATTCAACTTCAGCTAGTACGGATTTAAAAATTTCGTGATTAATGCTAAACTTAGGCCTAAATCCATTCAATAACTTCTGCGCCTCAATAATTCGCTTAGTCGCGCCATCCACCCTTTCCATCATTTTATTAACCTCTTTTTGGTATTCAATTGGAGGAGGAACGAACTTCCCAATATTTTCGACCATCCTAGCGAAATGACTTTGGTGTTGAACTAGCTGATTAGCAATCTCATTTAAACTCTTGATGGATTTGTTGGTCATAATCTTAGTTCATTGGATCATTTAAGCAGTAAACACCAGCTTCATCCCATATTGAAGTTGAAGTAGACTGTAGAATTCTGAGATTCTAATCAAATTCAATTTAGTAAAATCCAATTCTACCCAGCCCATTCCTCACAATCCTGCAAACCTTCCCCAAAATCCTGTAACAACCCTTTTATGGGAAAAAACGTATCTTTACCATACTGATTGAGCAGTGAAGGCACTTAAATCCATATTTTCAGCCTTTCTGGCGCTGCTGGTGCTGGTTTCAGCGTCCAGCTTCACCATCGACCGGCATGTGTGCATGGGACGTACCCAGAGCATCGCCATCCTGCATGAGGCCGCCCCCTGCGCTATGGAGCTGTTTGCCGCCAGCGGGGAAAACCTGTCTAAAATGGAGGGCTGCTGCCGCGATGAGCAATCCAAAATCGAGGGCAATGAATACCAGGTGAAAAACCTGAAGCCTGTCACGGCCGAATACCAATCGCTGTGGGTAGCTGAGCTTCCCCGCGTCATCGAAGTCTTCACACCAGAAAAATCTTCTCAGCACCTGGCCCTGCGCAAGCACAAGCCACCGCTGCCCGAACGGGACATCCCTGTTTTCGTTCAGTCTTTCCTAATCTGATTTTATTGAGTTGATATCAGCCGGATAATCTTTTATGCCGGCCGTTAAGCCTTTGCGCTTTCGTTTACTCAATTTTTATCAGATTTTATGTTAAACAAAGTCATACGTTATTTTCTGGAGAACAAGCTGGTCACGTTCCTGCTGCTGATCGTCTTCATCGGCTGGGGAGTAGTCACCTCTCCTTTTGTTTGGAACAAAGGATTTCTCCCCTCCGACCCGGTGCCCGTAGACGCCATTCCCGATCTCGGAGAAAACCAACAGATTGTTTTTGCGGATTGGCCGGGACGTTCTCCGCAGGATGTAGAAGATCAGATCACCTATCCGCTCACGGCTTCGCTGCTGGGTATTCCGGGTGTGAAGTCGATCCGCTCTACTTCCATGTTCGGCTTCTCCAGCATCTACATCATCTTCAATGAAGACACAGAGTTCTATTGGTCGCGCTCACGCATACTGGAAAAGTTAAACTCATTGCCTTCAGGAATTTTGCCGGAAGGTGTTCAGCCTTCGCTCGGTCCGGATGCCACGGCATTGGGTCAGGTGTTTTGGTACACGCTGGAAGGTCGCGACCCACAGGGCAAGGTGACAGGGGGATGGGATCTCCATGAAATCCGCAGCGTGCAAGATTTCCATGTAAAGTATGGCCTCAATGCCGTGGAGGGAGTTTCCGAGGTCGCATCGGTAGGCGGTTTGGTAAGAGAGTACCAGGTAGATGTAAACCCTGATGCGCTCAAAGCTTACAATATCGGTTTGGACATGGTGATGATGGCGGTGAAGAACTCCAACCGTGATGTGGGCGCCCAAACCATCGAGATCAATCAGGTGGAGTACCTCGTGCGTGGCCTCGGCTACATCAAGAAAGTGGAAGACCTGGAGAAAGCTGTGGTGGCGGTAAACAACAACGTGCCGGTGCGGCTCAAAGACATTGCCGTGGTGACACTCGGCCCCGCAACCCGCAGGGGTATGCTGGACAAAGATGGTGCAGAAGTGGCAGGTGGTGTAGTGGTTGCGCGATATGGTTCTAATCCACTCGAGGTCATCAACGGTGTAAAAGCAAAAATCAAAGAGCTTGCACCGGGCTTGCCTAAGAAAATACTCTCGGACGGAACAGTAAGTCAATTGACGATCGTGCCGTTTTATGATCGCACACAGTTGATTCACGAAACCATCGGTACACTGGAGTCTGCGCTGTCTCATGAAATTTTGATTACCATCATTGTGGTGATCGTGTTGGTACTCAACCTGAGGGCCTCGTTACTGATTTCAAGTTTGCTTCCCGTGGCGGTTTTGATGTCCTTCATCATCATGCGCTATGCCGGAGTAGATGCCAACATTGTGGCATTATCAGGTATTGCCATCGCTATTGGTGTGATGGTGGATGTGGGCATTGTGTTTGTTGAAAATATTATTCGTCACCTGGAGATGCCAGAGAACCTGAAAGCAAAAGGCAAACATCTGCTCGAGGTGATTTACCAGGCAACGGCAGAAGTATCGGGTGCAATAACGACAGCTCTCGCCACTACCGTGGTGAGCTTCCTTCCCGTCTTTTTCATGGAAGCAGCCGAAGGCAAGTTGTTCAAGCCGTTGGCCTTCACGAAGACATTTGCACTGCTCGCTACTTTCATTCTCGGTATTGTGGTGCTGCCTGCATTGGCGCACATCATCTTCTCCATTGATTATGACAAAAAGAAAGTCAGAAGATTTTGGAATGTGGGTTTTATCGCAGCGGGTATTGCGCTGGCCATTTATGCAAAGATGTGGCTACCTCTTGCATTGGTTGTATTAGGTGTGAATAATCTTTTGGAAGGTCGTTGGCCAGAAAAATGGAAATCACTTCCAGGCTACATCAACATCGGCATCGTGATCGTGATTGCTTCCTTTTTCCTCACAGAAGAATGGATGCCTTTAGGACATCAAAACGGAATGGTAATCAACTTCATCTTTGTGTTGCTCTTGCTTGCGATGGTCTTGGGAGCGTTGATGTCTGTGGTTTGGTTTTATGAGCCTATCTTAAAATGGTGTCTCGTCAATAAGGGAAAGTTTTTATTAGTACCTGTATTTACCATCATCTTTGGACTTTTCATCTGGCTGGGATTTGCTCCTACCATGAACTTCATCGCGAAAGGTTTTGATCTCGTAGGTTGGAACATTCGAACTTCAGCACCATGGTCGGGTATGACGCATCTGTTCCCCGGCACGGGTAAAGAATTTATGCCAAGTCTCAACGAAGGCAGCTTCCTGCTGATGCCAACATCCATGCCTCACGCAGGTGTGGAAGAAAACACACGCGTTGTAAAGCAACTCGACATGCGGCTGGTGAATATTCCGGAAGTGGATCTTGCCGTGGGGAAGATGGGGAGAGCAGAGTCAGCACTCGACCCCGCTCCTATCTCCATGTATGAAAACGTGATCAACTACAAGCCGGAATTTATCATCGATGAAGCCGGTCACCGACTAACATTCAAAGTAGACAGTAAGGATCGCTTCCTGTTGTCTAACGGACAGAAGTTAACCAACGAAGAAGCACTTGCGCTGAATATCGATCCAGCGCTTCTCGTTCCTGATGAAGACGGTAATTATTTCCGCAACTGGCGTGATCATATCAAAAGCCCTGATGACATCTGGGATGAAATTGTTCGCGTAACAAAAATTCCTGGTGTGACTTCTGCGCCCAAACTTCAACCTATCGAAACACGATTGGTGATGTTGCAAACCGGCATGCGCGCGCCTATGGGAATAAAAGTGTACGGTCACGACCTGCAGACGATAGAAAACTTTGGCCTGGAACTGGAAGGTATTCTGAAACAAGTTCCTTCCGTGAAAGCAGAAGCCGCTTTTGCCGATCGTATCGTAGGTAAACCGTACTTGCACCTCAACATCGATCGCGATGCCATCGCCCGCTATGGCCTCAGTGTTGAGCAACTGCAGCAAGCCATTGAGACTGCCATCGGTGGCATGGCGATTACAACCACCCTTGAGGGGCGTGAGCGCTACCCTATTCGGATAAGATACCCTCGCGAGCTGCGTGACGATCCCGACAAAATCAAAAAAATTCTCATCCCTACCCCGACCGGTGTGCAAGTTCCACTGGGCGACCTGGTGAAGGTAGAATACATGCGTGGTCCACAGATGATTAAAAGTGAAGATACCTTTCTGGTGGGCTATGTCTTGTTCGACAAAAGAGATGGATACGCAGAAGTAGATGTGGTGAATGAGGCACAGCGATTTATTGATGAAAAGATCAGCGGTGGTGAACTGACGGTGCCCACTGGTATCAGCTACAAGTTCTCCGGGAGTTATGAAAACCAGGTGCGCGCCACCAAGCGGTTGGCCATTGTGATTCCACTTAGTCTGATCATCATTTTCCTGTTGTTGTATTTCCAATTCAAGACAGTGATTGCTTCTTCCATCCATTTCTCAGGGGTGTTTGTAGCGTTTGCCGGTGGATTCATTATGATCTGGCTCTATGGTCAGGACTGGTTTATGAACTTCAGTGTGGCCGGAGTAAACATGCGCGACTTGTTTCAGATGCACACCATCAACCTGAGCGTAGCCGTGTGGGTGGGGTTCATCGCTTTGTTTGGCATTGCAACAGACGATGGTGTCATCATGGGTACATACATCCATCAGGTTTTTGAGGAGCGAAAGCCTTCGACCGTTGCCCAGGTGAGAGAAGCGGTGATGATCGCAGGCAAGAAAAGAGTAAGGCCAGCGATGATGACGGCCGCTACCACTTTAATTGCTTTGATCCCCGTGCTCACGTCTACCGGAAAGGGAGCTGACATTATGGGTCCTATGGCGATCCCTACATTCGGAGGCATGACCATTCAGATCATGACCATTTTTGTTGTGCCCGTGTTGCAGGCATACTGGAGAGAGACAGTCGTTAAAAAAGAAATGAAATCGAATTGATTATGAAGACATACATCACAATCATTTTACTAGGCCTTACTTTCACCAATGCGTGGTGTCAGGCTCGGCTCGAAGAATACATTGAGTTCGCAGTAAATAATAATCCTGGGCTCAAGGCAAGCTACGCGGAGTTTGAAGCGGCTATGCAGCGGGTCCCTCAGATGAGTTCGCTCGATGATCCAACTCTTCGGGTATCTTCATTTGGTCAGATGGTGGAGACACGCACAGGCCAGCAGATGGCTCGTTTTTCGTTGGAGCAAATGTTTCCCTGGTTCGGAACATTGAAAGAGCAACGCAATGTTGCTGCACTGAATGCAGAAGCAGCTTTTGAGATGTTCAAGAGCAAGCGAAATGAGTTGGTATTGAAAGTGAAACAGGCCTATTACCCATTGTACGAGATTGATGAATCCATTCGGATTAATGAAGAGAACCTAAAGCTGTTGGAGAGTTTCAAAACTATTGCCGTATCACGCTTTCAAAATGGTGAAGGAAAACTGAGCGATGCCTTGCGAATTGACATCATGGTGAACGAGATCAACACAGAGATCAATATTTTAGAACAGAAGAGAAAAGCACTTGTTGTTACGTTTAACAAGCTACTCAGCAGGGATGAAAACGCGGAAGTTGTCGCAGAAGCATTTGATGCAAGTAATGTCTCCTCTTTCAACAGGGATAGCTTAAACCGAAATCCGCAGCTTGAGTCCTTTCGAAAAAGAGTATTGGCTGCACAAGCGCAGGAACGCGTAGCTGAAAAGCAGGGCCTTCCAAAACTCGGTGTGGGTTTTGAGTACATCATAACACAGGAGCGACCCGGGATGGTCTTTGAGGACAACGGCAAAGACGCGTACATGGCCATGGTGTCAGTATCATTACCCATCTATCGAAAAAAGTACAAAGCAGCGATTAAGGAAAGTCAGCTTATGCAGACATCTTTCACAGAGATGCAAAGTGAAACAGAAAACAATCTGATTGCAGAATATGAAATGGCACAATTTGAATTGGTTCGTTCGCGTCAGCAGGTTGAATTGTATCGAAAGCAAGTAGCACAAACCAATCAGGTAGTGAGTCTATTAACCAGTTCTTATGAAAATAATGGAGCAGGTTTTGAAGAGATACTGGAGGTAGAACGATCACTGCTCAAATACCAGATTTTAGAAATCACTGCATTGAACGAGTATCAATTGGCGGCAGCAAAACTGGAATACTTAATATCGAATTAAAAAATGAAGCAAAATAAAACCGTCATCGCGAGCGAAGCGTGGCGATCCCCGATTCGGAGTAACAATCATGGGATTGCCACAGTCGTCTCGACTACATCGAGACTCCTTCGCAATGACGGTTACTAAAAAATTTAAAAAGAAGACCATGAAAAATATCTTGTCAAATAAATACGCTCTTATCATCACAGCGCTGATAATTGGTGTCATTGTTGGATGGGTCACCAACTCATTCACTCGTCAACCCATCACAACATCATCACATCAGTCCATTAACACATCAGAGGTTTGGACATGCAGCATGCATCCCTCCGTACGTCAATCGGAGTCCGGCAAGTGTCCGATATGTGGCATGGACCTGATTCCTTTAGGCGATGAAGCTGGAGAAGACATTGAGGGTGTGCAAATGAGTGAAACAGCCATGAAGCTGGCTAACATTCAAACCACCATTGTTGAAAAAGGAAGTTCAACAAAAGAAATTCGTTTGACGGGAAAGGTGCAACCTGATGAAAGAAGAATTTACACCCAGACTTCTCACCTTCCTGGCAGAATTGAAAAGTTGTCGATCAACTTCACGGGAGATTATGTGACGAAGGGAGAAACCATCGGAGAGATTTATTCGCCTGAGCTGGTGACTGCACAACGTGAGCTCCTCGAAGCTTATCAGATCAGAGAGTCTCAACCCAGGTTATTTGAGGCAGCCAAGTCAAAACTCAAGAACTGGAAACTAATGGATGAGCAAATCAATGCTGTGATCGCCAACGGTCAGCCGCTGACCAACTTCCCGCTTCATTCAGACTTCACAGGCGTAGTAGTGACGAGGGCAGTGAGTCTGGGCGACCATGTGGGTCAAGGGCAGGCATTGTTTGAGGTAGTTGATCTGGCCGCAGTTTGGATTTTGTTTGACGTATACGAGACGGATCTGGCATGGATAAAAAGAAACGACCCAATTGCATTCACTATTCAGTCATTGCCTGGAGAAGAATTCAACGGAAGAATTTCATTTATCGATCCCGTGATCAATCCCTCCACGCGCGTAGCAACCGTGAGGGTGGAAATGACTAACCCGGGAAAGAAACTAAAACCGGAGATGTTTGTCACTGGAACGATCAAAAGTGAACTTAAGACAGGTTCCTCGCTCGTGCTTCCAAAGTCTGCCGTGTTATGGACGGGAGAGAGATCGATTGTATATGTGAAAGTTACTGACGACTCAGGTGTGAGTTTCCAATTGCGGGAAGTGACGCTCGGCCCGTCACTGGGTGAAGCGTATGTAATCAAGGATGGCATTAACATTGGAGATGAAGTGGTGACCAACGGTACGTTTACCATAGACGCGGCAGCTCAACTCTCAGGCAAACCAAGCATGATGAATACGTCTACAAAAAAACCGGAAGACAAAGATGATCAGATGGGTACCCGGTATGAATCGAACGAACAATTCAAAAAACAATTGGCCAATTTGCTGGGGCCGTACCTTGCGTTAAAAGATGAATTGGTAAAGACAAATGCACAAGGCGCTTCGGGCACCATCGATCAATTCATTTCAGCCTTGCAAAAAATTGACATGACGTTGGTAAAAGGTGAGGCCCATAGTGAATGGATGGATTTGATGACTACTCTAAGAGAAACAGCACAACAGATTAAGTCTTCGAATGAAGTCGAAATCCAGCGAAAATCATTTTCAGATATGAGTAATGCTTATTACACTGCGATCCATGAATTCGCTGTTTCCGGACTAGATGCCTACTACCAATTTTGCCCCATGGCTTTTAATGACAAGGGTGCTCACTGGATCAGCAAAGAAAAACAAATCAGCAATCCCTATTTTGGCGACAAAATGTTAAGGTGCGGATTCATTAAAGAAGAACTCAAGTAACTAAACAATTTATCAACATCAATATTTTAATAACTCTTAATTTTACATTATGAAAAAGTCAATCATCTCTCTATTGTTTGCATTGGTCATTGTATGCACAGGTATCATTGTTATTTCGTGTGGTGGACAAAAAACCGAAGCCGCACAAGAGGAAACCGTTGCAGAGGCGGCATATGCCTGCCCTATGCACCCTGAAGTGACCGGAAAAGAAAACGACACATGCTCCAAATGTGGAATGGCATTAGAGAAAGTGGAAGAAGAAGCTTCTACAGAACAAAGCCATCACTAATAGCAATGAGGAGTACTCTGCTCATTTTCCTCTTTGCTTTAGCTTGCACATCACCGTCATCAGACATCGACAGGGTTGAACTTTCAACACTTGACGGTACTGCCATAGACTGGGATCAATACGAAGGCAAAATTGTGTTTGTCAACTTCTGGGCCACATGGTGCAAACCCTGCTTGCAGGAAATGCCCACCATTGCCAAAGCGATGACACTGCCCGAAAGCAGTAATGTCGTGTTTTTGTTCGCCTCGAATGAAAGCATTGAGTTGATCGAACGATTCAATGCCAAACAAAATTTTGACTTTGACTTTGTGCAAGTACATAATATGGAGTCGCTCAACGTGCAGGCATTGCCCACCACGTTCATTTTCGACCCGAGTGGCAACCAGATATTTTCAGAAGCAGGTTATCGGGACTGGAGTACGCCCGAGAGCCTTGCACTTTTCAATTCCAAGAATCCTTAATACATGAAGTTTTTAATTTCCTTTTCGCTCACCTTTTTTATCATGGGATGTGGGTCCGATAAAAATAATAAGTCGTCATACAAAGTGACCGACATTGCATCTCCTACAGGAGCATTCAGTGCCGAGCCTTTTTTGTATACAGACTCCAATGGACAAGTGTATCTCTCCTGGGTAGAAAAAATGGATTCATCTCATGTGTTTAAATATGCAACACTGAATGGTGAAACCTGGAGCGAACCAACAGCAATCGGAGAAAGTAGTTCGTGGTTTGTGAATTGGGCCGACTATCCCATGATTGCCACCCAGGACGGAAGTCAAATGTTGGCTCACGTACTCGCCAAAAGTGGTGAAAGCACCTATGCTTATGATGTTAAGATGTTTTCCTCACTCGACAGCGGAACAACATGGAATCAACCTTTTGTTCTGCACGATGACAACAAACAAGCCGAGCATGGATTCGTGTCGATGGTGCCTTATGGAAACGATATTTTCGTCACCTGGCTCGATGGTCGAAACACCGTGATGGAAGGAATGGAAAACATGACAGGTCATGATGGGCATCAGGGCGCGATGAGTCTCAGAGGAGCCATCATCGACTACAATGGGAACAAAATATATGAGTGGGAACTGGACAACAAGACTTGCGACTGTTGCCAGACGGCCAGCGCCATCACCGACAATGGTCCAGTTGCTGTTTACCGCGACAGGTCAGATGATGAGATCCGGGATATGTCGATCGTCAGATGGGTTAATGGCGAATGGACAGAACCTAAAACTGTTTATGCAGACAACTGGAAGATTGCAGGATGCCCCGTAAATGGTCCTCGCATTTCGGCAAAAGGAAACACCCTTGCCGGTGCATGGTTTGGCTTGGTCGATAACGAAGCTCAGGTGAAAGTTATCTTTTCAAATGATGGTGGTGAGACATTCGGAAATCCGGTTAGAATTGATGAAGGCAAACCCATTGGTCGTGTTGATGTGGAAATGATGGGTAATGACCAAGCCATGGTAAGCTGGATGGAAGGAACTAAAATCAAAGTGGTGAGTGTAGGCGCAGGCGGAACTAAAGGTGAGCCCATTGAAGTGGGAAGTTCATCTGAGGCGAGGTCTTCTGGCTTTCCACAAATGACGAAAAATGGAAATGACCTCATTTTCGCATGGACAGATGATGGTGAGAAGAGGGTGAAAACGGCCAGCGTCAAACTCTAAGCCTGGCTGGCCGCCCGGTAGCATTATCCCCTTTTCTTAGCCTCTTTCTTAGCTCTTTTTTCTGCTCTTTTCTCTTCCAATGTTTTCAGGGGGGCTTTTTTACCTTCCTTTTTTTTGTCTTGTCCTTTTGACATGGCGCTTATGATTTATAAAACAAGTTAACTAAAAGCCCTCATTGCCGCACCATTTCTTGCTTTTGGGAGTTGATATGGAAAACTTCATTTGGCAGTAAAAGAGATGTAAATCTTGTCAAAGATTGTATAACAACCTATCCTACTGTGTTTCTGAAATTTGTGCCAGAAACAACAGAAGTTGTCATGAAACACACCTATCAAATCACTGGAATGTCCTGTAACCATTGCAGGATGCACGTGGAAGAAACACTCGGCCATGTAGAGGGTATTACCAATGCCTCCGTTAACCTTCAATCGGGTGAAGCAACGCTCGAAATGGAGCACCATGTCCCCCTCATAAAACTGCAGGAAGTACTCGAACAGGACGGCCGAGGATATAAAATAGCTGCACCTGGTGACCACAGCCACCATCACGGTCATGGGAATGGTCATCACAAAAATCATGACCAGAAGTCCCATCATCACCACTCATCGAAACAGAAGGAAGGCAATGGCTCAGGCACATTTTATTGCCCAATGCGATGCGAAGGCGACAAGACCTACGACAAGCCCTGTGACTGTCCGGTGTGCGGCATGCACCTGGTGGAAGAAGTAAGTACAAAAAGTACAAATGCAGGGCAATACACTTGTCCGATGCATCCGGAGATTGTGAGAGACGAACCCGGAAGCTGCCCTATCTGCGGCATGGATCTCGTGCCCATGAAAGCGAATGTGTCGGCTGAAGAAAAACATTATCAATCGCTGCTTAGCAAATTTTGGATTGCAACCGGATTCACCTTGCCCATTTTTCTCATCGCGATGTCGGAGATGATTCCCGGCAATCCTTTGTACTCCATCCTGGAATTGAAATACTGGAACTGGGTTCAAATGGCACTTTCATTGCCCGTTGTTTTTTATGCAACGTGGATGTTTTTTGAGAGAGCCTACAAGTCGATAGTGACTTGGAATTTGAACATGTTCACATTGATTGGCATTGGTGCAGGCACTGCCTGGCTTTTCAGCATTTTAGGAATGATGTTTCCAGATATTTTTCCAGATCAATTCAAAACAGAGGCTGGTACTGTGCATATATACTTCGAGGCGGCTACGGTTATCTTAACTCTTGTTCTATTGGGGCAGTTGCTTGAGGCCAAAGCGCATAGCAAGACCAATGCAGCTGTAAAAGAATTATTAAAGCTGGCACCAAAGCAAGCTATCCGAATAAAGGGTGGTGAGGAAGAAGTGATCTCGATCGATGACATTGTCATTGATGACTTGCTTCGGGTGAAGCCTGGAGAAAAAATTCCGGTGGATGGTGTCGTGGAAGAAGGTGAAAGCAGTGTTGACGAGTCAATGATTACAGGAGAGCCCATCCCGGTTAACAAAGCGAAGGGAGACAAGATAAGCTCAGGTACCATCAACGGAAATCAGTCATTCATTATGCGCGCTGAAAAAGTTGGTGCTGACACTTTACTTGCTCAGATCATCGACATGGTGAACAAAGCGGGAAGAAGCCGGGCACCTATTCAAAATCTTGCTGATCGCATTTCTACTTATTTCGTACCGGCAGTGGTGGTTACTGCGGTGATCACTTTTATTATCTGGGTAATTTTTGGACCAGAACCGAAGTACGTGTATGCGTTTGTGAATGCTATTGCCGTGTTAATCATTGCTTGCCCATGTGCTCTGGGTCTCGCCACACCGATGTCGGTCATGGTGGGTGTTGGTCGTGGTGCAAGCTTAGGGGTATTAATTAAGAATGCAGAAGTACTGGAGCGATTGAAAGACATTGATGTATTGGTGGTGGACAAGACCGGAACCATCACCGAAGGAAAGCCATCGGTTGAATATGTTACAGCGGCCGAAGGAGAAGATGAGAATAAAGTGATTCAATATGCTGCTTCACTCAATCAACATAGCGAGCATCCATTGGCACAGGCGGTTGTGACTTTTGGTAAAGGGAAAGGTGTTAGTTTAATCAAAACGGAAAATTTCAAGGCCGAGACCGGCAAAGGTGTGACGGGCGAGGTGCATGGAAAGATGATGGCACTGGGTAATGAAAAGATGATGTCAAGTATCAGCGCAAACATACCCGACAGCTTACAACAAAAAGCCACAGAGGCTCAACAAAAAGGTAAAACTGTGTCATTCCTTTCCATCGAAAATAAAGTGTTGGGCATCGTAGTGATCGGAGATTCAATAAAAGGCACCAGCCTGGCAGCCATCAAGGACCTCGAAGCGAGGGGCATTGAGGTCATGATGTTCACAGGAGACAACGCCACCACAGCGCAAGCGGTTGCCAAAGAACTTAACATGAAACATTTCAAGGCTGGTATGCTGCCAGAGAACAAGTTGGAAGAAATCAAAAAGCTGCAAGACAACGGCAAAAAGGTGGCGATGGCCGGAGACGGAATCAACGACTCCCCTGCCCTGGCTCAAAGTGATGTTGGTATTGCGATGGGCACAGGAACTGACGTTGCCATACAAAGTGCTGGTGTTACTTTGGTGAAAGGTGATTTGAATGGCATCGTTAAAGCGGTTGACCTAAGTATTCGAGTGATGCGCAACATCAGGCAGAATCTCTTTTTTGCTTTGATCTACAACACTGCTGGAATCCCAATTGCTGCGGGTTTATTGTTTCCATTTTTTGGTATTTTGCTGAGTCCGATGTTGGCAGCTGCGGCTATGAGTTTGAGTTCGGTGTCAGTAATTGCCAACAGCCTTCGACTTAGAGGTTAAAGAATTCATTCAGAAATAAACATGATTGACTCTCGAATTCTTAAAAACATAGAACAACATGTCGTGCTGAATGACGAGGAGCGGCAATATTTTGAGTCGATCTTACTTCCCATGAAAGTGCCTCAAAATGAATTTATTGAGGAGATAGGTAAGGTGACACGCTATTTCATTCACGTCAACGAGGGTTGCCTCATGACTTACTATACCGACAAGGAAGCTAATGATCATGTCATCCAGTTTGCCAGCCCCGGTTGGTGGACGGGAGACCTTCAAAGCTTTACCAAGGCAATGCCCTCCATCTATTCCACCAAAGCGTTGGCCGACAGTAGCGTATGGCTCCTACCTAAGGTTCAAATGGACACGCTGCTTGAAGAGTATCCTGTTTTTGAAAAGTATTTTCGAATCATCTTTCAAAACTCTCTGATCACCCATCAGCAACGGATCATAAGAAATCTATCTATGTCAGCTGAAGGTCGCTATCAGTATTTTATTGATAAGTATCCCACGCTTGAGCAATTTGTTCCTCAAAAGCACATTGCATCCTATCTCGGCATCACACCTGAGTTTCTGAGCAAAATCAGGCGAAAACTGATGGAAAAATAGCCGGCTCCTACCGTTTTTCGGGCCGAACTTAATCTAGTTCAATTCAAACAGTCCTATTCCTTAAAATGGTTCTAGCAATGCCGGTCCAGGGCGGCTCTACCTTTGTATTGTCATAAAGATTAAAACAAAAAGGAAAAACTAAAATCAAATAGAAAATGGAAGCAGCAGTAAAAACAAAATGGTCAGTTGACCCAACTCACTCAGAAGTACAGTTTAAAGTAAAGCACCTGGTGATTTCTACGGTAACAGGTTTCTTCAAAAAATTCAGCGGTTCTGTTGAGAGTGATGGAGAAGATTTTGACGGAGCAGAGGTATCATTCAGCGCAGACATCAACAGTATTGATACCAACCAAAAAGACCGCGACAATCACTTGAAATCCCCAGACTTCTTCGCAGCGGAAGAACATCCTACGATGGATTTCAATGGTGAACTGAAAAAAGTTTCGGGCAACGATTACAAATTAGTAGGCGACTTAACTATTCGCGGAACCAAAAAGGCGATTGAACTAGGGGCTGAATTTGGTGGCACCATGACTGACCCTTATGGAAACGTGAAGAGTGGATTTGAAATCAACGGAAAAATCAACCGCAAAGATTTTGGATTGAACTGGAATGCAGTAACAGAGGCCGGTGGTGTTGTTGTGAGTGATGAAGTGAAACTTCACATTAATGCCCAGATTGTAAAAGGCTAAAATCTGTCAGCATAAACAAAAAAGGCCCCGTCATCGGAGCCTTTTTTATTTCCCGTAAATACTATTCAGTATTCCTGCAAGACGAATCCCGGCCTCCATCAGTCTCCGCTCCACCTTGTCGAGGTTGTGATAAGAATAATCATAACCCAACTCGCTATCGCCAATTTCATAAACTTGTTTTCTTAAAGCCATCGACTCCTTTGCCCAGTCAAGTACAGTGGAACGCTGAAGTTTTGTGACTTCTGATTTCGTGGGACGAATCAAGCCTGCGGCCATTTCAGTGTAGCTGAGTTTTGTCTCATCAATAATATCGCTATCCCACACACGATGAAGATTAGATGACCGACCCATCCATTTCACTTTCGTGTCATTGCCTCCCCGATCGTCACCTGTCCCCACATGCAAAGGTTGATGAATATCGCCAACGAGGTGAATAAGAACTTTCAAGCTCTCCGCCTCGTCCGTTTTGGTGAGACCGCCCGACTTCAGTTTTTTGATCATCCTATCGATCGCCTCTATGATGTCTCCATTTGGATTCTTCTCCGTATCGGCATAGTTGGTACCCTCAGGAATGGTGACCCAATGCCAGTCAGTCATGTAGTCATACTTTCTATTTGACCGGACCTCGTCCATCCAGGTGCCTGCCATCGCAAGGGACTCACCCATGAGCAAGTCGGTCAACTTCTTCTTTGCCTTGGCATTCAGGTATTGACTTGCAACCTCTCCAACCACCCGATGACCCGTTGCGCCCCAGGGATAAGCAGTGGAATATGAGATGAGAAAGACAAGAACGGTTATAGAAATTTTTATCATGCGCGAGACTAAAAAATTTGGATTACCCCTTCATTTTGTTCCTGTTAAATTACGCTAATTTTGCTCGCCCAGAGCCCAACAAAACCATCGCCCTATGTCCAAACGACAGGCGTTATTCCTCGACTTCGACATTAAAGCACAACCCGATGAGGTAACGTGCGGACCGACCTGTCTTCACGCTCTTTATCAATATTATGAGGATAAAATTCCTCTCAAACAGGTCATTCAGGAAGTGCGGCAAATCAAGACAGGCGGAACCCTTGCGGTGATGCTGGGTGACCATGCGCTGCAACGAGGGTATAAAGCACACATTTATACTTATAACCTCAATGTTTTTGACCCCACCTGGTTTAGGTTCAAATCGCGAAAGATGGTTGAATTGCTGAAGAAACAAATGCGGTATAAGAACCAAAAAAGGAAACTGCTGGTGGAATGTGATGCTTATATCCGCTTTCTGGAATCCGGAGGCAAAGTGTTCTCAGCCGAACTGAACAAAGACTTGATTTTAGGCTACTTACAACGTTCGATTCCTGTGTTGACCGGCTTGAGCGCAACGTATCTTTATGGCACCCCGCGAGAAATCGGTGATACCAATAAATATGACAGCATTAAAGGGGAGCCAGCAGGGCACTTTGTGGTAATCAATGGTTTTGACGAGAAAAGTGATTCTGTGTATTTGGCTGATCCCTTAAATCCCAACCCTCGCAAAAGCCAATATTATAATGTGAAGTTTGATCGCCTGATTAACAGCATTATGCTTGGCATTGTGACCTACGATGCTAATTTGCTAATCATCGAACCGGAGTAGCGGAATGAAACTAATCATAGTAGACAAGCCGAACCAATGGAACTTTAGCCTACCCGATGTGGAAGTGGTGTCACCCAACGCCTATATCACCTCTCCCATATATCAGTCGGCACGCAATATCAAGGTTTTAAATCTCTGCAAGTCTTATCAATATCAAAGTGAGGGATATTACGTCTCGCTTTTGGCCGAGGCAAGAGGTCACAAAGTATTACCTGGTGTTTCCACGATCCAGGATTTCCGGTTTCCTTCCATACTCCGCTACGACTCGCAAGACTTTGACAACCTGATCCAGGCTGCTTTCAAACATGAGAAGCAGGACAAGGTCGAACTCAATGTATACTTTGGTGCCACGCGAAACGAGGTCTACAACAAACTCGGACGACATCTTTTTCAATTGGTACAGGCTCCCTCTCTTCGTGCCACATTCAGCAAGAAAACCAAATGGGTTCTCCAGAGCATCCGGCCTGTAAGCCTAAACGAACTTACACCGGACGATAAGCTTTTGCTGGTAAAGGCGGTTGAGCAATACTTCCTGAGGAAGCGCGATTATCGTTCTGACAAAAAGAAATACGACCTTGCGATCCTCATCAATCCCGATGACAACAATCCTCCGTCCAACGATAGAGCATTGAAGAGATTCTACCGCGCAGCACTGGAAACAGGTTTCAACGTGGAGTTCATTACAAAGAATGATTTCGACCAACTCATCCAATACGATGCGTTATTCATTCGGGAGACTACCAATGTAAACCATCATTCTTTTCGATTTGCGAAAAAAGCGGAATCTCTTGGCTTGGTGGTGATTGACGACCCGGTGTCAATATTAAAGTGTACTAATAAAGTATACCTCCACGAGTTGCTTACCGCAAACAAGATTTCCACACCAAAGGCGCATGTGATCACAGAAGACAATTGTGAATCCCTACCAGCCAAGATGGGCTTTCCTTTTATTTTGAAGCAACCCGATGGTGCCTTCTCGAAAGGTGTACACAAAATCAATGACCTTGAGCAATTCAAAAAGATAAGAGAGAGCATGTTCGAAAAATCAGACTTGCTTATCGCTCAGGAATTTTTGCCCACACCATTCGACTGGCGTGTTGGCGTTGTTGACGGCCAGGTAATTTATGTGTGTAAGTACTTCATGGCTTCCGAACACTGGCAGATCGTAAACTGGAACGCCAAGAAAGAAGATTCCCGTGAAGGAAATTTTGAAGCCCTTGCAGTAGATCAGGCTCCTTCGGGATTATTAAAGACAGCATTGAAAGCCACTTCACTGATTGGCCGCGGATTATATGGCGTGGACATGAAGGAAGTGGATGGAAAATTTTATGTCATTGAAATCAACGACAACCCCAACATAGATGCCGGAGTAGAGGACAAGATGCTCAAAGAAAAACTCTACACCACCATCATGGAAGTATTCTTAAACCGCATTAAAGCAGAAAAATGAACCACCCTCCCCGCATCCACCTGTTCCAGGGCTTTGGTATAGAACTGGAATACATGCTCGTTGACAAAGATACGCTGGCTGTGAAGTCCATCACTGACGAGCTATTAAAACAGGAACTGGGTGAGTATGGCAGCGATTTTGAAAACGGGATCGTGACCTGGTCGAATGAGCTCGTGCTTCATGTGATTGAAATCAAATCAACACAGCCTGAACTCAATTTCAATGCACTCGAAAACGGCTTCGCTGAAAATATCAGGAAGATCAACGCCATTCTCGGACAATGGAATACAATGCTGATGCCTACCGCTGCGCATCCTTTCATGGACCCGATGACAGAAACGAAATTGTGGCCCCACGACAACAACGAGGTCTACAACATCTACGATAAAATCTTCAACACAAAAGGGCACGGTTGGTCCAACCTTCAGAGCACACACCTCAACCTGCCTTTTTATGATGATGAAGAGTTTGCCAAGCTGCATGCTGCGATCCGGATTGTGCTACCACTACTTCCAGCCCTTTGCGCTTCCTCCCCCATTATCGACAGCCAGCCCACGGGCATGATTGATACGAGGTTGAAGTATTACAAAACCAACCAGGCGCGCATTCCTTCCATCACGGGCAAAGTGATTCCAGAGGCAATCTTCTCAAAACGAAATTACCTCAACACGATCTACGAAAAGATCAAGACGGATATTGCTCCATTCGATCCAGATCAAATTTTAAATCCAATTTGGGTGAACTCGCGGGGCGCGATTCCAAGATTTGACAGGGGCTCTATTGAGATCAGACTGATGGACATTCAGGAATGCCCCACATCGGATATGGCTATCATTTCCTTGGTGATCGAAACTATCAAATCACTTTGCAATGAGAAGTTCATTGGGTTGGACGATCAGATGAAAGTGAAGACAGACATGCTGGCGCAACTTTTTGACAAATGTACGGTGACGGGCCAGTCGACTGAAGTTCCCAAAGAGTACATTGACATATTCGGCATCCGCCCAGAAGTCAACGATGCGAAGAGCGTGTGGAACGAAATCATGAAGAGACTGGTGAAGAGCGGCAATACTTCGCTGGAGAAGTGGACACCAGAACTGAATGTAATTCTATCAGAGGGCACATTATCTGATCGTATTCTCTCTACACTTGATGGTGACTATTCTCATGAGTCAATCAAGGCTGTGTACAAAAGGTTGTGCGACTGCCTCGACCAGAATAAAGTCTTTCTACCGTAAACGAAAATGACTTCTAGCCACATCAGGCCAGCATGGCAACGGGTAACCTCCGATCCCATTATCCTGGTGTCTGTTTTGGCAATAGCACTTGCTATCCCAAGATTCATATGGCTGCTAAATGATCGCTACAATCTAGTCATCGGGATATTTCTGGTGATGTGGATTTTACCTTTTCTTTTCCTGACCAAAGAAGGTCGTACATCGATCGGAATCAGAAGACCCTCAAGTTTTAACTGGTTACCAGTAGCTTTTCTCTTCGGCATTGGCGGTGCAATCGCGATCTACTTTATTGGATACGGCCTGTACGGAAACACAGATCAAAACTGGTACGTCACAATCATGAATTCATTTAATAAAAATGATCTTATCGCTGATGTGAAACCAAACCCGGGAATCTTTCTACTCATAACATTCCCATCAATGATCTTTAGTCCTATCGGGGAAGAATTTTTCTTTCGTGGAATGATTCACGACAGTTTTGCTGCTGAATATGGTCAGGGAAAAGCTTCACTTATAGATGGCACTTTCTTTGGAATTACTCATCTGGCACACCATGGTTTATTTTACTCCGCTTCGGGACTCAGCTTTCATCTATCAGGTATACCCTGGGCATTTTTAATGTTTCTAGTCTCTCTTCTACTTTCATGGATGAAAAATAAGTCAGGATCCATTTGGGGAGCAGTGGTTTGTCATGCCGGCTTCAATCTCGGAATGATGTTCTCTATCGTGTACTTGTTGCATGAATAAGTATCATCTCCTCATTACGTGCGAGCACGCTGGTAATACCATACCAGAAGAGTTTCGTGCTTATTTCGTGAATCACCAAAAAGAACTGGAAGCCCACACCGGTTGGGACCCGGGAGCCTGGGAAATTGCTAAGTACTTAGCGAAAGGATTTAAAGTCAAGCCTTTCTCTATCCACACCAGCCGACTGTTGATTGAACCCAATCGTTCGCTGGATCACCCACAGCTTTTTTCGGCTATTACAAATGCCTTTACCCCGGAGCAAAAACAACAATTGATCGACACCGTCTATTTGCCCTATCGCAATCAGGTAGAAGGTCATATTCGCGCCAGTGCAAAACCCGTGTTGCATTTATCCATTCACAGCTTCACACCCGTTCTTCATCAAGTCCCCCGCGAAGTGGATATCGGTTTGCTCTTTGACCCGGCTCGAAATGAGGAGTCCAACTTTTGCGAGGCCCTGAAGACTAACCTGGAAGCGGCAGCCCCGGAACTTCGCCATCGATTTAATGAGCCGTATCTGGGGGTGGACGATGGTTTTACCACCTATCTACGTACACGCTTTCCGGATAAGGAGTACCTGGGAATCGAAATTGAGGTGAATCAGCGGTTTGCACCGAATCCTATTCCCATAGCCGAATTGCTCTCCAAAACCATTGGCCGCAGCATCAGTTAAGATTTCTCCAACCGAATACTAAAAACTTGAGAAAAATCCTCGATTTTAGGATCAGGATAATCTCATGAAACGTCTTCGCCTTTGGATCAGGGATTTCTTTGGCTTTTCCAGAAATGAAGCCAATGGCTTCCTCATCCTTTTGCCCCTGATGTTCCTGATTCTCTTTTCCAATTCCATTTACAAGCAATTCTTCTTCAATTCCCCAATTGTTGATGAAAGTGTTGATAGCGAATTAGACAGTCTGGTGGCCAGGTGGGACTATAGCCTGAAGAAGCCGGATGACGCATCAGGGTATGAATTCTTTCCATTTGATCCCAATACTGCCGATGAGGAAGATCTAACCACCCTGGGTTTCGGACCACTGACAAAGAGAATCTTAAACTACAGGGCAGCAGGAGGAAAATTCAAAGAACCCAACGATCTTCTCAAACTGTATGGCATGGATTCATCATTTTTCCTGGCCATTTCGCCTTATATAAAGATTCAAGCGGCTGAGAAACGCGTGTCTCCGAAGCTCACAGAAAAGAGAACGGCCAGAGAATTGATTATTTATGATCTTAATGAGGCAGATACCTCCGCCTTCAAAACCGTAAGAGGAATCGGTAGCGTACTAGCAAAAAGGATTATCAAATATCGCGAGGCACTGGGTGGATTTGTATCGACTACCCAACTGAAAGAAGTGTATGGGCTGGACTCCACGGTGGTTGCCCTGACTTTACAGCGTTTTCATTTCAACGAAGATTTCAAGCCTTCACAGATTGACATCAACAAAGCCACGGAAAAAGTGCTTTCCTCTCATCCGTATATTAGCTCCAAATTGGCCAAAACCATCATTACCTATCGATTTCAACATGGAAGTTTCGGAGAGATTGCCGACCTTTTGAACCTGGAATTGATGGATCAACAAACATTTGATCGTGTCAAGTCCTACTTGAAAGCAGAATGACCGAATGGCACGAAAGGAGAACCACATACTTAATTCCTATCTCAGGAAGCTAACCAACCTTTCCGCCAACAACCGGTCGATCTTTCTTCCGCGCGCTAACTCCGACCAATTCATAGACCTGCATTCATTAAGTCAGCTGAATGGCGAAAAATCGTTCACTACCATTGAGGCCCTTGTTGCCGGCAAGGCCAAGAAAATCTGCCCGCTGGTAGATACAAGAATGGAAGCTGCCAACGAGGCCAGCAAAAGAATCAAAAGACTACACCGACTCGATCAGCTGATCTTCGAGGAGCGCGGATCGAAAGACCTTCATCTGGGATGGCCGTTCGCGAGGGGTAAGTTTATGGATGGTACGATGGTACGATGCCCTCTCTTGTTCATACCAGTAGAACTTAAAATTGAAAACAACCAATGGGTGGTTGCCGTCAGGGAAGATGCTGATATCACATTGAACAAATCCTTCCTTCTCGCCTACTCATTCTATAATAAAATTCAAGTAGAAGAGTTTTTGTTGGATGAAACTTTTGAAGAGACAGATCGGGACAGCACAGTTTTCCGAACAGCTCTTTATCAACTCCTTCAAAAGAGTTCGGTCGACATTCACTTCAATCCGGATAACTACCGCGATGAACTGGATTTCTTTAAAAACTTCACCCAACAGGAATTTGACGAAACACATCACAATGGAGAAATCAAACTTTTTCCAGAAGCAGTCCTGGGTATCTTTCCACAAGCAGGTTCCTATCTGGTACCAGATTATGTTGACTTAATTGAGAGCAACAAGATTCCGAGTCTTGAAGAATTTTTTATCGGAAAGAACCAGGCCGAACAACAATCGCTTCTCTTCTCCAACTTCATTCCACTGGTAAAAGAAGAAAAACTATTCACTGGATTCCCTTCCGATGCATGGCAAGAAAACATCATCAAAGCATCGAAGATCGGATACTCTATCGTGGTGCAGGGTCCGCCCGGCACTGGCAAGTCGCAGTTGATCAGTAACCTCATCTGCGATGCCATCGCCTCTGGCAAAAAAGTACTGGTCGTTTGTCAAAAAAGGGCTGCCCTTGATGTAGTATACAATCGGCTCAAAACCATCCAACTGTCAGACTATCTGGCGCTGGTACATGATTTCAAAAACGACAGAAAAGAAATCTTTGCGAAAGCGGCAAAGCAAATCGACCGGGTAGATGAGTACAAACAAAAAAACAACAGTTTGGATGCCATCCAGATGGATCGAAAGTTTTTGCAGGTCTGCCATAGGATTGACCAGATTGTTGAGGAGCTTGACGAGTTTAAGAAAGCACTCTTCAATGACGCTGAAAGCGGAGTAACCACTAAAGAACTTTACCTCCAGTCCAATCCAGAAGAGGCTTCCGTCAATCTGAAGCAAGAGTATCAAAACCTGCTCGTCAATGAAGTTGCGCCTTTGGTGAACCGAATGGAGTCGTATGCTCACTACGCCTCAACATTCGATCGGGATGACTACCTCTGGCGTGACAGAAAATCTTTTGCGTCACTCGGTGTGACAGACCTTAAGGAAATGGAGGAGATACTTCAAAGCCTCCCTAGAACGGTCGAACAGCTCTTCGGCTCTGTTCGCGACCAGATAGGCGCCACGTTGGACTGGGAACAATGTGAGGAATTGCTGGAAAGAGAAGAAGAGATCAAAGAGATGCTTGGCCTACTCTCTGATGACCGCACTTATTCTTATTTGCAGGCGATGATGGAAGAGTCGGAAGAAGAGACAAGTGAACTGTGGCTCACCAACATTGAGCGGGTCATCATGGCGTGCTTCGAGGAAGACGGGCCAGAATCATCGTTGCCTTCTGTACAGCTCGGCAGCTTGCAACAAGCGCTCTATCGCAGCATGAAGGCGCGCAGGAGTTTGATCGGATTGATCCGATGGGAATTATTCTCCACGGACAAGTTCCTCATCAAACGCGCACTCGTGGGTAATGCGCTTGAAAACAACCGGAAAGCTTTCAAGACTTTGGAGGCGAAGTTGGACAGGAGGCTAAACTTCGAGCACAATCTTTCAAAACTGAAGCCCAAAACCTGGTTGAAAGACATTCCCGAAAAGGTTGATGAGAAGTTGCTCCGCGAGTGGTTCAACAAACAGAAAAATGCCATCAAAGCCAAACAGATTTTCAAGTCTATTCGAGGCATCAAAAACTTCATCGATCTCACCAAGGTATCAAGGAAAGAAGTAAGTGATAAAATTCAGCAGCTCTTCAAGATATTGGCTGCGGTTCCTGCTTTGAAGATCAAGTGGAATGCTTACCTCACCACCAATCAACTCAATTTGCTGACGCGACAGCCTGAGCGAAGTGTTGACTACCTCACAATATTAAAAGACGACTTCGATGCCTTATGTGAGTTCGACTCTATTAGAGACAACCTCACACCCGATCAGCGCAATATCTTATCCAAACTTCACGACAAACTGGAAGGTTGGCATCCAAAAGAAATTCGAAATGTCTTCGTCAACAGTCTTTGCCTCGCCTGGATCGACCACATGGAAACCAAGTTTCCGATCCTTCGCATGGTGTCTTCAGGAAAACTAAAACTACTTGAGCATGAGTTGCAAGAGCTGGTAAACGAAAAGCAAAAACTCAGCAATGAGATTCTCCTATTGCGCGCGCGTGAGCGCGTAGCTGACGACCTGGAATTTAACCGACTCAACAACCGCGTTACGTATCGGGATCTCTATCACCAGCTCACGAAGAAGAAAAGGATTTGGCCAGTCCGTAAAGTATTGAGCGAATTTGAAACCGAGATCTTCCGGCTTCTGCCTTGTTGGCTGGCATCTCCCGAGTCTGTGTCAGCCGTATTCCCTCTTCGGGAAATGTTTGATCTTGTGATCTTCGATGAAGCCTCGCAATGTTTTGCAGAGCGAGGCATACCTGCCATGTATCGTGGAAGACAAGTAATCGTGGCAGGAGATGATAAGCAGCTTAAACCAAACGATCTTTATCGTATCAGGTGGCAAAGTGAGGAAGAGACAGAACCCGATCTGGAAGTTGATTCTCTTCTGGAGTTGACGGAGCGATACCTCATGCAACTGCCACTGAAGAGTCACTACAGAAGTCAGTCTCTTGAGCTCATCGATTTCTCCAACCAATACTTTTATGATGGGCAACTTACACTGCTGCCACATGCGGACAGGGCCGGGAATCAGTCACCCGCAGCAAGCTACCACAAAGTAGATGGTACCTGGGTACATCAAACCAACGAGGCTGAAGCAAATGAGATCGCACAACTTGTGGCGAAGATTATCAAAGAAACGCCTGACAAAGAGATCGGTATTGTCACGTTCAATGCTCCACAACAAATGTTGGTGATGGACAGGATTGAGGAAACACTGCTAAATAAAAAGATTGCTATTCCTGAGTCGTTGATCGTAAAGAATATCGAAAATGTGCAGGGTGACGAAAAAGACATCATCATTTTTTCCATTGGCTATGCACCCGATGAAAAAGGAAAGCTGAGTTTTCAATTTGGTAGTCTAAATGTGGCCGGAGGAGAGAACAGACTAAATGTAGCTGTGACCCGTGCACGCGAAAAAGTGATCGTGGTGTCAAGTATCTATCCCGATCAACTTGCTGTTGATGAACTAAAGAATGACGGCCCGAAACTCCTGAAAAGGTATTTGCAGTATGTCATGGACGTATCCGAAGGAAAGTTCAAACCCTTCGTTGCCAAGGTTGGCACCTCCAACACACAGTGGTACCTGAAGGACATCATTCAGCAATGGGGGGCCGAGAAATTCCAGGACAAGCAATTTCAAAAAGATGCGCTGCCTTTTGCCGATGTATCAGCCACACTTGAAAATGGAAAATCAGGCCTGATCCTTACCGATGATGAACTCTACCGGCAAAATCCATCAGTCAAAGATTTACATGCCTCTCTTCCTCACCTGCTCGAACACAAAAAGTGGAAGTACCTACGCACCTTTAGCCGCACGTATTGGCAGGATCACGACAAGTTCTTTAACGAAGTCGCGAAGTTTGTGTCGCATTAGTTTACCATTAGCGTGAGGCCATAATAGAAGTGCCAATAAAAGTGTAAATTTGGGTATGAGAACTATCACGATAACCATACCGGAGACTGTGGATTTTGACGATAAGGAGGCCCTAATGGTAATAGCTTCTAGAATGTATGAAAAGGGTAAACTTTCGCTTGGGCAAGCTGCCGAATTAGCGGGACTTTCAAAACAAGCATTTATGGAAATCCTCAGCACTTATGGGGTTTCCGTTTTCAACTACCCATCCTCAGACCTTGACAGAGACGTTGAGAATGCAAAAAGTTATAATCTCTGACACAAGTTGTTTAATCCTTCTTGATAAGATTGGAGAACTAAACCTTCTCAACAAGGTCTTCGGACTAATCACAATCACACGAGACATCTCGACTGAATTCAACAAAGCCCTACCAGATTGGTTTAGGATTGAAGACCCTGTTAATAAGACTTATCAAAAAATACTTGAGGCATCCCTGGACAAGGGAGAAGCAAGCGCAATAGCTTACGCAATTGAGCAAACGAACTGTCTCCTGATAATAGACGACTTCAAAGGGAGAAAATACGCGGAGCAACTCGGCCTCAAATTACCGGTACACTGGGAGTAATCATCGAAGCAAAGATGAGTGGTCACATAAAATCAGTGAAGCCTTTGCTAGACAAAATCAAAAAGACAGATTTTAGGTTGACTGCTGAACTTGAGAAAAGAACACTCCAAAAATCAAATGAGATTTGAAGGTCTCACTCCAGCCGTTATATAAATAAGTTAACTGAGACAAAACTACTTCCTATAATCCAACGCAGGTGCGCGATCTCCGATCAACGCCTCGTACTTAAATCCTTCCGTCTTGGTTCTGAATTCCTTCCACGCATCTGCGAGCAACGTTGGATTGGAGAACAGGTCGATTGCAGTCATGGCCATTGACTTGGCAGCAATCATCATTCCCTTCGGTCCGATGGTCATTCCTCCTGCTGCCACTGCCTGCCAACTGTGAGCTGCCGTGCCGGGCACCCACGTTGCTGCCGACATACCCACTGTAGGAACCACCCAACTGATATCACCCACATCTGTTGAGCCTGATCCTCCACTTCCCGTTCTCACTTCCCATGGCGCAACTTCTTGTGTCGAAGAAAGGGTCGGGACTTTTCCGGTGAACGTCTTCTGAATCTCTTCACCAAACTTTTTCTCATCCTCCGTCAGTGCATACCCTCCAACTTCCGACAAGTTGTTGTACATCGCTTTCGCCAATGTCTCGTTGGGTAATAAGTCATGAACTCCACCGGTGATCTCGTATTCTACCTTGGTATCTGTACCCAATGCCGCTCCGTTAGCAGCATTCACGATTCTTTCCCACACTGCCTTTACTTCCGCGCGGTCTGGGTGTCTTACATAATAATATACTTCCGCAAAGGCCGGCACTACGTTGGGCGCCTCACCTCCTCTTGTAATCACATAGTGTATTCTTGTCTCGGGTGTCACGTGCTCACGCATCATATTCACCATCACGTCCATCGCTTCCACTCCATCCAGTGCTGAACGTCCTCTTTGTGGGGCTGCTGCCGCATGTGATGCCATTCCATAAAATCTGAACTTACCGGTTTTGTTCGCCAGCGATGTCCCAGGGTTTGCTGCATTGCGCGCACCGGGGTGCCAGTTGATTACCGCATCCACATCTTTGAATAGTCCTTCGCGGACCATATACACTTTGCCAGACCCACCCTCTTCTGCAGGTGTTCCATAGAAACGAATCGTGCCCTGTTTCTTATTGGCTATCATCCAATCTTTTACTGCGATTGCTGCAGCAGAAGATGCCGTTCCAAACAGATGATGACCACACGCGTGACCTGCGCCTTGCCCCTCAATGGGAGTCTTCACAGGCACTGCCTCTTGCGATACGCCCGGCAAGGCATCGTACTCTCCCAGTATGGCGATCACGGGCTTACCTGAACCATACGTAGCGATGAAAGCAGTTGGCATACCCGCCACGCCTTTCTCTACGGTAAATCCATTTTTACTCAGCGTCTCTTGCAAAAGCGCTGAGCTTTGTGTTTCCTGAAAACCTACTTCTGCAAATCCCCAAATCTGATTTGCAATCTTCGAATACTCTTCCGTTCTCGAATCGAGCAGTTTAACTACATCTTTTTTTGTCTTTTGAGCTGTGACTGCTACCGGTATAGACATGAGTGCAACAAGCACAATTGAAATATAGGTTCGCATAGGGTTAGGTAATTTTTTAACCCAATATACATCACCTCCGGCTCCGGTCGCTGATAAATTTACAGAAACGGTACGCTGCCCTTAGGCGGCCGTGCCCATGTGGTCCGGACTCTTAATGGACTCCGAATGCTGGCTGATATCCAAGCCCAGTCTCTCCTCGTGTGGAGAAACGCGAAGTTGCGTGAGCATGCCCGTCACCTTGTAGATCAGGTAAGAACCAACGAACGTGAACACACCCACAATCACCAAAGCCATCAGGTGATGATTAAACGTATTGAACTCTCCATTGATAAGTCCAACATCTTTGGCAAATACGGCAGTCAATATCATGCCCACGATTCCGCCAACGCCATGGCAGGGAAATACATCCAGTGTATCATCCAGCGTAGTGCGCTGCTTGTAATACACGGCAAGGTTGCTGACCAATGCAGCCACAAAACCGATGAACACACTCTGACTCAGCGTAACGAATCCCGCTGCAGGTGTAATGGCAACCAATCCCACCACTGCACCAATGCATGCGCCCATCGCAGAAATTTTTCTTCCTACCAGTGCATCAAACAAAACCCACGTGATCATTGCTGATGCTGACGCCATATTGGTTGTAGCAAATGCCTGCACTGCCAAACCATTTGCGGCCAACGCAGAACCTGCATTGAAGCCAAACCAGCCGAACCAAAGCATGCCCGTACCCAAAATAATAAAAGGAATGTTTGCTGGCTGATGAATACTCTGCTCACGCTTGCCGAGAATGTACGCTCCCGCCAACGCTGCAAATCCTGCCGACATGTGTACCACCGTTCCACCCGCAAAGTCAATCACACCCCACTGACGAAGGAATCCTTCCGGATGCCACGTCCAGTGTGCAAGCGGGCAATAGATGATCAAAGAGAACAAGCACATGAAGATGAGATAAGAAGTAAACTTCACACGCTCTGCAAAACTTCCCGTGATGAGTGCAGGAGTAATGATGGCAAACTTCAGCTGAAACAAGGCAAAGAGCAAGAATGGAAACGTAGGCGCAAAATCAGGATGAGGTGCAAGGCCCACATTCTTAAAAGCAAAGAAAGTTGTCGGATCGCCAATCAGCCCATAATAGCTTTCACCAAACGCCAGGCTAAAACCCACGAGGTACCAAAGTAAACTGATCACACCCAACGCAATAAAACTCTGCAGCATGGTAGAGATCACATTCTTCGCGCTTACCATTCCACCGTAAAAGAATGAAAGACCTGGTGTCATAAACAATACAAAGGCTGTGGCCACAATCATCCACGCAGTGTCGGCTTTATCGATGCCCTGTGCATCATCCGGATTGAAAGTACCATTGCTTTGTAAGAGCACAATCAATTGCAATGCTACCAGTATTGAAAATATTACGATCCAGCGTGTTTTGGGTCTCTTCATAGCCTATTATTCTCTCTTTTTTGATAAAAATTGGAATTATAGGGTTAAAAATGAACCAATAATTACAAAATAATACCGCACACGGTTGAAGTAGGGTAAAATCAGACACTGGAAAACGCATGTTAGTGAGGATGGTAGCGAAGCTTCCTAAAAAATGTGTTCGTCAAAATCCCATTTAGAATATTCCCAAACTTCGCTAGCTTGACAAAATCGATGTATACTCAAACCGTACCACTGAAAACAATCCTTAATCCATGAAAAGATTTCTACTTATTCCGCTCGTTTGCTTCAGCCTCTTTGCGTTTGCTCAAGGCAACGTACAAAAGGCACCGGAAGTGAAAGAAGGCGATGGCCCTTATCCACAACTAATCATCCGCGGTGTCATGCTCATTGATGGCACCGGTGCGCCTCCCATGGGGCCAGTTGATATTGTGGTGAAACAAAATAAAATCGTCAACATTCAGGCTGTGGGATTTCCTGGTGTTGCCATCAACCCCGACCGCAGACCTAAATTGGAAGCAGGTGGAAAAGAACTGGACTGCTCAGGCATGTACCTCATGCCGGGTTTCATCGATTGCCATGCACACATCGGTGGTGGTCAGGCGCCCTTTGCAGAATATGTTTTCAAACTCTGGATGGGCCATGGCGTAACTACCGTGCGTGATCCTTCCACCGGCAACGGCCTCGATTGGGTATTGGATCAAAGAGCTAAGAGCGCCAAGAACTCAATCACTGCGCCACGCATCAAAGCATATACCGGTTTCGGGCAAGGTGCGAAAGAACCGATCGCCACAGCAGATCAGGCCAGACTATGGGTACAGGAAAATGCAAAAAAAGGTGCTGATGGAATCAAGTTCTTCGGAGCATCCCCTGAAGTAATGGACGCAGCGCTCCGTGAAAACAAAAGGTTAGGACTTCGCTCCGCCTGTCACCATGCACAAGTGGATGTCGCGCGCTGGAATGTACTGAACTCAGCCAGAGCTGGTCTTAGCAGTATGGAGCACTGGTATGGACTCCCCGAAGCATTATTCAACAACCAAACCATTCAGAATTTCCCTGCAGACTATAATTACCAGAACGAACAGGATCGCTTTGGTGAAGCAGGCAAGCTATGGAAGCAAGCTGCACCGCCCTACTCAGAGCACTGGAACAAAGTGATGAACGAACTCTTATCACTCGACTTCACCCTCGATCCAACATTTAATATCTACGAAGCTTCACGCGATTTGCAACGTGCGCGCAGAGCTGAATGGCATGAGGAATACACTTTACCTTCACTTTGGAAGTTCTACCAGCCCAGCAAGATATCACACGGCTCTTACTGGCACGACTGGGGAACGGAGCAAGAGGTGGCATGGAAAGAGAACTACAGACTGTGGATGACGTTCGTCAACGAATATAAAAATCGTGGTGGTCGAGTAACTACCGGCTCTGACTCAGGATTTATTTTCCAATTGTATGGCTTTGCCTACATCCGCGAGCTGGAGTTACTGCGTGAGGCTGGATTCCATCCGCTGGAAATCATTCGCTCCGCTACATTATATGGAGCGCAGCTTCTCGGAATGGAAAAAGAATTAGGGTCTGTGGAAGTAGGCAAACTTGCCGACTTTGTCATCGTAGATGAGAACCCATTGAAGAACCTGAAGGTATTGTACGGAACGGGTGCCATCAAACTAACTGAGAACAATGAAGTCGTGCGTGTGGGTGGTGTGAAGTACACTGTGAAAGACGGCATTGTGTACGATGCAAAAAAATTACTTCAGGATGTGAAAAAGATGGTAGCGGACGAAAAAGCAAAGACAGGATTTGTGTTGAAACAACCTGGCGTGAACTAAACACTTATGCGAAAACTGATCGTTCTCTCTCTCCCCCTACTGATCGTTTTTGGCTGTGGCCAAAAGCAAGAAGAACATGTTGAAAAAGCTCCTGAGGTTGTATCCCTGTTGGGAAAAACATTCTACGAGCCGGAGAGAAGTCCGGAGGCACAGGCGCGACTGGATAGCAACCTTCAGGTGGCTGAAAAGAACTTCCTGGAAGATCCTTCGGAAGAGAACTACATCTGGTATGCCAGAAGGCTGGGATACCTTTCGCGATTTAATGACGCTATTGAGATATTGAGTCAGGGACTGGAGAAGTACCCTGACTCTTATCGTCTTCTTCGCCATCGCGGGCATCGCTACATCTCCATGCGGTTGTTTGACCGCGCCATTGATGACCTTACCCGTGCCAGTCAACTGATGCCACCGTGGCCACCGGAGATAGAACAAGACGGTGCGCCCAACAAGATGAACATCCCCCTATCAAGTACTCAGTTCAACATCTGGTATCACCTCGCGCTGGCTCACTACCTCAAGGGTGATTTTGAAAAAGCAGAACAAGCCTACATCGAATGTCTGAAAGTGAGTAACAACGATGACCTGCTCGTGGCCACCATCGATTGGTTTTACATGACGTATCGCAGAGAAGGAAAAGACGAACTGGCCAAAGGATTACTGGGCAACATCACGGACTCGATGAACATAATCGAAAACGATTCATACTACAAACGACTTCAGATGTATCAGGGCAAGCTGCAACCCGAGCAACTTCTGACCGTCAATCCCGAAGCCGATGATTATGATCTCTCACTGGCTACGCAGGGTTACGGGGTAGGCAACTGGTACCTCTACAATGGAGACACCACCAAGGCAATTGACATATTTCAAAAAGTAGTAGCCGGAAAAAGTTTTGCTTCTTTTGGATTTATAGCTGCTGAGGCGGAATTGGCGAGGGAGTGAGTTTGGCTTTGGCCGGCTAATGAATCTCAACAACAATTATCTTGCTACCTCTCAAAATAGTCACGCACCTGTTCAACTGTTAAATCAATTGCGGAAATCACTTCCGGCTCCTTAGTAGTCTTAAAGAAGATTAAATTCCATGCCGGTAAGCCCTCCTTTCTAACATCTAAATTCCAAGTTTTGTTTAGTCCAACTAAGTGTAAATACCTATTTGCCCCGATCTTTGTCACTCCAACTGAATCAATCATCTCAATAGATTGGGCCTGATACCAGTTGCTGTCATCAGCTCCAATATAAAAATCTTCTTCCCCTTCTTCTTCCTTCATCCTTTCAATTTGATCAAGAGTGGGATAAATCAAGATTGCACAATCAAAATCAACTGTATCAATATTATTCAAACCAGAATCTCCTAAAACTAGATAGTTATTCAACTCAAATTGAGCGTTGTAGTCGAAGCTAGCTAAGTCTTCAATTTCGTTTGATCTAAGCTGTTCATCTACTTCGGAATTCACGATTGGTTTTACCCGTTGAGCTAAGATCATTACACAAACAGAAAATACAAACAAGGTGGCAATGCCAACTAAGAGTCGTGTAATGTTTTTACTATCATTAAAAGGAATGATATTTTATCAAGTGTTGTCGGGTGTTAAAACCTGTCACCCACAAATGCTAGAAGCGCTCACCAAGTCGCCTTAACATTTCAATTGTATCTACGTAACTAATCTCGAATGGGGCGCATGCCTCGGGAATCTTAACTTTATTTTTGCGGTCAGGTTGACTTTTTTCATGAGTTACCAATATTCTGTTGGCAACATCGGCATGTGCAAACGACACTAACCATGCGTCTGCCTCATCCGCCCCTAGAAATTCCGCTAGTGCTGTCGGATTGTAATGCCCGCTCCTAGAATTAGCCCACTCTACAATCTGGGCGTAACTAGTCACAAATTCAGTTGTCTCCTTGAAAAAGTCCGCTGGCAGGTTATTCTCACACCAGTCTTTCAGTTCGTCCTGGTGATCGAATATCTCCTTTTTCACTTTGTCGATGCTTATTATTTTCCCCTGTTGAGCAAGTTGTTTCACTTTGTCCCAAAAACTTGTGGCTACATCTAATGGGTAACTGGCTCTGTGTGCCTGGATAAAAAAGTTACTATCAACAACATAGACACCCATTTAAGTTAAAAGTGTTTATCGAAAAACTTTTTATACGTATCCCCTTTTAAACTTGTAAGCTTATAGGCATCGCGATATAGCAATTGATTACTTTTTACAGCCTGATTTATCCGAGTAGCGAAGGTGAGACTTAACCTTTTCTTGGTAGTGGCATAAAAGTCTCCACCTTTTGCCTGGCTCTCCTTCTTGTACTGGAGTTGATTGACATAATTATTGTAGAAGTTAAAAAAGGAAGGCTTATTGATTTTCCCCAAATCCAACGCTCTTCGGGCGACTACAATCTGACTTACTTTAAAATGCTTTGCAACGTATGGAATTTCCGGACGTTCGCGCCATATTCGGTTGAAGGATTCTTGCGGCACTAGAAATTCTGCTGCTACTTTGTCGCAAAGAATCTCTGTTGGGTCATTTGCTGGGAGTAACTGTCTAAAATCAAATCCAGCACTATGACCTATCCAGACGTGTGCAAGTTCGTGTAAGATCGTGAATAATTGGGCTGCTTTTCCGTCAGCATTGTTTACAAACATGAACGGAACAATTTCATCAACAAGAACGAAACCTCGACATTCATCAACCTTTATGGGGCGACTTGTATTGTTCTCGACAACCCCGTTGAAAACGACAATGATCCCCACATCTTCGATTTTCTGAGTCAAATGATCGACTGCTGTCTCCAATTTCTGAAAACCACTTGCCCATTCTGACTCTAGATTCAGTACTTCTCGAATATCAGCAACGATCTCGGCTACATTTGTATTGTTAGAATATTTGCCTACGAAGGGAAGGTCCTCATAGTCATTATCCTTCAAGTAGTCTTTGAGCCAACTTTGCCTTTGTTGCATTAGCATAATAGTGTCGTACACATTCACGCTAACTTTTTGGGATGTCCCTTTTTGGTTGGTTCTAAAGAATGGGATAGGAAGTCTTTCTACCGGGGGCTCTTGCAAAAAAAGGTAGCCAAATGGCAGATGTACTTTGTGGGAAAACTTCTCAAGTTGCTTTACAGTCGGTTGTTTTCGGTCTTCAAGCCAATCGGTGACTTTTGGAAATTTTTCGGCAAAATCATGCAACTCATATCCAGCACGCTGAATTGCCCATGTAATAATATCCGGATTTACGTTGATCCCAGTGCTCATTGACCGTCTAAAAATATGAATTTTTTAGACCTTTTGGCCCCATTTTCTTTATGCATGGATCGCCCAATTCAGCATAGTTCAATTCGGAGTCGGATTAGTTGCCGTCTCTTCCGGGAGATTGTCGTTGTTACTTTTAGTGGATTTATCTTGCACCTTCCTTTTCTTTGGTTTGAACTTCGGTATCTTCAGTTTTTCCAAAGGAATTTCGCCACAGACAATCGCGTACAACGACTCCACAATCTCATCGTCCTCAAATCTGGTATCATATTTACTCTTCAATTCCTTTTTTAAAAATGTTACCACTTGAGGAGAGAACAATAAGCCAGCAATGTTGACTGGGTCTAAAGCTGAATAGCGCGACCAAAGTGAATCCAAACTATTTTTTACTACTGCATCCCTATGCAAATAGCTCAGCGATTCAACCGCAGCTTTGATATTGAAATCGTCTGCCTGAAAGTCAATTTCGAAAAGCAATTTTTCACCTATTGGCTTTTCAAAAATCACTTTGTAGACCTGAAATTGCCTGCCATTTGTAAGAATTGCCCAATCAATTCCCTCATTTGCTCCGTAGTTAATGGCTTGTCTCAAATGTTTGTCCGATAGATTTATTGAATACGCCTTAACTTCGACCAAAAAGTGTCTTGTGCCTCCAATTTGTACTATATAGTCGGCATAAGTTCCCTTAATCATATATTCGGTCTTGATCTCCTCAAGCTCCTGATATCCCAGTACTGTTGTAAGGAAGGTATTGATCATTATTCGGGTACCTGATTCATCCAGGTCTCCAATATTTTTAGTTATATATCGCTTTTTGTAGTCTTTTAGTGCCGCTAGCATTTTGTCGGCCTTACTTGATGAAATCATGATTTAATGGGTTGGGTAGTTACTTATTGGAATTATGGCATGTTATGACTTTTTTGGAGCAAATACCGGTTTAGTATATCCCTTCTTGCAACCAATTTACCAAGAAATTCCCAAATTAGGTTTCCCTACGCCTTTAAATCCTACCCCGAGACCTGGACAAAAAAGTGAGAACTTCTTTGCCTACTCAGAATCAGCCTTTACCCGGGCATTCTGCTTTTCCCATTTCTTTACGATGGTAAACCACAACACTACCGAGACTCCCAGGATTATGAGCTTTTCTGTACGGTCAATGCCGTTCTTGATCAACGCATTGAACATCATGATTTGGATAATCAGGTGAAAACAGGCACTGGCCAAAATTGATTTCGTGGATTCCGCCACCTGTCCTATACCCCAGCTTCCAAAAATCATCATAGCTAAAAAAAATAGATTATCCCCAACACTGGCTTCTGTAAGGAAAGTCAAATGCCATACGTACCACACAAATCCTATAATCAGGTATTTCGGCCAAGGTGCTAAAACCCTTAACTCTTCCTGTAGGTAGCCACGCCAACCGAACTCCTCCATGAGGCAGTAGATTAATGTTCCAATGATAGCGATCAACCCATACAGGTGAGCATTCATTTCAAACTCGTTGTTCACGCCTATTGCCACTAATAAAACAACTGGGATGGCAGCCATCAAAATACCTTTGGACCTGGACGTACCAAAAATCGAAATCTGTGTGGGTCTACTCTTCTTCAACAAAGTAACTGCTATTACAGCCCCAATCAACACTCCACTACCTTCTAACAGAACAGAAACCAAGACAAAAATCCAGGTGGGCAATTCCTCCAGCTCGGCCTTAATTTCGAAAACATCAAACCTGAAAATATTTGAAACCACGGTTGCAATGACAAAGAACACAACGATCCTTTTCCAGCTGATATTTCTATATTCCATTTTGGTTTATTTCACTTTTAAAAATAGCTCGCGATATATCGTTTCTATATCTATTGAAATCTAATTCAGGAAATGAGCACTGGCTAAATCTTTGCCAACCTCAGTGGCAGCAATAATCACAGAAAGCAGCATGCCCAGAAATAAAGCAGCGAAAGCGGCTACCGTAGCCTTGTGGATTTTCTTTGTGGAAACAAAATCATATATCGGAATGCAAAGCATAAGCCCAAGTAAAATGCCCCAGCTTAGTGGCCAGTTAATACCACCAAAACTTTTGGCATGCGCAAGCTGTGCAGTTAGTCGGCCTATTGCCGGCACTAAAACCGTACAACCAGCAAATAACATCAGCCGTTTGTGCCATGTGGTATCTCTTCGATAGTAAATAGCAGCACCCACGAAAGAGGGAAAAAGAAGTAGTGAAAACACGTCAATCCAAAACAACAAAGACATCCCTTCACGAAGTACTGGAGCTGGTACGCCCAGCGCCATCAATCGCGGTCCGAATCCATTCATCGCCATGATACCGGTAGGTATTACCAGCACAGCAACGGCTAGCCCGACCCAACCCAGCGTCATGTGGGCTTTAATATTTTTGGTTTGCACCAGACCGGTCTGCACAATCAGTAATAACATCCAGGTACTCATCACCAATCCGTGAGCAATGAGATAGATCGGCAAACCGTCAGGGCCAAATCCACCTGCATCAGAAGAGGCGTCTCTGAAAAAGAAACTCGGGCCAAACCCCCAAAGCACAATGATGAGCATGAGTAATGCCATGGCTGGGAAGAACAGGTCTATTGATTTTCTTTTCATGTAAATGTGGCTTGCGACTTACCGGTCAATTGGCTTCAACCTCCAAATCGCCCAATCAATCTACCAAGAAATCTGCAAACGTTGACTATCCAACCACTACGAACCAAAGTTCCTATTGCCTACTCTCCAACCTAAACCTGATAAACTCTTCGCCTGCAATAATCAATTTACCTTCCTCCTTAAACCCCAGTCGTGTGAGCCCCTGGATTCGGGTTCTGGTCGGTGGAAATAAAATGGTAATCGAGGTCAAACTCATTTCGCTGAAAGCAATATCGATGATCCTTTTGTATATAGTCTTACCAACACCCCAATAATGTGGATGTAATACCAATGCCAAATCTGCTTCTCCATTCTCAGGCTGCAACCCACCCCAGCCCACGAACTCCCCATCGATGGCGAACGCCCACGGGCCATAACCAAACTCTATCCACATTTTTTCTTTCGCTGCGATAAATTGATCACAGGTATCGTCATCGAACTGGCCGTTGAACAATGGCATCTGCCTCCTTACCAGCGGATGGTTCATCAACGCCATCAGTCTGGATTTATCTACTTCACTCAGCCTTTTAAATTCAATCTGCATGTCACCTCAAATAATAAAACACCCGAAGCCACAGCCTCAGGTGTTTGTTTTAAATGTTTAGATTCTTAGTTCCTACTCAGACTCGTCCAATTGTTGTTGGCCTTCTTTACCAACTCCTTGTGATTGCCTGCCAACCAAAGTTGCTGTGCATCTACCTCAAGGTCATAAAGGAACAAATAGTACTTGCCATCGTTCACTACAAATTTATTTGGGTCTACCCTGAACTTGGCTCCTACAGAAACACCAAAGGCACAGTATCCTCCATATTGAGGCAAATACGTTTTTGGATTAGCCTCGAAGGATTTCTTCTGGTCTGCGCTGGTGAAATAAAAAGCCAGTCCGTCATAGGTTGACTTATATTCTTTTAAACCTTTTTGAGCGATACCCAAATCCAGGTACGACACAGGACTATATCCCTGCAGTGCAATTTTACTATCGTCAATATTGTTTGCTGCCTTGCTCTGTGCCATTGCATTTGCACCCAACAACATGATGATTGTTACTATGATAGTTTGAATTGAATTTTTCATTTTGTTTAATTTTTTGATTTGTACCTTTTTATAAAATTGATTTTGCGAGAGGAAAGTCAATTGTTGTCTTGGTGGTGATTGCGATAAAATTGGTGATGATCTTATCTGCAATCACAAATACAACATCAATGAACTCCTTCTCGGAATAACCGGCTTTGAAGAATCCCTGAATGGCTTCCCTGGTTGCCTGCCCTTTGTTTTCTGTGATGGAAGCAGCGAGTTTGGTCAGCGCGTCAATCTTCGGATCGAAGGTTGCCTCTCCCCTCCTTAGCTCGAGGGTTTCTTCCTCTGTGAAGCCATTCATTTTGCCTAAAGCAGTGTGGGCAGACTGACAATAATGGCAGCCATTGATTTGGCTAACCACCAGGCTCACGGCCTCTTTTTCTTTGCTAGTCAACGTGCTTTTTCTTCCAATGAATGCCAGGTAATCTGCCAGAGCATTGGGATGCTTCGCCATATACGTGTAGATGTTAGGAACAAATCCCAGTTGCGCCTTCACCTTGTCATAAATCTTCTGGTTTGAATCAGACAATGCTGATCTCACCGGTATTTCGAATTGATACATCTTCTTTAGTTTCTATAATTTTCAATTAATACTTCGTGCCCCTTCAGGCTTGTGCAGAGTCACCACTGTCAAAACAGCAAGTCCGTTGACCCAATAGTAGTAAGCATCCCAACCTCGGAATGAAAACACAAATGGCGCGGCTACGAATACAATACCCACCAACGCATCAACCAGCAGATGCCACTTGTAAGGAATTATTCTATACACCCCAAGTTGGTGGTCAGTTAACAAAGTGAGAACCAAAGCTGCGATGCCAGTTGCTATCGACAGATACAAGGCCAACGGGTTTGAACCTCCCAGACCTAACAACAAAGGCAATAACATCAGCGCTGCAGCTACAGGATAATCCAGATACGCGTGTATTTGTTTTGTTACAAATCTCATAGCATCTCGTTTTTTTATGCTTTAAAATATTGTTCCTCCACGATCAGTCCGTTTTGCCAGACGGTGCGAAGGATCTCATGCCAGAAGATTTTACTCCCGTCCTTCATGTCAAAGTCGAAAGTAAATTCGGCAAAAGAAACATCTTCGCTTAGCGCGGTCCTGTGCAACGTAATCCCATTTACTTTGGCAATCGCATTGGCAAAGCCGCGCATCTTCGTTAGCATCTCTTCTTTCCCGTTGGTTACTGTGCCATCGAAGTCCAACGTCTTTGCTTTCGGAGCGAAATACTTCTCCGTAGCCTCTACAATCTGACCCTTCCTCACCATCTCGTTCTTGGCAGAGAGAACCTCAATTAATGATTGTTCCATTGTTTGAATTGTTTTGATTTGTATGTCAATATTGACACGACAAAAGTCAGGCAACCCAAAACCAATGAAGAAGAAGTAGATCAAGAAAGGAGGTTGATCTAGATCAACTTTTCCGTGCGCGTTTATTTCTTAGTCTGGATAAAAATTCAGTGGTCATACCGAGGTAAGAGGCTAAGGCATATTGTGGTACGCGCTGGATGAAGTTGGGGAAGTTGAGCAGAAAGTTCTCATACCGTGCCTCAGCAGAGTGAGTTAAGTTGAACAAGATTCTTCGGTGCTCAAAGGCAAGTCCCTTTTCTGCTATTACTCTGAAAAACGTTTCAAACTTGTGGTTAGACTTTTTTAGCTCCTGCTCCTTCTCAAATGAAATTTGTAGCAAATCGCTATCCTCCAGCGCAACAATAAAAAGGGTGGCAGGATGTTGATAAATGTAACTGTTGATATCTGATACCCACCAGTTTTCAATGGCAAACTGCACGGTATGTTGCTGTCCGTCATCAGCCTCTGCATAACTCCGAAACGCACCTTTTACCACAAAGCCCCGGTGTCGGTTTACAAAATTAGGCTGAACAATGAACTGGCGCTTCTTCACCTTGACCACCTCAAAGCAAGAAACGAACTCCTCCACCTCTGCATCATCCAGGGACACGAACCTCTTTACATAGTTGACTAGTTGCTGTTTGCTCATTCTTGGAATTCAGGGGCGAAAATAAATACTCTAGCCAGGCTCCAGTGTCCCCATGCTGACAGTATATCCTCTTACACAGTCAACGGTTACCCCGATAATAAGGACTAAGACTAAAAACTAAAAACTAAGAACTAAACACTAAGAAACTACCTCCTGCAAATACCCTTATACGAACAAAAGCTACACGCCTTCACATTAGGTGTCTGGTCGAAGGGAACGGAAGGGTCATACAATTCACTCAAGGTGTAGCGTAGCAGGTCTTCAAACTCCGGAAAAAACGGGCGGGCATCTTCGATCACGCGCTTGTCGCGGCCTCGGCCGAGGGGATGACCAAAAGAAAAGTTATCCTCAAACAGGTTCTTGCGGTTGAGCAGGCCGGGCACCAGCTTGGCCGCAGGGTCTTTTAGCTCTTTATCAAACAAAAACGCATACAGCATTGTCTGGAAGGCGGCCTTGTTGCGCCTGCCCGTGCCATCAAACAGACTCTCGATGCTCTCCACCCCCAGCTCGTCCTTGCCGGTCTTGTAGTCGATGATGCGCACTTGCTGTCCTTTGCGATCCACCCGGTCGATTTTTCCACCTAATAATATCGTCTGCTTGCCAGCCTCGAATGGCACGGCAAACTTCTGTTCCAGCGCCTCTATAATAAATGGAGCATGGGCTTGGTCGCGCTCCACAATCTTGCTCATGAACTCCCGCACTATCGTGCGCACCACGATGCGCTGCCCTTCGTAGATTACCTCTTTGGCCGGGTCGAGGCGATAGAGTTCAATAAACGCCTTGTCAATCAACTTCAGCACCAGCTCATCCGCTCCTTCAAAGTCGTTCTTCTCAATTTGTCCTTTGTTACGTGACGCCAGTTCCTGGTAGAACCAGAACACCACGTCATGTAACAGGTTTCCGAAGATGCGGGCATCCAGGTCTTCCTCCACCTCGTCTGCTTCGCGCAGTCGCGCCAGGTGCTTCAGGTAAAACCGAAGACGGCATTCGATATAATCGTTAAGCGCGGAGGGTGTCAGTTCTCTCCGCTCCTCCAAAGCACATTCCGCCAGGTACTTGTTCAGAAGCTGAAGTATTTCTTTGGTCTTGGGTACAGCCACCGCTTCAATTGCATTGATCTGAACGGCATTGTGCAATACATAGTGCTTGATGGGCAACTCCGATTCGTACACCAGCTGTTGTACGTAGCGGCTCATCTCCCCATTGCCGATGATGTCGGGCTCGGTATTATAATATAGGTGTACCTTCTTCGCTCGTTGCAGCAGGCGGTAAAACAAATACGCATAGATAGCATCCTGGTGATCATGGGTCGGCAGTTGGTATGCCCTTCGGATGCTGTGCGGAATGTAAGACCCTTGTCGTGCAGCCGAGGGCAGCATGCCTTCATTCAGTGACAATACATATACATTGTCAAAATCCAGGTTACGGGTTTCCAACACGCCCATCACCTGCAAACCTTTCAAAGGCTCTCCGGTAAAAGGTATCTTCTGCGACAGCACCACCTGCCGGAACAATTTCTGATACCCTCGCCAATCCGGATGCTTGCCGGAATCCTGCAACACTTCATGCAGTCGCGATAGGTGGCGGTGGAAGTGAAACGCATACTCCCTGTCAAACCCCTGCCTGTCGGAGAAACTCGCACCCAGCCGTTTCACTATATCTATAAGGTACTCCGATGCCTGCTCGGGTTCTTTGATGGCAAAGAGTTCATTGAGGATGGTTCCTTCGCGTTCCAACTCTTCGTGAGAGATGAAGACTCTGTTGGCCGACACAATACTGCTCCTGATCTTCTGGGCTTCCTCCTTCTCCAGGGCGATGATATAAGCGTGGCCGAGGATGGCCGTCACCTGGCGATGACTGAAGTAAACGCCCTTGCGCTGCAGCTGCATGTCGATGAGCAAATCCAGCAGATTATACAAAGGCGTATTCCGCAGCGGGTAGCCCATGGTCACGTTCACATCGGGCAACTCGGGTGGCAGCGAGTGCAACACCGGCAGCAACATGCTCTCATCCGGAAGCACGATTACCGTCTTCACCGCGTCTTCCGGCTTTGGAATCTCTTCCGCCAGCCGTTGGCCGGTGAGCTTGGCCTGACCGATACGCTGCGGCACTCCAGTGAGATGAATCTCTTTTTTTCCTCCTTTGAAATGAGCCGCGGGTACTTCGAAGGTCTTCGCCAATACAGGGTGCTTTCGGTACTGCCTGAAAAACTGCCCAGCCTCCTGCGACTTGTCCTCCACGTAATATTCATCCACATCCCAGAACACACGTGCTCCGCGCTCGACAAACCAGGCCATCACATTTTCTTCAGCACGTGTGAGCGCGTTGAATCCAGCAAACACATACTTACTAGCATCTTCTTTTTTGCCCAGGATATTGTCCTTCTCCACCCGCTCCGCCACATCGCGATGGATCATCCCTTCATAGCCCAACTTCTCCTTGCGTAATGATTTCGTATACTCTGTGTATACCTTCGGTAGCTTGCGCCACACTTTCAGAAACTCTTCCTTACTTCCTGCAGGCTTCTCCTCGAAACTCATCCAAAAGCCCTTGAGAAAATCTTTCTGTTCATCCGTAAGGAAATCAAAGGACTCGTCCAGCTCTTTGAGTTTACTCAAGTCTTTAAATAACAGCGTTGCATTCACCAAATACTTATCCACCTCGTCAAAGTCGCGCAGCAGCATATCACCCCAGAAGTAAAACCGATCGAACGGTTCTTCGTTCTTCATCACCTCCTGATACACCTTATATAAGCGATAGATCAACGACAACCGGTCCGGCTCCCGTAACTCCGACAACGAAGAAAACAACGACTCAATACTCAACAACCGTGGCGACCACGAAGGCTTCTCCAAACTCTCCGCGAGATACTTCTGAAAAAACAACGCAGCACGCCTGTTGGGGAAGACGATCGTCAGATCTCCAGGGTTTTTCTCCGAAGCAATCCTCTCTGCTATTTCTCTTAGGAATGACACTTCTTAGTTGTTAATGTTGAATGGTTAATGTTTAATACCTGCCTGCCTTAAATTTTTAATGCTGAATTTTTAATGTTTAATAGTGCTCTGAGCAGTTTTCACGATAGCGGTTAACATTTTAATAAGTTCTGTAACGTCATTCATATATTTAGTGTAATCCATTTCTATGTATTGAGATTTGTCCAACAAAACCAACCAGTATTTAACTTCTCTTGCTTCCTTGGACGCGATCGCCATCTTATTCGCAAAATCTCTCTTAGACACACCTGCCTGCGCTTCATGAATATTTGCCCCAATACTGGTAGCACTTCTCAAAAGTTGCTTCGACATCACAAATTCATTTGCGGCTATTAATTTTTTATACAACTGAATTACACTTAAAGAGAAGTGTATACTCTTATCCAAAATGACGTTCTCCTTCATCTATAGTTAACTATTAAGCATTAATCATTAAAAATTGATCATTTAACATTATCAAAAGAGTTCGAGCGTTGACCCTCTCACTACAGTGACCACCTCCATCTCATCCAGGTAAAGAAGATATCCCTCCACATTCGGATAACCCATCTGCGAGAGAAGTCCTGTATAACTTTCTACTTGTGTTCTGTCTTGTTGTTTTCGTTCTCCGGTTTTATAATCTACGATCACGGTATTTTTCTTTCCGATCATTACTCTATCGATCCGACTTTGTCGCCCACCGGGAATAAGTACCGGAATTTCTGTCCTTACCTCCCATTGCTTGTCGAACCAGGTACCGATGACGGGATGTGCCATCATAGCCTTTAATTGTGGAAGCAGAATGTTTTTCTCTTCTTCGGTAAACAGGTTCTGAATGTGCAACTCATTGAGTACGGCCTCAGCCTCTTGCTTATGTGGGATGTGTGCCAGCAACCGGTGCATCAATATGCCGTAGTTGATCTTTGCTCTTTTCTCCGATACCGACTCTTCAAAGAATTCTATCCCTTCGCGCTTGATCACCAGTTTCTGTCTCCAGTCGAAAGAGGCGTAGTGATCTAAAGCTGCCGGCAGATACTCCTCTCCATCATCTTCTATGCTCAGTTTCTTCAACGTGCCGATGACAAGTCGATCATCTTTAAACTGTGCTGCGAGCGAAGTGTCACGGGCAATCCCTTCGTAAACAAGATCTCCTACCGTGCCCGGTTTTTGCAAGTTGGGACGAGGTTTGTTTGCAAAAGCAATCAATCCTTCCTCGGCACGTGTGAATGAAACGTACAACAGATTCAGGTTATCGATGTAAGCTTTGCTTTGTTCGGTCTTGTATGCCTCTTCAAAAAATGTTTTCTCCAACGCACTGGTGTACCTCACTGCCAGGTATCCCATCTTATCAAAGGGCGGCTTCTCTGACTGCACCCACAGCAGCGGTGGTATCTCATGATTGAGTCTCCAGTTGAGAAAGGGAATGATCACATATTTGAATTGAAGTCCTTTGGCTTTGTGGATCGTGAGGATGTTGATGGCATCCACATTCCCCGCCACCTGTATCGACTTCTTGTTCTTCATGTTCTCCCACCACTCCAGGAAAGAAGCGAGGTCATTCTTCTCCAACGAAGAGAACTCCAACACCAAATCCTGAAAAGCCTGAATGTAAGCCAGCTCACTGTCATCACCACCCAGATCGAACATGCGAATCATTTCTTCCGTCAACTCGAATACCGAGAGCTTGTTCAGCCAGGCCGTCTGCTTTACAAACTCATCTGGAAGAATGCCCTCCATCTCGTTCCTTCCCGCTTGCGTGAAAATCGTTTCAATCTTTTTACCCCGCACTACCTCATAGGCAAGCTCACCGCGCACTATCGCATCGTTGGGGTTGTGCAAATACCGCAGCGCAGATAAAATAAGTTTTACAGAACTGGCAGTATCCAAGCGCAATGATTCGTTGGACACCACATCATATCGATAACCTGGCTTAGTCTGAGCGTTCTTGTATTGGAGCAACTCCGTTGCAATGCGTTGCCCCTCTTCATTCCTTCTAACCAGTATAGCAATGTCCTTTAACTTCACCTTCTGGTCTTGTAAATCCTCAATCACCTGCGGCAGCACCCTCATGGACTCGGAAGTCCAATCCTCCTCGCCCTCCTGTTTTTCTAAAAAAGTGATTTGCACATACCCTTGCCCAGCAAACCGTTGACTCTGCTGATCTACATCATGATAGGCATCCACCGCCATCGGCTGACCCGCCATCTCCGACACAATCTCTGAAGCCTTGTGAAAGAGTGTGTTGTTGAACTGCACCAATTTCTCCGCGCTGCGGTAGTTCACATTCAACTCTTTTATCTCTGTCGCCTCGGGTCCCATCGCCTTGCCCACTTCGAGTTGTAATAATTGTTGATCTCCACCCCTCCATCGGTAGATAGACTGCTTCACATCGCCCACTACCATGCTCGCCTGAAACTGATCCAGCGCGTCTTTCAACAACGGTTTAAAATTTTTCCATTGAAAACCCGATGTGTCTTGAAACTCATCGATTAGATAATGCCGGAAGTATGAACCCACCTTCTCATATATAAATGGTGTGTCACTGTCGTTGATCACACCATTGAGAAACTTGGGCGCATCCGACAGCAGCATGATGTTGTTCTCCTGCTTGTAATGTTTCATCTTTCGGGTGATGTCTGCAATCAATCCGAACGCATAAAAATTCTGAAGCACCTGAAAGGCGGAGTTATACTTTGGGCCATTCATTTTATCATACTCCACCATTTCCAGTAAAATCGGATGAAGGCTTGATGATGCTACTTGGATCATCTTGTTTCGATTCGATCCCTGTTTTGGAGCCCAGTTATTTGGGCTGGCGATATAAGATTGAATTGTGGACTTTGTAACGTCATACGTTCTTCCGTGGGCATATTCGCTGAAATATTTGAAGGCCGAGCCTTTGTCCTTATAGGCAAAGTCATTGACCGTAATTCCGGCTTGATCAATAATTGAAAGAGCTTCTTTCGCTTTTCCCTTCATCACATTCTCATAAATGGCCATCTCCTTACGGAGCGCGTTCATGGTTTCTTTATAGGGATTAGTATCACCTGTTGGTTTCTCTAGTTGATCTTCAATCACCTGAAACTCTTC
>JBFWZR010000010.1:0-65201 GCA_050185175.1 Cyclobacteriaceae bacterium
AATCAAACGAAATCATCTGGCATCAAAAATACCCGAGTTTTTCGATTTTATGGCCTTTCTTATTACCAGAAAACCACTTACCAAAAGCTATTGTGGCGGCTTCATGAATCAGTTGGGGTTTGATTAACTTGCCGCGCGATTTTTCACAGCCATGCAATTCGACAGAAAAAAATACAGCGACAAAGTACTGCAAGACCTTTACGAAAGTCTTCTGAAGCCAAGGCTAATAGAGGAGAAGATGCTTATCCTCCTCAGGCAAAACAAGATTTCGAAATGGTTTAGTGGTATCGGTCAGGAGGCAATCGCAGTGGGGTTAACCAAAGCTTTGAATGAGGATGAGTACATCCTCCCGATGCATCGGAATCTTGGCGTGTTCACCTCACGTAACATGCCCTTTGACCGACTGTTCTCTCAATGGCAGGGTACTTCCGCTGGTTACACAAAGGGCCGCGATCGATCGTTCCACTTTGGTAACAACGAGCACCATATTGTTGGAATGATTTCTCACCTCGGGCCTCAAAATGGAGTGGCCGATGGTATTGCATTAGCCAGTCTTTTGAAAAAAGAAAATAAGGTCACTGCTGTGTTTAATGGAGATGGCGGCACCAGTGAAGGCGACTTCCATGAAGCCATAAATGTTGCCGCAGTGTGGGACTTGCCAGTGATTTTTGTGATTGAAAATAACGGCTACGGTTTGTCGACACCGAGCAACGAGCAATTTCGATGCAAGAGCTTTGTCGATAAAGCAATCGGTTATGGTATTGAAGGAGTTCAGGTAGACGGCAACAACATTCTGGAAGTGTATGATGCAGTGAAAACCATTTCATCTAAAATGAGGAAGAATCCAAAGCCAGTACTTTTGGAGGCGATCACTTTTAGAATGCGAGGTCATGAAGAAGCGTCTGGCACTAAGTACGTTCCGAAAAAGCTGATGGACGATTGGGCGAAAAAAGATCCATTGGCAAACTATGAGAAATATCTTCTAAAGGAAGGAGTAATTGACAAGGCTTTCATTGACTCGGCTACCAAAAAAATCAAAAAAGAAATTGAAGAGGGATTAGCTATTTCATTTGAAACCACACCTCCATTAGCTGACGAAAAAACAGAGTATGATGACTTGTTTGCCGATTACAACCAGACCATCGTCAGCCCCAAGTCAGAAAAGGTTTCTGAGAAAAGATTTATCGATGCCATTTCAGATGGCCTGCGCCAGTCGATGGAGCGTCATTCTGATTTGGTACTGATGGGTCAGGATATTGCCGAATACGGTGGCGTATTCAAGATCACTGACGGTTTTGTGGGCGCATTTGGAAAAGGACGGGTTCGAAATACTCCTATTTGCGAGTCAGCGATTGTGGGTGCCGGTTTGGGCCTCTCCATCAAAGGCATGAAAGCCATGGTGGAAATGCAGTTTGCTGACTTCGTTACTGAAGGATTCAATCAAATAGTAAACAATCTGGCAAAAGCACATTGGCGCTGGGGACAGAATGCAGACGTTGTGGTGCGAATGCCCACCGGAGCTGGAACGGCCGCAGGGCCTTTTCATAGCCAATCCAACGAAGCTTGGTTTTTTCATACACCGGGATTAAAAATTGTTTATCCCTCAAATCCATACGATGCCAAAGGATTGCTCGCAGCTGCGATTGATGATCCCAACCCCTACCTGTACTTTGAACACAAACTTCTTTATCGGTCAATCAAGGATAACATCCCAGATGATTATTACACTGTGGAGGTTGGCAAAGCAAAAACCGTTCGCGAGGGGTCGGATTTATCCATAGTCACTTACGGAATGGGTGTTCACTGGGCTGAAGAAGTCGTGAAATCAATGCCAGATGTTAATGCAGAGATTATAGACTTAAGAACATTGTTGCCTTGGGACAAAGACGCGGTTAGGGCCACAGTAGAAAAAACGAATCGTTTACTGGTTCTTCATGAGGACACACTCACCGGAGGAATTGGAGCCGAGATTTCTGCGTGGGTCAGCGAACACTGCTTCTCACACCTGGATGCACCAGTAGCCAGAGTAGCAAGCCTCGATACGCCAATACCTTTTGCTCCTGTTCTTGAGCGGAACTTCTTACCCAAAGGCCGCCTCAAAAAAGCGATCGAGGATTTGATCGCATTCTAGTCGAAGAAATTAATGTGAGCTCTTTTCGTTAAGCGGGTAGACTGGCGCGAATGGCCAAAATCATATTTGGCCATTTTTCCTTAATTTAGCTGGTTCTGAGCATTCTTTTGAAGCTATTTAGCCTCTATAAAGCCCCCGGACCCATATTTGGGAAGACCATAAAAGCCCTGGCCATCCTTTTCCTGCTTCTTTTATCATCTGTGGCAGCCCAGGCACAGAACACCAAAGGGGACAAGCCCGTACCCAATCAGAGACAACTCCGTGAGAACAAATTCAAGCGGGTAAAAAAACCCAAGCGGGTAAAGACCAGAGATATTTCTGGCCGTAGGTTGCGCACACTAAATAAATCATCTGCTTCAAGGGCCAACCGAAAATGGACACAACCCGACCCTTACTCTGATCGAAGAACTACACGAACGGATCGAGCTGCTGCTCCACGCGGAAGAATTTTTAACACCCGTCCCTCAGATAGACAACGAGCGTGGAAGGGTGACATATCCGGTCATAAAATCAGAATTCAATCCGAAAAAAGTCGCTCTGCCCGAAACAAAAATGTTTACCCTCAAAGCGGACCGTTTGTTAACAATCCTTCGAAGGAACCAAGGTCGAAGCCACGGGTCTATACCCGAACCGCCTCTGGTAAGAAGCCTGTAAAACGGACTCCTCAAGCCCGACAACGAGCCTGGAAGGGAAACATACAAGGAGGACCGGTGGGTACCCCTTCGCGAAGCGGGCAATACCGAAAAATTTATCCGCAGAAAGGACCGTTTGTAAATCACTACTCAAAGTCCGGTAGGGATATTCAGCGGACTTATCCCAACAAAAACAAAATCAATAGCGCAGCTAAAAGAGAGTCGGCAAGGCCTCCCGGGCGGCAGTATGGAATTTATCCGAGGTCAGCGTCAGGTCCTTTCATCTTCCGAGGAAGAAAAAATGTATACTGGGGTAAGTTTTCTAAGGGAGAGAAGCCATTTACACGTGATATTGCTGGAAGACCTCTTAGGACCAGGAATTTTAAGTCCACCCCGGCAGGACTTATTTCAAGAGATACACTTAAGTTTTTTGGACGAAGGCCAGGTGGCGACCGGGCTTACAGAGGATCTGCGGGTGGCTTCGGCACAGTTCGAGGAAATCAAAAATTAAAAGGTGGTGGATTCAAATCTATCTCGGGTAAACGAACCAACCGAAATCCACTCCCACCCCGAGCTCCTGGAATTGGCGCAGATGGAATCAATTATAGCGGACGACTTCGAAGGGGACTTCAGCCAGGCTTTGGCAAGCAAGGAGCAGGCTATTCAGGGAACATCAAATCCAGAAGGCAACCAAAAGGCGGAGGAAGTGTCAGTGGAAGAGTTTGGAATAATAGGCAAAATCCTATTCCTGTAAGGACTCCAAAAGGAGGTGCTGGCGTGGCCGGCTATCAAGGCAGCTTTAGGCGAGGAGAACTCCAGCCAGGTTTCTCACCACAGGGTGCAGGGTTTGCCGGTAATATCAAAGCCAAACGGCCTGTAAAAGGTGGAGGAAGCGTCAGTGGCAGGTTGTGGAACAACCGAAATACTCCTATCCCGGTTCGCACACCCAGAGGAGGTCAGGGGATAGGTGATTATTCGGGAACGTTTCGAAGAGGCGAACTTCAGCCAGGCTTCTCTAAGCAAGGGGCCGATTTCTCTGGAAACATTAAAACGAGACGACCAGCCAAAGGTGGTGGCAGCGTGAGTGGCAAACTTTGGAACAATCGAAATACGCCTATCCCTGTGAGAACGCCAAGAGGCGGAGAAGGCATTGGAGACTACTCAGGTACTTTCCGAAGAGGCGAACTGCAGCCAGGCTTCACTAAGCAGGGAGCAGACTTTGCAGGGAATATTAAAACAAGGCGTCCGGAAAAAGGGGGCGGTAGTGTGAGTGGAAAACTCTGGAATAATAAAAACACACCGATTCCCGTAAGAACGCCAAGGGGCGGCAAAGGCATTGGAGATTATTCAGGAACCTTTAGGAGAGGAGAACTTCAACCAGGGTTCACCAAACAGGGGGCAGATTTTGCCGGAAACATCAAAACGAAGAGACCTGAAAAAGGTGGAGGCAGTGTCAGTGGCAAAGTTTGGAATAACAAAAACACACCGATTCCGGGGCGCACTCCATCGGATGAAGCAAGAAAGGCTGCTGGCTATCCGGGCAACTATAAGATGTTTGATTTACATCCAAGTAGGATGTATCAGGGGGAAGAATTTACAGGCTATATCAAAGCCAAAAGACCCAAGAAAGGTGGAGGCAGTATCAGTGGCGATCTCTGGAACAATAATGAATCCCCCATTGCAGTGCGCACACCAAAAGGCGATGCAGCCAAGGCGGGCAATTTCAGTGGCAACATAAAGGCCACCAGGCCCAAAAAGGGTGGCGGTAGCATTAGCGGAAAACTTTGGAACAACAATGAGGAACCCATTCAAGTACGCATTCCATTAGCTAAGGATGCAAAAACCCAGGACTACGCTGGCAGAATCAAGTTGTCAGGTTTTAGGAGGAACTATGTCCAGAACCCAAATGCTGTTGATGAGTCGATCAAAAAGCAGCGGCCCGATAAATCAACATTTGAAGTTGCAGGCCTTCAGGTAAAGGTGCAGCAAAGGCAATACAAGGATAAGCCCTATGCTGCCAAAGGTTCTTTGCCAGGCGTAGCCCCAACAAAATCTTCAATGAAAGCAGGTGTGTATGCCAAGGGCGTGAAAATGAATTGGAGCTATAAGCACAATCCGAACAGTGCCGATGACGCTCTGAAGGGAAGAGAACCAAACAAGGCGTATGCAAAAATCGGTGACTATCAGGGTAACATTAAAATGAAGAAATATGGTAATGGTGATTTTCATCCTGACTCCAAGTTTGCGCACGGTTTTCGCGACAACGTGAAGGAAGAACGAACCATTCTTATGAATATCAAGTTGATGTGGGCAAAGCTCTTCAGGAAGAGCGAAACACAACCCGATCACCTCAAGGAACGCGAGCGTAGGCCTCGCTATGACAAGAGAGAAAAAGGGCTGTGGTATGAATAGTCCCTTATGGAATGGAATAACCTAACCGACCCCGGTCAACTTGACCAACTTGTAGAAGAATCAAAGCTCGCACCTGTTCTCATTTTCAAACACAGCAGAAGTTGCTCGATCAGCCGTGCCTCGCTCGACAGATTAGAGAGAAACTGGAAACTCGGGAGCAATTCTCGGGCTTACTTTCTCGATCTGATCACTTATAGGTCGATTTCAAATGAAATAGCCAGTCGATTCGGAGTACCGCACGAGTCTCCTCAGGTAATAATCATTCAGCGGGGAGAAGCGGTATATGATCGATCACACTTCGATATAAATTATTCTGAAATCGAGAAACAACTTGTGGCCAACGCGGGTTAATTTACCAATTGAACGAAACTGTTTGCTTAAGTTGATCTGACAGGCTTAGTGCGACAGGACAGGTCAGCGCAGCGTTCTTTAATTTTTGCAGTTGCTCTTCAGTTGCCACCAGGTTAGGGTGGGAAAATGTGATCTGGATTTCAGCGATCTTTCTCGGATTTGAAGCCATGACTTTTACAATGTCAGTCTTCAATCCAGCGAGGTTGATGCCTTCGCGTTCCGCTAACATACCCATGATCGTCATCATGCAACTGCTGAGCGCGGCACAAACCAGATCAGTGGGAGAGAACGCTTCCCCTTTACCGTTGTTGTCCGGTGGCGCATCGGTGATGATAGTATTGCCTGATCGAAGGTGTGTTGCCTGGGTGCGTAGAGCGCCTTGATACAGGCCGGACATGCTACTCATGATGGGGTATATTACGTTTTGGCTTTTTTGCGTTAAGTATTTAAAGTATAAATTTAACCTGAAGTTCCTGAGGAATGCCGATTCGCGGAAAAATAGCAATCTCAATCATCATTTTCTTTTCTGCCTGCCCACTGATGGCTCAGACGCAGGATAGCTATGACTATAATTCCGAGTTCATTTGGGGGGTGAACAAAAATACTTCTGGAGGACTGATTGGTGGATTTGTGTTCAAAAAAGCCCGGAAGCTAAACGATCGATTGCTTGAGACTTTTGGCCTTGAGGTGATGAACGTAAAACACCCCCAGGAAACTCGTTTGAGCAGTGGAACGGGTAACTTCTTCATCTATGGCAAGAGCAATTACCTATATGCTTTGCGTTTCCAGTACGGACGCGATCTCATTATTTTCAAAAAAGCACCGCAGCAGGGCGTAGAAATTAAAGCAGTTTTGGCTGCAGGGCCTACCATAGGCGTGGTTGCCCCTTACTATATCGAGCGACTGATTGACAACAGTTTCTTTGCCACTGTCCACGAACAATATAACCCAAACAATCCCTTCCACACCTACACAAAGATTTTGGGTACAGGCTATTTGTTTGAGGGGCTTGGTGACTCTAAAATCCAACTTGGCACCAACATTAAAGCAGGATTCAACTTCGAATTGGGAACGATAAAAAGTCAGGTGACTGGATTTGAAGTTGGATTTCTTCTCGATACCTATTTCAACAAGGTCATTTTAGTGCCCACGGCCAGCAACACTGCCGTGTTCCCTACCTTATATTTTACCTTGTTTTACGGGAGCCGAAAGTAATTCTTTGGAATTCAGGCTCATACGCAGTCTAAAATTTTGTTGATTTTGTGTGACTGGATGGCCTGAAAGGGATTCTATTCATATATTTGAAATCCTAAACCGAAGAATTGTATGGAAGCTAAAAAGACTGAAAAAGCGGATTTGACCAAGAAATCCAGTTTTTACTTCAGCATAGGCCTTCTGGTTACGATGAGTCTCGTTGTAATGGCTTTTGAGTGGAGAGACAACGAAAAGCAAGACATCGACCTGATGGCAAAGAATGTTAACACATTCGAAGAAATGTTGGAGATTCCACCAACGGATCTGCCTCCTCCCCCTCCTCCTCAAATTCAGCAACCTCAAATCATTGAAGTGCCTGATGAAGAAGAAATCGAGGAAGAGATTCAGGTGAAGTTTGATGTGGAAGTTACAGAAGACACAAAAGTTCAACAGATAGTAATTCAGGCAGAAGAACCTAAGGAAGAAGTAGAGGAGATTTTCACAATCGTGGAAGACCCTGCTGCACCTGTGGGTGGAATGCCAGCGTTTTACAAATATGTTGGTGAGAAAATCAAGTATCCACCGCAAGCAAGAAGGATGGGTGTTGAAGGTAGAGTGTTTGTGGAGTTTGTGATTGACAAGGATGGTAGTATCACCGAAGTAAGAGCTGTGAAAGGAATCGGAGCGGGTTGTGATGAAGAGGCTGTTCGAATTCTTCAGCAAGCCCCAAAGTGGAAGGCTGGTAAACAGCGCGGTAAGCCTGTGAAGCAAAGAATGGTACTTCCAATTACCTTCAAGCTAGGTTAAGAAATCTCAATAGCAAGACAAAACCTTCTCAGAAATGGGAAGGTTTTTTTATGGCATTAAAAACCCAAGTGCCAAACCTGAACCAATGATTACCCAGGAGGGTAATCGCGTGAATGCCAGCAAACAGAATGTTCCAATGGTTAATCCAAAGTTCGACACCGTGTTATCAAGCGGCTGAAACAATAACACCGCAGCTGCGGCTACAAGTCCCGCATTGGCCGCGTTGATTCCTTCAAGCGAGGCTCTGATGGGTCTGAATTTTTTCAGGCTATCCCAGATGCGAATAACAAAAAAAATCAAAAAAGTGCCCGGAAGAAAAATACCTGCTGCCGCCATTATAGCTCCCAACACCTCTCCTCCAACACCAAATTCACGCATCGACAAAGCGCCTAAATAGGAGCTGAAAGAAAACACGGGCCCAGGTATTGCTTGTGCCAAAGCGTAACCGGAAAGAAATTCTGTGGGCGATGTCGGATAGTGAAGCGGCTTGGCATACTGAACAAACTCGGTGTAAAGCATCGGTACCAGCACTTGCCCTCCACCAAATATCAAACTGCCGTTACGATAAAAATTCTCAAAGATCTTAATTGGTAGTGCTTTGGTTAATCCTCCAAGTGCAGCGGCAACAATAAATACTCCAGCCCATAAAAAGAAATTGGCCCAGGGTACTTCAAATTTCTTCTTCGGCTCTTTGGGATGAAGCTTGTAGTTGAAGGCGGTAATAGTTCCGGCCACGAGCAATATGACTGGAAAAATGATTGGTGTTTTGACAAAATAGGATGTAACAGCGGACGCTACCATCAAAATAAATCCAACTTTAGTATTCACTGTTTTTAAACTGATAGTGTATGCTGCATAAGCTACAAATCCCACAGCCATCGGCTGAATAAAACGCGTGAATGCCAACGACAATTCCTTTTCCTGGAAACTTCCAATGAGTATTCCAGCGATGGTCATGATCGCTACCGAAGGAAGCATCCAAATCAGCAGGGTGAGATAAGCCAGATTAGGACCTCCAAGTCGATATCCAACCGATGTCAGTGTCTGGGTTGAAGTTGGGCCGGGCACAATTTGACACAAGGCATAAAGCTCAAGCAGCTCTTGTTCGGTCAGATATTTACGTTTATCGACCAGGGTTCGCTGGTAGTAGGCCAGATGAGCTTGAGGTCCTCCAAAGCAACTCACAGAGAGTTGAAAAATATCTCTTAGGAAGATGACATATCGGACGCGCTGTGCCAAGAATTATTTCTTTAGTCCAATTTCCCTGAGGCGCTGATTCAAAAACTCTCCTGCTGTAATGTCATCCCATTTCTTCGGGCTATCTGTTGAAACGCAATTGTCGAGTGCGGCAAGGCTCACGTCTGATCTGGGGTGCATGAAAAACGGAATCGAGTATCTTGGTTTATTCATCAGCTGCCTCGGAGGGTTCACCACACGGTGAATGGTGGATTTTAGTTTTCCATTGGTCAGTCGCTCCAGCATGTCGCCTACGTTCACTACAAGCTGATCAGGCAATGCAGTGATCGCTATCCACTTCCCATCTCTTCTTAAAACCTGGAGGCCATCGGCACTGGCACCCATCAGCAGTGTGATCAAGTTAATGTCACCGTGCTCAGCTGCCCTCACTGCGTCAGAAGGAATTTTCTCTGGCTTTTCGATGGGGAAGTAATGAATCGGTCTCAAAATGCTGTTCCCATTTTTCACTTTATCATCGAAATAGTTTTCAGGCAGGTCCAGGTACAAAGCAATCGCACGAAGCATCATGGTGCCTGTCTGTTCAAGTCTTCTATAAACCTCCAGCCCTATCTTTTCAAAATCTGGAATCTCTGATGGCCAAATATTTTCAGGATACTCGTTTCTTATCGGATCATATCCCTCCACTTCTTGTCCGATGTGATAGAATTCCTTTAGATCACCGGTATTTCTACCTTTGGCATGCTCCTTCCCTTTGCCAATATAACCTCTCTGACCAGCCAAATCTGGAATTTCGTACTGTTGTTTTACCTGATCAGGCAGATTGAAAAACGCTTTGACAGCGGTGTACAGGTTGGCAGTAAGCTCATCAGTTAGAAAATGATTCTTAACAGCAACAAAACCAATCTCATTGTAGGCATTGCCTAACTCCCTTACGAACGCATTCCTTTTCGCACTATCTCCATTTTTAAAATCATTTAAATCAAGGGATGGAATTTCATCGTAAAGGGTACGGCTCATAATGAAAGTGGCTTACTGCAAGCTAAAAATTTTTACCTAATTTTAGACAGTTCAGAATGTTTTAACACCTCTAAGATGAATCTTCGGTCAATCCTCATTGCTGCGTTTTTGTTGTGTCTTTCATCCGCTTACGCTCAGCAAATTGAAATGATAAAAACATTTGGAGGAGTGAGATTTGAAAGGGACAGCATCACATACTCGCCAAGTCAGGTCCTTGATATCTTAAGTGAAAACGAAACAGCCTATTTGGAATTCAAGAGAGCCAAGACAAACTACTCTTTTGCTGGTGTACTTGGATTTGCGGGTGGATTTATGATTGGCTTTCCCCTTGGCACTGCTCTTTTTGGAGGTGATCCAGAGTGGGGTCTTGCGGCAGGAGGAGTCGCATTGGTCCTAGCATCAATTCCATTGAACAATGCGTTCAAAAGCCATGCGCAAAATGCACTTGACATATACAATAGCGGTCAGCCTTCGGCCAAGAAACCTAAACTAAGATTTTATTTTACGGGCACAGGTGGCTCTTTAGTGCTAAAGTTTTGAACACCCTGGTTTAGCAGCGTGAGTAGTTGATCACTCTCTACAGCTTCCGATTCTGCCTTTGATAAATCGAGCAAAGGCCCTTTAATACCCTCATTAAATGAGTTTGAAGAAACGAACACGCGGGCTTCATCCCACAGATCGCAAGTGATAAAATCGTTAAGAGTATTTGCCCCACCTTCCACTACTATTGATTGAATTTTCCTTTTAAAAAGATCCTCAATAATCTCTGGCACGGTACACTGACTGAGTCGAACAAACTCAAGGTTATCGGATTGTTCGTCCTTGATTGAATTATAACAAAGCGTCCTTTGACTTCCGTCAAATAAATGTAATCGGTTGTCCAGCGAAAGATTTCTATCGATCACTATTCGGGCAGGGTTTCTTCCTGTCCAGGCGCGTACATTGAGTCTAGGATTATCATGAATGGCCGTACGTGTGCCTACTAATATCGCGTCCTCCTCGGCTCGCCATTTGTGCACCATTTGACGCGATAGTTCACTACTAATCCATTTTGAATCAAAATTGGAACGCGCAACAAACCCGTCACTGGTTTGCGCCCACTTTAAAATGATATACGGCCTTTTCTTTTTGAAGAATGTGAAAAATCTTCTATTTAAATTCGCACCCTCGTCCTCAAGTACTCCCAAGCTAACATTGATCCCAGCTCCTTTAAGTATTTCTATACCACGTCCCGCCACCAATGGATTAGGATCTTCGTTCGCAATCACCACCCGTTTTAATTTGTGTTTGATCAAAAGATCAGCGCAAGGTGGGGTTTTGCCGGTGTGTGAACACGGTTCAAGATTGACATAAAGAGTACTGCTGGGTAACAACAACTTATCGACCACGCTTTCAATTGCATTTACTTCAGCATGGGCTTGCCCATACTTTTCATGCCATCCCTCGCCAATTATTACACCATCATGAACAATCACGCAACCTACTCGTGGGTTAGGGCTCACATTTCCTATTCCCATCCGGGCAAGATCGATCGCGCGTTGCATGAAAATTTCGTCAGGCGTCATGGCATTTTGCTAACATTGCAAAGATCAAAGAAGCCATGCCCAATTCCAAAGAGGTATTTGACCGGTTCATTTCAGCAATCACCCTGGATGAATCAATGGACGAAAAACGGAGCATCTCATTCCTGATACTGGAACACCAATTCGGAATTGCCAAATCGCAAGTAATAGCCAACACGGAAGTCAGTGAAATTGACTGGCAACATCTGGATACTCTGGTTGGTCGTATCAATAAACACGAGCCCATTCAATACATTCTAGGAGAACAGGAATTTTTTGGAAGAACATTCTTTGTAAACTCCCACGTTTTGATTCCACGGCCAGAAACGGAATTGCTGGTAGAGAACGTAATCGTTTTTGGCAGACAGCGGCAGCCATTAGTTAATATCCTCGACATAGGAACTGGCAGCGGATGTATCCCCATTACACTTGCACTTGAACTGCCATCAGCCAACATTTTTGCAACAGACATCAGCGAAGATGCAATAGCAGTTGCAAAAGCAAATGCAGCCAGGCACAATGCATCAGTGACATTTAGCCGGAGTGATATTGTTAATGAAGAACTACCCGGTCAACAGTTCGATGTGATTGTAAGCAATCCTCCATACGTAATGGAAAAAGAAAAAATAACAATGCGGAACAATGTACTCAATTACGAACCGCACGAGGCGCTATTCGTTTCCAATGACGATCCATTGTTGTTTTATCGGATCATTGCAACCAAGGCTAAGGAAAATCTCAAGCCAAAAGGGCTACTCACATTCGAAATCAACGAGCAATTTGGCGAAGAGATGGTTCAACTATTGGAAAAATTGGGTTATTCAAATATTGAAATCATCAAGGATTTCTCCGGGAAGGATCGGATCGCAAAAGCTATTAATGAGTAACATCGTCATCGAAACACCTTAACAAAGGCGTAGGAGCGCAAATCATTTGTTGCCCAGTAGGCATAGACTACTTGTATTTTTTCATCCAATTGATGGTAAGGCAATTTTTGATAATTCCTGCAACTTTAGGCTCCACATCGAAGTCTATAGTTCAAATCTATCCCTTATGCTCAAAAATTTTATCACCATTGCCATCCGGAGCTTTTTCAGGCAGAAATTCTATTCACTGATCAATCTGATCGGTTTGTCAACCGGACTCACCTGCACGCTGTTGATTTACCTTTGGGTAAACGATGAACTTACAATCGACAGTCATCATAAAGATTCGGAAAGAATTTTTCGCATTGTATCAAATGGATTTCTTGACGATGGTTCTGTGGTAACGTGGACGAACACTCCAGGGCCACTGGGTGATGTGATCGAAGAAAGCATCCCGGAAGTGGAGTGGATGGGACGCACTCAGCGAAATGGTGATCAGTTGTTTCAATTGGGCGACAAGAACTTTCTCGAGAAAGGAGTATTCGGAGATCCAGGACTTTTTCGTGTGCTTACGTTCGACATTACCGAAGGCAGCCTTCCCCCCGCCACCAAAGAAAAAAATTGGGTGGCCATCTCACAGTCTTTGGCTAGTAAATTATTCGAGGGAGAAAGCGCTGTAGGGAAGTCAGTGAGAGTATCGAGACAATATGATCTCACTGTATCCACAGTATATGATGACATGGGCGACAATTCATCGCTTCATTTTGATTTTGTTATGCCGTTTGAAATTTATCGCGAGGTAAGAGGCGCTGGATTTTACTGGGGAAATTTTGATCCCGAGCTTTACTTGAAACTGGCTGATGGGGTTCAAAGTCACCAAGTAATTGGTAAAATAAATCAGCTTGCCCAAACATTCTTTCCACCGGAAGATAAAGATGCGATGAAATTTTATATACAGCCATTTACAGACATGTATTTGTACTCCGGTTTTGAAAATGGTTTGCCCGTAAATGGACGCATTAAGTACGTGCAGATTTTTTCTGTTGTCGCAGTCTTTATTCTACTGATCGCATGCATCAACTTCATGAACATGGCCACCGCGAGGGCCGTAGTGCGCGCCAAAGAAGTGGGTGTGAGAAAAGTAGTGGGTGCCCACCGGATTAATCTCATTTTTCAATTTATGGGTGAATCAATGTTGCTAAGTGCAGCTGCGATGGCACTTGCTATCATGTTCACGCTTTTGATTCTCCCTGCTTTCAACCTTTTAATGGTAAAGCAAATTGAGCTTAGCTTCAACAATCCAATTTTGCTTGTTTCTATTGCCCTTATCGTAGTGATCACCGGGCTACTGGCAGGTAGCTATCCTGCTTTGTTTTTGTCATCATATCAACCGTCAAGAGTATTGAAAGGGTCAATCGGGCAGAGCCTTACGGGCGACTCGCTGAGAAAATCCCTTGTGATCTTTCAATTCGCCATCACCATCGTTCTGGTGGTAAGCGCCCTGGTTGTTTTTCAGCAGGTGGAGTTTATCCGCGACAAAAATCTGGGTTATAAACGAGACAACGTCATCTCTTTTGTTACCCGGGGAGACATAGGCAATCAGTTCAATGCCTTCAAAAATGAAGTCAAGCAAATCAACGGAGTGAAAGCCGTGACGCGCACGGATCAGTCTATCGTGCAAGTGCAGAACCAAACCGGTTCTCTAAACTGGCCAGGAAGGCCTGCCAATAGTCAGGTTCTTTTTCGAACGATTGTAGTCGATTTCGATTTTCTGGAAACCATGGGGTTTGAGTTGACTGAGGGCAGATTTTTCTCAACTCAATATAACGACACAAGCAATTTTGTGCTTACGCAGAAAGCTGTAGAGGTGATGGGTCTGACGAATCCAATCGGTCAGAAGTTGTCGCTTTGGGGGAATGATGGTGTAGTGGTTGGTGTGGTTAATGACTTCCATAGCCGATCGCTTCACGAAGCGATCGATCCCAATATTTTCCTTTGCAACCCCAACAACACATGGCGAGCCAGTATATTGCTGGAATCTGGCAACATCATGGAAACTGTAAATCAGATTGAAGCTGTGTACAAAAAATTCAGTCCCGAATATCCATTCGACTATTCGTTTCTCGATGACGACTTTGAAAGACTTTACAACACCGAAAAAGTGGCTGGACGCTTGTCTTTCACTTTCACCATCATGGCAATTGTGATTTCCGGACTGGGTTTGATTGGCCTGGCAGCCTACACAGCTGAAAAAAGAAAAAAGGAAATCGGCATTCGAAAAACAATGGGTGCTGCGGTGTCAAGTATCGTGACGATGATTACCAAAGACTTTGTAAGGCTATGTGTGGTCGCTATCGTTATCGGTTGCCCGGTGGCCTATTACCTGATGAACAGTTTCCTAAGTGGGTTTGCCTACCACACTGCTATTGGCCTAAGTGTGTTCCTTTACACCATCGCGCTAATACTGGTGTTCACATTGTCAGTGGTGATTACGCAAGTTGCGCGTGCCGCAATGGTGAATCCAGTAGATGTGTTGAGAAACGAGTGATTCAGACAATCTCAATCACCTGACCCGTGATGATGCCTTCTACGCTTTTCACATAGCCGCTGACCATTCTTTTCATGGTAATGGGCACATGCCCTGGGAAGGAACTGCCGAGATCTTTTTCCGAGTCCTCGACCAGGCCGGGGCTTACAATATTCAGGCGAATACCTCTTTTCAATTCATAAGCAGCAGATTTGCCAAAAGAGTTGAGTGCACCGTTCAAAAAACTCAGGCCGACTCCACCACGAACAGGATCACTGTGTAAGATACCAGAGGTGAGGGTGAATGAACCTCCATCGCTAATCAGGTCTTTTCCTAGCATCACGAGGTTGATTTGGCCCATCATTTTGCTTTTGATGCCCTTATAAAAATCATCTTCAGTCATCGTATCAAACGGACCGAAATGGCCGCCTCCTGCAGCACTGACTACAGCATCAAACGAACCAATTTTTTTAAATAGCCCTTGAATAGAGGCTGATGATGTGATGTCCACTGTTGCGTCTCCTGATTTAGTGCCAGCCCTGATTATATCATGACGCTTTGCCAGCTCATCAGCTATTTTAGAGCCCAAGGTACCGGTTCCTCCTACTACAATAATTTTCATATTTCTTGTTAACAAAAAGAGGTAGCCTTTGGTGCTACCTCTAGGTTAAAAATTTTCCAATTCTATTTTTTGAAATTCAACACCACCCTCTCAATGATATCACAGCATTCATGAATCTGTTCTTCTGTCATCACCAATGGCGGAGCAAACCGGATGATATTGCCGTGAGTTGGCTTCGCCAACAATCCGTTCTCTTTCAGTTGAACACAAATATTCCAGGCAGTTTTACTTTGCGGTGTATCATTTACATCCACAGCATTGAGCAAACCTTTGCCGCGCACCGCTGTTAAAATATCTGTTTTCTTAATTAGTGCGCTCATTCGCTCACGGAAAATCTTGCCAAGGCGTTCTGCATTGTCTGCAAGCTTCTCGTCTTTGGCCACCTGCAATGCCTCCATGCACACGACAGCGGCCAGTGGGTTGCCGCCAAAGGTGGATCCATGCTCACCCGGTTTGATGCCCAACATAATTTCATCATCCGCCAGTACACAAGAAATTGGCAGTACTCCACCCGAAATGGCCTTGCCAAGAATCAGCAAATCAGGATGAACATCTTCATGATCGCTGGCCAGCATCTTGCCGCTACGCGCGATACCAGTTTGAATTTCATCCATCATCAAAAGCACATTATTCTTTTTACATAGTTCGCTTGCCTTACTGATGTATCCTTCTGATGGAACATAGATGCCCGCTTCACCTTGGATTGGTTCAATCAACAGGGCGCAAACATTCGGGTTAGCCAGCTCCTTTTCCAACACCTCGATATTATCATACTCCACAATCTTGAACCCCGGCATAAACGGACCAAATCCAATTCTTGCAGACGGATCAGACGAAGCTGAGATAATGGTTGTGGTGCGACCGTGGAAATTCTTCTTGGCTGTAAGAATAACTGCCTCATTCTCCGGAATACCTTTCACGTTGTAACCCCACTTGCGTACCAGCTTGATACCGGTCTCTACACCTTCAGCCCCACTATTCATAAACAGTACCTTGTCGTAGCCAAACATCTCACAGATGTACTTTTCAGCAAGGCCAAGCTTGTCGTTATAAAACGCACGCGACACAAGGGTCAATTCTTTCGCCTGCTCAACAAGTGCATTGACAATTCGCGGATGGCAGTGACCTTGGTTTACAGCGCTATAAGCAGATAAAAAATCATAATATCTTTTGCCTTCAACATCCCACAGGTAGACACCTTCACCCCTACTCAAAACGACTTCAATAGGATGATAATTATGCGCACCATACTTGTCTTCCAGTGCGATTGCGTCCTTGCTTGATGTTACTACAGTCTCCATAAAATTTGATTATTTATCCCTTGATATTCTTCGAGGCAGGTTTGTCAAATGCTTCTGAAACCTGCCTTATTTGATACTTTCAAAGTTAACAAAAGGAATTCACATGCCTGATACAATTCACCGTCAACCAGCATGTTTTGCCTAAATTGGTTTTAACTTTGCATTGATGGAATCGGGATTCGACAGTTTGAGGATATTTTTTGACAATCTTAGAAGTCTTGGCTTTTGGGGAAGGCTATTGAGTTGGGGCAAGGTAAAAAATCAACTTATTGATGCAAATGCGGAGCTAAAGCAACTCCTATCGCGTGTAGAGACCCACAAAATTGAAAATTCAAAACTCGAAAACACAATAGCCAGATTATCGGATGACAAGGCTCTCTTTCAAAAGGAAATTGCAGCACTCAATGAAAAAAACGATTCATATCTAAAAAGAGGCACTGAGCTTCGAGATGAAGTCTCCTCGTTGAGACAAAAAATTGAAATGCTGGAGCAGGATATTAGGCGACTACGGGAAGAGAACACTCAATACAAATCGTACGAAGAGCAAAGAAAGCAGGAGCACAAAGAATCTATTGCTAATCTAAATAAAGTGGTAGAGAGGAGCGTGCGAGAAAGAACTGAAGAGCGAGAGCGGAGTCATCAAGCCGAATTAGAGAAATTGAGAAGTTTACGCGAGACATGGATAAATCATGAAACCAACGTAAGAAATAGGATAAAGGCCATTTGCAACAGGAATGGCGTGGAGTACATCGACAATGTTCCTTTCAAAGGAAAACCAGATAATACGCTTAGAATAAAGGGTGAATATATAGTGTTCGATGCGAAGAGCCCGTCTGGGGACAGTCTCTCCAATTTTCCAAACTACATAAAGAATCAAGTTGAATCTGCAATAAAATATGTAAAGGAAGAAGATGTTAGAAAAGAGGTGTTCTTGGTTGTGCCCAGCAATACCCTTGAACACATTCAGCAGTTCGAATACAAATTAAGTGAGTACACTGTTTACATCATTTCCATAGATGCCCTGGAACCTATCATACTGGCTGTCAAAAAAATTGAAGAGTACGAGTTCGCTGAACAACTTAGCCCTGAGGAACGAGAGAATATTTGCAGAATAATTGGAAAGTTTGTACACCTTTCAAAGCGAAGGATACAGATTGACGGTTTTTTTGCGAAACAATTTTTTGAATTGGTGTATCGAAGTGATGCAGATCTTCCAAAGGAGATACTTGAAAAAGTTTCAGAGTTTGAAAAAGCAGAAAAAATAAATCCTCCAATCGAAAAACGCTCTAAACAAATCAGCACAAAGGAATTGGAACATGACGCATCAAGTCTGAATAATGAAGCGGCACTGAAGGGGATTGTAACTGAGGATGCATTACTATCCAAGGGTCTAAACAAACTACCTCTCTACTCAACCGAAGATTCAACAAAAAAAGGAAAAGATCAATCAGGGCTATTTGATTGAAATTAAGTTGACATAATGAAGATAACGGCAGACAATAAACTGAAAAAGTTCATTGTGGTGGGAGACCGCGTGTTGATCAAGCCGAAGAAACAAAACGACAAAACGGCCAGCGGGCTTTATCTGCCTCCCGGGGTTCAGGAGAAGGAAAAAATCCAAAGCGGATATATTATCAAAGTGGGTCCTGGCTATCCCATTCCTCATCCAGTGGAGGAAGAAGAAATGTGGAAAGGGAAAGAGGAATCTATAAAATACCTTCCGCTGCAAGCGCAGGAAGGCGATCTTGCCATCTTTCTTCAAAAAGGGGCAGTGGAAGTACTTTATGAAAATGAAAAATACTTCATCGTTCCGCAGGCCTCTATACTCATGCTTGAGCGCGAAGAGGACTTATAGATGGCAGGCATTTCTTTCGATGTATTGCGCGTGGGCAAAACGTACCGGCTGACCAATTTTGGCGAGCAATACGATTTTAAAATTGAGAGCATCCGGGCTGACGGAAACTTTTGGGTGAAGGACATTCACACACTGGAGAAGTTTTTGCTCTTGGATACCTTGAAATTCGGTAGAGGTGATGATTTCAAACTGGAAGACCTGCCGGGGGCAGATAACTGATTTGCCACTTATCCCGTATCAATAGGAGGTTTATCCTCTTTTAAGTTAATTCGAGACTCGAAAAATATTTTACCATGAAGATTTTAGTCGCTTTCCTATCGTTGACTTTCTGTGTCAATCTCCTTCATTCCAACGCTCAAGGTGACATGCCTACCGACTTTCTGTCGAAGGACTTTCACCACGAGAGAAGAGCCAAACTTCGCGAAAAGTTGCCCGCCAATTCAGTGGCAGTATTTTTTGCAAATCCTGTTCGCAACCGTGCCAACGATACAGATTACATGTATCACCAGGATCCCAACTTTTACTACCTGACAGGCTATAAAGAACCGCACGCGATGTTGTTGGTTTTTAAAGACAAGCAAACTGCGGCCAACGGAACCCGCTACGATGAAATTATTTTCGTGCAGCCGCGAGATGCAATGGCGGAGATGTGGACCGGAAGAAGGCTTGGCGATCAGGGCGTGAAAAGTTTACTGGGATTTGAGCAATCTTTTAATAACACAGAATTCAAAAAGTACAATGTCGACTTCTCGAAGTTTGATCAGGTGCTGTTCTATGACTTTCTAAATGACGTAAGAGATAACCCTTCAGACTCATCTGATTTGTATACTTTGATTGAGCAATTCAAAGTCAAAGTTAATTACCCAACAAAAGATCAACTGACGATCGCGCGTGAACAAAAGAAAAACAATCTCAACACGACAACACTTAACACGTACATGTCTGAATTGCGTGGTGTGAAAACAGAAGAGGAAGTCGAGATGGTTCGTATGGCGGTGAAAGTTTCGTGTCAGGGACAGATAGAAGTGATGAAAGCAATCAAGCCTGGAATGTCGGAGCGAGAAATCCAGGGAGTACATGAATTTGTATACAAAAAATATGAAGCTGAAGATGTTGGCTACAATTCAATTGTCGGTGCCGGACACAATGGCTGCATTTTGCATTACATTGAGAACTACAAGCCAGAAGTGTCGTCTAAGGAATTAATTCTAATGGACCTTGGTGCGGAGTACCACGGTTACACTGCTGACATCACGCGGACTATTCCGGTAAACGGCAAGTTCAGTCCTGATCAAAAAGCCATCTATGATATCGTATTGGCGGCACAGGAAGCAGCAATGAAAAAAGTTAAGCCAGGAACAAGTTTTGCTGAACTCAACCAGGTTACAAAAGAAGTGGTGAACAAGGGCCTCAAGGATTTGGGAATTATCAAGTCAGAAAATGAAAACCATCTTTATTATCCTCATGGATGTTGCCATCACATCGGGCTTGACGTGCACGACAAAGGCCTTCGCGATGGCATGCAGGAAAATATGACCTTCACGATTGAGCCCGGAATCTATATTCCTGAAAACAGCAATTGTGATCCTCGCTGGTGGGGCATTGCTGTGAGGATAGAAGATGACTATCGCGTAACGAAAGACGGATACGAGCATATGTCTTCAATGGCACCAAGGACGACTGAGGAAATCGAGGCCACGATGAAACTACCAAGTCCGCTTGACAATTTCGTTCTACCTGAAATCAATAAGGGCCGTCAGTAGCAAGTGATTCACAGCCTATGGAGTATCACATCGCCCAGCTAAATATAGCTAAGGCAAAGTATCCTCTTGACGACCCTAGGATGAAAGAATTCGTTGATGCCCTTCCGGAAATCAACAAGATCGGTGAGTCTAGTCCTGGATTTGTCTGGATTTTAAAAGATGCTACCGGCACTGCCGTTGCGTTCAATCCTTTCAATGATCCAACTCTACTTGTGAACATGACCGTTTGGGAAACGTTGAAAGATATGCGAGCATTTGCGTACCAAAGCCAACATGGCATTTACTTCAGGCGAAGGCGCGAGTGGTTTGATTCGACAGATCGTGAACCCGTGGTACTGTGGTGGGTGAAGAAAGGACATATTCCCAGTCTGATCGAAGGGAAAGAAAAGATGGAGAAATTATGGCGTGATGGGCCAACACCCGAAGCCTTTTCATTGAAAAAATTATTCGAGCCTTCCTGACCGTCTACCAACTAATCCTTTCACTTCTTTGCATTCGTCAAATTTTTCTGTTCTTTGGAAGAAGCAGAAAAAAATAGTACGATGCTCACCATTCGAAGGATTTATGATCATTACAGTCCGGCCAACAAGCTATCATTAGGATACTGTAAAGGACTTTTAGCCTCTCAGAATGACCTGTCCACAGAAAAGGTGGAGGAGATTTTCTTGAAAGCCAAAAATCAATTTGCCGAAAAATTCAGGCACTTGATTCTGGTGGCAGAAATAAAGAATAATCGTGCAATTGGAGTGTTGATTGCTTCACATTTCCCAAAAGAAAATTTCCTTTTCGTTGACTACCTCGCAAGTGATCCCAAGAGGAGTGGTATCAATGGCGCCTTATATGAAAGACTGCGCGAGGAAGCCACGGCTGCTGGTGTAGACGGCATTTTTATCGACCGGCCAACAGAAGACTTCAGCAAAGATGAGATTGTAAGAAAAAGAAACATTTCCTGGTTGCGTTTTTTTGAGAGGTATGGTGTTCGCCCCATGGCGAAAACAAACTATGCCTTACCGAGAAAGGATCGTTCTGTTTCTCATTTACTATTTGAAACACCATCGAGGCAGCCGAAGCTTCCATTCAAATCAGCAAAAAAGATCGTCAAGGCAATTCTTGAGACAAAGTTCAACAATATATGCTCACCTGAATATATAAAGTCAGTCGTGGATTCAATTAAAGGTGACTATGTTTTACAGCGGCCACCTCAGTTTATAAAAAAAGAGGTCTACATAGAGATAAAAAAAACACTTCCTTCGGATAAGAAAATCGGCCTGGTAGTAAACGAAGGTCACATCATACACCACATACGAGACAAAGGTTATGTGGAATCACCAGTGAGGGTAAAGTCGATTTTGACCGAATTGGATAAAGTAAAAATCTTCGAAAGATTTCCAGCCAAGAATTACCCAGATAGTTGGATTGAGGCCGTTCACTATCCCGAGTTTATCACATTCCTTAAAAAAGCGTGTGCGTCAGCAGTTGATAATGAAGTGCTCTATCCTGAAATATTTCCGAAGAGATTCCCTGATCGCATTCCTCTCAAACCTGAACATCAAATCGGATACTACTGCATCGACAGCACTACACCTATTCACGCCAATGCCTTTAAGGCCGCACGCGCAGCAGCAAATTGCGCACTTACTGCGGCTGATCAAGTGATTGGGGGACGACAAATGTCGTATGCGCTGGTGAGGCCTCCCGGGCATCATGCAGAGCGAAAATATTTTGGAGGGTTTTGTTATCTCAATTCAAACGCAATTGCCGCTAACTATTTAAGCAAAAAAGGAAAAGTTGTGATTCTTGACATTGATTATCATCATGGCAATGGTCAGCAAAACATTTTTTACAAAAGAAGTGACGTTTACACCATATCAATTCATGGAGATCCTGTGTACGTTTATCCAAATTTCACCGGCTTTGCAGATGAACGAGGAGCTGAAGAAGGAACGGGTTATAACCTCAACATCCCATTGAAAAACGGAACTGATGGCAAAGCTTATCGCAAAGGGCTGGCAGTCGCCATTGACGAAATAAAAAAATACGATCCTACTTATCTAGTAGTCGCATTGGGGCTGGACACGGCAGCAGGCGACCCAACGGGAACCTGGCTTTTGAGTCCGCAAGACTTTACCGAGAACGGACGGATACTTGCCAAATTGAATCTACCAACTTTGATTGTGCAGGAAGGTGGATATAACACCCGCGATCTTGGCATTAACGCCAGACATTTTTTTGAAGGAATGTGGGAAGGCTTTTATCGGTAGTTAAATACTCTTTCGATACATATACACCGACTTACAGCCACCTTCCGCTTCATTGTATTGTATCGTAATCGTTAGGATATTTCCTGAAACTTCAAAGGTAGGATGCAAGGTAAGCCCACCTCTTACAATGGTGATCGTATTTCCATCAATTGTGTAACCCGTTGGTGGATCGTCATCGAATGACACGGAATTTTGAGTAATCGTGATCATCTGGCACGACCTGTCGCAAAACCGTGATGCGTTGTACTTCTCTTCAATGCAATCGGTTATTTCAAGGCTCATTTCCTCCCAGGTGCCAATTAAAGCCATGTGCGGATCATCTTTCTCATCGCGGCAGGCAACAAGCAGAGCTAAAGTCACCGAAAAAAGGACTGTGGCTGTAATTGGCGCCTTCATTATTGTAAGTTCGGGTTTAGTAAATTGTAAACAAAATCAAAAGTCTGTCATACAAATCGATGCAATCGCTTGTCTCTAAAATTGAAAATGCGGATAAAATAATTCGTCCGGCAATTCGCGAAACACCTCTCGAATACTCACATTTCCTGTCAGCGCAAACAGGTTGTGAGGTGTTTCTCAAAATGGAGAATGTACAGGTAACGGGGTCGTTCAAAGCGCGAGGTGCCCTTTACAAGGTGAAGTCACTTGAAAATGATCCGAGAGAAATTATCACAGCGTCTACGGGGAACCACGGATTGGGTGTTGCTAACGCGCTGGGCATCACGGGAAGAAAAGGAACTATTTTTTTACCTACCAAAGCATCGACCGCCAAGATAGAAGCAATACGCTCGCGTAATGTGCCGATCGAGTTTCATGGAGATAGCGGTGAAATCACCGAAGTGTACGCGCGGAAACTTGCGACTGAAACTGACAAAGTTTATATCTCTCCGTACAACGATGAAGATGTAATTGCTGGCCAGGGGACGATAGGATCTGAGTTGGCAAGACAACTTCCGGACATCGATGCGGTATTTGTTTCGATTGGTGGTGGCGGACTCATTTCTGGCATTGGTGCCTATCTTAAATCAGTAAATCCCACTATACAAGTAATCGGTTGTCTTCCTCAAAATGCCCCCGTGATGTATGAATGCATTAAAGCAGGCAAGGTGATAGATGTTGCAGAAAGCCCAACATTGTCAGATGGCACTGCGGGTGGTATTGATCACGACTCGATTACTTTTGATATCTGCAAACAAATAGTAGATGAGTATGTGCTGGTGTCCGAAGAGGAGATTATGGACAGCATGAAACTGGCTCTCAAAAAGCATCACATGGTCATTGAAGGTTCGGCTGGAGTGGCAATTGCTTCGATACTAAAATCAAAAGGCAAATTCCAAGGAAAAAAAGTTGTCGCAGTACTGTGCGGGTGCAATGTGAGTGATGATATTTTAAAGAAAGTAGTTTGCTAAAATTTCGAAGGCAGGCAATTCATACACATCAAAAATAATGACTAAATGGTTTAAAAACTCCGGGCCCGGAGCTTTGGTCGCAGCCGCGTTTATAGGTCCTGGCACTGTTACGGTGTGTACTATCGCTGGCATTAAGTTTGGCTACACTTTACTTTGGGCCATGCTATTGTCTACCGTGGCCACTATTCTTCTTCAGGAGATGGCAGCCAGAATTGGGATCGTTTCGCGCAAAGGACTGGCAGATGTGATACGGGACGAAATAGAGAATCCAGCAATCAGGCATATGATTGTGACTCTCATTTTACTTGCCATTGTTTTTGGAAACGCAATCTACGAAGCGGGTAACATCAGCGGAGCTGTTCTAGGTGTTAGGACACTCTTCGATGTCGAGGTAAGCTTCAACTACCTTCCGCTTGTTGTTGGCGCAATCGCTTTTGTGCTCCTTTTTATGGGCAATTACAAGATTCTTGAAAGGGCATTGGTAGGCCTTGTCATTTTAATGAGCATTGCATTTGTACTTACTGCTGTGATCACCCGACCGAATCTCCTTGAAATATTTAAGGGGTTGTTTGTGCCCGGTCTTGACCAAGCCAATCTGCTCACTGTAGTTGGGCTTATTGGCACAACGGTGGTTCCCTACAATTTATTTCTTCATGCCTCGCTGGTGAAAGAGAAATGGAATTCAGTCAGTGATTTGTCCTTTGCAAAGAAAGATACTTACGTCTCTGTCGCGCTGGGCGGGCTGGTATCAATGGCAATCATCATCTCAGCTGCCACGGTGGATGCCGCAGACGTTAAGAACGCATCGGATCTCGCAAAAGGACTAGAGCCGTTATTTGGACGTTTTTCAAAATATTTTTTGAGTATCGGTTTGTTTGCCGCAGGCATTACATCTGCCATCACTGCTCCGCTGGCTGCCGCGTTTGTGGCAAACGGTTGTCTGGGATGGGGTGTCGACATGAAGAATATTAAATTCAGATTGGTCTGGATATTTGTTTTGTCAATGGGTGTCGTCTTTGCATCGCTTGGCATCAATCCCATCCATATTATTCAGTTTGCACAAATAGCGAACGGTGCCGCATTGCCAATCATTGTCGGAATTATTTTGTGGATTATGAATCGAACTAATGTTCTGGGCGAGTATGTGAATTCACGCACTCAAAATGTAATTGGAGTTGTCATTTTTATTCTTTCGATTGTTTTAGGATTGAAAAGCATCATTCAGGTAATTGGATAGTGGAAAGTTTTGTAATCGATATCAACTGCGATCTGGGTGAAGGTGTTGGCAATGACCATCTCCTGATGCCCTACCTTAGTTCCTGCAATATCGCTTGCGGTGGACATGCCGGTGACGAGGACACGATGCGGCAAACGATTCAGCTCGCGAAACAACATAGAACCAAAATTGGTGCGCACCCTTCATTTCCCGACAGGGAGAATTTTGGGAGAACGGAAATGCATATTGCCTCAGACGAATTAACATCTCTTATACTTGATCAAATTGAAGCACTGGATACAATTGTAAAAGAGGAAGGAACTGTCTTGAATCATGTGAAACCACACGGAGCCCTGTACAATATGGCGACCGTTGACACGGGTGTGGCGGAGGCAATTGTGAAAGCGGTTCTGCTATTTGACGAGAAGATTATGCTCTATGCGCCATATGGCTCTGTCATGGCAAAACTTGCGCAAGAACAATCTATAAGGGTTATGTTCGAAGCGTTTGCTGATAGAAACTACACTGATGACCTTACACTCGTTTCCAGAAAACTTGAGAATGCAGTGATACAAAATCCGGAAGAAATCCTGACACATGTATTACTGATGATCAAAGAAAAAAAAGTAAGGTCTCTATCAGGACAGTTGTCTGCCATTCAGGCTGGCACACTGTGCATTCATGGAGACAACTCACGTGCAGTTGATATTGTAAGTTATCTAAATCAGCAGCTACCGACTCATCACGTAACCATTGCAAAAGTTGGCGCAGTTTGAACTTACTTTCAAAGCTTTTGGCCAGTCGGCTTTGTTGATTGAGTGGCCTGCAAGGCTGGAAGAGAACATTCTTAATGACATACTTCGTCTTCAAAACGCATTGGAGAATGAATCCATTGATGGCGTTGTTGAAACGGTGAATGCATACAACTCTCTCACGGTTTTGTTCAATCCCTTAAAAGTCAACGTTGGCGAGCTTCAGCAAATAATAAAAAAACTGCACCTGAACGGCCCCATTCAAAAAACTAAGAATAACAAGACCTGGGAGATACCGGTATGCTACGACTCATCCTTTGGTCTCGATTTGGAAGAGTTGAGTCAATCTAAAAAAATATCTACTGATGAGTTGATTCAACTTCATTGTCAACAGACCTACCTCGTTTATTTCATTGGGTTTCTGCCAGGGTTCCTTTACCTGGGTGGGCTTCCCGAAAAACTTCATGCTCCACGCAGATCATCGCCACGATTGAAAATCAACCGAGGGGCTGTGGCCATTGGCGGAATGCAAACCGGTGTTTACCCATCTGAAAGTCCAGGGGGTTGGAACATAATCGGAAACAGCCCAATTGACTTTTTCAATCCCAAATCAAATCCTCCATGCTTTGCGAAAGCGGGAGATCGAATTCAGTTCTTCGCGGTAAATATGGAAGGCTATAAAGACATAAGGGACAAAATTTTGAAAGGAGAATATAAAATTGAAACGAATTGATGGGATCAATTGACGTCCTGGCTCCCGGACTTCTAACTTCTATTCAGGATAGAGGTCGTTTCGGTTTCAAAAAATTTGGAGTGCCGGTTTCCGGTGCTATGGATCAACAAAGTTCCGCCCTTGCAAATCATCTTTTAAACAATGACGCAGATGCTGCGGTAATGGAAATCACATTGACCGGCCCACAACTGGTTTTCAATTCGGATGCATTGATTGTAGTCACCGGTGCAGATCTTTCTCCCTCTGTCAACGGGGGCGCATGCCCTATGAGCAGACTGGTGCAATTGTCGGCTGGAGACATCCTTTCCTTTGGCGCTGCCCAAAAAGGTGTTCGTGCCTACATCGGTGTCAAAGGCGGATTTCAAACCGAGATAGTGATGAACAGCTTTTCATTTTACTCTGGAATCACAAGTCAACCACTTATTAAAAAAGGAGATCGATTGTCAATTCATACCAGTCGATCCTCAGATCAATTTAAATCAGTTGTGAAAGAAGACCCAACACTTTTTGACTCACCGGACTTGCTCTGCTCGCCCGGACCGGAGTTTGAATTATTAAAACAAGAAGACCAGAAAAATATATTTGGGTTAGAATTCAATGTAAGCAGCGACAACAACAGAATGGGTTATCGGTTCAATGGCGACAAACTACCTTATCCTGACAGCTACAGTATGTTAACTTCAAGTGTATTACCTGGCACGGTGCAACTCACGCCATCCGGTCAACTGATCGCCTTGATGCGAGATTGTCAAACAACAGGAGGCTATCCACGCATACTTCAACTTTCGGAGACCGCCATCAATCGGCTTGCGCAAAAACGGACCCAGGATCGAGTTCGGTTTGTAATCCAGGATTTATGAAATGACTATTCACCCGCTGATGGATTTATTAGAAGTGGGTAATAATTCATTCCGTACCTTTTCCTAATAAAATAAAAAGGATGCGTTTGTTCTTTACCAAGCTTCGTGAGTCAATAAAATTTTCCGCGGGAAATTCATCAGGTCAAATTTTCTGGCGCGGGGCCTTTTTGGGACTCTTGATCCTTAGCTTGTCCGTGATGTTCATGGCCGGAGCATTTTTTAATAGTGGGCTTCCAGTTTGGGTATTACCACTTGCTACCCTCGTGATTGGTGTTGGCATATTTTGGCTGTCCCGATTTACCGGAGCATTGCTACACATGGGTATTTCCAAAATACCAACGGCTATCTTCGCTCTCCTTTTCTCAACTATCGTCACCCTACTGACCGCCCGTTCTATTCGTTTTGGTCTGCCAACGGAAGTATTTTTCATTGGTTCACTGATTTTCATTGTGTCAGTCACTTTGTTGTTTGGCTCGATCGCAGTTTTAAGAAGTAAAACAAGCTCAATCAAATCGGTGTACTCATTGTTTATTTTTGGCAGCGTTGCATCGATAGCGTTTAGCGTCTACTTCCTGGCGAAAGAAGGTAGTGATCCTTATAAAGTGAATTTCTCTCCCACGCCCGCTACACTACTCTCCTCTCAAGGTTACTTGAATCCTGGAAGTGATGGCACGCATGGAGTAACATATTTTACTTACGGAAGTGGCTCGGATCAACGGAGAACGGAGTTTAATGACGGAATCCGATTTAAAACTCCAACGGTGGATGCGTCAAGATTGCTACCTGAATGGAAAGGCTCTAAAGCAAAATGGCGGGAACGTTTTTGGCGGTTTGGCGTTAAAGATTTCCCGCTGAATGGTCGAGTATGGATGCCACAAGACGATGGTACGTTTCCATTGTTTCTAATTGTGCATGGTAATCATGGAATGGAGGACTACTCCGATGCAGGATATGAATACATCGGCAAGCATCTGGCGAGTCGTGGAGTGATCGTTGTCTCAGTTGACGAAAACTTTATCAACGGCACGTGGTCTGGTGACTTCCGAGGCCGTGAGATGCCGACAAGAGGATGGCTATTACTTAAACACCTTGAGCAATGGAGAACCTGGGCTTCAGATAGCAACCATGATCTTTTTCAAAAAGCAGATCTAAACAATATCATACTTGCGGGGCACTCACGCGGTGGAGAGGCAGCACCAATTGCTGCACGATTTAACAAGCTTGCTTTTTTTCCTGATGATGCGAATGAGAAGTTCGATTTCAATTTTGGCATCAAAGGTATTATCTCCATCGCACCGACCGACAAACGTTATGACAGAAGAATCAAACTTGAAAATATCAATTACATGTCACTTCAAGGCTCGTATGACAGCGATGAAGCAAGCTTCTTCGGCTACCGGCAATTTCAACGAGTCACATACACTGATAGTTCCTACTATCTGAAAGCCGGAGTCTTTATCCATGGCGCAAACCACGGGCAATTCAATTCTTCATGGGGTAAGTATGATGGCGGGCCTCCGGGTAAGTGGCTACTCAACACCGCACCGATGATCACTATGGAAGAGCAGCAACAAATTGCTAAAGTTTATATCGGTGCCTTTGTAGAATCTGTTTTCAATCAAAAAGATTTCTCCGCACTCTTTACCAACGCTCAGGCTGGCGCGGATTGGCTACCAAAAGCAATTGCCTTGAATACATTTGGCGACTCTCGCACAAACGAGCTGATTACTTTCGAGGAAGATATTGACCTGACAACAGGTACGACAAAGGGGAGTGTAATCTCTACAACCGCATTAAAAAAATGGCGTGAGGAAACACTTAAGTTCAGAGACGATGACACCCAGGCAAACAACGCAGTCATTATTGGATGGATGAAAGATTCAACCGAAAGAACAGCGGGTTACAAAATCGATTTTGCAAAAAGTGTTGGACTTGATAGCACTCACTCGCTACTTCTCACGATGGCACGTGGAGATGAGAAAGGTTTAAAGTCAGGAAACAAGGATAAGAGTAAGGAAGATGAATCGGATAGCGCTGAACTTAATTTTGAGATTCATTTAACGGATAGCCTTGGCGGAAAAGCTATTTTCGAATTGAATAAGGTGAAAAAATTGTCCCCTCGATTACAGGTTCAATTTGTAAAACTGAAGTGGCTTAACAATGAAAACTATGGCGACACGTGGGAGCCAACACTCGAGACAGTGGAGCTACAGCTGAGGCACAGTTATATCTCCCACCTTAAATCAATCCAATTTGTATTCAATAAATCTGAAAAAGGAGTTCTGATATTGGATAATATTGGTCTTAGAAAAGCTCATTAGTTCATCTAGTACCTTGTCGCTCCCAATATCGATACTATGAAAAACTTGCTTATCATTCCTCTTGCTGTTTCCTTGCTGAGCAGCTGCGGCCCCGCACAACAGTCTGATCGCTTTGCACAGATAGACTCTTTGCTCTCTGCAACGATACCCACCGAAGAACCCGGGGGTGCGTTTCTCATTATGAAGAATGACAGCATTGTATATAAAAGCGCATACGGTATTGCCGATATTGGCTCAAAAGAGCAGATCACAACCAAAACACTTTTCAACCTCGGTTCGATTTCGAAGACATTTGTAGCCAATGCAATACTCAAGTTGGAATCGGAAGGTAAGCTTTCCGTAGAGGATGACATGAATAAATACTTCCCCAATTTCAAGAACAATGAAATTGGTGCGAAGGTAAAAATCAAACACCTGCTTACGCATTCGTCTGGCCTGCCTGACAACAGGCAGACAAAAAAGGATTCTGTGTTCTATCTAACGGCCAAAGATGCGGAGAACTGGTATCCAGTTACTCAAACGGACTCGCTCGTTTTTGAGCCTGGCATCCGATACGAATATTCTAATCCGGCCTTCAACGGTCTCGCTCTCATTGTCGAACAGGTGAGCGGGCAAAGGTGGCAGGACTACATTGCAGAGAATATATTCACACCAGCAGGAATGACTACGAGCACGATTACAGATGGTGCTCATCCGGAGTCTGGCGTATCGCATGGCTACATTTTCAGAAATGGAACATGGATTGAAAAAGATTATGGTGAGGAGCCAACCTTTCCCGCATCTGGCAACGGAGGCGTGTGGAGCTCGGTTGAGGAACTGGCCCTTTATGAAAAGGCTTTAGAGCAAGCTACATTTCTTGACGAAGCTGTAATTCAACGCTCCCGCACCATCACGCCCTGGGAGAACTGGAATGACAGCACCCCTCCATTCATCGGATGGTCATGGTTTGTTGGACAGACTCCAGATGGATTAAAAACTGTTGGCCATACCGGGAGCCAAGGAGGATTTCTTTGCAACTACGTCACCATACCTGACAAAAAAATTCTGTTCGTGATATTGTGCAACACTCCTCGTGACGTAGATGGATACACCAACTACTTCACCGACTGGCTAATGCGAAACAATTGGCTTGATCGCTAAACTACTTTTTTGCGGATCACCTTCGCATAAGTTCTGCTTACAGGAAAACTCTTTCCGTTTTGCATCTTCACGATCATACCACCATTGAAATGTCTTTCAATTTCCTTGAGGTAATTCAAGTTGATGATAGTCGATCTGTGTACCCTTATGAAGAGATCGGGATTCATGATCTCCTCCAGCTTGCCAATTCCTGATGAGCTCACGAACTGGTCTGCTTTTGTGGTGATAATGGTATAGTCGCCTGATGCTTCCAGATAAATAATCTCCTCCACAGGAAGATTGAAAAGCTTCTCCGACTTCTGAACAAAAATATGTGAATCGAAAGAGTCCTTTCTTTCAGACTTGATGCCTTTTAGTAACTCTTCAATATTACTCTGTTCTAATTTCTTTCGCGTAAGCGCGCGATTCACTGCAAGTGTAAACCGCTCCTCGTCCAAGGGCTTCAACAAATAATCGACAGCATTTTTTTCGAATGCTTTGATGGCATACTGATCGTATGCTGTGGTGAAAATGACATAGGGATCGTGATCAATCTCTTCAAGCACTTCAAATCCGTTCATTCCCGGCATCTGCACATCCAAAAAAATCAAGTCAGGCTGAAGTGAATCGATTGCTTCCACGGCATCCTTACCTTTCTCACATTCTGCTACTACTTCTATCTGTGGAAACCCTTCGAGAAACTCTCGCAATAATTCCCGAGCCAGTTTTTCGTCATCTATAATAACACAGGTTGTTTTCATCTATCAGTAATTATTTAGTTGGTTCTTATTAATCTAATTCGTTTAAACGGCTTCCTTTACAACGCTTGGCACCGCACGGTTTTCCCTTTTCGTCTTCTTTTCCTTCTCCTCAACAAAGAAACTTACCGCATAGCCATTTTCACTAGCGCGTATCCTCAGCCCTGACTGAGGGCCGTAATAACTTTTAAGGCGCAGGTCAGTATTGGCCATTCCTACACCACTTGAGCTTCCGTCCATTATTTTTTTTGCCTTCGTGCCCAAGCCGTCATCTCTCACCTCAAAAAAAATAATTCTTCCAGATCTTCTAACCGTAAGGTAAATGGTACCTCCTTCTTCTTTTGGCGCAATTCCGTATTTCACAGAATTCTCGACTAAAGGCTGAAGAATCATCGGAGGAATGTCGATGCCGAGGCAATCAGGGTCGATCTCCGTTTGAAACTGTAAGCGATCTCCAAACCTTACCTGCTGAATCTTAATATAGTTTTCGATAAAGTTTATCTCATGAATGAGCTTTACCATTTCATCGCTGTGTGCATCAAGGGCATAGCGGAAAATATCTGAAAGCTGGGTAATCACCCTGCGCGCCTTTTCCTTACTGGAATGCATTAGTGTACTTATCGAATTCAATGTGTTGAAAAGGAAATGAGGGTTAATTTGTGATTTCAAAAGAGAGATTTGCATCTCTTTATTTTTTATGGCCAGTTCGCTCTTTTCTTGTTCCTGTCGTTGCAACCCCTGGAAGTATCGTATTACATAATACACACCCACGGTAATAATATATTGATCGTAAAACCTAAGGGCATCCCAGCTCATTAATTCGAGCATATATTCTTTCCAATGATCAAAATAAACCAGTCCATCGAGGTAGTCTGTGAAATAGTAAGATAACGTCCCCATAGTGAGGAAGAACATCAGAATACCAAAGACGTGGGCACCGATCTGAACGGAAGGGCGAAACTGGGAAAGCCAGTGAGCCCATAGAAAAATCAGGATAATAGAAACACACAACGCCTCATACAAAAACAGTGCGTTCCAAAAAACATAGGGCGCGGGATTGATGAATTTGTACTCAAATATTACACTGATAAGAAAATTGATCGCATACCAGAGGCAAATGAACAGATATGCCCTCCTCCATATTTTGGGTATGTTGTCAATTAGTTTCAAAGTCAGGAAATTTGCATCATAAATTTAACGATTTGGTAAGAAAGGAGTTCAAGACTTCCTTTCCGAAGTCGAAATGACTTCTTAGTCGATAGGGGCGCACTTTTACCAGTTAGATTGTTCATATATTTAAGGAGATGGGATTCAAAGCGATAGTCAGTTGGGGTGTTACAACCCTTTGTTTCATACTCCTCCCAGGTTTTACAAAAGCGCAGAACATCACGATTAGTGCTAAAGTGGTTGATCGTGAAACTAGTGAACCTGTTGTATTTGCCTCCGTGGGAATAAAAGATCGGCCAATTGGTACGATCACTAACCTTCAGGGTGAATTTGACTTTCATATTCCAACTGAATTCCGAAACGACATATTGGTAATAAACATGCTTGGCTATCAATCATTCGAAGCGCCAGCGTGGACCATCACGCCTAATCAGGTAATTGAACTCTCTAAATCAACTCAACTCCTTGATGAAGTTGTTGTTTCAGATTCGCTCCGTGGTGGAGAAATACTTTCCATCGCACTATCACGAATTGAACAAAACTATCCTATGAAACCCTTTATGCTCGATGGTTTTTATCGGGATGTAAAGGAAGTTGGTGGCACTTATGTATCATTGCTCGAAGCGGCCGTAAAAATATTTGACGAGGATTATGCGTCACCTCGCAACAAATTCAAACTGCGAGAGCGTGTTTCCCTGCAGGAAGTACGTAGAAGCTTGGGTTATGAGAACAAGTTTACGGCTTACTTTGACGAAGGCAATCTTTTGGAAGACATTCTGCTTCACAATAACATTCGATATCGACAATTTCCAGAAGAAGAAATTTTTTTCAAGGGAATGGTTCGCGAAAAGGATTCATACTTCAATGGAAGAAAGGTCTTTGTGATCTCTCAACGATATGACTACAGCCTGGTCATCTATGTTGACAAGCAAAACTATGGAATCATTCATCTGGAGTACGAAAATGACGAACAGGAGGTAATAAGAAAACGAAGAGGACTGGTGAGTAAATTCGTGAATCTAAAGCGCACAATTGATTTCAAATCTTATCATGGTAAGTTGTATCTAAACTACATCACGCTCGACTCAAAAATAAACTGGTACGATCGTAAGACAGATGAACTGCGTTTTGAAACCCAACTCCACCAACAATTACTGATCAACAAAGTCTATCCTGAAACGCAGGAATACATTGGCACCACTGAGAAGATGAAGAACTATGGCTTACAGTATCAGGACTTGCCCTACAACAGAACTTTTTGGGAGAACTACAATGTGATCAAAGAAACTCCACTAGACAGAAAGATCATCAACGATCTGGAGCGCGAAGTACCTCTGGAAAAGCAATTTGAATATTCGAACCCTAGATAAGCTTTTTACTTTGTGCTTCTCTCAGAAGCTCCGCTTTATCAATAGGAACCACTCCGGTGTGCTCACACACTAATCCTCCCCCGAGATTTGACAACGCTGCCACGAGCTTAGGCTCAAGGCCCAATGCCACACACAAGCCTGCAATCCCCACCACTGTATCTCCTGCTCCTGACACATCCGCAATCTCACGCTTGTGGGCATCCAGTTTTATCTTTTGATTTTGATGATCTATGTAAACGCCATGTTCTGAAAGCGTAACCATTACATCGGCTGATAACTTCTCCTTCAATTGAGTAACAGCCTTTTCGATTTGCTTTTGATCAGCGGCATCAACTTCAATTTTCAACCCTTCTCTTAGTTCCTTCAAATTTGGTTTGAACAACGTTACTCCATGATATGCAAGGAAGTTTCTTTTCTTGGGGTCAACAACTACGGGTATGCCAGAAGCCTTTGCCAGTGCCACCGTTTTTTCAATTAGCGAAGGGCTAATTACACCCTTGTCGTAGTCTTCGAAAATGATCGCATTACATCGTGGCAGCAATTCTTTGATTTGCCCAAGCAATTGTTTTTCCTCATCAGCGTGAAGTTCTGCATCTGACTCTTCATCCACTCTCACCACATGTTGATGACTGGCGATCACGCGGGTTTTAACTGTTGTCGGTCTGTTTTTGCTTACCACAATGCCATCTCCCTCCATTCCTTGTTGCTCAAGACAACTTAGAAGTTTGGACCCCGAGTCGTCTTCTCCAACCAATGCACACAATATCGGTTTTGCGCCAAGTGCCTGAACATTCAATGCAACATTAGCCGCACCGCCAAGGCGAAAATCTCTTTTTCTCACGCGAATAATGGGAACTGGCGCCTCGGGAGAAATGCGGTCGACCGTGCCCCAGATGTAGCTGTCAAGCATGATATCGCCAATCACCAGAACGGTGAGGTCATTGAACGCCTCAAAGATTTCCTCCAGTGATTTAAATTTCATGTCGTTACTTAAGATGCGATAGTGTCTCCTTAATTCTCTTCAACGCTTCCACCAGTTCCTTCTCCGAGGCAGCATAGGATAGCCTCACACAGTTCTCCTCTCCAAAAGCCCCACCTGCAACCAACGACACATGTGCTTTATCCAACACATACATACAAAAGTCCTCTCCATTCTTTATTGTCTTCTCACCATCAGACTTTCCATAGTAGTAGCTCACATCAGGAAAGAAGTAAAAAGCACCCTGGGGATAGTTCGCTTTTACACCAGGTATTTCTTTCAGAAGTTTATAAACAATTTCTCTGCGGTTGTTATATTCTTCAACCATCTTATGGGTCGGAGTCAAGTCGCCCTGAACTGCGGCCAAGGCACCGCGTTGCGAGATAGAACAATTGGCTGAAGTGATTTGTCCTTGCACTTTAATCGCACCATCAGCAATCCACTTAGGCGCACCAATGTATCCCACTCTCCAGCCCGTCATCGCAAATCCTTTTGCAAAACCATTCACGGTGATAGTTCGATCGAACATTCCTGGCAGAGAAGCGATGCTCACATTGCCACCTGCAAAATTGATATGTTCATATATCTCGTCAGCGATAACAATTATGTTTTCGTGCTTCAATACCACTTTTGAGATTGCCTCCAGCTCGGATCTTGAAAATACTGATCCGGTGGGATTGCATGGAGATGAAAAAATAATGGCTCTTGTTTTTGGTGTAATCGCCTTCTCCACTTGTTCGGCAGTTACTTTGAAATCATTTTCAAGAGTACCTTTTACAAATACCGGTGTGCCTTCTGCCAACCTTACCAGCGCATCGTAACTAACCCAGTAAGGTGAGAACACGATCACTTCATCTCCTGGATTCAACAGCGCGATCATCACGTTAGCGATCGACTGCTTCGCGCCATTAGATACCACGATGTTTGCGGCCTTGTAGGGAACATGATTCTCCTTATTGTATTTGTCAGCCAGCGCTTCTCTCAGATCGGGATATCCAGCCACAGGTGGATAGGCAAAATATTTGCCTTCATCAATCGCTTTCTTAGCAGCCTCACACACGTGTTGCGGGGTTTTGAAATCGGGTTCCCCAAGACTTAGACTGATGACATCAATTCCTTTTGCCTTGTACTCCCTGGCCTTAGCGGCCATAGCCAGAGTAGCAGATTCTTCAATTGCTTCAATTCTGTTGGAAAGCGATTCTCTCATGGATTGTTGATAGTTATTCCGCAAAGAAAACCATATAAATTAAGAACAGAAACCGCTGTCAGGAAGATTTATTAGCCCTTGCTGCATGGGCATTGATCATGAATTAACCGAAAAGCGTTCGTCCCAGGATACTACGCCCGAGGGTAATTTCATCCGCATACTCAAGGTCACCACCGATGGGTATGCCTCGGGCAATTGTACTCAGTTTCAGAGGATAGTCCTTGAGTCTTTTGCTGATGTAGAAAGAAGTGGTGTCTCCTTCCATGGTTGGGCTAAGGGCAAGAATAATTTCTTTAATTTCTCCATTGTGATTGGACACACGTTGCAGCAGGCTTTCAATTTTTAATTCTGAGGGACCTATTCCGTTCATCGGAGAAATAACTCCTCCGAGCACATGATATAATCCAGAATACTGTGAGGTATTTTCGATAGCCATTACATCACTCGTGTCCTCCACCACACACACTATGCTCTTGTCTCTCCTGTGGCTGCGGCAGATGCTGCACTCTATGTCATCAGAAATATTGTTGCAATGCTTACAGAATAAAATATTCGATCGGAGTTTATTGAGCGATTCTGTGAGAGCAAAAGTTCTGGATTCGTTTTCCTTTACCAGGTGCAGTACCAGTCGCAGTGCTGTCTTCTTTCCAATACCCGGTAGTTTGGACACTTCATTAACAGCTTCTTCAATGAGCTTGGAAGGATAATCCATGTAGCGGCTTCCCGTTAAAGTATTTTAGCGTCAATTCCTCTCTCGCAGATCGCTTGCCGCTGGGGTTGAAGCTCTTCGAAAGACCCCGTCTTCACGGTACACTTACCACGATAATGAATGATCCAGGTACACTGTTCTGCTTGCTGTGGCGAATGATTACACACGTTGATCAAGGTTTGAATAACGTGCTCGAAGGTATTGAAGTCGTCATTGAAGACAACAAGGTCTTTTATGTCTGTCGTCTCTACCGATTCCAGAACATCGACTTCCTCTTGTTCCTTGTATGACATCTCGATTACCATTTCGTTTCAATCTCCTCTTTCTATCTATCAGTCAATAGCAATGTGGTTTGCTGTTTCAAAAGTAAAAAAAAATAACAAGTTTTAACGTTTGCATTTGATATGAGTCCACTACTGGTTGTTTCTATTCTTCTTCTCTATTTCGCTGTATTGATCGCAATCTCCCTTGTTACGTCAAAGGGAGCCACATCCGACACGTTCTTCACTGCCAACCGACAATCTCCCTGGTATCTCGTTGCCTATGGTATGATTGGAGCCTCACTTTCGGGCGTGACTTTTATCTCAGTACCGGCAGCAGTTGGCAACACCTCTTTCTCTTATTTCCAAGTGGTGCTAGGTTATATCCTTGGATACTGGGCTATCATTGGTATTCTCATGCCATTGTACTATCGTCTCAACCTCATTTCGATTTACTCATATTTAGAGGATCGCTTTGACAAGATATCATATAAAACAGGGTCGTTCTTTTTCATTTTGTCCCGATCGATGGGTTCTTCGCTACGGCTATTTTTGGCGGCTTCAGTTTTACAATTATTCCTTTTCGATGCATGGAACATTCCCTTCTTTGCCACGGTGGCGATCACCATATTCTTTATTTGGATTTACACGTTCAGAGGTGGGATTAAAACTATCGTCTGGACAGACACTTTTCAAACCACATTTTTGATTTTAGCCGTAGTAATTTCGGTAATCCTTATTGCCGATAGGCTTGATCTTGGCTTCTCCGATCTCTTCAGCGTTGTCTTTGACAGCGATTATTCCAGAATATTCTATTTTGATGATCCAAACAGCACGAATTTCTTCCCTAAGCAGTTTTTTGGTGGAGCATTCATTGCACTGACCATGACAGGTATGGATCAGGATCTGATGCAAAAGAATCTCACCTGCAGAACCTTGGGAGACGCCCAAAAAAATATGTTCTGGCTTAGCTCCACGCTTGTTGTTGTTAATCTTTTGTTTCTGATGTTAGGAGCCCTTCTCTACATCTACAGCGCAAAGTTTAATATTCCACTTCCTGAAGTTCGCGATGAACTGTTTCCAAGATTGGCATTCGATGAATTCGGAACTTTGGCGGCTGTCCTGTTCCTATTGGGCATCACTGCGTCCACCTATGCCAGTTCCGATTCAGCGTTGGCTGCGCTCACTACTTCATTTTGCATTGACTTCCTCAATTTCAAAAGCAAGACTGAAGAGGTAAAACAGAAACAAAAGAACTTAGTCCACGTTGGATTTTCAGTTCTATTCCTTGTTATCATTCTAATATTCAAGGAAGTCAATGAGAGATCACTAATTGACGCGGTTCTCATGGTGGCAACTTATACCTATGGTCCATTGCTAGGGCTGTTTAGTTTTGGCGTATTTTCCAAAAGGAAAGTAAATGGTAAGTTGGTTCCATTAGTTTGTGTGCTGGCACCGGCATTGTGCTATTTATTGGTCAGCAACTCAGCGTCACTTTTTAATGGATATCAGATAGGTCTGGAGAATCTGATTCTGAATGGACTGATGACTTGCCTCGGTCTGTTCCTGATCAGCAAAAAAGAAAAGGCCGCTTAACAGCGGCCCTTCCAGATTAAAACCCCTCAAGACAACCCAATTTTTTATCGTATCACCTGACTGATGATCAGCTCTTTGTTGTAAGTGAATGACTCCACTTCTTTTCCGTTTTTCATCACCTTAATGGTGTAGGTACCGAATTTCACATCACAGAAATCAATAACGATTTTCTTTTTGTTCATCTCCATTGAGGTTACTACTTCACCACTTGAGTGAATCACCATCACTTCACCACCTCTCATATCATCATTGATCTTGAACACGAAGAGGTTCTTCTTGTTGGTCTCCACCACCGACACTGAATCAGTGTGGGCGGGAGCTGCCATCAAAGCAGCTGAGATGAGAACTAAACTAACTGTAAGTATTTTGCTGAACGTTTTCATAATTCTATTCTGTTTGATATCACCATATGCCATAGCTGTGCCAGCGGACAAATGTGCCGATTCAAGCAAAATTTGAAGGTATAAATGAGATATTATCCCAATGTGGGAATTAACATTCCCAGATCTAACGCAGTTCCACAGCCGGATCCCAGAATACGGACGTGAAATCCACGATCTGGTCATTTTTGATTTTGATACCTTCTTTCTCCAACAGCCGCTGCATCGTTTTTGGGGTTTTGAAATGGTGCCTCCCGGTTAGCAGCCCGCTTCGGTTAACCACGCGATGAGCGGGTATAGAATGATCGCTGTGTACGGCATTCATGGCCCATCCCACCATTCGCGCGCTCATCTTTGTTCCCAGATAGGAAGCAATTGCACCATAACTTGTTGCTCGCCCTTTGGGAACAAGACGAACTACATCATACACATCGTCAAAAAAACTGTAAGTCTTACTCTTCGGTTGTTTCGCCATGCCACCAGTAGTCAAATAGAATCCCTGAAATTAAATGAAATGGAAGTTTTCAAGTGAATGAGGTCTTAAATTTGCACCGATTTCAGCCATGAGAAGGAAATTAGTCAGCCTCGCGATTCTTTGCTCCACTATTTCTGCCTACAGCCAGGAACTAGTGTTTCCATTCCAATACGGATGGAATATAATTGCTGAGGGTGACGAGTTAAGTTTTCAGCTAAAGGCACATGATTCCATTCCTGATTTTTTTAGAATGGAAGGCATTGAAGCGTTGGGCATCCAATTTGACACGCTGGGCAATTTTTATTGGAAGCCTTCTTACGACCTGGTGAGCAGGCTTGACGGACAAAAGGAATTCAATGTGATTTTTGAGGCCCAGTGGAAGAGCAAAAACAAGATCAGAACGAACATCACGTTCACAGTCCTTCATAAGAATCGGCCTCCGGTTGTAGAGGAACTCCCGATTGTCTACGTAAAAATGGCGACCAGCAACAGCTTCCAGATTCCTGGAGAATATGTTCATGACCCTGACGGAGACCCAATCACTTTCAAAGCCTTGCCAGAAAAAATGCCACAGGGTGCGAGCCTGAGTTCCCTCGGGGTTTTCACATGGACACCATCGAAGACGCAATTTTATTCACTGAGAAATAATCCTTTGGTGGTTGAGTTTATGGTTGAAGATCAACCTGACAAAGCAGCAACGAAGGGAAAGTTTAAAGTTGCTCAAACGCAAATGGATCTGCCGCCCGAAATTTTGATCGTGCCTGGGGACAGTATTTTTGATGTGAAGGAAAGCGAATTACTTAATCTCAAAATTTATGTCTCCGATCCAAATGGTGATGACAACATCGCGCAGGTTGGGTTTGTAAGTTCGGATACGGGTGTGCCTTCCAGCAGCCTCAAAGAGAACACAAACGTTCAATCTGAATTCATCTGGAGGCCCGGTTATGATTTCGTTGAAGAGATTAATGCTTCGAGAGCAGTCACACTAACTTTTTTTGCAATTGATCATGCAAACAATCGGGTGCAAAAGAAGATACTTGCGCGGGTATTTGATGCTGAAAATATTGAAGAGCGAGACAACATGCTTGCAACGCGTTATAGAAATACTCTGGTTCAGGCCAAAGGTCTGATCGATCTTTTGGATGAAAACTACGAGACACTAACCAAAGCATACCGGAAAGCCAAGAAAGGAAAAAAGCATCGCGCGCTTGTAAACGCTTCACTGGGAGCTACAACAGGACTTTCGCCAGTAGTGCTTCCAACTGATCAATCAAAAGTCGTATCTGCGATCGGAGGTACCACGGTGCTCACCTTAGGAACATTAGAAGCAACGGAGCTTCTTGGCAAGTCGAAGTCTGATATTCTGGAAAAGATGAAGGTGAACGTTGAGATTCGAAATCAACTGCAATCTGCCGGAGACAATTTTGCGAGGAAATATGCACTTAAGTCGACACGAAGGGGCCAGGAGTTTGACATAGATCGCGACAAGCTTTTGCCGATAATCAATAATCAAAAGCTCGTTATTCTGGAACTGGACGCAAGCAAGCCTAGCTATCAGGACTACTCTGACAAGCAACTCAGAAAAACTTTCCCAGACTTCAGCGAGGAGTAACGTGTGCACTTTGGCAAAATCGAATTATCAATTACTTTTGCCGACCCGAATGGTCAGATCGACCCGAAAAAGGAAGATTTGAAGCCAACGAACGAGCCATGGCTCTAGCGTAAGAGGGAAAAAGAGGAGTGGCAGAGCGGTCGAATGCGGCGGTCTTGAAAACCGTTGAACCGCAAGGTTCCGGGGGTTCGAATCCCTCCTCCTCTGCTAGCAAAGGCCCTGACGACAGTCAGGGTTTTTTGTTTATGTACCCAGAATTTGTCTGGCACATGCGTAATTATCCGAAATACAATATCACCCATACTGGGAGGCACTTTTTTACACGCGCGATAATACCTTTAGAGGCATGAGTTTCGCCCGTTGTATCATTCTTTTATTCTTTGCTTCGATATTATTTCAGTCTTGCACAAAGGAAGATGAGCTGCCCATTAAGATAGTCTACGGCAGTCCCGAGGACGCCATGGTTTTAAACCTCAAACTTTTTGATCCGGAGATCGGTTCGAAAAGTGTTCAGATCTCACAACCACTATTAGGAGCAGCCCGACTGGTAGTGAACAACACCTTCATAATTTACGAACCGGGCAACAACTTTGAACACGACAAAGTAATTGTATCTGTTGATGGTCGTGAGTATGCGGAGGTAGTATTCTTTTCAAAAGACTTGTCAAGTGATTGTAATCCTTACGCTCGCTCGTACAAGTTTACGGTGGAGAAAAATGCAGAGCTCAAGTCGTTCCCGGGCTTTGTTGACTTTTGCACTTTTGACGATCGGAAAAATATATTTCTATCTGCAACAGGCATCACACCTATCAGTGACATAGGTGTGGGTGTCGGGAGTGGACTCATTACATTTTTCTTTCAACCGGAACCGGGTTTCCTAGGAACACAAGAGCTTATCTACGAAGTTGGTGCTGCGCCATTGTCTTTTAGAGGAGAAATTTATGAAGCCGACTACCTTCTATCCGGCTTAATCCAGGTTACTGTAACGGAGTAGCTACTCCCGATTAACCTGGGACATTCTCATTTGCCTTCGATGCAGCTCAATTGCCTCGAGCTTTATGCCATGATGTAAACTGGCATTGATTTCGTAACCGAAAAGCAACACGATCGTGATGAGTTGCACCCAGATCATTAAAGCGATCAGCACACCTATTGACCCGTACACCTTATTGTATGTACCGAAATTGGTAATGTAGTAGGAGAAACCGTAGGAGATACCCAAAGAACCAAGCGTTGCCAGAAATGACCCGATAGAAAAGAAACTCCAATTGTAGTGAATGGCAGGGCCGAAATAATAGATGAAGGATATCGCGATGAAGAACACAATAAATATAACAAGGAAGCGAAGTCCCAGGAAAATATAAATCGTGTACTGATCAAAATTCAAGTTACTGAACTCGGTAAGGTTCTCAGCAACATAGTCAATCACGAATTGTCCGATAACAAGTAGTGCCACGGCCATGATCAGCACAATAGCCAACATGAATGTAAGTCCAGTCGCGGTGATCCGCATCCTGATCCCACTCCTTCTCTCCACTGTCTGATAACATGCATTAAATGCCCTCATCAGGGCCATCATTCCATTGGTAGACAAATACAATGCGAAAATGAATCCGAACGTCAATAGTCCACCTCTCTGATTGTTAATGATGTCAAGGATGGTCGAGGATACCACTTCATACATACTCGGTGGCATCATCTCACCCATGAACTCCATTATACTATTGCGATTCACTTGGGGAAAATATTGTGCAACGTAAGGCGTGAGTGTGAACAAAAATATAATGGCAGGAAAGATGGCAAGAATAAAGTTGTACGCTACTCCGTTTGCCCGATTAACCAGATCGTCCTTTTGAATGTTGGCAATGAAGACTTTGATGAAACGGTAGAGGGAAATATTATGGTGCCTCTTGAATTTCACACTCTTCATCCAACTGCGCACCAGCATCAATGAAGGGAATCGAAGAATTAGTTTTCTGATCTTGAAATTCATTTGAAGTAGGGCTCCAATACACGATCAAAAGCTTCTGGCGGACGGCATGGCCTTCCCGTCTTCTTATTTACAAAAACCAACAAAGTCTCACCTTGATGTATCACCTCGCCTTCGGCATTTGAAATCTCATATTCAAAACGGATTCTCACACCGGGCTTCTCGCGAATGGTGGTTACTATTTTAAGTTTATCATCGTAGAGGGCTGGCGCGATATATTTTGATTTGTTCTCCAACACTGGCATCATGATGCCCATTTCTTCCAACTCCCGATAAGTCATACCAAGTTGTCTCAAGCTCTCGACACGGGCCACTTCAAAATAAGCCGCGTAGTTACCATAATAAACATAACCCATCTGATCGGTCTCACTGTATCTTACCCTGACAGAAGTTTCAGAAATGTACATCAGTTGTTTCTTAGTGCTCTGCCCTTTCGCTGTTCAATGGTCAAGGCCCTTTGATAGTTTCTGGCGTTGATCAAATGTTGGCTTAGACTTGCTGTAAAATTGTGATATCCCGAGAAGTCCTCCTTGGCACACATGTAAAGATAATTATTGGACTCCGCATTCAACACTGCATCGATGATGGCAATGCGAGGCATATTAATAGGGCCTGGTGTAAGTCCAGCGTGACGATAAGTATTGTACGGAGAATCAACTTGCTTATGTTCATTGAGTACACGCTTCAGCGTAAAGTCGCCAACAGCAAATACGAGAGTCGGGTCGGCCTGGAGTGGGATATCCTTTTTCAGTCTGTTTAGATAAAGCCCAGCAATTATCGGTGCCTCGTCTTCTTTAACTGTCTCGGCCTGTACGATCGAGGCCAGGATGGAAATTTCAATTGGTGTCATCCCAAGTGAGTCCGCTTTCACTTTTCGTTCGGCATTCCAAAAGCTTTTGAATTCATTGTGCATTCTATCAACGAGATCTTCTGGCGAAATGTTGAAGTAAACTTCGTATGTGTTCGGAATAAACATGCACAGGATGTTGTCCTCATTGAAGCCTGCTTTGTTAGTAGCGATGAATTCATTGAGAGCCTGACTAAACTGATCAGCGGATATACTTAAGTTCTTAGTGATCAATGGTGGCAACTCGCTAATCAAGCGCACATGTGTAAACGTGACATTGACAGGCTCTTGAATGCCTGCTCGCAACATCTTTATTGCCTGAAGGTTGGTCATGTTTCTTCTTAGGTGGTACCTGCCTGGCTTGATTGATTTATCATAATCATACAGCCTCGCCAAAAAACTGAAGGACACCATGTCATTCACAAAACGCCCTCTTCCCAGATCTTCCTGAACATTTCTGAACGTAGCGCCCGACTTAATGATAAACAACCTGTCTTCACCATCGACCAAGATGTTTGGCGTAAAAACAATTTGATATCCGTAGAAAACGAAAGTGATCAACAATGTTGATGCCACCAAAAAAATTACCAGCTTCTTCTTGGGAACTTCCAGATTTGAATTTCTTTTTGACTTTGCCACCCTGACTTACTCTTATTTGTAAACGCAAAAGTACGAAATCAGTCCTTCAGAGCGCTCGGGAAATTTTTGGAATTTAAATTAAGTACTACCTTGAAAATGAATTCTCAACTCTGTTCATGGCAGCAGTTTTACTCCCCATTCATCCTGACAATCCTGAGCCAAGAAAAATCGCACAAGTGGTGAAGCTACTTCAGAGTGGTGGTATAATAATCTACCCCACAGATACAATTTATGGTATTGGGTGTGATTTGATGAACAGGAAGGCGATCGAGAGGTTGTGTCGCATCATGGGCGTGAAACCGCAAAAGCTCGACCTGTCTTTTATTTGTAATGACTTGAGTCACATCTCTGAGTTTGTCAAACGAATTGATACCCCCGTTTTTAAAATCTTAAAAAAATCCCTACCCGGACCGTTCACTTATCTTTTCGAGTCGAGCAGCCGGGTGCCAAAAATTCTGGACGTAAATAAAAAGACGGTTGGTATTCGCATTCCAAACCACAACATTCCACGAGATTTGGTAGCGGCCCTTGGCAATCCACTTATTACTTCGTCAATAAAAGATGACGACACCATTAAAGCCTACACCACTGATCCCGAGGAAATATATAACGACTTTAAAAATGAAGTTGATCTCGTGATCGATGGTGGCGTTGGAGGCAACATTCCATCTACAGTTGTTGACTTTACCGCATCACCTCCAGAAATCATAAGACAAGGGCTTGGAGATTTTTCATTGTATGCCTGACCATGATTGCGCTCATTGATCTGCACTATCTGCCCTCACTTGAATATTTTTCAGTGCTACTGTCATCGGATGAAGTGTTTATCGAACGGCATGAACACTATGTCAAACAAAGTTTTAGAAACCGGTGCAACATCAACACTGCCAATGGTGCGCTTAAACTGATAGTACCCGTCACAGCCAAGCACAACAAGGCGACAATCAGCAGCGTAAGAATTGATCACAATACCAAGTGGCAAAATCTCCATTGGCGTGCTATTAAATCAGCGTATAGCAAGGCACCTTTCTTCGATCACTATAGTCCGGCATTGGAGAAAATAATTTTCAAGCATCACGATTTTCTTTTTGACCTCAATCGAGAATTGCTGTCATTCTGTCTGCAATCGGCACGACTAAACGTTAGTCTTACTGAAACTTCGACATATGAAAAAGTTCCCGACAAAAGAATAACAGACCTTCGTTCCGCGATTAGTCCCAAAATTCCATACACAACGCGAAGTTTCTTCTCACCGGCACCTTATGTCCAGGTTTTTGGCAATAAGTTTGTGACTAACCTGAGCTTTATTGATTTGTTGTTTTGCGAAGGACCCAACGCACGTCAAATACTCCAATCCTCCACAAGGGGGTATTTGAACATTTAGAAATCGATCGTTGTTTTCTAACGTATACATCAGTAGAAAATGGCTTGATTATCAAGGCAATGTGAGGCTAAATCTTGCTTTGAATAATCAGCCCTAATACTTTACATTTACACTAAAGGAGACGCTTAATATGGAAGCCAAATTTTCTAACCGGGTAAAAGAAGTAATCTCACTTAGCCGGGAGGAAGCATTAAGATTAGGACACGACTATATTGGTACCGAGCACCTGTTGTTGGGCATGATTCGTGAGGGTGAAGGAGTAGCTGTGGGCGTGTTGAAGAAACTGGGAGTACCGTTGGATGAACTGAGGGGCGAAATTGAAAAGGTTTCAAAAAGCACTGCAACTCATGACGTTAAAAATCTGGCAAACATCCCATTGACCAGGGCATCAGAGAAAGTATTGAAAATCACTTATCTCGAAGCAAAAATATTCAAGGCGCAATTGATTGGAACTGAACACTTATTGCTTTCAATCCTTCGCGACCCCGACAACCTGGCTACTCAAATACTTAATAAGTTTGATGTGGCCTATGATGTTGTGAAAGAAATGCTTGAATATCAAAATGATCAACCACTAGCCTCATCGGACACTGATGATCCGGATGAAGACTCTTCAAAAATGTTTGGCGCCAGTGCTGGTGCTGGGGCAGGCAAGGAGAAAAAAGGCGCAGAGAAATCCCGCACGCCTGTGCTGGATAACTTCGGCAGGGACCTGACGAAACTTGCTGAGGACAATAAACTGGATCCTATAGTAGGACGCGAAAAAGAAATTGAGCGTGTAGCCCAGATTCTTAGCCGCAGAAAAAAGAACAATCCAATTCTGATTGGAGAACCCGGTGTAGGTAAAACAGCAATTGCTGAAGGCCTTGCTCTGAGAATCATTCAAAAGAAAGTTTCACGCGTGTTGTTTGGCAAACGCGTGGTAACGCTTGACCTCGCATCGCTGGTTGCCGGCACAAAATATCGCGGACAGTTTGAAGAGCGTATGAAAGCGGTGATGAATGAGCTTGAGAAATCAGCTGATGTCATCCTGTTTATTGATGAGCTTCACACCATCGTAGGAGCAGGTGGGGCCTCAGGATCACTTGATGCTTCAAACATGTTTAAGCCAGCTCTGGCTCGCGGAGAAATTCAATGTATCGGGGCCACCACATTAGACGAGTATCGCCAGTATATTGAAAAAGATGGTGCCCTTGCAAGACGCTTCCAGATGGTAATGGTAGACTCGACTACCGTTGAGGAAACAATGGAGATTCTTGAAAACATCAAGGAGAAATACGAGGATCATCACCATGTGACTTATACCAGAGAGGCAATTGAATCATGTGTAAAACTTTCTGACCGTTATATCAGCGATCGATTCTTGCCTGATAAGGCGATTGATGTGTTGGATGAGGCTGGTGCACGAGTGCACATGAACAACATTCACGTACCAGAGGAAATCGTGAAGTTGGAGAACGCGATAGAAGACGTGAAAAAAGAAAAGAACCGCGTGGTAAAAAGTCAGAAATACGAGGAAGCCGCGCAACTTCGCGATAAGGAGAAGAAGTTGATTGAGCAGATGGAGATAGCGAAAGCCAAGTGGGAGGAAAAAACGAGAACTGAGAAATACACCGTAAATGAAGACAACGTTGCTGATGTAATCGCGATGATGACCGGTATTCCAACCAAACGCATTGCGCAAAAAGAAAGCAACAAGCTTCTTGGAATGTCTGAAGAACTGAGTGGAAAAGTGATTGGTCAGGAAGAAGCGATTCAAAAGCTTACAAAGGCTATTCAGCGGACACGCGTGGGGTTGAAAGATCCGAAGAAACCAATCGGTTCATTTATTTTCCTCGGACCTACAGGTGTTGGAAAGACGGAACTTGCAAAAGTTCTCGCTACGTATCTCTTCGATAAGGATGACGCACTGGTTCGTATTGACATGAGTGAATACATGGAAAAATTCTCTGTGTCACGCCTCGTGGGTGCGCCTCCAGGATACGTTGGATACGAAGAAGGTGGACAACTTACCGAAAAGGTGAGAAGGAAACCATACAGCGTGGTGTTGCTTGACGAAATCGAAAAGGCGCATCCGGATGTATTCAATATTTTGTTGCAAGTGTTGGATGATGGTATTCTTACCGATGGGTTGGGAAGAAGAGTTGACTTTAGAAACACCATCATTATCATGACTTCTAATATTGGTGTTCGCGATCTGAAGGATTTCGGATCAGGAATTGGATTTGCTACCAAGGCAAAACAGTCCAGCGAAGAGGAGAACATGAAGAGCACTATTCAAAATGCATTGAAGCGTGTGTTCAGCCCTGAGTTTCTCAATAGGCTGGATGACGTAATCGTGTTCAACTCACTGCATCGCGAGCAAATTCACAAGATCATCGACATTACGCTCAGCAAGCTGTTTGTAAGAATTACTTCGCTTGGTTACAATGTTGAATTGACTGACAAAGCGAAAGACTTCCTTTCTGAGAAAGGATATGATCAACAATTTGGCGCGAGGCCTTTGAACAGGGCCATTCAAAAGTATCTCGAGGATCCTATTGCAGAAGAAATTCTCAAAGGCGAGATAGAAGAAGGTGCCACACTGGTGGCTGATCATGATGGCAAAGGCGAAAATCTGACGATTAAAGTGAAAAAGCCAAGGGCAGCCTCAAAGAAAAACGAGTAGACATAAGGGGAACAATTAAGGAAAAGGGCGGTCAATTACCGCCCTTTTTTTTGTGCCTGCATGTTGTGGCTCAAGGGTAAAATCTACGTTTCGATAGGGGTAGAGGGGTTGTTCACCATTTGTTCACTTCTTTGGTGGGCCAAGAATTAGCATTCGACCAAGTCTTGTATGTTTCTTTGTGCTCGGAAAAAATGAGAGAAATGAAAGCGTATTTTAAAAAGCAAGTTACACTGGTTGGAATTTTCGTGGCTATTGCAGTCAGTCTGATCGTAATGAAGTCGTGCCAGAATCCAACACCAATATATGAAACCCCATTATTTGACAATCTGGGCAAGTACCGACTAGGCATCACCACTGAATCTGAAGCCGCTTCAAGATTTGTCACTCAAGGCATCATCATGGCCAACGGATTCAATCATGCCGAGGCAGCCCGGTCTTTCCACGAAGCCATCAGACAGGATAGTACCTGCGCAATGGCCTGGTGGGGCCTCGCATATGTACTCGGGCCAAACTACAACACAAACAGCAGCACTGGTGAAAACAAGGAGATACTTGATGCGGTGGATAACGCGGTTGCGTTTTCATCAAATGCTTCACCCTGGGAAAAGGCCCTGGTCAACACATTGAGGATTAAATATGGTGAAGACGGAAGTGCTGTTGACGAAGAGGGATACGCAGCAGCCATGAAGAATGTTTATGACCAGTTTAGTGATAATGATTTCATCGTAACACTTTACGGTGAGTCATTAATGAACCTTCATGCGTGGGACCTGTACACAAGAAAAGGTGGTGAACCTAAGCCATGGACGCCCGATATCGTCAGTGTACTAGAAAATGCGCTTCAACTTAATCCAGAAAATCCGTTGGCCAATCATCTGTACCTGCATGCGACCGAGGCAGCCCCTGATGTAGAGAAAGCCTTGGTAAGTGCAGAACGACTAAAGACCCTTGTGCCTGGCGCAGGACATCTAGTGCATATGCCCTCACATATTTACATCAATACTGGTGACTATCATGAAGGATCACTTGCCAACGAAGAAGCGGTAAAAGTGGATAGCACTTACATCGCTCAATGTCAGGCACAGGGTGTTTATCCACAACTTTACTATCCTCACAACTGGCATTTCTTGTCGGCCACGGCTGCTCTTGAAGGCAGAGGCGGAAGGTCTATCGAAGCTGCATTCAAAACTGCGGACATTATCGATAGAAACTATCTTCGACAAGATGGATTTGGTACCACCCAACATTACATTACTATTCCGTACAATGTTCTGGTGAAGTTTGCGCAGTGGGAAAAAGTTCTTGCATTGCCTGCACCGGACGATGACCTTGATTATCCAAAAGCAATCTGGCACTATGCCCAGGGAATGGCGTTGGCTAATACAGGTAAACTAGAAAGAGCGAAAGAGGAACTGGCTGAACTTAAAAGGTTAAGCGAGAGTGACGATGTCAAAAGTCTGATCGTTTGGGAAATAAACTCAGCATCTGAACTTTGTACAATTGCTTCCAACGTGCTTGAAGCTGAAATTTTCAGACTGAAAGGAGATTACAAATCAGCTGAAGATCTCTTCAAAGCAGCCATTGCATTGGAAGATCAACTCAACTACAATGAGCCACCAGATTGGTTCTTTTCTATTAGACATTTTCTTGGAGATCTATATATGGATATGGAAAGATTTCAGGACGCTGAGTCAGTATATCGTGAAGACTTGACTTACTGGGTTAAAAATGGATTCGCACTAAATGGACTGAGACATGCCCTGCTGAAACAAGGAAAAGAGGACGAAGGCGAAGAGGTGAGAAAAGAATTTGCGGAAGCCTGGAAGTATGCCGACTCACAACTTCGCTATTCGCGCATTGACGAGGCATCGCGCACAAACCTTGCAATCAAAATGGATGAAAATGCACCGAATGACCTGGTCTACATTGCGGGCAGTTTTTGCAAATAAAACTTGTCCAACCAAAGGGACTCGATCATCGGGTCTCTTTTTTTTGATCCAATCTAATAGCTACCCATATACTTCCTGATAAACCACTCAAGGCTAATCAAACCCAGAAGTAGGAAGAAAACCAATTTGAGGTTAATCAATGGGTTGAAGGATTCTTCAGAATGAATTCGGCTACTGGCTTGAAGTTGTGATAAATCCTGTCCCAGCTGCGTCAGGTTTTCAGCTTTGTAAAACTTACCCCCTGTATTTGCTGCCCACTTTCGAAGCAAATTGAAATCAGCGGTTAGGTTCTGTGATTCTATATTTTGCTCAGACACTAAAAATTCTCCCCGCACAGTCTCCCTCGCACCATTGAGTTCCGTACTTGCTCTGAACTGGTAAACACCCTGTCCCAAACCTCCGATACGGTACCGCGAATTGCCGGGACTCGTCACGTAACTATACTCAAAATTCTCCCCCGACTCACTGGTAAGGTTGATGTCAATTTTATTTCCATATACCTGTTCGAACAGCTCGTTATAAACCTGACTTTCGAATTCAACAGGCTCAGATGCAGTAAACTCATTTTGAACGGGAAAGCCTCTAAACTTTCTTCTGTCTTCTCGAGTGCTCAGATATTGAATTAATTTAGAAAAGACATCGTCAAAGGCTTCTGTCTTTTGGGTTTCTGCAAATTCATCCATCCTCCATCTCCACACTCCATCTCCGGTCATCACGGCCAGTTTTTGGTCGTTTTGTGTCAAGGTGAAAAGGAATGGTCGATCAGTGGCTACTCGTCCGATTCTTTGAAACAATAACACGTTTGCATTGGAAGGATAGGTAAACTTGCCGAAAGGAACATTAACAGGAGGATATCGGGCGAAAATAGAATTCATATTTTCAGAAAACCCAAAGTCCTTAAAGTTGGCATTGATAATTGGCGTTACTGCATCCCACTGCCCCGGTGTTTCATAAGTCAATGGAATTCCGTTCGCGGCCAGCTGACGTAGATTAGATCGCTCACCAAGCGTTACCAGCATCGAAACACCACTCTCCATCATTGATTTGAACAACGGCACTGTCTTACCAGAGTAATCGATCGCTTGATGAAAAATAACCAGATCTATATTTTCACTCTTCAACGCTTCCGCTGGCGCATCCTTCACACCTGGTATATGAATGATAAATTCATAGTTGGCATTTTTCTCCACGACCGAGGCCAGTGTCTTAATATCCGGATGGGGAGCAGAGGCTACAAGAAGAATTTTTTTCTTTCCCTCCACCACTTCTACAAAGGCGCTCGCTGAATTATTTTTTTTATTACGCTCACCACTCACCTGATCAATTACAATATCCAATCGCTGCAAACCCTTCTCACTGGCATCAACCTGAAAATCAAAATCCACTAAAGAACGACCACCAGAATTTTTCTGATCTCGAGCTATCAACTTCCCTTTTCGATAAACTGAGGCTCTGATGTCTTGATTTTGAAGGCCGTGAATCATCACTTCGGCTCTCAAAGGAAATTGATTGCCCTCGTAGGCAATTTTGTTGTACAACACATTTCTCAACACCACATCAATACGCTCGGTTGTATCTCCGATACCAACTGTGTAAACCGGCATTCGCGTAGGTGAGTACAAAGGTGAACTTCCCGAATTGTAAATACCATCGGAGTACACGACCACTCCAGCCAGGTTTTTCCCCTCATACTTTCCCACTACATCTCTGACGGCTCCATTAAGATCAGAAGTTGACTGATCAAATTGAATTTCGTTTTGCAATCCGTCCAGAGTATTTACATCAACCTCAAAACCATTGGATCGAAGATTGTCCATACTGTTTTGAATACCTTCCCATGACTCTTTCCATTTCAGTGAGTCTACCGCTTCGCGAACGGAAGTTGAGTTATCGATCAAAAACACCAAGGACGGTTTTTCGTACTCGTTGATTGTGAGCTTGAGAATGGGGCCGATGAGTAGAAAGGCAAGAAAAAAAACAAGAACTGTTCTGAGCGCGAAAAGGAATCGATTTGTTTTCTTTCCCCAAGAGCTTTTTGTTTGATATAGCAGGTACGCGTAAAGCAATCCCAAGCCAAAACACAGCAAGAGAAAAGCCGGTGAGTACTCGAATAAAAGGCGTTGTTGATCCACTTAATAGTCGTATTTCTTACCCCACAATTTCTTCAAATAACTTCTCAATTCTGCTTCACGTGGATTCTGTCCGGGCTCGTAGAACTTTGTGCCCTTGAGATCATCTGGCAAAAATTCCATGTCTGCAAAATTGCCCTGATGGTCGTGTGCGTATTGATATCCCTTTCCATAGCTCATGTCCTTCATCATTTTCGTTGGGGCATTTCTGATTGCTAACGGCACCGGAAGGTCCCCGGTTTCGTTAACGATCTGTTGTGCCTTACCTATAGCCACGTAGCTTGCGTTACTTTTTGCTGATGAGGCAAGATAGATCGCACATTGCGACAGTATTATTCTCGATTCAGGATAGCCTATCATCGTTACAGCCTGAAAAGTATTCGTGGCTAATACCAGTGCTGTGGGGTTCGCATTACCAATATCTTCTGAAGCAAGGATCACCATTCGTCTGGCGATGAATTTTACATCTTCACCACCTTCGATCATTCGGGCAAGATAGTAGACTGCTGCATTGGGGTCACTACCGCGAATGGATTTTATAAAAGCTGAGATAATGTCGTAATGCTGTTCGCCACTCTTATCGTAAATAGCAATTCTCTTTTGTGCAACATTGATTACCAACTCATCAGTAATAATCACATCACCCGAAACCGAGTCGGCCAATAGTTCTACGAGGTTTAATAATTTGCGTGCATCACCTCCGGAAATATTAAGCAAGGCCTTGTGTTCCTTTACTTGAATATTTCTTTTCTTAAGTTGTGAATCACGAGTTAGTGCGTCATTAACCAGTTGTAATAAATTTTCTTCAGAAAGCGCCTTCAGAGTATAAACCTGACATCGGGACAAAAGTGCGCTGTTTACCTCGAAAGAAGGATTTTCAGTAGTTGCGCCAATCAAAGTTATTATTCCCTTCTCAACTGCTCCCAACAAAGCATCTTGCTGTGATTTGTTGAACCGATGAATCTCATCAATAAAAAGTATGCTCTTCCCAGATCGCTTTGCAATATCTATCACCTCGCGCACATCTTTCACTCCTGCACTTACCGCACTCAGGGTGTGAAATGGTCGTTTTACTTCATTGGCAATAATATTGGCGATAGTGGTTTTGCCTACCCCGGGAGGTCCCCACAAAATCATCGAAGGCACATGCCCTGAAACGATAGCATTTTTAATAATTCCATTGTTGCCCACGAGATGCTCCTGCCCAACCAACTCCTCCAGTCGGGAGGGCCGCATGCGTTCAGCCAAGGGGGGAAGTGGATTTCCAAGCATATTAAATCATCAATAAAACCGCAAGTGCGCTTATGGTCAGACCAATGCCAAGGAAGATCATGAAAACTGAACAAAAGAGAGAAAATTTAACTATGGTTTTTTTCCACGATTGATTATACATCCTTTTCATAGCCAGTAGAAGATAGACGAGTATCCAAAGACCAATCAAAGTAGCGGCCCACTCCAGCCATGACACCAGACCAAACAACAACTGAATGGCAGCCGCCAGATAAAAGAAGTTATAATAGTAAATCGAGAAAACCAGATGCTCACTATAATAGAAATCTCTCCTGAGATATAATAATTTCAAAACGAGCGCAAAAACTGGCAATAGAAAGAAAAGCACCTTCGAAAAATTATTCATAAAGGCCTCCTCAAAATCTTTTCCAAATTCTTTGGAGTCTCCTTTGTATCTCTCGTTGAGACTGCTCGTCTTTTCATTCAATTTTCTAAACAGCCAACCATCTCTAGCTTCGGGCGCAAGCGCATGCTGGGCAGAATCATAGGCGGCTCTGGATGAATATGCTGGTCCGCTAAAGCTGAAGCCCTTACCCTGGGCGGAAGATTCTATCCTGCCATCTTCATGACGCAGTTCTATTGAATCTCCTTCCGGGATACCGGTTTCGTTTAGTCCTTGGCGGATTTCCCTCCTGTCATCCCCTGATATTTCAAATCCATCGCTATTATCATCGGAGCCTGGAAGAGAAAAGAAAAGGAAGAAAAAAATAAAACTTATGAAAACATACATCCTGGCGGGGTGATAATACCTTTCGCGCCTTCCGTCATTGTACTCCATCGCCAGAAACCCTGGCCTGACCAGAAGATGCTTTACACTCCTAAGGAATTTGGATTCATAGCTGAAAAAAGATCCTAAAAAGTTTTCAGCCAGCTCCCCTAGCGTTTGCCTTTTCGGAATATTTTTTTGGCCACATTCACTGCAAAAAAGGCCATTGAGTTTTGCTCCGCAGTTAAGGCAAACATCCGACAATGGCTTTTTGTTGGTTACACCTTCCGCCTCCACTATTCCCTCTGCTACAGGCACCGTGTTGCCTAACTCTTCCATCTGGCTAAAACGAAAGTTTCTTAAAAACGTCTATCGCTTTCTCCAACATACTATCATTAAAATCAAGATGTGTAACCATCCTGATTTCCCGTGGTCCAAACTTCAAGGCTTTGATATTTTCAGCAGATAGTTTTTGAAGCACACTTTCAGGGGCAATTGACTCCTTCACTGCGAAAATGACAATGTTGGTGTCAACCGGCATTACTGACTCCACCCAACTCAATGATGAAATTACCTTTCCAAGTTCGCGCGCACGCGCATGGTCTTCTTTGAGCCTGGAGACATGATTATCAAGAGCGTAGATTCCAGCTGCCGCCAAATATCCAGCTTGCCGCATTCCTCCTCCAAAAACCTTTCTAATTCGCCTCGCTTTGAGTTCATTTTCTTTTTTGCACACCAGCACAGAGCCGACAGGAGTTCCCAACCCTTTGGAAAGGCAAATGCTTATGGTGTCGAAAAGCTTTCCATATTCCTTTGGGTCATCACCAGTTTCGACAATAGCATTAAAAAATCTTGCTCCATCCAAATGCATGCTCAAGCCTTTACTCCTGCTAAACTCACTGACCTCTTTTATTTGGTCGATCCTATAAAAGCTACCAGCTTCCCGAACTACGGTGTTCTCCAGAGCTACGGTAGAGGACTTTGCCTGATGCGGATCATTATAATTATTAATGTTCTCATCTACATCTTTCACTGACAGCCGCCCACGATCGCCATCTATCAATCTCGAACTGATGAGACTATTGCCAGCCAATCCTCCTCCTTCATACTTATATATATGTGCGCCCTTGTAGCAGATCACTTCATCGTAAGGTTGAGTGAGCACCTTAATGCCAATTTGATTAGTCATGGTGCCTGATGGGCAAAAAATACCAGCATCCATACCCAAAAGATCCGCACATTTTTGCTCCAGTTTCTTTACCGATGGATCTTCTCCAAACACGTCATCTCCGACTTCAGCAGTCATCATGGCATCATGCATGCCGGGTGTGGGTTTGGTCACGGTATCACTCCTTAGGTCGATTGTCATATTTTAACTTTTTGAGAATTGAAAATTACAAAATTAGACCTGTATCGTGGCCCGAAATTCCATGACCAGTTATAATCATTGCAGTCGTATTTGGTTTTTAGCAACAAGGCCTCTACTTTTGTCCTCCTAAAATCGCGGGGTGGAGCAGTTGGTAGCTCGTTGGGCTCATAACCCAAAGGTCGCAAGTTCGAGTCTTGCCCCCGCTACTGAAATCAAAAGCGACCCGATGGTCGCTTTTTTTATATTATCGCGAGAGTTTTAATTAAAACATGCCTAACCCTCACAAAGCTGGTTTTGTAAGCATTGTTGGCAAACCCAACGTGGGCAAATCCACCCTGATGAACAGGTTGGTAGGTGAGAATTTGTCCATTATCACGGCCAAGGCGCAAACAACCAGGCACCGAATTATGGGCATTCTGTCCGGGGAGGACTTTCAGATCGTGTATTCGGATACGCCAGGACTTTTGGATCCCAAATACGAGTTGCAAAAAAGCATGATGAACTTCGTGCGGGTCTCTCTGGACGATGCTGACTTGATTTTATTGGTCGTGGAACTGGGTGAAAAATATGACGAACACCTGATGGCGAGGTTCAACGAGATAAAAACACCAATCGTGCTGGTCATTAATAAAATCGACCTTGCCAAAGGCTCACAATTGACAGACAAAATTGAGTATTGGAAGAAGAATATTGCAGTTCAGCAGATCGTCTCTGTGTCTGCAATCAAGGGAGAGGGTGTTGAGCAGCTGCTTTCAACAGTTCGTGAATCTCTGCCTGAGCATCCACCCTACTACCCAAAAGACGATCTCACAAACAGAAGCGAACGTTTCTTTGCCTCTGAAATCATCCGTGAAAAAATATTTCTCAACTACGAACAAGAGGTTCCTTACAGCACTGAAGTTGGAATCGAGTCATTTAAAGAAGAAGAGAAAATCATAAAAATACGCGCCATCATTTATGTCGAGCGTGATTCACAAAAAGGTATCATCATCGGCAAGGGCGGATCGTCATTGAAGAAAGTCGGCACCGAGGCACGGAAAGATTTGGAAGCATTTTTTGGCAAGCAGGTGTTTCTCGAAACTCATGTGAAGGTGGCAGACAATTGGCGAAAGCAGAAAAATCGTCTTAAAGAATTTGGTTACACCGACTGATGGCAAACATTGTAGCAATTGTGGGGCGCCCAAATGTGGGCAAGTCGACTTTCTTCAACCGGCTGGTGGAGAAGAGAGAGGCCATTATGGATGATGTGCCAGGGGTAACCCGGGACAGACATTATGGTCATGCGGAGTGGTCAGGAAAGTTTTTCACGGTTATTGACACTGGAGGATATGTAACGGGGTCTGATGACAAATTCGAATCTCAAATCCGTAAACAAGTAGAGGCCGCGATCGAAGACTGCACTGCCATCATCTTTATGGTAGACGGGCGGGCGGGACTTACTGGCTACGACAAAGAATTCGCCAATCTGGTAAGACGCTCCAAGCGGCCCGTTTTTGTGGCTGCCAACAAAGTGGATACACCGGATAAGACTTCGTTGATTGCAGAATTTTACGAACTAGGCTTAGGAGAAGTATATCCATTGTCGTCTGAGAACGGAAGCGGATCAGGCGAACTGCTGGATGAGGTAGTCAAAACATTTGCAAGCGAAGGTGTTGAAGATCCCGACAAGGGGATTCCTAAGATAGCAATTGTCGGGCGGCCCAACGTTGGCAAGTCATCCTTTCTGAATGTGCTACTTGGCCAGGAGCGAAGCATCGTGACAGACGAAGCAGGTACAACCCGTGATGCGGTTCACTCCAGGTACAAGATGTATGGAAATGATTTCATCCTGATTGACACTGCAGGTATAAGAAAGAAAAGCAAAGTAACCGAGGACATTGAGTTCTATTCCGTGCTGCGGTCACTCAAAGCACTTGAAGAAAGTGACGTTTGCGTGGTACTTGTAGATGCCGAGCGCGGCCTGGAATCTCAAGATATCAACATCATACACCTGGCACAAAAGCAAGGAAAAGGGATTGTGATCATGGTGAATAAGTGGGATTTGATCGAAAAAGATACAAAGACTGCCGACCGCATTAAAAAAGAAATGATGGAAAAGCTGGCACCGGCAACATACATTCCTATCATATTCGCATCCGTTCTCACCAAACAAAGGATATTTCAGGTGATCGAAAAGGCGGTAGAAGCCTACAACAACAAGACTAAAAAAATACCTACGTCCAAGTTAAATGATGCGCTGCTACCCGAAATAGCCCGTTATCCTCCTCCAGCACTAAAAGGTAAAATGATTCAAATCAAGTACATCACCCAGCTAAAGGCTAGAGTGCCATCGTTTGCATTCTTTTGTAACCTGCCCCAGTACATCCAACCGCCATATCAAAGATTTCTGGAAAACAAGCTGAGAGCCAATTTTGACTTTGACGGAGTCCCAATAAGGCTGTTTTTCCGGAAAAAATGATTTTTTCTTACCTACTACCCCTATTCTGTACCTATCATAGTATATTTGCCCTCGAAATCTTAAAAACCTGTAAACTATGAAAAAATTAATCGCATTATTAATGGTGTGCGGTTTCGCTTTTAGCTTTGTTGCCTGCGGTGGCGGAAAGACTGAATCTACCGAAGAAACAACAGAGAGCACTGAAATGACTGAAGAGGCTCCTGCAGTTGAAGAACCAGCTGCGGACAGTGTAGCAAGCGATACTACCAGCATGCAGTAATGAAACAACAATCGAAAGATTGGAGAGGCTTTAGAAATTCTAAAGCCTTCTTTTTTTTATGACCTCAAATGAATTTGCAAACATACTGGAGAGCCACGTGCCTGAAGGCGCCAAATACTATTGCTTTAATCTGTGGCAGCGTTATCCTTTTAAATTCAAGCTTAGAAAAAACCGTATAACCAAAGTTGGTGACTTTACTTGCTATCCCGGCAAAACACCTGTCATTACAGTCAATCAGGATTTAGACCCTTACCTTTTTCTTATCACCTACATCCACGAGGTCGCTCACCTGGTAGTTCATCTTGCTCATGGCAATAAAGTGGAGTCACACGGGCAGGAATGGAAGAAAACCTTTCAATTGATGATGGAGCCCATCATGACGGATGACATCTTCCCGGATAAACTTTTGCAAGGCTTACGTAAGCACATGCGAAACCCGAAAGCTTCTACATTTTCTGATAGCCAATTCACACAACTACTTCGTCAATTTGATCATAGACAAAAAGATGTTGTGCTCCTGTCCCATATTCCGGAGGGCAGTGTTTTTGGGTATCATGGTCGATGGTTTAGAAAGGGAAAATTAAGGCGTACTCGGGTCGAGTGTCGGGAGTTGAATTCAAAATCAAAATATCTGGTCCCAGCTGATGTACCGGTGACCAGCGCTCAGCTGAGTCTTCTTTGAATTAACGCATTAACCAGTTCAAAGAACCGTGCGGGAACCAATGTTCTCCACTGAGGTATTTGCAACGTGCCGCCCATGTTAATGTAGGAATCAAGATGATACTTTTTGAACTCATGTTGAATAAACTCTGGAAAGTTGATGGCAGCAATCCATCCGTCTTCAATTTCATCAAACCACTCTTCGTAGTAGCTGTCATCTGAACCGTGAAAATTGAATATGCTTTCTCCAATGATGATGAACTTATTGATGCCTTCTGCGAGCATTATCTCAATAACGTTTCTTTTCAATGTCATGATATCATTGTACAACGTGTCATTCCACTCACCAATAAATTCCAAAACAGTAAATCCGAGATTATAATCTGCGTAGAGAATTTTGACATAAAGCGTTTCTGATCCGAAAGAATCCCAGGCAGGATCTATATAGTAACCGTAGATGGTGTCGGTGTACAGGTCGTAGTTGTATTCCTTGCCGAAAAAGGGTGATCGCTCGTCTATTGACGAATCATAATATTGGAGCCAATTGTAGTGAGGTTCAATCTCATGCATTTCCGTTCTCTATCGCTTTTCTCACACTTCCAAACTTCTTAAGCAGTCGGTCCGCCATTTGTTCGTCTACACCCAACTCATCCATTATCATTTTTGTTCCGCGGTGAATAAGTTTGTTGTTGCTGAGTTGCATGTCAACCATTTTGTTTCCCTTTATCCTACCCAATTGGATCATGGTTGAAGTCGAGATCATATTCAAAATCAACTTCTGCGCGGTACCCGCTTTCATCCTTGTGCTACCGGTTACAAACTCCGGTCCCACTACTGCTTCGATCGGATAGTCAGCGTTGGCTGCTACTTCTGAGCCCATGTTGCAAGTGATACATCCTGTCACTACACCATTCTTTTTTGCATCCAATAGTCCACCTATTACATATGGTGTTCGACCAGAAGCCGCAATACCCACCAGAACATCTGCACTTGATATATTATGCACTTGCAAATCCTTCCATGCTTGCTGGCGATCATCTTCTGCATGTTCTACCGCCTTGCGAATGGCCTGATCACCACCGGCTATCAACCCAATAACCAAACCGTGGGGCATCCCATAGGTAGGAGGTATCTCTGAGGCATCCAATATTCCCAGTCGTCCGCTTGTACCTGCTCCAATGTAAAACAAACGCCCTCCAGTCTTCATTTTTGAAACGATGACGGTAACTAATTTTTCAATTTCAGGAATCACCTCCTTCACGGCCAAAGGAACGGTTTGATCTTCTTTGTTGATGTTGGTGAGCAAATCGCTCACACTCATCTTTTCGAGATCATTATAATGTGAAGATGATTCGGTAATAGACACGGTCTACTGATTTAAATCCTTCTGATGGTAAAGCGTCAATCCCGCGATTGGGCTCTCTGATATATTCTTAATGGGGATACCCAGGTCATTTCCGACTTGCCTCAAAACATCACTAAAGTAAAACGCCACTGACCCGGTGAAATGAACCTTTGTATTCTTGAAGTTATCATACTTCATGACATATTTTTTACAAAAGTCCTCAAAACCGGAGTACACCAATTGATAGCAGTAAGGTTGTTTTAGATGTTGAAATACAAAACGAGTAAAACTTCCTAAAAAAGTGGAAGGTCTCTCTTTTTGATAAACGCGTTCGAGTATTTCTTCCCGCTGAAGTGGAAACCGTGCATTAAATTGCTTCCAAAGTTCTTCAGGCATCTCCCTTTGGATATAGTCGATCAATAATCGCTTGCCTATATACGCACCGCCACCTTCATCTCCCAGTATCCAACCAACTGTTGGAACATTATACACGACTTTGATGCCATCATAGAAACAGGAATTAGATCCCGTACCTAGAATACACGCTATACCTTCTTCATGCCCACAAAGCGATCGTGCTGCTGCCAACAAATCCCACTGAATTTCGATCGTTGCGTTAGGGAAAAAATCAGCTAAAGTACTCCTTACTATTTGCTCGTTGTTTGGGGATGAAACCCCGGCTCCGTAAAAAAATATCTTTTCAACATTACCATTGACTTTCGCTGACAGGTTTTCTTTGATCGATTGAGCAAGATCGGAGGCAGGCTGGTAGTAGGGATTGAATCCAGGACCATTAGCCTGATCTATACTTCCATCGTCATGCAATATTCTCCAATCGAGTTTGGAACCACCACTATCAGCTATCAATATCATCAGGAGGGTAACTTGCCTATGGCCTCAAATTTACTAAAAACCTCATCCGTGTGGGGCGCATCGGGCAATTCATGCGTGAGATCTTGTCCCGCCCAATGTTCATAGTGTGTTCCTGTTCTCCAAAGTCTCGATTTTGACACATCATAAATTACACCTTTGTACGCTACCCATACCTGAGGCTTGTCCTGTCCATTGCGAAGCGCTAGCTGCGCGGCAGTAATGATCGGTAGTTCTGTCACCGTGAGGTAATGTGATTAAAGTCCTTTACGATCGTGTATAAAAACTTTACCGGAGGCAGATCAGTTTTGATACCTAACAACGCCTTTATCTTTTCGGTTACTGCCAGAACAGGCTGAGAATTTCCTTGATCCCGATTCACCTCCAGGGCTCTTTGAATTAGTTCAATGTCATTCTCTGTAAGCTGAATGACCTGCGCAAAGGTGGGCACATAATCTTCCTCCGCCTTCACGAATATTTGGTTGGAAGAAATCTCCTGCTGCTCCACCAATTTCACAACCGAAGTACCGGCCACCAAATCTCCCAAACGTTGACCCTTACCTCCTGTAGCAATCACGATCATGGCGATGACGCCCGACAAAAAATAATAATCGATAAAACTAAATATCCATCGCATCAGGTAGTTGCCAATCGTTGGCGGTGTACCATCGAGCCTTACCACTTTCACTTTCATCACACGCTTGCCCGGGCTCTGTCCATTCATCACAATCTCAAAAAACAAGTGATAGAATATCCAGGGAATGCCAAGAAAGGCATACCACAGCCAGGTCACCCGCATCTCCAGATTAATAAAGAGTGCAAAAATAAAAACGGTGTAGGCAATTAAGATCAGTCGATCCAGCAAGAACGCAACGATCCGATCTCCGACACTAGCTACGGGATATTGGATAAATACATTCTGCGTTGTTCTTACATTAATTGAGTGCATACTACCACTGATAACCGTTTCTGATCGTTCACAAGAATCCGACAAATCCCAAACACAAGCAATTAAATGATTTGCTGATATAAAATCTTAAATTGGGGGCAAAGTTAATCGGCCATTGGATGAATTTGTTTACACACCAAAAAAGAGCAAAACCAAGCTCGGCCAATTTCCATGATCTTTGAAAAACCAATTACTAAATATGAAACAACTTTACTCTATTCTATGCCTGGTTGCGCTTTTGTTTGCCGGGTGTGCTCAAAAAGAAAGTAAGAAAGAGATGACTGATGAGGAAATGAGAACACTGGCCGATGAACTTGCGCATAAGTTCATCATTACCGATGGCCACATTGATGTTCCGTATCGCCTTAAGGAACAAGGCATCAATATCGGTGCGGACAATGCCAACGTTTTGGTAAGCACCACCGAAGGTGACTTCGATTATGACCGCGCAAAAAAAGGCGGCTTGGATGCTCCATTCATGTCTATTTACATCCCGTCCTCTTATCAGGAGCAAGCAGACATGGGCAAGGCCCTGGCGGACTCGCTCATCAATAATGTGATGGCGATTGCTCAAAACCTACCAGACAAATTTGCATTGGCAAACAGTCCTCAGGATGTAGAAGCTAACTTCCAGGCAGGAAAAATTTCGCTGCCGATGGGAATGGAAAATGCAGCGCCTATAGGAAAGGATCTTGCCAACATTCAATACTTCTTTGATCGCGGCATCCGATACGCAACACTTACACACGGCAAAGACAATCAAATTTGCGACTCTTCTTATGACACTACCGGTACGTGGGGTGGATTGAGTGACTATGGTCGCACAGTAGTTGCGGAGATGAACCGTGTTGGTATCATGGTCGATATTTCACATGTGGATGACGATACTTTCTACCAGGTGATGGAGCTGAGCAAGGCACCATGTATCGCATCCCACTCTTCTTGTCGCTACTTCACACCAGGGTTTGAAAGGAACATGAATGATGATATGATCAAAAAGCTCGGTGAGAAGGGTGGCGTGATTCAAATCAACTATGGATCATCCTTCCTTGACTCTGCTGTAGTTCAAGCCAACAAAGCCCGTGACGAAAAATTGAAGGCAACTTTGCAAGAAGCAGGGCTTACTGAATCGGATGAAGCAGCCAAACCTGTAATTGAAAAGTTCAACCAGGAGAATCCAAAGTCATACGCTACATTGGAAAAAGTTGTGGATCATATTGACCATGTCGTGCAACTGGCAGGCATCGATCATGTTGGCATTGGCACTGACTATGACGGTGTAGGCGATAGCCTGCCTACTGGATTAAAGGATGTTTCATCTTATCCGAACCTTATATACGAACTTTTGAAAAGAGGTTATTCCGAGGAAGACATCGAAAAGATTTGCTCTAAAAACGTTTTCCGTGTTTGGAACCAAGTGGCTGAAGTGGCCAAACAGCTTCAATCGCAGGGCTAACTTTTTTTGAGTACCAGCACTGAGGCTGGAAGTTGGAGGTAAAAATCTTAACCTCTAACTTCCAGCCTCAATCATTTTATAGATGCGGGAAGCGCAGTTTGTAAAGCAAAACAAACCCCGATGGGAGGAGTTTGAAAAAGTGGTCGTTGATCAGCGGCACACAAAGCCCGATAAATTAGCGGAGTTATTTATTCAGGTCACTGACGACCTTTCCTTCTCTCGCACTCAATACCCCAAGAGCCGTACAACGCAATACTTAAACGCGCTGGCAAGCAAAATCCACCTTGAGATTTATAAAAACAAAAAAGAAGAGAATAGCCGATTTATCACCTTTTGGAAATATGAGCTCCCTGCGATTATGGCGGAAGCTCAAAAGCCCCTTCTTTATTCCTTTTTCATTTTTGTGATCGCAGGTTTGATGGGTGTAATCTCCACAGCATACGATGACACGTTTGTTCGACTCATACTCGGAGACGGCTATGTGAACATGACACTGGAAAACATCAAAAACGGAAACCCAACAAAGGTGTACGCGTCCGGAACACCGATGGTGATGTTCTATCAAATCACACTGAATAACATCATGGTGTCTTTCCGCGTGTTCGTGTACGGCATCTTTGCCTCTGTTGGCACTGGCTTTTATCTGTTTTACAACGGGCTGATGGTTGGCACATTTCTCATGTTCTTTTATCAGGAAAATGAATTGAGCCAAGCCTTTCCGGTTATCATGCTTCACGGCACCATCGAATTGTCATCTATCGTGGTTGCTGCTGCTGCCGGATTTACGATGGGCAACAGTCTGCTTTTTCCCGGCA
>JBFWZR010000011.1:0-63571 GCA_050185175.1 Cyclobacteriaceae bacterium
AATTTTCAACGGATGTCGAGTTTCTACGGTAATAGATTCAATAAATGGATTGGGATACACTTTTAAATTATCAAGAGTCAGTTCCGAGTCGATTCCTACCACTACTGGTGTTTTGAAGGTTGTCGAAGCGATCTCGCTTGTTGCAATTCCATCTGTTCCGGTGAGTTGAATTGTATAGGTACTGCTAGGTTGTAGTCTCGATTCATTCAGAAAAACCCGAACGTTGTTGGGTTGAGTAATCAGAGTGTCGAGCCCCGGGCCCTGAACGGCTATTTCTTTCGTCAAGTTATCATTGTCTTCATCGGTTAACTCCGAAGGACTGGTGACGATATCGATTTCTTTGCTTGCATCATAGCTGATAATCTGTCCGGACGAAGGACTGACAATCCCAAAGGCTGGTAAAAAATTCGGTGTAGAAAAAGTGACCACATCGCTGTACGGAGTAGTATCTTCACCGTCCGTGGCCTTTGCCTTTACGGTATATGTAGTGTGCGGCTGCAGTTCTGTTTTAAAAAGGAAAATCGGTTGATCGTTGGCAGCACTCTTCTCAAGAATTTTGGACGACTGCGATTGATCCCATAGTTCAATGAATTTAGTCACTTCATCTCCATCATTATCAAGTAAATCATCAGGGTTAGTGTCGATTTCTATTCGGTTTTGAGGATCATAGGCCACTGTCGAATTGTTCAGTGGGGCGACTATTGATGGGGTGGCTGGTGGGATATTAGGCTCATCAAATAAAATGGGTGTTAAAGCTCCCCCATTGTCTCGGTTAAAAACTTGACTAGACATCAAACCGATCGGTTCTTCATATTCGGTGCCATCTGTGTTGATTGAAAAAACAGCGGGGTCTGGAGAGTCCACAATCCCCATAATTTTGCCCTCAAAAAAAGTTAGACCTCCGACAGGAGTTTTGTCAAATGTATGACGCACGGCATAATTGGTGCCATCTTCGTCAACGGAAAAGAGAATCTTGCCTTCGGGTGAGGTGCCCCAAATCTTCCCTTCGGCCGACAACAAAGGCCCCTTCAAATTACCTCCCTCTTCCGGGCTGAAAGCATGAACCACCTCGTAGTTAGTGCCATTTAGGTCCGTTGTATAAACGACACCATATCCCAAGGTGCCTCCCCCTGCGATACCCCAGAATTTGTCGTTGGCAAATACAAGCCCCGCTCTTGGGTCTACACCGGTTGCTGATTCGAATCCGACAGTGCCGGTCACCGTCATACTCACCGGATCAAGTGAAAACACATTGCCTGCTCCGGCATTACCATCGGTAGTTACGCCCCAAAGTATTTCATTGTAGATAATTAACTGGCCAACGGGACCTGCACCCTCGGTCCCGTCAAAATCATATCTCTTTTCGAAATTGGTGCCGTCAAGGTTTGTGGTAAATATTGTGCCCTTGTTTTCGCTGCCGCCCCCCAGAGTGATTCCCCATAATTTGTTGGCATAACGAGTGAGTGAGGTTGGCGCTGCGCCATCTGTGCGGTCAAACTGGTGAAGGATCGAAAACTCTGACCCGTCCTTATTTATTGAATAGATTAATCCAAAATCAAGAATTCCACCTGCCTGGGTAGTGCCAATAATTTTATCCCCGTTGTCGTAGAAGCTGCTATTAGGCTGCCAACCAGTCACCTCCGCATCAGAAAAATTATGTTCAACTTGATAGTCTGTCCCATCGTTCATAATCGAAAACAAAATGCCATTGCCAGTCTCTCCACCACCGGCTGCTGCACCCCAAAATCTTCCATTGTTCTCCACCAGGCTGCACCATGGGTATCGTCCGTCAAAACCCGTCAGTTTAAAATCATAGTGCTTGGTGAAATTTTGTCCATCCTCATCAACACTATATATATAACCGTAACCAATATCTCCGCCAGAGTTAGTTGCCCCCCAAAGCTTTCCGCCTTGCGCCAACAAATTTCCCCTGGGACTTCCAAGGTCTCCCGGGTCGAAAGTGAAACCATGGGCGATGGAGAAATCTCCTCCGGTAATGTCGATTGAAAAAATTGTGCCGGTACCTCCGGGTCCTCCGCCAGATGTTGTGCCCCAGAGCCTTCCGTTGCTTTCAATCAGACCTCCGATTGGATTGTTTCCGGTAGTATAGTCGAATTGGTAGTCAACCCTGAAGTCGGTTCCATCAGGTTTAATACTGAAGACATTTCCTGCAAAATTATCACCACCAATAAGGGTTGTGCCCCAAATTCGGGAATTGCTACTCAGCAAAGGAGCCAGCGGAAAATTGCCTTCGGTCTGACTAAAGGCATGGCGTACTTGAAAACTTCCACCGGGCTCAAAGCTAAAAATCGTACCTAGTCCACCCCCACCTCCGGCTTGGGCTGTTCCCCACAATTCGGTACCACTCACGGTGAGCTTGCTTGCTGGGGAGAATCCATCTGTCCCCGCAAAATGATGGGCTACTTCGTAGCTAGATCCATCTAGATTGAGACTGTATAATACTCCGGTTCCGTTGTTTCCTCCCTCCCTTGCCAGGCCCCAGAGTTTTCCTCCAAGTTCAACCAATCCACCCAATGGCAGTGCTCCTGTCGCTCCATTAAATTCATGCACCTTGGTATAGCCCGTTCCATCGGGATTAATTGAAAAGATAACCCCCTTTGAAAGGGCGCCACCCCATGATGTAGTACCCCAAAATCTCCCATTACTGAGAGTTAGCTCAATGTCCATCCCTTCCTGCGGTTTTACAAATTGCGTCAGGGTCACAGCTTCGTTGTTTTCAAGCTTATAAACTGCGCCTATCTGCCCAGCTCCGACCAAACGGGTGACTTGTTGAGAAAAATGCATTCAGGATTTGCACCAGATAGATAAAGCATACTAGATAGATTTTCAACATTGTTGCGAGGATTCTTGTCTAGGAAAGATACAACAAGGCGTTCAACTTCCGGGTTAAATCGACTGACTTTTTCACATAACACAAACCATGGTGGCGAAAAACCCGATTTCGAAAGGTTGACCAGTTGGAGTAATTGGAGCTATCCGTTATGCCCTTAGGTTTTTCAACCTTACTTTACTAACAAACTCGGTGATTCTCCTTGCACTCTGCAGTTTTGAATTTTTCACCGCAAAGGTCGCAAGGACCGCTAAGTTACTAGTGTAACTTCCATTTGCACCGCACCCCCATTTGTGTAAATTATGATCACTAAACCTTACTCAAATGAAATCACTAAAGACAATATGTATCGGGTGGTGTGTGATGGCGGCAATGAGTGCAATGGCACAGCCCGACCAACAACTTACCCGCGAGATTTTTAAAGAACTGGCAGAAATCAACACCACACACTCCGCGGGCAATACTACGGAAGCCGCAGAGGCCATGGCCGCGCGACTGAAGGCAGCAGGCTTTGAAGACAAGGATCTTTTCATCGGTGGCGCGCATCCCAAAAAAGGAAACCTGGTGGCGCGACTTCGCGGCACTGGCAAAAAGAAACCTGTCCTCTTGATGGCCCACCTTGACGTGGTGGAAGCCAAGCCAGAAGACTGGACTTTCGATCCGTTTACCTTCCGTGAAGAAAACGGCTACTTCTACGCACGCGGCATCGCTGACGACAAAGCGATGGCATCAATTTTTGTTGCCAACCTGATTCGTCTAAAAAAAGAAAAATACAACGGTGAGCGCGATATCATCGTGGCCTTGACGGCCGATGAGGAAGGTGGACCACATAATGGTGTGGCCTGGCTCCTGGAAAATCATCCCGATCTCGTCAATGCAGAGTTTGCCCTCAACGAAGGCGGTGGTGGACAACTGAAAGACGGAAAGAAGATTCTCAATGGCGTGCAACTCAGTGAAAAAGTGTATCAAAGTTTTCAACTGGAAGCCACCGATCCAGGCGGCCACAGTTCACGACCCAGGAAAGACAACCCCATTTATCATGTGGCGAAGGCATTGGACAACCTCGCACACTACGATTTCCCAGTAAACCTCAATGACGGCACACGCGTATTCTTTGAGCGCTCTGCCAAATTGGAAGAAGGTCAGCTATCAGAAGACATGAAAGGAATTATTCAAAACCCTCCTGTGGCTTCTGCCGTAAAAAATCTCTCCGCTGATCCCTATTATAATGCGCTGCTTCGCACCACTTGTGTGGCTACGATGCTTAGCGGTGGTCATGCAGAGAATGCACTTCCACAAACTGCAACGGCTGTGGTGAACTGCAGGATATTACCCAATGACGATCCTGAACAGATTAAGGCTCAGTTGGTCAAAGTTTTTAATGATGATAAAATAAAAGTAACTGCTATCAATCCAGCGGCACCCAGTCCACCATCACCGCTTGATCCCATTGTGTTTGGTGGTATTGAAAAAGTAACAGCAAAGATGTGGCCCGGTGTACCAGTGGTACCCGTGATGTCCACTGGTGCTACGGATGGAGCCCATACACGCAGGGCCGGAATACCCACGTTCGGAGTGTCCGGCCTTTTCTCCGAACCTGGCGAGAGCAACGCCCACGGCATGAATGAAAAGATTCAGGTAAAATCATACTACGAGGGTCAGGAGTTTTTGTATCAACTGACCAAAGAGCTGACACAGCCAATAAAAGTGGACCGGAAGAAATAGCCTAAGACTTACCCACTAGCCAAAACCCGCCCAAAAAGGCGGGTTTTGTTGTTTAAAATTATAGCAGACTCCTATTTTTCTGGTGGTAAGACTAATGTGTTCTTATATTGTGAAAGCACCACCTCCCAAATTCTAAAAAAGAACATGAGGATCATTTGTTCTCTTATCACAATTTTAATCTTAATTGGCTGTAGAGATTCGAATACAACCACAGACACCATTGCTTCAGTTCTCGATCAATTTGAAAATCAACTACAAAAGGATTTGGCGGATGATAACCTCAATGGGTGCATGTCCATGACAATTGTCAAAGGTAATCAGGTGATTCGATCGAAGGCATTCGGAGTATCCGATTTGCTTAATCTAAAAGCGGACACAAGCACAATATTCAGGATTGGCTCTGTTAGTAAATCTTTTACTGCATTTCTGATGATGCTGTTGGTGCAAGACGAAATTATTGAGCTCACAGACCCCATTGAAAAATACCTGCCTGAAATTCGCCAGCTGGTTGGTTATTCAGATTCAACGAAAATCACCTTTGCACAACTTGCAAGTCACACTTCAGGACTAAATTCCGGTCCTAATTTTGGTAAGCCAGCAGACGCCACCGTGGACAACTGGGACTCGTTGCTACTAGAGTGCATTCCGACTACATCCTTTGGATCAAAACCAGGACAACATTACAGCTATTCTAACATTGGTATTGGTATTCTAGGGCTGGCTTTGTCTAGGGCTGCTAACAAGCCTTTTATTGAATTAATCCAAACACGAATATTTCAACCACTAAAAATGACCAATAGTTTCTTTCTGGTTCCCCCGGAAAGGCAGCACGACCTGGCTCTTGGAAGGTGGGGTGGTCCAATGGGAGAAATTGACGACAAGCGTCCTCAGCAGGATCATCATAATATTGGCTGGAGTATACCCAATGGAGGAATTTTTTCTACGTCCAACGACTTAGCAAAGTTTATGATCAACATCATGGGCTACAACAGTCTTCTTGATCAAGAATATTTGGAAGAAATGAAGACAACTCATACACCCCCAGGTAAATGGTTTGAAAACTATGGCTACGGACTTAGCCTATACAATGACAGCACTGTATCAACGATCGGTCATCAGGGGGGCAATCCGGGCTATAGAGCAAATTTTCTCTTTGAGAGAGATACAGAATATGGAGTGTTGCTATTGCGAAACTACAGTTGGGGAATTACTGACCTGAACTTAAGGTCAACAGTCCTGTTGAGGAAACTGAAAGAGATTAAGTTCAACAAAATTGAATAGTTAGTTGAACACATATTCTTAACACCGTCCTGAAACGAATTAAATAACCCATGAAAACAAAATTCATTGTCATTCTTGTAGCTCAAGGCGTCATTATGCTTTGTCTGGTTGTGTATGCCGCTTACCAGCAAACAGAGGCAAAGAGACAAGAGACCATTGCATTTGATATCGCCAATCAAGCCCAGCGACTTCAAAAACAACTTAAAGAAACACAATTAATAGCAGAGCATGCTATGAAGGAAGCAGCTGAACAGCGCATGATATGTGAGGAACGATTACAACAAGCTACAAAAAAATAGCTATGGCGGGAGGTCTGCACGTTTTTGATATGATCAAAAAGCTTAGGGAGAATAAAAGCCTTAAGGAGAAGAATTATTTTAAGAACAAGGATACGCTCGCTAAATCGTCCAGTTCTATTGACGGTAATTACCGAATTGCAACGAAGGAGGAAAGGGAGAGTATCATCAAGGGTGTGTTGATTAGTCATGAGCAGGAAAAGAGGAGATTTATAAAAATCCTTGTCGTTTCTATTCTTGTCACAGCAATTTTGATTGCCGCTAGCATTGCCCTGATAAAAATATTGTGAGATTGCCACGGTCGTCCCGATAACATCGGAACTCCCTCGCAATGACCAAAATAAATTCCGGAACAATTATCTTTACCCCGATTTCAACCACTAACGCATGAAACCATTTTTCCTCACACTTGTCACCCTAATTCTGTTTCAACAGACCGCCCTCTCCCAAAACAATCCCACCGAGGCATTGATCCTTAAAATCTCTAGCCAGAAATCGGATTGGATGGTAAAGCAAAATGTTGATTCACTAAAGGTGCTGATGGACAATCAGTTCCTGTTTATCCACTCCAATGGATGGACTCAATCAGCAAAGGATTTCTTCGATGACTTCGCTTCCGGCAAATTGGTGTATACCCGCATTGAGCCCATCGAGGCATCAGTGAGAATCTTCAACGAAACAGCAGTCTTGACGGGAAAAGGGAAATTTTCCGGCAAGGTAGATGGCAAGCTTTTCGAACTTCCACTGATTTACACAGAGGTGTATGTGCTGAAAAATGACCGATGGATTTGGGTATCGCGCCAGTCTACGCGGCTTCCTTAAAATTCACATCTATGAAAACAAAGTTCATCATTGCAATAGCAGCTCAAGGTGTAATTATACTTTGTCTTGTTGTTTATGCCTTTTATCAACGCACGGAGGTAAAAGTGATAGAAGAAATAGCATCCAAATGGGAAAGCATTGCTCTTGCGAACGAAAAAATGGCGCAGCATGCCGTGGCAGAAGCGGAACACCAAAGAGATGCTGCTCAGCATGCTATGCAGGAAGCCGATCGACAGCGCCTACTTTGCGAGGAGCACATAAAAGCGGCCGCGAGGAAACGATAAAATTTTTATTCCGTCTTCAGTCCATCCACCGCGTTGGTTTTGAACACTTTGAAAACCTGGGTGAGGGATATTCAGCCCCTTTTTCTATTCCGTTTTGGTGATCTTGAGATTGGCGAAATCTCCGCCAGAAGTATCGGCAACATAGAAACCAACAGAGCCGGTTTTCCTGCTGCCGAGTGATTCCACCTCCAGACAAGGTTCTTTTCTATTGTTGACGAACACTGTTACCAGTGACTCATTTACCACCACCTTCATATGGATCCAGGCATTTGGTTCGAGTACCGGGGTGATGTCATTTTCAAATTTATCCGGAAAATTAGCGCGCAATGCTTGCCACGTGTACGTGGGTCGCGCGATGTATTGAATGGAACGGCTTTTCCAGGGGTCTTCCGTTGCTTTAAAATTAAAAGGTCGCAGGTAGATCGATTCAAATGTAGTGGTATCGTTTCCATGAAACGCTATTCCCACAAAACTATGCTGCTTGATATCCTCGCCCCTTACATCAAATTCAATGGTACCATTTGTGAACTCAAAATCCTTTAACCAGACAATACCATCTTCATACGCTCGATTAAGATGAATTCCTTCATACCCTTTGTCATTTATGAAAGTGACTTCCCTGTTTATCACATTTGCTCGGTTGTTGCGAATTTCATCCTGGATATTGATGGACTGTGGACGCGGAGTGAATCCAAACAAAGGAAATGCAACCATAAACGTGATGTGCATGACACCCGAATATTTTATTTTCATAACTGGAGACTGTTAAGGAGTGGACTAGTGTGAACGACACAAATGTGACAATTTTGATCGATGCACGCGATCACCCAATTCATATTATTAATTCCCAGTCACGCTACTTTGATGTAGAGAATTGCGCTACAACATTAACCTTACCTGACTAAATACATAAAAAAATCCCTGGAGAGCTCTCCAGGAATTTTTCGCCCGGGCAATTTTCAATCTGTTACTTCTTCGTCAGGTTCTCCGCCACCATCATCACGAAATCTTTGCCTATTACAAATCCTTTGCCCCAGTCCGCATCGTACTTGGAAGCAATGGGCAAATTGGCAATGTCTTCATTCTTTGTTCCTTTCTTTAAAGCAGCTGCTACTGCGTCACGAATCTCTGCGAGTCTGTCCCGGAAAGCCTGAACATCCTTTTTGGTAGCAAGCTCACCGTGACCAGGAATCACTTTTGTATTGTCGTCCATGATCTTCAGCGCCTGATCAAGGGTTGATATAAATCCATTGATCCCTCCACCGCTGTTGGTGTCCACAAAGGGATAACCATAACGCACAAACATATCACCGGTGTGAACGATGTTCGCCTTGGTAAACTTGATGATAACATCACCATCTGTATGTCCAGTGTTGAAATGATATAGCTCAAGATCTTCATTGTTCCAGTGAACGTTCATACGGTCAGGGAATGTCACCACGGGCCAGGCATCCTTATCGCGGGGTGGTATTATCCGATCCCTTACTTTTCCTTCTTTCATCATCCGATCACGCACGTTGTCATGCGCAATAATCGTCACACCCCACTTTCCAAAATTGTCGTTCCCACCTGTGTGGTCACCATGAATATGTGTATTGATCAGCATTTTAATGGCACCACCGCCTTCATCCAAAACGGCCTGCGCAATTTTCCCAGATAATGGACCGAACTGATTGTCGATGATAAGAGCGCCATCATCACCTTTTAAAAATCCAATATTGCCACCTGCACCTTTCAGCATATAGATGGTTTCAGTGATTTTCAACGGACGAATCTTGACAGTATCGTAATTGGTTTGTGCTGATGCATTGAGGACCAAGGCAAAAGCAAGAAGGGCGACTAAATGCTTCATGTTTAAGTTTTTTGGATTTCTAAGGTAATACATCACGGTTGCAATTGACAGTAAGTGAGCAAGTTTCAGGTTGAAAAATGCCCTATACAAGGCCAATTTTGAGTCATCAAAAAATAATAGCTTTATGATGGTGACGCAAAACGAACAGAATATCAACTATTACCGGATTGAGCAGGCGATCAGGTATCTGGAAGAAAATTTTCAAACGCAGCCCAACCTGGATGACGTGGCAGAAAAAGTACACCTTAGCCCGTTTCATTTTCAAAGGTTGTTTACCGAATGGGCGGGCATTAGTCCAAAACGTTTTCTACAGTTTCTTACTGTAGATTTTCTAAAGGAAAAATTAACAGAGTCGCGCAATCTTGTTGAGGCTGCAGAGACAGCTGGCCTTTCCAGCCAATCGCGCGTCTATGATTTATTTACCACGCTTGAGGCTGTGACGCCCCAAGAATACAAAACCAAGGGCGGTGGCACTACCATTTATTATGGAATTCATGAGACACCATTTGGTCGTTGTTTGTTAGGTGTGACTGAGAGAGGTGTGTGCTGGTTGTCATTCATTCCTACCGGGAATGATGCAAAAACTGAATTAGAGCAAATGAAATCGCATTGGCACAACTCAATCTTTTATGAGGATGGGTCAAGAACTGAGTACGTAGCTAATCAGATTTTTTATAAAGGAAAAAGTGATGCTAAACTTCACCTTTTTGTCAAGGGCACCAATTTCCAGGTGAAGGTATGGCGTGCATTGCTGGACATACCGACCGGAAGCGTAACTACTTACCAGGGTATTGCAGAAAAGATTGAATCGCCAAAAGCAATGCAGGCTGTAGGTTCAGCAGTAGGGTCCAATCACATTGCGTATCTGATTCCATGTCATCGCGTCATTCGCAAGGATGGAATTCTTGGGGAATACCGTTGGAGTGCGGCACGAAAGAAAAGTATCATCGGCTGGGAGATGGCAAGGAGTGCTGGATAAACTTTTATAATCCAGCTCTTCCCATACCGAGGAAGCCAACAGGCAGATCAGTCTTACCTTTCATGGCCATGTCCGCGAGCACTTCTCCGATGCCAGAAGACATTTTAAATCCATGTCCGCTAAAACCGCACGCTACTACCACCTGCTTGTTGAAACCAGGCAGGTAGTCGATAATAAAATTTTCATCTGTGGTAGTGGTGTAAAGGCAGCTTTTCAAGCTAAGAATTGATGCCTGCGCTGATGGCATATACTTTTCCAGCACATAGCGGATGTCATCTTCAGTACCAGCAGTTACATTCCGGTTTACCTTATCGGGATCCGAAACTTCACCAGGGAAATGATGCGCAAGTTTCAACCCAAGAGGTCCACCAAATCGTTCTGGCGGCAAGATCGGGAAACCGTAGTAAGATCCCTTTTCAGGATCTTCCAATATCCAGCATGGAAACTTTCCCAACTCAAATGAATCCCAATTTTTCGGTGACACCCATGCCAACATCTGTTTCGTTACTTTCAATCGCGGTTTGAAATTCGGAATGACCTTCGTTGCCCATGCTCCAGCTGAAATCACCAGCCGGTTACATGAGTAAGTTCCACCATCCGTCTGCACGGTTATTTTTCCACCCTCTTGCTTCCATTGTTGCACTCTGGTTCTGGTCTTGATTGTCGCGCCATTCTCCATCGCAAGCTGCGTATATAATAGTATGGCACGCTCCGGTGCAATAAAACCCGCGTTGGGCTCATAGATCACTTCAAAATCATCTGGTACACTGAATGCGGGAAAAAGAGATTTCGCCTTGTCGGGCGATGACGTGGCAATCGGCACATCGTATAACTCAGACGATTTCTTTATTCCTTTAATGAAGTCACTGTCGGGGCGGCCAAAATAAGCAAGACCACAGTTCTCAAAAACTTTTGCCTTTGTCTGCTTTTCTAATGACTTCCAGTTTTCATAAGAGCGTTGCAATAAGGGCACATAGTCCGGATGCTCGAAGTAGGCCATGCGAATGATTCTGCTCTGACCTGCATGTGAACCCTGATCGTGGGAGATGTCAAACTGCTCAATACCAAGCACCTTATGACCATTTCGTGCAAGGTGGTAGCAAGCTGGAGCTCCCATGGAACCCACTCCAATCACAATTGCATCAAAGTGATTGGCCTGCTGCTGTTTTCTTTCTGAAGGAACTGCCGCTTGAGCAGATGCTAACGCAGAGGCACTCAGCGCAGCGGTAGCTGATTTAGTGATAAACTCTCGTCTCTTCATAGCAGATTGAATTTAAGTCCAATCAAGTTACGAAGAATACAGACGTAAAAGATTAGTTAATACCCGGCAGCTTGTCCGTCTTTTCGCGACTCAGAAGCTCCGTAGTACACCTTATTCTTTTCATCCCACTTGATGGCTTGATAGCCACCGTAGGCATTTACACTATATTCAATATCGTGACCCATCTTCAGCAACTCGCGAATAACCTCATAATCAAATCCACTTTCGAAACTACACACACCTCCATTGGTCATGCTGGTCCCTGTTGGTTGAGATGACCCGGCATGACGTACCCGTGGAGCATCACCAGCTTCTTGCAATCCCATGTCGAAGTCAATCATATTGACAATCACCTGAACTTGTCCCTGTGGTTGCATGGCACCACTCATTAAACCAAAACTAATGTATGGCTTACCATCTTTGGTAATAAAGGCAGGTATGATCGTGTGAAAAGGTCGTTTACCTGGTGCATATGCATTAAAATGACTTGCATCGGAAAGATTAAAAAGATTACCACGGTTCTGAAGAATAAAACCCAAACCTGTCGGAACCATGCCGGACCCCAGCAGCGCGTAGTTGCTTTGAATGAGAGACACCATGTTGCCATCCTTGTCAGCGGTGGTTAAATAAATAGTATCACCTCCTTCCAGGTCACCAGCGGGATAACTTTTCGCAGCAGCATTAGGATCAATCAATGCTCTTCTTTTGTTCGCGTATTCTTTGGAGATCAACTGTGCGACAGGCACTTTATTAAAACTCATGTCGGCATAAAATTTTGCACGATCCTCATAAGCAAGTTTTTTTGCTTCAATAAAAGCGTGGATATATTCTTTACTTCCAAAACCCATCTTTTTGATGTCATAGCCTTCAAGAATGTTAAGTATCTGAAGCGTTGCAATTCCCTGGCCGTTGGGAGGTAGTTCCCACACATCATAGCCACGGTAGTTTGTACTTACTGGTTCCACCCATTCTGATTGATGGCTTGCCAGATCTTCATAAGAAAGAAACCCGCCATTGGCTTTCATGTAAGCATCAATGGTGCGCGCGATCTCACCTTTGTAAAATTCATCGCGACCTTTTTTGGCTATCAACTCATAAGATTTCGCAAGCCCGGGGTTTTTAAACATCTCACCTTTCTTTGGTGTATGTCCATTGGGCATAAATGTTTCTTTAAAACCTGGAAACTTTTCACGTGCTGGCGCATTGTCTTCGATCTCATACGCGATGAGCTCTGACATTGGAAACCCATTCTTTGCATAGTCGATGGTGGGTTTTAGAATTTCTTCCATTTTCAGCTTGCCAAATTTTTTATGCAGCTCAAACCATCCATCCACACAACCTGGAGTAGAGATAGCTAACGGTCCGAGGTACGGCATACGTGTCATTCCTTTTTCAACGAGATATTCACGCGTCAAACTCTTTGGCGATCGACCACTGGCATTCAGTCCATAAAGCTTTTGTGTTTTCGCATCCCACACGATGGCGAACAAGTCTCCACCGATCCCACACATTTGTGGTTCCATGAGTCCGAGGGCCGCGTTGGCAGCAATAGCAGCATCTACTGCGCTGCCTCCTTTTTTCAAAATATCAATCGCGACCTGCGTGGCCAGCGGTTGACTAGTGGCAGCCATTCCGTTGGGGGCAATGATTTCAGAGCGAGTAGCAAATGTTTTACCGGTTACCCGATCCTGTGCGTAACCAAATACAACACTAACAAAGCAAAGGACAAAAAGAATCTTCTTCATGGAGGTTAGGATTAGATCACGATAATTGTGAAAAAGCAGCCTCTCTCAAAAGGCTATTATCTGAAAGGTGTCAGGGCGGGAAAGACAGTCAGGAAAGTTTGTGAAGCTAGTCCTTGTCCTTTTTGTGCTTCAACACTTTGGCTTCCACATGGAAAACGACCTCTTCGGCCACGTTGATGGACAAATCCCCAACTCTCTCCAGTTTGTTCACTACGGAAAGCAGGCGCACAATAAGTTTGGCTTGCTTTGGATCGTGCTCGATCAAATCCGCTGCGATCTTTAGCCCACTCTTATTTTTCTTGTCAAGCAACTTATCTTCCTTGAATACCTCCCGGGCTAAATCTGCATCATCAGTGCGAAGTGCCTCACTCAGACGAGTGAGCATGGAAACAGTGATTTCATACATCTTATCGATGCTGAACTTTTGAATGAGCTCCTTATTAATCTTTTTACCGTCTTTGATAACGAAATGAGCAATGTTCTTGGCGTTGTCTCCGATGCGCTCAAGGTCAGCTGTAATTTTTAATACCGCCAAAACAAAGCGAAGATCAGTTGCTACGGGATTATGAAGGGCAAGTACATTCTCACAGTCCTTATCCATTGTAAGTTCCAATGAGTTAATACGGCTCTCGTTGGCAATTACCTTCTCAGCAATCGACTCATCTCCTGAAATAGTTGCTTCCTTGCACTTCGTCATCTGTTGGATAACCAAATCCATCATCTCCAGGAGGTTTTCCTTTAGCGACTGTAGCTCTATCTCGAGATTAGACATACTATAAGTTTATGTCGATTGTGTCCGTTTGCAAAATGCTTATCCAAATCTACCAGAAATATAGTTCTCCGTCCTTTTTTTAGACGGATTTGTGAAGATCGTGGTTGTCTTATCGTACTCAATCAATTCACCCATGTAGAAAAAGGCAGTCCTGTCACTCACACGTGATGCCTGCTGCATGTTGTGCGTTACGATAATGATCGTATAATTCTGTTTCAGTTCGTTAATCAACTCCTCAATCTTTGCCGTTGAAATGGGATCGAGCGCTGATGCCGGCTCGTCCATTAATATGGTTGATGGCTCCACTGCCAATGTGCGGGCAATGCACAATCGCTGTTGCTGTCCTCCCGATAGGGAAAAAGCAGATTTTTTCAACTTGTCTTTTACTTCCTCCCAAAGAGCCGACTTTTTCAATGACTCTTCAACAATACTGTCAATTTTTGACTTGTTCTTCTCCCCCTGTATCCTCAACCCGTAGGCTACATTTTCATAAATAGACTTTGGAAATGGATTTGGCTTTTGAAAAACCATACCCACCTTTTGACGCAAGTCCTCAACCTCCACTTTCTTTTTATAAATATCACGTCCCTCGATGTAGATGTTGCCTTCCAATCTGAATGAGTCGATGTAGTCATTCATTCTGTTCAGCGTACGGAGAAAGGTGGACTTCCCGCATCCCGAAGGGCCGATAAATGCTGTAACGGTATTTTCCTTCATCGACATCGAAATGCTTTTCAACACATGGTTATCACCGTAGTAAGCATTTACATCTATGGCCTCTATGTGTTTCATTTTAATTCAGATTTACCAACTAATTTTTTTCTGCCACTTATTGCGCAAGTATACTGCGGCACCATTCATTACAAACGTGATCAACAGCAGAATAATAATCGCGGCAGCGCCATTGATTAAAAACTCTTGTTGCGGTCTGGATACCCAATTGAAAATTTGCATCGGCAACACGGTGAATTCATCCATGGGGCTTACCGGTACAAATGGCACATAGGCTAGGGCACCAATTACAATCAGCGGGGCAGTTTCTCCCATTGCACGAGATAGGGAAAGTATAATTCCAGTTAAGATTCCACCTGCCGCAGCAGGGAGCACCTGATGATAAATCGTTTGCCACTTGGTTGCACCCATTGCGTAAGACGCTTCTCTTAGAGAACTCGGTACTGCCTTCAATGCCTCGCGTGTCGCCACAATCAGTATTGGAAGAATTAAAAGAGCAAGTGTCAAAGCTCCGGCCAGCAAGCTCGCACCCAATTGCATCAGTCTGCCAAATATCTCCAGCCCAAGCAGACCATATATTATAGAGGGTACACCCGCGAGGTTAGCTATGTTTACCTCCACGATTGAGGCAATTCTATTTTTCCTGCCGTATTCCTCCAGGTACACGCCAGCCGCCACCCCTACAGGAATGGCAATCAGCGCAGTAAGTCCAAGAATCCAGGCGGTGCCTGTCCATGCAGTTAGTATACCTGCCCGCTCTGCTCTACGGGAGGGTAAACTGGTTAGAAAATCCCAATCGATTCGCTGCAGACCGTCTATTAGAATGTTGCCTATAAAAATCACCAACATCAACAGGCCAAATAAAGTACAGCTAATACCGAAAATTCGGAATGCATGATCAATACGTTTGCTCCGCTGCAAATTATTCATACTGCTCCTGGTATTTTTTCTTTATCCAATAGCTGATATTATTCAGAGCAAAAGTGAAAACGAACAAGGTAATCCCAGCTGCGTAAATAGTCTTGTACTCCAGTGAGCCATGTTGTACATCGCCTAAGCTAACCTGAACGATATAGGCTGTGATTGTTTCCACGCCATCTCTTGGATCAAACGTAAGTATAGGCTGTTGACCAGCTGCTATCGCAACCACCATCGTCTCTCCTACTGCACGCGCGACAGCAAGTATTACGGAAACCAAAATTCCTGAAGAAGCAGCGGGCAATGCAACTTTAAATGCAGTTTGAAAACGGGTAGCGCCCATTCCATACGATGCCTCTCTCAATGACTTCGGAAGCGCGTGAAGTGCATCTTCACTAAGTGATGAAATCATGGGTATAATCATAATGCCCATAACGATCCCAGCAGACAATGCATTGAAGCTACCGACACCAGGAATAAAGGACTGTAGAAAAGGTGTAACTACCGTGAGTGCAAAAAACCCATAAACCACTGTTGGAACGGCAGCCAATAACTCCAACGCAGGTTTCAGTGTTCTTCTGAAACGTTTGTCGGCATACTCACTCAGGTAAATGGCAATTGTGAGTCCGATGGGTAGTGCTGTAGCAATTGCAATAAACGTGGTCAACAGCGTACCCATCAGCAGTGGCATGATGCCATAGTGCTTTTGTGTAAACAGTGGTGTCCACTGTGTATCGGTCAGGAAATCAATAAGAGATACCTGCTGGAAAAACCCGAACGATTCACTGAACAATACAGTAATGATCCCCAAAGTTGTAAGAATGGTGATCAGCCCACTGAAAGCCAGGGCTCCTTCGATAACGCGTTCTCCCGGCTTTTTCAAGTTAGTAGAGTCGTATGTCAACCATAGTCGACATGATTATGGCTGAGAAAGAAATGTCTTGAAAGACGTCATGCTCTTCTGATACTCTTCCTGTGGCAAGGCTATGTAGCCAACATCGGGCACGAGTACAGGAGCATTCTCCAAATAGAAATTGACGAAAGAGACAACTTCAGGTCTCTTCAAAGCAACATCATTTACATAGATGAACACAGGACGCGACAAAGGAGCATAAGTTCCTTCCTTTACCGTTTGTGTGTTGGGAATAACTGGTCCTGAACCATTATCTACCCCTACCAATTTGAGCTTGTCTTTGTTTTCCTCATAGTAAGCCAAACCAAAGAACCCGATGGAATTCACATCTCCTGAAATACCTTGCACCAACACGTTGTCATCTTCACTTGCCGTGTAGTCACCGCGGCTTGAGCCGCTCTCGCCAACAATTGCCTCAGTAAAATAGTCGTAAGTACCAGACGCAACACCAGGGCCATAGAGATTGAACTGTTCATCCGGCCATCCCTCTCTTATCTGACTCCATTTGGTTACGGTACTTTGTGCGGTGGGCTCCCATATCTTTTTCAATTCTTCCACGGTGAAGTGATCCACCCAGGTGTTCTCCTTATTCACCAATACTGCCAGTCCATCATAGGCAATGGTGAATTCGATATAGTCAATGCCGTTCTCCTTGCAAGCAGCCGCTTCCTGCTCTTTAATCTGACGTGAGGCATCGTTGATATCGGTCTCGCCACGGCCAAATTTTTTAAACCCGCCACCAGTTCCGGAAACACCTACCGTAACCTTCACCTGAGGCTGCTCAATACGATATTCTTCGGCTATCGCTTCTGTGATCGGATAAACCGTGCTGGAACCATCAATTTTAACCTCACCAGTAAGCTGGTCCACTCCATTCTGTTCTGAATTAGAATTTTTTCCTCCGCAAGACGCTAAAAAAAACGCCCCGGAAAGCAAACAAACGATGGTGCCAAGCTTAAAATTCATGTGGTTATTGGGTTAAAATCCCCACAAAAGTACCTTGATCGCCTACCGTGCCCAGACCCTCAATGTTAAGCTTATGTTAAGCTATTGTTAACTACACCGGTTTTATAGACTTAATAATTTACCGTATAGTAACGTTTAAGAAACATTAAAATAACACAAGGGGTGGCTTAGGCGATTAGTATTAAGCCATTAATTATCAAGTAGTTCCAACCAAAATCTTGTTCAAGCAAGTTTTGACAATATTTGTTATTCAAATAGGGAAAATCTGTTGTTAACATTGGATAACCCTCTTTTAGGGTGGGCTTGGAACCGGTAAATCGAAGGGGTGTATTCTATACTTTTGCGCACAGGTTCAAACCAAAAGCTTAATGCTCGCACGTTTACTTGTTGGTCTTATCGCGTTCCTCAGTTTCATTCCCTCCACCCTCGCTCAGGACAAAACTTCCAGCTCTTTTGGTAAAGGAATTCGGATTGCAGCCAAGGATTCGTCATTCACGATGAAGTTCAGCACGAGAATCCAAACGCTGTACGATGGAAGGCTGAACCTTGAAACAAACGACTACAACGACCGATTTATGACCCGCAGAGCCCGCCTCAAATTTGATGGCTTTGCCTACAGCCCAAAGTTGGTTTATAAAATAGAATTAGCAGTTGCCAGCACTGATATAGCGGGTGGAGACAGCAACGAATTTGGAAATACTTCACGCATTATTCTTGATGCTGTTTTGAAATGGAATTTCGCGCCCGACTGGGAACTCTGGGTTGGCCAAACCAAGTTGCCCGGTAACCGGGAGCGTGTGATCTCATCCCAGAATCTACAATTTGTTGACCGCAGCAATGTCAACAGCAGGTTCAATATTGATCGTGATGCCGGAATACAACTTCATTACGGTAAAAATAAATTCGCCTTCGTCAGCTCGATATCGCTGGGTGATGGAAGAAATATCGTTTCCAACAATGTGGGTGGATACGATTACACTGTTCGCGGTGAGTATCTGCCTTTTGGAGAATTTAAAAGTGGCGGGGACTATTTCGGCTCAGACCTTAGCCGTGAAGAAAAACCCAAGCTTTCTATCGGTGTTACCTACGACTACAACGACAGGGCCTACCACGAACAAGGACAACTTGGAGATGCACTTCCTGCGCAACGTGACCTTGAAACCTGGTTTGTAGATGCCCATTTTAAATACAACGGTTGGTCGTCATTGCTGGAGTATGCACACAAAACTTCTCCCGATGGAGCCGCGATCTTTGATGGCAATGGAAATTTTGTTGATGCTTTTTATACAGGAGAGGGAATCAGCTGGCAAGCCGGATACCTGTTCAAAAATAACTTTGAACTAGCTGGACGTTATACACAAGTAAGTCCAGAGCGTGTCACGCTTCGAAATGACAATACACAATACACCATGGGTGTGTCAAAATATTTCGTGGGTCACAGCCTTAAAATCCAAAGTGATGTCACCTTGATCAAGGAGGACACACGCGATGACGTGCTCATGACTCGCCTCCAGGTGGAATTGTCTTTCTGAGTAAATCCCACGTTTTACGGCATTCTGGACTGTTTCTCACACAGTTTTCTGAACTTTAGAAGCCTGTTATCCGTACTCTTTAGGAACTAACCTAAATCACCCTTCGATGCGATTGATGAGGAAATTTTTCAGATTTCTTTCACTTGACGTGTGGGGGCGGCTGCCAGGTAGCTGGCAACGCTCATTATCAAAGATTTATGCCAAGGTGTATTCGAAAAGTTACAGTCGCCACCTGATTGGTCCCTACTGCAAAATCAACTATTCTGATCCGGAATACCTGACTCAATTCAAGCCTGCCAGTGGTGCGTCATCTTACACGAGCTTTCAGGATTTTTTTACACGCGTTTACAAAGAACCTATACGCATTGGCAGCGATGCAATTTGGCCTTGTGAAGGGTTGCTTTGTGAGCATGGCCGAGTGAGCGAAACCAGTTTGGTGAATGTAAAAGGTCAGAAGCGACACCTCAGAACTATTTTTGGCGATCGGGGAAATGCTATTCCAAAAGACTATTATTTCTCTAACGTTTTCCTTCACAACAACAACTACCACAGGATACACAGCCCGATAAAAGGATCGGTGACGCGCATTGAACACATTCCCGGTGACCTGGTGATATTGCGTCCATGGATTTACAAGAGTGATCCATCGTTGCCCGCTTTACGCAATGAGAGGTTCAACGTGGACATTAAAAGTGAATCAGGGGCGGAGTGGTTTCTATCGATTGTTGGAGGTCCAGCTGTTGGATCCATTGTGCTCTCCGAGGGAATGAAAGTGGGAAGCTTCGTACAGATAGGTGAAGAACTTGCCAAATTTCTTTTAGGCTCCACGTGCTGCATTGCATCTCCCAAGCCAGTCGACAGTTCATTACTTGGCAAACAAGTCTTTGTTGGTCAGGCGATCGCATAAACCACCTGCGGACAAGGCTTACCATTAAATGATCTTATCGGTGACCATTTGAGTTATTTTAGCTTACTTCATCGCATCCTAATCTATATCTATTATGATGCGATTTTTTATTGCCCTCTTCACATGCTTTTTTTTCCTTACAGGCTGTCAACAGAAATATGACCTGCTGATCAAGAACGGTACTGTATATGACGGCACAGGAAATGCACCCGTAAAGGCTGACGTTGCTGTCAATGGCGATCGAATTGTAAAAGTGGGGAACCTGTCTTCTGCAACGGGCACTCGTGTGATTGATGCCGAAGGGATGGCGGTGGCCCCGGGCTTTATCGATCTGCACGCCCACCTCGAGCCGTTGCTCGAACTGCCGCAGGCAGAAAGTGCACTTCGTCAAGGCGTCACTACCTCACTTGGTGGTCCAGACGGATCTTCGCCATGGCCTATTGGAAAATACTTAGACAAGGCTGATAGCATTGGCATGGGAATGAATGTGGCATTTCTGGTTGGCCACAACACCGTGAGACGAAACGTTATGGGCATGGACAACAGACCGCCTTCACCTGAGGAGCTCCAAGCCATGAAAGATCAGATTAAACAAGGCATGGAGGAAGGAGCATTTGGTATGTCGACAGGCTTAAAATATTTGCCGGGGGCATTCTCAAATGTAGATGAAGTAATTGCTCTATCAGAAGTGGCGTCAAGGTATGATGGCATTTACACTTCTCATCTCCGCGAAGAAGGAATGGGCTTGCTAGAAGCTGTGGCGGAGGCAATAAACATTGGTAAAGTGGCGAACATCCCCATTGTGCTTACACACCACAAAGCCATTGGAACAAAAATGTGGGGTGGCAGTGTGAAAACATTGGCAATGGTGGACAGTGCGCGCGCTATAGGTATTGATGTGATGATGGACCAATATCCATACAATGCCAGTTATACTGGCATCGGAATTTTAATTCCATCGTGGTCGATGGCAGGAGGTATCGAAGAATTCAAAAAGCGTTTGAAAAAACCTGCATTGCGTGACAGCATCAAGCGCGGGATCATCAACAACATTTTGTATGATCGAGGCGGTGCGGATCTCAATCGCATTCAGTTCGCATTGGTCGATTGGAAAAAAGACCTCGAAGGAAGAACATTGCACGACTGGCTGGTGGAAAAAAATATGGAACCGTCAGTTGACAATGGCGCAGATCTGGTTATCGAAGCCCAACTCAACGGTGGAGCTTCTTGTGTTTACTTCGCGATGGACGATGCTGATGTTGAGCGAATCATGAAACACCCTCAAACAATGATTGCCTCGGACGGAAGATTGGTTGCACCTGGTGATGGCCATCCGCATCCAAGGTGGTATGGTACATTTCCTCGAGTGCTTGGCGTATATGCGCGGGAGAAAAAAGTATTAACTCTGGAAGATGCCGTGAGAAAAATGACATCGCTGCCAGCCGACAGACTGGGATTAAAAGAGCGCGGAAGAATTCAGGAAAATACTTTCGCTGATATCGTAATCTTCAATCCTGAAACGGTTATCGACAAGGCTACATTCCAAAAACCCCATCAATATCCCGAAGGAATTGACTACGTCATTGTGAACGGTCAATTGGCCGTAGACCAAGGTGAATTCAAAGACATCAGATCGGGAAAAGTGCTGCGAAGAAAGAATTACGAAAAGTAATTTTACTTTAACGAAAGATCTTTTCGGGTGGTTCCTCCCTTCTCTGACTCAACAACTAGCTGAGCAGATGGATTCTTGCCTGTTACCTTTACCACGTAGGTAATCTTCGTCTTGTTAACGCCCTCGTCATCTCTCGATCCGGCAAGATTACCAAGGTCTTTTCTGTTTTCACCAGAAATTAGCTCCGCATCTTTCAACGTAATCATCGCTCGTACTGGCTTCGCTATTTTCATTTCCAGTGCCCGTTCGGTCATATTGGTTGGCAAATAACCTTCATTTTCAACAGTGGCTTCTATCTTCATTACCTTTCCTTTCTCCACTTCGGTCACTTTAACATCTTTCATCACCACGCGTGGACTAATCTCTGCGAGCCAAATCATCCACGGTACATATTTTTCGATCTCCCCTCTCAGCATCTCTGTTGGCGGATTTTGACGAGTAAACTTCGTATCCCATCCACCAATCTCAACTTGCCCGAGCTGCGGATGCTTGTAGGGCTGCCAATTCACAAAACCTTTGCCTCCCAGCTTCTCATCATTCCATTTCATCCTTTCTTTATCAGAAACTTTTCCATCCTTGTCATAGTCTTCGCCAAAACCTCCCCAAAATTCCGGCACAAAACCAACAACACCGAAATCCCAATAACCCCAGCTAATCAGCGTGCCATGTCGGTGAAGCTTGGGATTCGTGTAACTCGCTAAAGCTTTTTGACCTGTTGTAGTCTCGTACTTGCCAGAAAGTTCAAGAATTAGCCTTTGATCCTCCAGGTTAAAATTATCCCAGGCTATTGTGGATGGAAGTCGGAACAAGAAACCTCCTGAAGTATGACCATGAAAAATCCCGGTGATATTTCTGTGAGCGTTTATGAACTCAATAGTGTGTCTTGTCTCTGGCTCAGATAGTGGATAAGGTCCCGCACCTTGCTGTTCACTTTCCAATCCCCAGTTACGAGGAAAGTTTCTGTTCATATCAATTCCACCGATGCCATCTTCATTGATTTTGCCATCACCATCATCGTCAATACCCTCATCATACACATCATAAAAATCACCTTCAAAATCATTTTCATTTCTCTTTACCATGATACGCGGATCATCTTTGCTGATCTTCCATACTCCGGCAGGATTTTTCACTCTCATATCCGTAATGAGATTGTCTTTGTTCAGGTCATCGCCACCGTCTTCATCCAACAATCCATCCATGTCTTCGTCATAAGGTCGTGGTGTGCTACGCAGATAATGGATGGTATTCAATGCGATGTCCGCGCCATCAGGATTAAATTTCGGACGCACGTAAAGCGTACGTGTGTCGACAAGATTTTTCACACGCGGGTCCTTGGCGTAATTACTTAAGATGAACCATGCAAAATGAAGAGACACTTCTCCGCCAGCCAATTCTCCCGCATGAATATTCCCATCATAATAATAGGCTGGTTTATCGGCAGCAGCACCAGTTTGTTTATTGGTAATCTCCAACATCATCAAAGGCGTTCCTTTCAACGTCTGACCAATGGTATATAAGTTGGTGAGATTAGGGTAAGCTTCACTCCACCCTTTCAAAAGCGCATGCGCATCGGCAGTGCTGTGATACTTTTTCCAGTTTGGATTTTTTGGGTCTTCCGATTGCGCGACAGAAGCAGTTGTTACGATAAGTACTAAAAAAAGGGTGAATAAAGTGTGGCGTTGGTTCATGGTACGGTTATTTGTGAGTAAGGTAACGACCCATTGGAGTACGCAAAATGGCATTGTGACAGATGGCAAGACTCGTGGAAAAACAGTCGTGGGCGTACAGGAGCTTTCTTATCTTTATCCTTCAAATCGACCTACTATGGAATCCGCACAAGAAAAAGGCGTTAAAGCAGTCAACCAGGAGTTCAAGCGCTACGAACAGGTGAACAAGAATCAAACATATCACCTTTCAGAAAAGGAAGGCGAAGAACAATTTGATGAGGAATACGAAATCAAGACTTCCGACATGAGCCTTTACTTTCATGGTGGAGAAGAAGGCAAAAAAGAATTCGCGCGACAGTTGGGTGAAGCCATGGAAGGTATTGGTTTTACAATACTCACCGGACATGGAGTCGATCCGAATCTTTATGATGATTCAGAAAAGAAAATTGCAGAGTTCTTTGAGACTACCACGCGTGATGAGCGAATGAAATATCATGCAAAGCGTGTGGGTTCTGTTAATCAGGGATATTTCCCGATGAAAGAAACCACGATCATTCATCCTGATCTGGTGGAAGGTTGGGTGTTTTGCCGAAGAGCATTCAACCTGGATAATGATCCGAACTTCAAGGAATCAGATTTTTGGCCTAGACCAGGCTATGAACCATTTTTTAGAAAAGTCGTGATGGAGCACGAGAAGTTAATTTTACCAATCATGCAAAGCATTCTCACCTACCTCGGAGCTGATCCACATTTGTATGACAAAAAATTGACAGGAACAAATTTTGGCTTTCGCCTCAACTACTATCCGGCCATCAGCGCAGAAGATGATGCTTCAGGTGCAGGGCGAATGCTGGGCCACGAAGACGTTGATTTATTTACAATCCTTCCCGCGCAATCAGTAGACGGACTACAGGTTCTCAACCGCGAGAACATGAAGTGGATCAGACTCAAAGCACCCAAGGGAGCCATCGTATTAAATACCGGTGACTATATGCAACGTATCACCAATGATAAACTTCCGTCAACCACCCATCGTGTAAGCAAACCAATCAATAAAAAATTGAACAACACGCCACGCATCAGCTTGCCGATGGCCGTATACGTGTGGGAGGATGAGGTGTTGGAAGTGCTACCCAACGCTGGCGAACCAAAGTATGGACCGATACGTGCTGAAGAATTCCACACGAAAATCACCAGCAAGTATTATGGTGATGATTACTCCAAGGACAAAGCCAAGTAGACTATCGCTTAGCCAACTTTGAGAACATTGAGTTGAGTGAATCTCTTGGCAAATATTTTTCACCAATCATTACCGACTCGATGCTGGTGGTGTTGGAGATATCTTCCAGCGGATTGGCATTGAGTACCACCAGATCGGACACTGCTCCAGCTTGAATGACACCTGCATTGTCCTCTCCGAAATACTTTGCCACGTTGCTGGTTCCTGTTTCAAGCGCTTCATAAGGAGTAAGCCCAGCATCCACCAGGTATTTCAGTTCATGATGTACAGAAAACCCCGGGACGTTAAAAATCTGAGGTGCATCTGACCCCAACAGAATTCCAACTCCTGCTTCCTGACATTCGCGAATCAACTTTCGTCTGAGTTCAATGTAGTTCTCTACTTTCTGACTATCGAATCTTTCATCTGCCAGCAAACTTGCTTTGGCATTTCCCCAATTGTCAAGTGTCTCCTGTTTCATGTATTTCATTTCAGGCGCATTAAGAAACACTGAGCCTTCAATGGGCGACATCCACCGTTCTGCCAATGCCTGCGTGGGCACCATCCAAATATTATGCTCCTTAAATCCCTGGATGATTTGAGGAATCCTCGTGGTATCAGCCATGGGCGATGAGTAAATTCCAAACAGCCCGTTACCCTCTTCTCCGATCTTCTCGATGTTGGGTACCAGTGCTTCAACAAAGCCATCCATGTGATCAATGGAAGAATAGCCTGCATCAATTGCGCGTTGAATTCCCACATCAAATGACACATGCCCAACGAAAGGAATCCCAACTTCATTGGCCGTAGATGCTATCGCACCGAACGTCTCTGGTGTTAGGCCTGGGTGTAGCTTTAGATAATCGTACCCCGCTGATTTTTGATCGCGAACTTTTTGCGCGCCTTCTTCAGCTGTCTTTACTGTATTACCATTGAAGGAAGGACCTGTAGTATAGAAGTGAGGGCCTAATATCTCTCCATTGTTAATTTTTTCTCTCAACTCCAGATGCCTTGGGTGACCAAGCATTCCGCGAATAGTCGTCACGCCATTGGCAAGAAATAAAGACAATACCTCTTTCATCGGCTCGATATCATCTACAGGAGGAACATGTGCATGCATTTCGGCCAGGCCCGGCAAAAGGAACTTTCCAGTGCCATCTATAACAGTCGCGTCATCATTGTAAGGCACATTTCCCGTCTCTCCTATCGCTACAACTTTTCCTTCACTTACCAGCACATCTTGTTTCTCCAATACCCTTTCCTGATCCATTGGGATCACCGAAATGTTTCTAAATATCCATTGCGGGTGTTCCGATTTCTTGAGTGTCGATTGGCACGCACCAAGAATGGAGACGATAAGGAAGAAGATCGATTTTTTCATAAGGAGTTGAGTTTAACGAGGCGCGAAAAGTACAGAATTGACTAGTGAATTCTAATCAATGTTCCTTGTCTGGTAACTGGCCGAGATCTACGCTTTTCAGTCATTATGGCCGAATAAGGCATTCAAAGACCGTTTTTAATGACATAATTTCCTGATTTTGATGGTTTTAAGGTGTGGATTGCAATTTGATCATAGCAGCTCAAAACCGTTACAAAAAGCTTTAACGACATGAACTTCGAAAAATTCACTATAAAATCGCAGGAGGCCCTTCAGAAGTCTGCAGAGATTGCCATCGGCAATCAGAACCAGGCTATTGAACCTGCGCACCTGCTAAAAGCGATAATTGAGACAGATGAAAATGTCTCTACTTACCTGTTTAAGAAATTGAATGTGAGTGAGTCTATTCTGGCCAAAAAGCTGGAAGAGATCATGAACACGTTTCCAAAAGTTACAGGCCAACAACCTCACCTGTCAGCGACTGCAAATCAAGTTCTGCAAAATGCAGAAAAAGAATTGCGTGAACTGAAAGACGAGTACATCGCTGTCGAGCATTTAATGCTGGCACTGCTCAACACCAAAGACAAAGTTTCCGCGGTAATGAAGGACTCTGGATTCGAGAGATCTGCGTTGATTAAAGCCATTAAAGAGCTGCGCGGTGGGGCAAAGGTGACTGATCAAAATGCGGAAGCGAAATACAAATCTTTGGAACGCTATTCCAAAAACCTGAACGACCTGGCTAAGAAAGGAAAAATAGATCCCGTAATTGGAAGAGATGAAGAGATCAGACGGGTCTTGCAAATCCTTTCAAGACGAACAAAGAACAACCCAATATTATTGGGTGAACCCGGTGTTGGAAAAACAGCCATCGTAGAAGGTATGGCACAACGAATTGTTGACGGAGACGTACCAGAAAATCTAAAGGACAAAATTCTTGTGTCTCTGGACATGGGGTTGCTGGTTGCTGGAGCCAAGTACAAAGGCGAGTTTGAAGAGAGACTCAAAGCCGTGATCAAAGAAGTCATCGACTCGAATGGGCAAATCATTTTGTTTATCGATGAGATCCATACCCTTGTAGGTGCTGGTGGTGGTGGTGAAGGTGCAATGGACGCGGCTAATTTATTAAAACCAGCTTTGGCTAGAGGTGAGCTTCATGCCATCGGTGCGACTACGCTAAAAGAGTATCAAAAATATATTGAGAAGGACAAAGCACTTGAAAGAAGGTTCCAATCCGTTATTGTGGATGAGCCTTCCGTTGAAGACTCTGTTTCGATACTTCGCGGCATCAAAGACAAGTACGAACTCCATCATGGCGTGAGGATCAAAGACGATGCTGTGATTTCAGCCGTTGAGCTATCTCATCGATACATTTCGGATCGCTTCCTTCCCGACAAAGCCATTGACCTGATGGATGAAGCAGCGTCAAAACTTAGGTTGGAAATGGATTCCCTGCCCGAGGAACTTGACGAGTTGAACAGAAAGATCATGCAACTGGAGATTGAGCGGGAAGCCATTCGAAGAGAAAAGGATAAAGAAAAGGAGTCTGTGCTTAACAAAGTGATTGCCGAACTATCCGAATCCCGAAATGCATTGAAAGCACGTTGGGAAAATGAGAAGGGAGTAGTGCACGGCATTCAACGTGAAAAGGAAAATATAGATAAACTGAAGTTCGAAGCTGAAAAAGCGGAGAAAGCGGGAGACTACGGGACAGTCGCAGAGATTCGTTACGGCAAAATCACGGAAGCGGAACAAAGACTGAAAGCCTTACAACAACAAATGAAAGATTTGCAGGGTGACCATTCGCTACTCAAAGAGGAGGTAGACAGCGAAGACATTGCTGAAGTGGTTGCAAAATGGACTGGTATCCCAGTGTCAAAGATGCTGCAAAGTGAAAGAGATAAATTGTTAACCCTGGAAGACGAACTCGGCAAACGGGTAGCGGGTCAGGAAGAGGCCATTCATGCCTTGAGTGATGCAGTAAGAAGAAGTCGTGCCGGATTGCAAGATCCGAAACGCCCGATCGGCTCATTCATTTTTATGGGTACGACAGGTGTTGGTAAAACAGAATTGTCAAAAGCTTTGGCAGAATATCTCTTCAATGGCGAGAACGCGATGGTGCGCATTGATATGAGTGAGTACCAGGAAAGACACTCAGTGAGCAGATTGATCGGTGCCCCTCCCGGATATGTCGGATATGATGAAGGAGGTCAGCTTACAGAAGCAGTAAGGCGCAAGCCGTACTCTGTAATCTTGTTGGATGAAATTGAGAAAGCGCATCCAGATGTATTCAATATTCTCCTTCAGGTGCTTGACGATGGTCGACTGACCGATAACAAAGGTCGTGTAGCGAACTTCAAAAACACGATCATCATCATGACAACAAACATTGGTTCACATATCATACAGGAAAAGTTTGAAGGCATTAACGAGCAGAATTACTTCGAAATACTTGAAGACACAAAAGAAAAGGTAGTGGACTTGTTGAAGAAATCAGTTAGGCCAGAATTCATCAACCGAATCGATGACATCATAATGTTCAGACCACTCAGCAAAGCTGACGTGCGGAAGATTGTAGGAATTCAGTTTGGACTGATCCAGAAGCGACTTGATGAAACTGGAATTTAGGTCGATATCTCGGAAGCCGCACTGGATCGCCTGGCTCAGTTAGGATTTGACCCTCAATACGGAGCAAGGCCACTGAAAAGGGTATTGCAGAAAGAAATTCTCAATGAACTTTCTAAGCAGATTCTTGCAGGAAAAATTCACAAAGACTCAGTGATCTATATTGATCTAAAAAATGACGTTGAGTTTGAATTTCATAATCTCGACCCGGTGGAGGAAGTACACTAGGTAACAAAAACGCCCCGCAAAGCGGGGCGTGCTTTTTATTCGAGTCTGAACAATCCTTCCTCCATTTTAAACATCCGTTTCAACTTCTGTTGTCCTTTTCTGTCCATCAACAAGATCAGGTAATCTCCGTGCTCAATGGTCATTGATCCCTCAGGGTTTTTAAACATCTTTCGTTTGCCGTCCACTTTTTTTACAATGCCAATCAACACCACATTACTTTCTTTCTTTAAATCAAAAAAGGCTTTATCATAATACATTCCCGCCAAAGGGTTATCCTTTCTCACCACCACCTGCTTCATATCATACTCATCATCGTCATGCGCGTAAGCAATAATTTCTTCGCTAAAGAGCGCTACATCAGGTTCGTAGATATAGCTGGCAAGCAGTTTGGATGAAATTTCATTTTTTGAGATTGCATAGGTAACTCCAGCATGATGGAATGTACTTTTCAAATTGCCGTTGTCGAGTGTAACTACATAATTGAGATTATCGAAATGCTTCTTCAGGTTGATGATGTACACCAGTTTCTCGGTGTCATCTGCCAAATTCACGAATATGATAGAAGAGTTACGAATATTCGCCTTCTCCATCAATTCGAAATTGTTGTAGTCCGAGTAGAGTGTGTAAACCTCGTCCGATGAATAGAATTCACGGATGATATCGATGTCCATTCTATCCTTGGTAATTACGGCTACCTTTTTTCCTGCGGCAGTAAGGTGCGCCATCACCGACTGGCTAAATTCATTCCAACCAATCACTACCACGTGGTCAGTGAAGGAGGTGCCATTTAGCCCCAGAGCCTTATTCTCTTTTAGTGTACTCATAATGCTTGCAATCTGTCCGATAATTAAACCATAGACGCCCAAACTGGACAGGAGGAAAACAAATCCGAGCATCCGTCCTTCATAAGTCACGGGATACACGTCTCCATAGCCCACCGTTGTAAGGGTAGCAATTGCATACCAAACCCCGTCCTGCACAGTAACTATCCTTGCTTCTGTTGCTCCTGATTCCAGCACCAGCATCCAGTAAACGAGCATGCCATAAGCCGAAAGCAAGATGAAAATTGTGATTAAAGTCTTCCTGTAGACGGGTTGATTCATCTGCGCAATTGCCTTCGGTCAAGTAACTGAAAAGAATGCGAAATAAAAATGTCGGCAGACAATAAACTAAATACGAAAATATTCGTATTAAAGCTTGGAAACGATCATTGGAACCTATAATCTTGAATTACGAACATATTCGTAGAAAATGACTGGAAAGAATACATCGGTGAAACCAACGGGAAAAGAGCTCGAAATACTACAAGTGATTTGGGAAAAGGAATCGTGTAGTGTTAAGGAGATTCATAAGGCAATGGGTGGCGACCAGCAGAATGGTTACACCACGATTCTGAAACTTCTGCAGATCATGTTTGAAAAAGGAATCGTGAGCAGAAAGAAAAGCGGAAAGCTTCACCTCTATGAAGCTTCTGTAACAAAAGAAAATACCAAACAGCAACTGGTGGGTAAACTCATCGAAACGGTATTTGAAGGATCTGCCTCTGAACTGGTGATGAGCGCATTGGGGAATACAAAGTCGTCAAAGGAGGAAATAAAAGCCATCAGGGCGTATCTCGATAAAATCGAAGGAGGTGAAAAATGATGAACTTAATTAATCTCATACCGTCCTACATTATCAATGCCATCGGTTGGACTTTGATACACACATTGTGGCAGGGGGCTTTGATAGCAATCATTGTTGCCATTTCATTGAAAGTAATCCCAGCAAGGATGTCCAACCTTCGCTATAGCGTTGCCTGCGCTGCTATGGCGATATTGTTTATTCTCTCTGTTGGAACCTTCTTTTACGTGGTAGAGCCGCCAGCGGCACCACAGATACCGCACTCTTATGTCCTCCTCATCAACGGAACAGTTAATGCAAACTCATCTGCTTTTGATATTGGCAGCTTGATCGGTGTGTTGAATAGCAACATGACTAACATATTCTGGATTTGGATAGCGGGGGTTGCAGTTTTCGCAATTCGATTTGGAGGTGGATTACTTTATATCCATCAGCTGAAGAAAAAAGTTTTCAGTATTGACCAGCTGTGGATCGACAAACTGGACCACCTGAGGAACAAGCTTGGCGTAAAGTCGGTGGTTAGAATTTTTGAATCGGTTCACATTAGTAAGCCGATGGTGTTTGGCTACCTGAAACCGATAATCATTCTTCCTATAGGAATGCTTACAGGATTGCCTACTCAACAAATTGAATCGATTCTTATTCACGAGTTGGTCCACATTAAGCGTCATGATTTTTTAGTTAACCTGATACAATCATTGATGGAGATTATTTTCTTCTTCAATCCTTTTGTCTGGATTCTCTCATCGATGGTAAGAAGAGAAAGAGAATTCTGCTGCGATGATCAGGTGATTAGCGCAGGCTCGATGTCAATTGACTATGTCAAAGCGCTTGCCAGTTTGGAAGAAGGAAGTTACAGAACGCCTGCACTTGCCATGGCACTGGGCAAAAACAAATTTCAAGTATTCAACAGAATCAAAAGAATTATGGAAAAATCAGTAAACAACGAGCCCAATAGGGTACGTCCTGCGGCTTTGTTAATTCTTGTAGGCACAGCGTTAGCTTGTGCCTCATGGCTGGCACCGGAACAAGTTAATAACTCCAACATCGGCACCGATGTAAGCCTGGCCGCGGTAGCTCCTTCAGATACGACATCCAGACCTCAAAAGGGCAAAACAAAAGACAAGACAAAATCGACTGACAAGAGAACAAAATCAGAAACTGAATCGGTCAGTAGCAACTCTGAGCAGAGTGAAGACACCAGCACGCAAAATTTCCACGTCACCGATGACGAGGGAAGAAGCGCAAGTTATTCACGGAAAGTGATAACGACATATGACGAAGAAGGGAACCCACATGAAGAGGTAATTGAAGAGTATGATGGAGACGAAGACTTGAGGAATCTGTTCTCAGGCCGTGGAAATTTCTCATTTACAATGCCTGCAATACCAAACATTCCCTCAATGCCAAGTATCCCTACGGTTCCGGCCATACCTTCGATACCGGCTGTCCCCTTCGGATCATTTTATTATTACGATGATGGCGACAGCACTCCTGGATTTCGTCACTTCTCCCATCGCGATCAAGAGGACTGGGAAGAATTTGGACGTCAGATGGAAGAGAACTTTGAAAAATTCGGAAAAGACAGTGAAGAGTTTGGGCGCATGATGGAAGCTTGGGCAGAAGAATTTTCAAACGGATTCCATTTTCAGTTTGACGGCTTCGATGAAGACTTTGATATAAAAATGGATGACTTTCATGAACGCATGAATGAATTTCAAAACAGTGACGAATTCAACTATCAACTGGATAAAAGCCTGGAGGAATTAGAGCGAGGCCTTCGCAAAATGAAGGAAAGAATGAGAATGTCAGATGAAGAGTTGAAGAGCATAGACAAGAATTTCAAGCAGTACGAAGCCGAGTTGAGCGAGCAATTAATAAAGGATGGCTATCTCAAAAAAGGAGAGAAAGTTGAATCCATGTCGTGGGGGGATGACAAGCTTACCGTCAATGGTATTCGAATAAAGGATTCAGACGTAAAAAAGTACGAAACGCTCTCAGAAAAATTCTTTGACGGCAAACGTGGATTCTACATTCACTAACGTGAATCACACTTTTTGAGGATTGAAGTGACCTGGTTCACTTCAATTATTCCCTTATTATGCGTCCAGGTATTGTAGATGTAAGTAGTGATCTCCGCGATTTCCAGATCTGAAAGTAAGGGTAGGCCTGGCATTGGTTGATTGTATGTCTTACTATTGACGATAATCTCACCCGATCTTCCATTCTTAATCAAGCAAATTACTGAATCCAGGTTTTGCTCCATGAAATCAGATTCATCCAATGGTGGATAGAGAAGCCCTAAACCTTTCCCTGATTTCTGATGGCAGTTGCTACAGTGTGTTACGTAGAGTTCTTCACCCTGAACAATATATTGTTGAAATTTTGAATCACGGTTCTTTCCGCCCGGGCCACAGCTCCAAATTAGGGTTGAAACAAGAATCAGAACCCCCCACCTACTCATATTCCTTTTTCAACCGAGCGATGTCAGCTATCAGCCGATTGACATCATCCTCCTTTGTTCCATCGTACTTCCCCCTGATACGCTGCTGCTTGTCAACCAACAGGAAAGCTCCACTGTGAATAAACCCATCGGGCTCCGACTTATCCTCCATAGCTGTCGCGAAATAACTCGTCTGGGCGATCTTGTAAATTGAATCTTTTACACCCGTTACAAAATGCCATCGATCACTAGAAACCCCAAGACGTTCTGCAAAAGAGTGAAGCAATGCCACGGTGTCGTATTCCGGATCGATAGAGTGCGAAAGTAATTTTACATCGGAAATATCAGAGGTGGCCTCGTACACCCGGAGCATTTGAGTTTTCATGATCGGGCAAATGGTTCTGCACGAAGTGAAGAAAAAATCTGCGACATAAATCTGATCCTTAAACGTGTCGTTAGTAATTAACGAACTATCCTGATCAACAAACTGAAAATTGGCGATGTGATGATAAACTGTATCATTTCCTACCACCTCCCGCTGTCCAAATATCGGAAGCGGTTGATCTTTCTTCTTACAAGCTGAAAGAGCTAGCAGTGAGATAAAAACTAATAATCCGTACTTCATATTAACTGAACAGTTGAGTGAACTTGAATTTTGTCTCCTTCTTTAATGATATTATGATCAACAGCTACCAGGTTTGCCCCAAAGTTGACTTTGTTGCCGCTTCTTCTAAACGTTGCGAGCGTAGCCAATGGTTCAGTTCCTTGCTGACCGGTCTCAGGATCAACTGTTGTTAACACACATCTCGCACAAAGCTTAAGATTAACAAAGCGATTGTCACCAATGGTAAACTCACTCCACGAATCTTCAGCAAAGGGTTCTCCACCGGAGAATACCAAGTTGGGACGAAAACGCCTCATGGAAACCGGCTCTTTCAATCTTTTGTTCAGATCGTCTAGTGAACGCTGACCGATGATCAGAAATGGATAGCCATCTGCCAGACTTACGTGCTCTAGATTTGTTGCATAGGCCTGATCAACAAGTCGATCATTCCCTTCCGGAAAAAAGACAAATTTGCATGCAAGATTCATTCTCTCCGAAAACCATTTGCTATGTTCCTTGCTCAGTTCTGCGACTTTCACTGTGTCATCCCATATTGTCACATCAAAGTGGTTAGCGATACCTTTTGGGTTATTAGGAATCTCAATCGAGTCTCCTTCAAATATTATTCGGAATGATTCCTCTTGATTCTCTAGCTTGAATTGAGACATCAAAGGAAAGGCACGCTGCGTAATGAACTTATTGTTTTCATCTACCAGCATGTATCGTCTATCGTATTGAAAACCCTTCTCCATCACCTGGGCGGACGGGAGCCTGATGCCACTGAGCGATTTAACGGGGTAAATCCAAATCTCTTCCAGTTTGTAGGTATCCATGCTCGCTTAAAGAATGTCACAAACTTAGCGATAGATGCAGGATTGGCATCGTGTGAATTGAATTTTTAAACACTATTTTCTGTTCACGTGTTATATTTGAAGTTATGGGCAAAGAATCCGCGCTATGGTATTTTGAAAGTGTGAACCTGTATAATATCCTTTGTCCACACAAGGTGAAAACAATGGCCAACGATCACACCTTCGTGGAATTTAAGAAAGATCAGTTCATTTACTTTCCCAACGAGAAGTCGACACATATCTATATGATAGTCAACGGCCGTGTTAAAATAGGCCACTACCTCGATGAGGGAAAAGAAGTTGTGACTTCGATCTTAAGCACTGGAGAAATATTTGGTGAACTGGCCTTGGCGGGAGAAGACGAAAGGAGAGATTTTGCCCAGGCCATGGATAGTGTAACCATCTGTCCTCTTAGTCTGGATGATCTTAAGGAGCTCATGAAAGAAAACAAGGAGCTCAGTTTTAAACTATTGAAGCTCGTTGGTTTGAGATTAATGAAACTTGAGCGAAAACTTGAGTTATTGGTTTTTAAAGATGCCCGCACTCGCATTATCGAATTCCTTAAGGACTCCGCGGCATGGAAAGGAAAGAAGGTAGGATTTGAGACGATGATTCCCACCAAACTCACGCATAAGGACATCGCTGCGCTGACAGGCACCTCGCGACAAACGGTCACTACAATCCTGAACGAGCTAAAGGAGCAAAATCTGATCAATTTCGACAGGCGGAAAATACTGATTCGCGACCTGAGTCAATTGAAATAGTCGCGAATCTGACATTGCTGAGAGGTCGTCTTTCATACCTTAGAAAAAAATCTATGAAACAAATTGCCGTATGTTTTGTACTCAGCTTACCCTTTTCGGCTCTCGCTCAAAGCCCGTGGGTTGCGGAAAAAGGCAAGGGTTACATGCAAGTTGGTTTTACTACGATTGGACCTTATAGCGACCTGTTTGCAAATGACAACACCTATTCTCTTACTCGTGAAGTGTCCGACAGAACAATTCAGTTCTACGGGGAATATGGAGTTGGATCTTCGACTTCGGTTTTAGCCTCTCTTCCATTTAAGATAACGGAGACTGGGGAACAGATACTTCAGTCAACGCCTAACCCCAACGCAGCAGGATCTTTCGCGTCTCTGGGAAATATACAATTAGCCGCACGTCACAACTTCATCAATAAGGATGTTGTATTGAGTGGGCAATTGACAATGGAGCTTCCAACCGCTGGCTATGATGAACCAACCGGCCTACGTGGCGGACTTGATGCACTAACCGTTATTCCATCACTCAGTATCGGCAAGGGATTTAATAATTTTTATGGATACCTCTCTTCGGGCGTGGCTATTCGAAGTAATGACTACAGCAGTGAGCTGAGAATTGGTGGCGAAGTAGGTTATAAGGTTTTGGAGCAGATATATTTAATCGCTGTACTTGATGTTGTCAGTAATTTTGAAAATGGAAATGCGGTTGAATCGCTAACACAACTCCAATCCGGGCTCTATCTGAACAACCAGAGTTTCTTTGCCTATGGTTTCAAGACTATCATCGGCTTCAATGCAAACTTTGGAATCACCGGTGCATTTTATGGTGCAGGCTCCGGGAACCTGGTAGCTAAATCTCCGAGCTTAAATGTCGGAGTGTACTACAAGTGGTAGGATCTAAGTAAGCTTTGAACGCCAGTCAATCGGCAGATCATCTTCAGTGTCAACATCAGCTAAGGTGTCAAGCTCAATGAATGACAGTCGAAGTTTTTTGAAGTCCTCAATAGTATCTTTCAATACAGAATTGGAGCTCCATTGCTTATCAAGAAACACTGAGGGGATGATTTGACTTAAACCAAGCAGATAGTACCCACCATCTTTTGCCGGACCAACCACTGCATCTAAATTATTCAATTGCTCAAACGCCTCAGTCAAAATTTTTGACTTCAATTCAAGGCAGTCTGTGCCAATGATGCAGGCCTGATCATAACCTGCAGCAAAGGCATATTCAAACGCGTTCTGCATTCGCTGGCCCAGGTCGTCTCCCAGCTGTTGTTGCTTTTGAAAAGCATCTTCGTGCCAAATGTCATTTTCCTCAACAGCGTTCGAATAAAAAACAATTTTATCACAGCCTTGTAATCCAGAAGATTCATTTTTGGTGTGTTCAGCAAGCTGAAGGTATAGTTTCAACGCAACATCATCTCCGACAGTCGATGCAAGTCTTGTTTTTACTTTGCCCTTTTCTGGATTACGATAAAAGATCAATAGTACTCGCTTCGAGCTCACGCTAGTAAACTTTGATTCCCTTTTCTAACCAGACCGACCAACTCCTGGAATAGGTGTGAACGCTGTCTGTCGGCTGGTTCCTGCTATTTCTGATTTCTCCGCCTTCATTCACCCATTCAAAAATGCCTCCGTAGAGATTTCGGACATTGGTGAATCCCATCTTCTGAAGCTTCTCCCCTATTCTCTCACTGCGGTATCCTACCGTGCAGTAAACGATCACCTCTTTATTTTTATCTAATCTTTTCACCATCTCATCATCGAAATCGTCATAGTCAATGAATTTTGCGTTAGGCAGATGACTCACTTTATATTCTTCAGGTGACCGTGTGTCAAGAATAATAGGATGCTGACCCTCTCTAATCTTACTTTGAAGAACTGAGGATTTTATCTGAGGAACCGTGTTTTTGTAGAGAGAATTAAGTTTCTCATCATAGGTTTTCTGGGCATTCGAAAAAATCCACCCAAAAACAAAAATTAAACAGATGAAGATTTTCTTGTCCATACCAGTTCATACGCAAGGTAGCCAATAACTGACAGATACTCCACGAAGACAATCCATAGGTTTTCATTGTACCCGGTAGACGTGTAGCCTGAATAAGTCAAGAATATCATGCCGCTCCAGATCAGTGCAAACCGGTAGCCAGTTAGAACCGATAACATCACCAAAGTAGTGACGTACCATGGATGAACTGTAGTGGCGAAAAGCAAATAAATGGTCAACACCCACATCATTACCAAAGGAATACGTTTCAACGAGTCTTCTGGTACATCACTTTGCGGAATCAACGAAAGTCCCTTTGCTCCGCGTTTCAATTCATACCTCCACAAAGAGACAAAAGATATCAGCATAGCACTAATCACTCCCAACTTCCAACCAACAGTTTGAATTGTATTGTACCCTTTAGTCCAAAATCCATATTCCCTCACCAGGTAATAGATGCTTGCATTGAATTCAAAACTTTTAAAATAGAGTTTCAAGCTCTCGGTTAGTCCATCAAATCCGTTATCGTTTACAAGTGGGTAAAACATCAATAACAGGGTGATAGCGACAGAGATAAAAAAGACAATCAATTGCACTGTCTTTATTCGGCCAACAAACAGCGGAAGAAAAATAAGTGGGATAAGCTTTGACGCAATTGCTATTGCCATGCTCACACCCGCCAGGACAATTTTTGTTCTCGACAAAAGGAACAAACACAACACAACAAAGAAAATCAAGAATGCCTCGAAGTGAAGATTGCCAGTCAACTCCAGAATGATGAGCGGATTCAACGCATAGATCAAGACCCGTTCTCTCTTTAGTCCAAACTCATCCAGGAACTTCATCAACAGAAAACAGGTTCCTACTTCTGCCAACAGAATCAATACTCTCATGATGAGAACACTTCCCAGGATAGAATCAGGAGAAATATAAACTGAAAGAAAAAAAACAGCTTGCGCCAATGGCGGATAAACGGTGAAATAGTCCTGGCTATTCAGTCTGTCAAACAATCCCTGGTTGACCCCCGGCACGGTATGCTCGGGTTGGAGATAAAAAGTTGGCAGCTCGGCAAAAGGATGAATTCCGTTTACGATTAGGCGCCCATCCCAAATGAATCGATAAAAATCATCGGAGAGAACTGGAAGTGATGCGATAAACAAAAGTCTAAACAAGAGTGCAACAACAAGCCAAAACTTAAGATCAGATTCACTACCAGATTTAATTATCCAAACATATAGCGTAAACAAAGCTGTGTATGAACTTAGCAGTGCAACCGTGTCGGGCCTTTCAATACCGTAGCCAAGCAACAAATAGAGCACAGCAGAGACAGCAGTTGCGAGGTATATCGGCAACTTATGCTTTTGCATCTACCACAGGTTTTACGCTATAGTAGAACACAGCACCAAAGCCCAACGTCAGCATGACGTGAAAAAAAATCAGCGCCAGATCATTCCAATAAATACCTGCTACAATCCCTGCTAAAAAATAGATGCAAAGCAGTCCTTCAACAATAGTCAAGGCACTGACCTTTAATTTGATGTAGGTATTATTCCTCCAGCTGTCGCCTTTTAGAGTAACGTTAAACTTCGGAGTCCTTATAAATGGTGTTTTACGGCCAACGAGTCCCTCAAAGACTGCAATGCCATTATGGAGAGACAATCCCATAGATATGATCAAGAATCGCGGGTACAAAGCAAGAAATGATTTGTTATATTTTTCACGATCGAGTTCTCTGGAGGCAACCCAATAAAAAATGGTTATTGAAAGAAATCCGAAAATAAACACCACGCCCATGTTGAAAACCCACGACACAGAGGGATGAATCTGCTTGATGTATAGCATTGGGATGCTAAGTACACTTGCAATCAATAGACACACAAAGACAGAACTATTAAATAAGTGAAAGAAAGCGTGTATTTTATTGGTGAGGGAGAGCCGAGCTCGTAACACTTGCCCAAATACCTTCTTTGCTGTCTCCGCCCCACCTTTGTTCCACCTGTACTGTTGTGATTTGATTGCACTCATGATAACCGGCAGCTCACCCGGTGTCTCGACTTCTTCAAGGTATTTGAACTTCCATCCATTGAGTTGTGCACGATAACTCAGATCAAGATCTTCTGTCAACGTATCAAACCTCCATCCACCAGCATCCTCAATACACTTCTTTCTCCACACACCACAAGTGCCATTGAAATTGATAAAGCTATTCGAGTAACTCCTCGCAGACTGCTCAATTGAAAAATGAGCATTCAAACCAAACGCCTGGAGTTGTGTGAGAATTGAATAATCTTTATTGATATGACCCCATCGGGTTTGCACCACTCCAACTTCAGGATTTCTAAATTCGATCAACGTGTCCTTCAGAAATGAGGGCTTAGGCAAAAAGTCTGCATCAAAGATGGCGATGAATTCACCCTTGGCCAGTCTGGTTCCTTGATCCAGTGCTCCTGCTTTGAATCCTGTTCGGTTTTCCCTGTGAATAAGTTGGATATCCAGACCCAACGGGCGAAGTGATTCAATCTTCTGTACGACAATGGAAGTGGTTTCATCTGTTGAGTCATCCAACACCTGGATTTCAAGTTTTTCTTTTGGGTAGTCAAATTTGCTAACGGCATCCAATAGCCTTTCCACGACATACTTCTCATTAAACACAGGCAACTGAACCGTAACCATCGGCAGGAACTCGGCACTGAAGGATAATTTTTGCTCTCTCTTTTTAAATCGCAGATATACCCACGTAAGATGAAGCTGACCCAGGCTAAACAAAAAGATGTACAGCAGCGAAAGAGAATACAATATGATGACGATCCACTGCATCACAGGTACTTGAAGATAGTATACAAAATCTTATAGCCCGCCATCACTGTCCCTTTGATCGTGCCCGATATTTTCGAAAAGCCAATCCGCTTGCGATATCGAACCGGTACTTCCACACAAGTCATTTTCATCTTGGCTGCCTTCAATTGCATCTCCACGGTCCAGCCATAGGTTTTGTCCTGCATATCTATGGCCATCAGCTTATCGAATCGAATCGCACGAAATGGTCCCAAGTCGGTGAACCGAACGTTGTAAAACAACTTCAGCAATCCCGTGGCAAGCCAATTGCCAAATACTTGTTGCGGTGTCATCGAACCTTTCTCTCTGTTACCTAATGCCCTCGAACCAATTACAAGGTCAGCACCTTGTTCTAGAATAGGGTTCACCACCACGCCCATCTCTTCCGGATAGTCTGAGTGATCCGCATCCAGAAAAACGACAACATCAGGTGGGTTTTGTTTGACATATTCCATTCCCTTCAAACATGCCCGTCCATATCCCGCAACCTCCTCTCTCAACACTGTGGCTCCTGCTTCTCTTGCAATTTTCTCAGTGTCATCTGTAGAGGCGTTGTTCACGACAATTACTTCATCAACCAGGTTCTTCGGGATTTCTGACAGTACCTGCCCAATTCCATTCTCCTCATTGAAGGCCGGTATGATAACCACGATTCTCTTCCCGTTCATCAAGCTACAAATTCAGGCAAAATTAGAACGGGACAGTCAATTCGACTCAACATTATTTCCGAGCAACACTGGCTGCCCGAATCTTCCCTTTTCATCTTTCACTTCCAGATTGAGCACGCCTCGGGGACAAACCGATGAACATACTCCACATCCAACACACGAAGACCTGATAATGTTTTGTCCGCGCTGTGCATACCATCTTACATCGATACCCATCTCACAGTAAGTAGAGCAATTTCCACAGGAAATACATTGCCCACCATTTGTCGCTATTCTGAATCTCGACTTAAATCTTTGTACAAATCCCAAATAAGCTGCAAGTGGACAACCAAACCTGCACCAGACACGGTTGCCCATAAACGGATAAAATCCAGTTCCTACTACTCCGCTAAAAATTGCACCAATAAAAAAGCCATAAGGTTTCCGAAGGTGATTGTAAGTATCCAACCCAAGGAAAGAGGAAGTACCGGTAATAAAATTATAAATGACCGCGGCTGTCATGAGTACTGCGAATACCAACACACCATGAATCAGCCACCGCTCTACCTTCCAGGCTTTAAGTGACTTGTCTGATAAATGTCTGAAAGGATCACCCGCAGTTTCAGCAAGGCCACCACATCCACACACCCAACTGCAATACCATCGCTTGCCAAAGAAGTATACAAACACAGGCACGCCAATTACGAACAATGTAATTCCCCAGACAAACATAAAAATCCCGAGGCCACCTGATGTGGTGAGCATGTTGACATGCCACGCATCAAAGAAGTCGTAGTCAAGGGGCCACATATTTTTGAAATCAAAATAGGGCTGGTTAAGTCTGACCAAAATTTCCGGTAGCAAGAATGCCAGCGCCAACTGAAAAAACATAACCGATATCGTTCGGAAGATCTGATAACGACTGTGTCTGTATTTGATGATCATCCTGACACCCATCACCACCACCGCAAACGTGTAAAGAAATCCATAGAGGAACCACTGGCTTGATGACCCATTTGGATCAATCCATTTTTTCAGTGGTTCAACCAACACAATCCAATTGACGATGTAAGCATCGTAGAAATATAAAAAGATATAAAACACTATTAGTAGTGTGCCAATCAAAACCCCAATCCATCCGCGGTTATTCAGCGCGTGAAAAAAGATTCCATTGTTCTTGATACCGGGAGGTTCGAGATTTGCCTTTGGAAGGATAAACATAAGCGCTCCCAATGCACCCACAGCAAACACCAAAATCATAAGCAGTAAGGCTTGGTCCCTAATGATACCTGTGAGGGAAGCTTTAGTAAGGCCGCCAACGTAGTCATCATAAATGACCTTGTCCCATTGCTGCTGTTGCCGGAATTCATTGTTCACTGTTTCTACAGCATCGCCTAGTGCATTTGAAAATGTAACGCTGGTGTCGAACTTCTTCCCAAACAACGGCTCCATCGCAGGCGAAAGTGATTCTTGATGTTCAGCCTTTATGTTGTCTGAAAAAATTGCCCTTGTAAGAATAAACTCAGAAGCAAAGAAGAGCGAAAGGAACAGCCCGAAGGAAGCCAAAAAAAGTGCGAGCCCTATAATCCGAATCAATCTCATACTATGCCGCAATTGTGTTTGTTAAAGAGAAACGTTTTTGAATTTCCTTCTCATATCGCTTGAAAAATTCCGGATCAAAGTTGGCCTCAGGCAAGTGATCGATGACATATTTTATGTCGCGACCTTCACGAAGCCATCGATCAAAACACTCGTGACGCAACCTGATGCCAAAAGTGTTTACACCCAAAAACTTCAGTGTCTCTTTGTTCCAAACGAAGTGCATTGCCTTTTGTCCTTCCGCGTGTTCCCAATAAAATTCATCTTCTAACGAACCAAGCGCATTGCCGACTTGACCATACGTTTGATACTCGATGTCGAAAAACTTCGCAGAATTGAACCACGGACCCGGTTGGTATCTAGTTTTCTTCCCACAAATCGTTTGTGCTACAACTTCTCCCATCATTCTACCCGTGTACCATACCTGTTCGATATTTCTTCTTCCGGGCAGTTCATAGCTTCGTTCTACACAATCTCCAATCGCATAGACATCACGTATGTTGGTTTCAAGAAATTCATTGACAAGCACACCCCTCCCAATCTCAATGCCACTTCCGTTGAGAAACTCAACATTAGGTGAAACGCCAACAGTAAGGCCAACAAACTGACACGAGATTATTTCGCCAGATGAAGTAACCGCAGACTTAACCCTTCCATGGTCATCGGACAATATTTCTTTCAACTCTGTCTCCAATTTCAAACCCACGTGATGTGTACGAAGATGACGCGTGATCAATTCAGCATCCTGAACGGGTAAAACATTATTCCAAAATGACTTCTCTCGCACAAGGAACGTGACTTCAATTCCCCTCGACAATAACATCTCCGCCATTTCAACACCGATAAGACCTCCACCAACCACAACGGCTTTTTTAATGCCTAATGTGCTACTCTCCATTTCAACAAGGTCCTGATAACTGTAGAGCCCTTGTACACCCTTCAAATTCTGACCAGGCCAACCAAATCTATTTGACTTCGAGCCCGTAGCTACAATCAACATATCGTAGCTAATAGCATCACCTTTTGATATCAAAAGTTTTTTTTGAGAAGTATCAACCGACTCAACATGTGCATTCACCAGATCAATTCTATTCTTCTTCCAAAACCAGTCCTCATAAGGCTTGGTGTTCTCATACTTCATGTGGCCCATGTAGATGTACATCAAAGCAGTTCTGGAAAAGAAATGCTCAGTTTCGGAAGACACAACGGTGATCTTATTGTCTGATAACTTGCGAATATGACGCGCAGCTGTGATACCCGCTATTCCATTTCCTATAATGACGATATGCCTCATTTACTGCAGCAAGTTATTAGTGAATCGAAATCGCAAATGTCAATTTAGAGACAAGGGCAACAAGTATTGGCATCACAATTGTTCAGGTAAACTTAATGAATATCGAAGATTGTCCCTAAGCAGACAAAGTCGACTCATTGAGGGCTATATAAATGTCAGGAGTACTTAATTTGTAATCCATGAAACCAATTCTTTGTTTCCTCCTCGGTCTCGTTTTTCTACAAGCGCATAGTGGAGAGATCGATAATTTCTTTTCTGAAACAGATCAATTTCTCAAAAAGTATGTTTCTCAAGGCAATGTCGACTACGCCTCGATCAAGAAAAACAAATCAGAAATTGATGCCCTGGTGCAAAGCATTGGTTTAATGAATTTGACATCACAGGATGAAAGTTCTAAGAAAGCTTTCTATATCAATGCCTACAACATACTTGTAATCTCTTCCATCGTTAAGGCTTATCCTGTGAAATCACCTATGGACATTCAGGGCTTTTTCGATAAGAAACCTTATCGTGTTGCTGGAGAGATGCTCACTTTGAATGCCTTGGAGAAAGAAAGGCTATTGGCTCCTACTCAGGATGCGCGTCTACACTTTGCCCTGGTCTGTGCCGCAAAGAGTTGTCCGCCATTGATGAGTTCGGCATTTAAACCAGATCAACTCGACAAACAACTTGGCGAGCGAACCAAGATCACCATCAATGATCCAAAATGGTTGATGGTAAAGTCAAACCAAAAACAGATTGATGTGTCAAAAATCTTTGAATGGTATGCAGGGGACTTCACCAGGAACGGCCAAACCATCCTAACCTGGATCAATCAATACCGAACCTCAAAAATTCCAGCGAATTATAAAGTAAGTTACTATGAGTACGACTGGTCGTTGAATGGAAAGTAATTAGTAATACTTTAGCGGCACGATCACTTTTTGTGACTCACCTGTCCATCTGATTTTTACTTCGTCATATTGAGGTGGCCCAAACCGGCCCATCACACCATTGAGGAACCCAAACCCTTCCCTGGGGACACCGAGAAAATTTTTATCCAACTCACCATTTTCATTTTCATCGTGAATCACACTAATAGCGTACTCCCCTTCACTCAGGCCGGTAAACAGAACATCCTTTGAATTCGCGTCTGCACTAATACTCTGACTAAAGGTGTGTTTTTTTAAAAAATTTGCTTCAGAATCGTACAACGCTACATGAATCTGTCCGGCACCGGGTGCAATGTCCATCACCGTAACAGTTAGTTGGCCGCCCTGCCCAAATGAGGGAAACCACGTTAAGGTAAGTAGAACACAAAAAATTAGCACAATCCGCCTATCCATCGATTTTTAACAGTTGACCCAATTCAACAACTTCATTTCAAATAATTCGTTGCAAAAATGGCGAAGTTAGTGTCGCTAACAAAGCGCTATAAACTATGAGGTATTTAATCTACTCTGCCGCGTTTTTGCTTACAAATTTCTCTCTGATTTCTTCCCAACAGGGATTTAATCTTGCGCAAAGCATGGAGCGTGGCAAACAGGTATATAATACGCACTGCTTCACATGCCACATGGAAAAAGGCGAGGGAATACAAGGCGTCTATCCCCCACTTGCCAAATCAGATTACCTGATGGCCGATAAAAACAGAGCGATCAAACAGGTGCTGGAGGGGGCCAACGGGGAAATGGTTGTGAATGGAGAAAAATATTTTGGATTCATGACGGGATTCCCACTAAGCGATACGGAGGTAAGTGATGTTCTTAACTACATCAGAAATTCGTGGGGTAACAAAGGGGAACCCGTGAAACCATCAGAAGTAAAAGCACAACGATGAGTAACATCTATCATGTTTTAACTGGTGATGCGCTACTTGAAAATTTTCCAAAGGAAAAGATAAAGGGAACATTAATTATCAACCGCGAGTGCTTGATTGAAGGACCTGTGGCACACGAGGTCTCTGATCAATTTTGGAAAGAAAGAGAGCAATACCTATCTCAAACTTATTCCGATAGCGACATAGAGTACAGATCGGAAGTTATGGCCGAACTGACAAAGTTGCAACGGCTAAAGGATGGGGATGAGGTTAATCTTTGGTTTGAGCATGACCTTTTCTGTCAGACCAATCTTTGGTTTACCATCACACTCATTCCCAACAATGTTAAAGTTTATCGAGTATCTCCGATTATTGAAGAGCAGGAATACTTATGGTACGGATTTGGGGCGTTGTCAAAAGATGAGCTGGTCACTTGTTTTGAAGAAAGAGAACCACTATCAACGCAGGAAGTTGACCTGGGCAAAAGTCTTTGGGTTGCTTACGCGAATGAAGACACAGCATCTCTTCGATCTCTCTCACAAACACCAACTACTTCATTTCACTATCTGAAAGAAGTATGCGAGGCTCATATTGAACGTGAGTTAAAAACAGGTCAGCCGGGTCGACCTGAAAGGGTGATTAGGAAAATTATTGAAACAGAAGGCAGGTCCTTTCACAAAGTCTTTCGTGAATTCTGCGAGCAAGAAGGAATTTACGGATTTGGTGACCTTCAGGTGAAGCATATCTACGATCAAATTTTACAATCTTAATTAATACGGCATGGCGAATTTTACTCTAGACGTAAACAACCAGTCACTCAAAGTGGATGTCGACCCCGACACTCCACTGCTTTGGGTGCTGAGGGATGAGCTCGAGCTGAAGGGAACAAAATTTGGATGTGGCAAAGCTTTGTGCGGAGCTTGTACGGTGCACTTCAACGGAAATGCGGTGCGGTCGTGCAGCCTTCCAGTATCTGCCGCCACCAAAGGCAAGATCACCACCATTGAAGGATTGTCATCAGATGGATCGCATCCTCTGCAGCAAGCCTGGGTTGAGTTGGACGTACCTCAATGTGGGTATTGTCAGGTGGGCCAGATCATGTCGGCAGCGGCACTTTTGCAGCGCAAGAAGAATCCGACTGATGATGATATCAACTCAGCGATGTCGGGAAATCTGTGTCGGTGTGGTACTTATGTCAGAATCAGGGAAGCCATCAAGCTTGCCGCAACGAAAGGAGGTAAGTCATGATCAACTTCGATCCGATAAAACAGAATGAGAATATAGGTACTCATTTATCAAGAAGAGACTTTGTTAAATTGAGTAGTCTGGCGAGCCTCGGTTTATTTGTTGGCGCCAATTTGGTAACCGGAAAAATTGCAAAAGGCGGAGCACTACTGGCCGACTCTTTTGATCCCAGCGTTTTCATTTCTATTCCGAAAGAGGGAAAGATCATTATCATGGCAAAGAATCCGGAGATAGGCCAAGGCGTAAAAACTTCCTTGCCTCAAATAATTGCTGAAGAACTTGAAGTGCGATGGGATCAAATTCAGGTAGAGCAGGCACCACTGGACAGAAGGTATGGTGCCCAGTTCGCAGGAGGAAGCACAGCAGTAAAAACCAACTACAATACATTAAGGCAAGCAGGAGCCGTAGCACGCGAAATGCTTATTGAAGCCGCAGCAAGGAAATGGAACGTACCGCTGAACAAATGCTTTGCAAAAGAAGGTGTTGTTTATCAACGTGACACTCAACTGAAGTTCACCTACAATGAGCTGGCAGAGACCGCTTCTCAACTTGAACTTCGAGAAAATCCGATTCTAAAAGATCCAAAGAACTTTGCTCTGATTGGCAAATCCATTGGTGGTGTAGACAACCAAAAAATAGTTTCAGGTAAAGCGGAGTTTGGTTTGGATGCGCGACCCAAGGGAATGCTGGTGGCGAGTATCGAGCGCTGCCCGGTATTCGGAGGAAAGGTGAAATCAATTGATGACTCAGCTGCATTAAAAATTGCCGGAGTAGAAAAAGTAATTAGAATAGAACCCACTCCCGACCCTACTCGATTGGTAGCAGGAGTTGCTGTTGTTGCTAAAAACACATGGACCGCCATGAAGGGAAGGCGTGCCCTGAAAATTGAATGGGAACTACCCGAAGGTGAAACGGAAACTGATGAAACACTTCGCAGTCATTTTGAAAAAAACTTAAACTCAAACGGAGAGGTTCTCAGAAATGATGGAGATGTGGAGGCTGCCTGGTCTAATTGCACAAAAGTACACGAGGGCATCTACGAAGCGCCATTCCTGGCACATGCTCCAATGGAACCCATGAACTACATTGCAGATGTGCGCGCAGATGGTGCGGACCTATGGGGACCGACACAAGTACCTGGCTCTGCTATGGGTCTGGCCGCAGCCATCACCGGACTCACTCCAGACAAAATCAAAGTAAGAATGACGCGTGTTGGCGGAGGCTTTGGCAGACGCTTGATGGCTGACTACGCGTGTGAAGCAATTTATCTGTCAAAAGAATTGGGCAAACCGGTGCAAGTGGTGTGGACACGAGAAGATGACATGCAGCACGACTTCTACCGCCCCAACGGCATGTTCAAAATGAAAGCAGGCCTGGATGCTTCAAACAAGCTAATCGCATGGCACATTAAAGCCTCCACTGCATCACGATACGCTTTCCGCGGATCAAGTGATCCGTCATACAAGACCGAAGTCTTCCCTGACGGATTTCCCGCAGGCTTTGTACCAAATTTTAAAATGGAATATCTACCGGTGGCGAGTAAGGTTCCCCGCGGAGCATGGCGCGCACCAGGTCACAACATCACTGCCTGGCTTGATCAGTCTTTCATTGATGAGATGGCGCATCTTGCAGGCAAAGATCCAATTGCGTTTCGCCTGGAGCTACTAGGTGATGAAGACAAAGAAATGCCATATGAAGACCACGGAGGCCCCTTCTACAAAACAAGCCGTCTGAAAAACGTGATCAAACTAGCTGCTGAAAAATCAAACTGGTCATCACCACCACCTAAAGGAGTCTTCCGAGGATTCGCTGCTCATTTTATGTTTGGTGCCTACGTTGCAGAAGTCGTTAGCATTTCCATGAAAGACTCAAACACCATCAAACTTGAAAATGTGGTGGCTGTGTGTGATTGCGGGACAGTGATCAACAGCAGCGGTGCCCTTAATCAAATCCAAGGCGGTATTATTGACGGGCTTAGTGCAACATTGAATGGTGCAATTCACATCGAAAATGGAAAGGTGAAAGAAGGAAACTTCGATGGGTACAAACTGATGCGCATGAATGAAGCGCCATCCATCGAAGTACACCTTGTTGAAAGTACAGAAAGTCCGGAGGGGTTAGGTGAAATGGCTCTTCCAACGGTCAGCGCGGCACTGTGCAACGCCATTTTTGCAGCAACGGGTAAAAGAGTTCGGAAATTACCGGTTAACTTGACCGAAGAAACCAAGCTCTAACACCATGAGACTACTTCTCCTTTTGCTCGCTATCACTGTAGTGAGTTGCACCCCCGTGTCCAATGATCAACCCCTAAAAGCAGTCAGGGGAAACGACAACTACCTGCCTCCAAAATTTACCGATCCTGATCGTGTGTTTAAGATTAAAAATGCTGCGCCAATCGTTGATGCGATCTACCAGGACTACGCGAAACAAAATAATTTTCCATCCATCACCTATGGAGTAATTGTCGATGGACAGTTAGTGCACTCAGGAGCATCAGGTGAGGCCAATCTGGAAACAAAACAAAAAGGTGACATCAAAACGCTTTATCGTATTGCGTCAATGACCAAAAGTTTTACGGCCATGGCAATTTTGAAACTTCGGGACGAAGGCAAATTAGATTTACAGGACCCAGCCGCAAAATATGTCAGTGCTTTGGATGATATCACTTATCTCACCAGTGATGCTCATCGCATTACCATTCAGGATTTGTTAACCATGTCTGCAGGATTCCCGGAAGACAACCCCTGGGGCGATCGCCAACTTGCTGACACCGATCAGGAATTAATTGATCTCATTTCAAAGGATCTCTCATTCTCAAATGCTCCGGGCCTTGAGTATGAATACAGCAATCTTGGTTTTGCGATTCTGGGAAACATCATCAAGTCGATATCAGGTCAATCCTATCAACAATACATCACAGAGAATATCTTAAAACCTCTGGAGATGAATGACAGCAAGTGGGAGTACACAGAAATTCCGGAAGATAGATTAGCGCTCGGTTACCACTGGCTCAACGGAGAATGGGTAGAAGAGCCGATTCTTCATGATGGATCATTTGGAGCTATGGGCGGTCTGATATGTTCCATTGAAGACTTTAGTAAATACGTGGCCTTTCATCTTAATGCCTGGCCCCCAAGGAACGATGCGGAAACGGGTCCCGTAAATCGTAGCACCGTTCGCGAAATGCACCAGCTTTGGCGTATCAATCCATCCTCGCCCACTACTGACGAATATGGCCCACTTGTCATTGGCTATGCTTATGGGTTGAATTGGAGAAAAGATGCGAGAGGCATGGTTCGTGTAGCACATAGTGGCGGACTTCCGGGATATGGTTCGGAGTGGAGAATTTATCCGGAATATGGAATTGGAGTAGTTTCTTTTAGCAATAGAAGATATGGAGCACCAAGTAATGCAAATGCGAAGGTAATTGACACGCTTGTAAATCTCGCGAACCTCAAACCACGCGAACTACCAGTGTCCGATATTCTGAAGAAGAGAAAAGATGCCTTGGTGGCAAACCTCCCTGAGTGGAAAGAGAAGGCTGAAATGTTCGCAGAAAATTTCTACATGGACAAGACAGTGGATATTCGAACCAATGAAGTGAAGGAAATTTTTACTCAGGCAGGCGCCATTCTTGAAGTGGGAGAAATCACTCCGGAAAATCAATTAAGAGGAACATTTGTGATCAAGTGTGAGAAAAAAAGTGTTGAAGTTTTCTTTACGCTCACACCAGAGAAAGATCCGATGATTCAGGAACTCACGGTAAGATTGATCGACTAGTTTTTAGCTTTGAAGCGCAATATTCCTCTACTACTCCTCGCAGCAGGATCGTCATCACGCATGGGGCAATCCAAGCAATTGCTTGATGTCAATGGAGAACTGCTCATCCAAAGAACGATAAAAACACTGCTGAAATCTGAACTGGGTCCCGTGATCGTGGTGCTGGGGAGCGAAGAACAAAAGCATAGAGATGCAATTCAGCATCTTCCTGTCGAAGTTGTGTCGAATTCTTCCTGGCAAAATGGAATGGGCACTTCGATCAAAAAAGGGATTCAATTCACCGACAAAAACTACCCGGAAGCAGAAGGCGTGTTGATCAGTGTTTGCGATCAGCCGCATTTAACTTCTGAACACTTGAGAAAACTAGCTTCTGCGGTTCGTGGTGAATTTTCAATTTCAGCATCTGTTTATGATGACATTCCTGGAGTTCCATCAATATTCCTTAAAAAGATTTTTGAGGAATTGATGGGAATCGAAGATGCTGATGGCGCAAAAAAGATAATTAATAAGATACCGGAACGCGTTGCACAAGTTCCTTTCCCCGGTGGGGATATCGATTTGGATACGATGGAAGATTATAATACTTTCATCAGCTAATCAACCTACACCATGCTCAGACAAATCTCCACAATGTTCATTGCCGGGCTTTGCTTCACAGCGTTTGCACAATCGCAAACTTCCGATGATGAATACACTCGTTATGAGTTGCTGGAACCTTCAACACAAAGCTTTAGGATTCTTTACGAGGTGACAGCTACCAAGCCAGGAATGCTTTACTATTTCAATACTCTTCGTAAGGGAAGCGAACATAAAATTGACACTGTGTGGGATCTAAGAACTGGCCAACCCCTCAAGTGGTCTGTTGTCGATGGAGTTCAAGCGAAAAAAGATGGTCTGCAGGAAGCCTCAGCGGAGGAAGAATATTTAAAAGTTCATCTCGCTCATGCAATAGCAAATAACTCAGAGTATCGATTGCTAATCGACAAGACGTATAAAGACGCGAAAAGCTACTTTGTAAAAGATGATGCAGTGGTGTTTGAACGGTCATTGGGAATAAAACGGAACAGCGTGGTGCTGCCCAGGGGTTACGAACTTACCAGTTGCAATTACCCTGTTCAAGTATCGATGGAAAGTGACGGGCGCATCAAAGCAAGCTTTATCAACAGCTCGCCAGTGGCAGTGCCGCTTCGGATTGAAGCAAGAAAGCTACCCACAACTGTAGACCTTAAAGTAGAAAAGAGGGAATACACTTACACCTCAGGAGAAGGGAGAGATAAATCAAAAGCGCGGATAAACTATCAAGTACCTGAGCGAGCGCATCAAACGAGAGAGATCGTTTATTTTTTACAACAACCAGAAACACATTCATTCAGGCTTTACCATGACTACACGGAAAGTCGAGTGGGGAAGAACAATTACCTCAATGTAGTTCGAGCAGGAAGCAAAGCTTCCAATCCATCTGCAATGAATCTCGACACAGGACAACCCTTGAAAGTAGAAACCATCAAAGGCAGCCAGGTGAAAGAAAAAGGAATTGTACTGGAAGAGGAGATCACACCCGAAACAGAAATCATCGTCATTTGGTATGATGCTGTGAAAAAAGGAGAGTCCACACGAATCAGAATTGAAGAAACATACACTGATCCCAATCGGTATGTGGTAAATGGAAATGAATTAGTCTGGGATCGCGCATTCGGCAGGCCACACAACACCGTGATTTTACCTGCCGGCTGGTTTCTCACGGACAACGCCATTCCGGCTACCATCTCGACAACGCAGGACGGAAAAATCAGTCTTTATTACATGAATTATGATCCTGACGAAATAGATGTATTCATCAAGGCCAGGAAGAGGTAGGTTTATGGCGAATCGTGCACAAGCAATAATGCCAGCGTAATGTTTCTCCCATTATTTAATTTTTCGTTCGCCTGACAGGTGTTATTTTTCTAATTAATAACCAACCCAAAACATGAAAAATCTATTAAGACTATTAACGATCTGCTTTGTTACTTCATTGGCGATGTTGTCGGCTTGTAAGGACGATGATGAGGCTAATCCTCTTATTGGCACTTGGATATTTAAAAGTGAAGCTACGACCGAATGTAGTGACTCTGACTTTAACGGAACGGAATCTTGTAGCACCGACTGTGATGAAATAGTTATCACAGCCACAACAATAACTGACGACACTGGTAGTTCCAACTACACACTAGACGGAAATAAAATTGTTATAAGCGGATCACTTGGTGGAGTTACATTCTCAGTAACTGTCACTTACTCCATTAGTGGAAACCAGTTAACAATTACCGATGAAACTGATACAACTTTTGGATGTAAAACGGTGACTGTCTTCACCAAGAAATCGTGACTTAAATTATCTTAATGAGCTTAAAGCCAGTCTGCCGGACTGGCTTTTTCATTTCAGAAGATTGCCACTAACTTTGCAATGGATGCGGCTTTTCGTTTTTATATTTTTTCTTCTGAATGCCTTCACCGTCAATGCAGCTGACTATCTAGTCTTTGAGGAAAATGGTCGGTATGGACTAAAGGACGACCAAGGCAAAGTTGTAATTTCTCCTGCCTTCGAGCGCGTAGGGTGGAGTGACGGAAGCTTTTCTGTCGTGGGGCAAATCACAGGCTATATGCTCAACGGACAGTGGGGCCTGATCAACATGAAGGAGCAACGCATTACGAAAGCGGAATTCATAAGCCTGGTACCTTCTGGTGGAGATCGTTTTGTCGCGCGTAAAAAGGTGGACGGGATTACTTCCAAACTTGGATGTATTGATCTGAAAGGAACCGCTACAGTGCCTTTCAAATACGATGGAATAAAAATTGACGGACTGCGGGCCATTGTCTTTGTGAAGAACGGAAGTCACTACCTCTATGGCGTGATTAAACTGGATGGAAGCACGATCATCCCGATGACATACAAAAACATTTTCTCTGTTGGCAACTTGCGGTACGGAGTACAAAATGATGAAAATAAAACCGCATTGTTTTCAGAAACAGGTACAAGGATCACAGCCTTTTCTATCGACAGTATTTCCTCTTTTGCTAATAACCGTGCTGTGATCTATGAAAACTCACTGCAGGGAGTAATTACCCGGGATGGCATTATCGAGGTTCAGCCTGCTTATCGTGAAATTATCTTGGAAGCTGGCGGCATCAGTGCGAGGAAAGCAAACACATGGAAAGTACTAGATCAAAATAATCATGTAGTCAATACCACAATGTGTGATCATCTCACTCCATCAGGCGACAGCTTCATTGTTGAGAAAAATGGCTTTTTCGGAGTCAGCGATCGCCAATTCAAGGAGGTAGTACCGACCATGTACAGCGCAATACTTCAAATGCAAGATGACTTATTGGTTGTGAAAAGAGGAGCTAAATCCGGTTTGGTAAAGAAAGACAATACAGTGGTGATGCCACTCCAGTTTGACTCAATACACTTAAGTGGCCGATACGTTCGTGCCAGCGAGAGCCTGCTCAGCAAACCTGTCTGGTCATTGTATGATATTTATGGGATCAAAAAATCTGAAAAGACGTACGAGTGGATGTCATCTTTCAATGGTAAATTCTTTTCAGTAAAAAATTACGGACTCTCCGGAGTGATGGACAAGTATGGAAAGGAGACCGTTCATTGCCTTTATGACTCTATCGTGGAATATAACGATGAACAGCTTGTTGTTAAATTTCATGGTCACTATGGCATCATTGATTTTCGTGAGAACTGGCTCTTGCCTCCGCAGCCCTTCCCGGTTCAACTCGTGGACGAGGGTCACTACCTGCTCAGACAATACAGCACGACCTTTTTTAAAACATTTAATGATGACCTGATCTATTTCACTGACAATTATTTGGCAATTGAGGATCAACAGCTCAAGGAGATACTACCTGATGGCACGATTAAGAAAATTTCCTTTGAAGGCATTACGATCAGCCGGTCAAGTCCGCCAATTCTTGACGACACGCAGATTATATCCGAAGAGTCAGAAGGACTGCGGGGAATAAGGAGAAAAGGAAAGTTTGGATTTATTGACAAAGAGGGGAGACTTCGGATTGCCAATCGATACGAAAGCATAAGTAATTTTCACAATGGTCTGGCAGCGGTTAGGATTTTAGGTAAGTGGGGATTCGTAGACAAACAGGATAAGATCGCCATTAATCCAAGCTACGAAGCGGTTTCTGATTTTTTACAGGATGTGGCTATCGTGAAACGCGGAAAGTTTGGAATCATAAACAAAGATGGCAACCTCGTACTCGACACCCGCTACGATGCCATCCATCAATTGAAGACACAAAACTTTGTGGTCGAGAATAATAATCTTAAAGGCTTGGCTTCCAGAAATGGCGAGATACTAATTGATCCACGATTTGATGAACTAGAGGATTTAGGAAATGGATATGTGATTGTAAAAAGTGCAAACAAGTTCGGACTTCTCACCAGCGAAGGTCTCAACGTCATCCCCATGATTTACGATCATCTCGAATACCTCCCGCTACAGCAGGCTTACCTTGTTAAGGAGGCAGCTCCCCGGATCAAACTAAGTACAAACTAAAAAGGCTCCGAAGAGCCTTTTTAGTTATTGAATGGTTTCGATCTAATCTGTTTTTGTAGATCCTGTTTCGCCCGATCCGGAAATCGTATTCCTCATATCGGTATCCGACTGGATGTTTTGCATTCTATAATAGTCCATCACACCCAGGTTTCCGCTAACAAATGCCTGTGCGATAGCCTTTGGAATTTCTGATTCCGCCTGAATAACATTAGCACGAGCTTCCTGTGCCTTTGCCTTCATTTCCTGCTCAAGGGCAACGGCCATGGCTCTCCTCTCTTCTGCTTTGGCTTCGGCAACTTTTAAGTCAGCACTCGCCTGATCGGTTTGAAGCTTTGCACCAATGTTAGCGCCTACGTCCACATCAGCAATGTCAATTGACAAGATTTCAAATGCAGTGCCCGCATCAAGACCTCTTGACAACACGACTTTAGAAATCTTATCCGGATTCTCTAACACCTCTTTGTGCGACTTTGCGGAACCAATAGACGTTACAATACCCTCACCTACACGAGCAAGGATTGTATCCTCTCCAGCACCACCCACCAACTGCGCGATGCTTGCACGAACAGTTACCCTTGCAATTGCGATAAGCTGAATACCGTCAGCTGCTACCGCTGCCACTTTAGGAGTTGTGATCACTTTTGGATTAACTGAAATCTGAACAGCCTCAAACACATCACGACCTGCAAGGTCAATGGCAGTTGCTTGTTTAAAACTAAGACTGATGTTTGCCTTGTCGGCAGAGATCAATGCCCTGATTACGTTTGGAACATTACCACCCGCAAGAAAGTGTGTCTCAAGTTCACGGGTAGTCACCGTCAACCCAGCTTTTGTTGCCGTGATCAGGGAATTGACAATAACTCCAGGTGGCACTTTACGAATACGCATACCGATCAGCTCTCCGATAGTCACTCGTACTCCTGCAAAGACGGCTGTAATCCACAACCCCACAGGCACGAAGTACATGAACATGAAGAATCCAATGATGCTGATAAAGACAATGAAAATAAACGCCAGGCCTTCCATAAGTTGTTATTGAATAGGTTCTACAATGATTTGATTCGTATTTACTTTGACTACTTTTAGTTTGGTTCCGACCTCCACAAAACTCCCCAGGGTCTTCACCTCATAAACTTTTGTATTAATCTCCGCTTTTCCGGATGGACGTAATGCGGAGATTGCCACTCCTTCTAATCCGATTTCCATTCCGTCCATTTCTCCTTCATTCACTCTGCTGGAACTTGCTGACTTAAGCGAAAACCGTCCCCACACATTTGCTTTGAATGAATAATATACAATTACACCGGAGGTCACAGCAGTGATGCCTAGGGTAGTCCACCCCCCCTCCTGCCCGAAATAGTTGAAAGCAGTGACAACACCCGCAATCATAAATCCAGCGCCCACAAGCCCCACGATAGTTGTACCCGGAACAAAAATAATTTCAGCGATCACCAGAAGGATCCCAAAAAAGATCAGGGCACCAACAATCGCTATTTCCATGAATGTAAATGTAAGAAGAAAAACTTGTGGCCTAGTACGCTCTCGCAAATAACACTCGCTTACTTGAAGGCTTACCAGAATACACACATTTTCCGGCTTCTTCTCTGGCATCCATAGGGATACAGCGAATGGTAGCTTTTGTCTCTTCTTTTATGGCAGCCTCAGTTTCTGGTGTGCCATCCCAATGTGCCATCACAAATCCACCCCTTTCATCAAGCACCTTCTTGAATTGATCATAGGTGTCCACGTGTGTTGTTTTCTCTTCCCTGAATTTCAACGCCCTATTGTAAATATTCTGTTGAATCTCGTCCAGTAGAGTGGGAATCAAAGTTGTAACCTCATCAATTGAAACTACCTTTTTCTCTTTCGTGTCTCTTCGCGCAACTTCAATGGTCCCATTTTCGAGATCACGAGGACCGATGGCCAACCGAACAGGCACTCCCTTTAGTTCATATTCGGCAAACTTAAATCCAGGTTTGTGAGTATCTCTGTTATCAAATTTTACAGCAAAACCTTTTTTCCTCAGCTCAGTTGAGATCACGTTTACCTTTTCGGTAATCTTTTGTAGCTCTTCTTCACTTTTGAAAATAGGAACGATCGCCACATGAATTGGAGCAAGTTTAGGAGGTAGTATCAAGCCATCATCATCCGAATGAGCCATGATCAGTCCTCCAATCAAACGTGTGCTCACACCCCAGGAAGTTCCCCACACATACTCAAGGCTTCCTTCCTTGGTGGCGAATTGAACATCGAAGGCTTTCGCAAAATTCTGACCTAAAAAGTGAGAAGTGCCTGCCTGCAACGCTTTGCCATCCTGCATCAATGCTTCAATGCAATAGGTATCGATCGCCCCGGGAAATTTTTCACCCTCCGATTTTCTGCCTTTTACCACTGGCAATGCCATGTAGTTTTCTACGAAGTCGGCATAAACATTAAGCATCTGAATAGTCTCCTCTTGTGCTTCTTTAGCAGTTGCGTGAGCAGTATGTCCTTCTTGCCACAAGAATTCAGCCGTCCGCAAAAAAAGTCGGGTGCGCATTTCCCAACGTACCACATTTGCCCATTGATTAATAAGTATAGGCAGGTCGCGATAGGATTGAATCCATCTCTTGTAGCTATTCCAAATTACCGTTTCTGATGTCGGCCTTACGATGAGTTCCTCTTCCAACTTCGCCTCAGGATCCACGATCACACCAGAGCCATCCTCAGCATTCTTCAGGCGATAGTGAGTCACAATCGCGCACTCTTTTGCGAAGCCTTCCACATGGCTGGCTTCTCGCGCTAAAAAAGATTTTGGGATGAACAGCGGAAAATAGGCATTCACATGTCCGGTATTCTTAAACATTCTGTCAAGACCTTGTTGCATATTTTCCCATATGGCATATCCGTACGGTTTGATTACCATACATCCACGTACGTCAGAGTTCTCTGCGAGGTCAGCTTTCTTTACCAGATCGATGTACCATTGTGAGTAATCTTCGCTTCTCGAGGTTAGTTCTTTACCCATTCCGCCAGCTTATTTTTAGTATCTTTGATTAAAGACCGCAAATATAAATGAGGAATTTGAGGATTAGCAGAAAGAATCTGCCTCTTCACCTCGTTTTTAAGCGGAATCCTTTGCTGGCAAATCTTGTTATTCCAATATATCCCTGACGGCATTTTCACGTTATATAAGTTATAGGGGAGAAAATGATGAGAAATATGAAGAACATAAGCCTTTTTTCAGCACTCATTCTTGGTGTATTTACTACACAATTTGCCCTGGCGCAGGAGATTGATGACATGTACTTCAATTCATCCGACAGAGCAAAGGTTAACGAGCGCAAAATCTCAGCCGATCTCGCAACAGCTAAAGCTGACATCAAATCCGAGGCAAATACTCCGATCAATCCGACAGATAGTTATTCGGCCAGAAATGTGAACCCGGAGTATGCGGCTCAGGTAAATGGGGGATCTGCGACTCCAATCGAAAACGACTTTTTCCCATCTGACTATCAGCCTAAGGGAATTAATCAAAACCTTTCGAACTGCAATTGCGGAGCAGGCACTTACTACAATCCATATTATGGCAATTCTGCCTTTTCAAATCCTTACTACGGATACTCCGGTGGATTTGGAAGTCCATACAGCAGTTTCTATCCTTCTTCGTGGGGATATCCATATGGAGGATTTCGTCCGGGCTTGAGTATGTCAATGGGCTACGGATGGGGTGGATTTAGTCCTGGATTCTACAGTGGCTTGGGATACGGCTACAGCAGTTTCTGGAACAATCATTACAATCCCTGGGGCTACAATGCATGGGGATCAAATTATTGGAATCCATATTACCCAAGCCAGGTAATAGTATATGGAGGTGATGTGGGTGGCAGAAGAGTGTCTTACACCAAGCGCTCGTCAAGAAGCTCAAACATCAATAACAACTACGCGGGCTACAACCGGCCCAACACCGGAGCAGCAACCACTTCGCGTACTAACGTGAGTAGCAGTGGAAGGACCAGGACTTCTCCTGAGTACTATGAACGTAACTGGAAGCGCAATCAGGAATCTGGAGCAACGCGTGGCTACTGGAACAATTCGAATGGCAATTCAAACAGCAATTCGCGTTCAGATTTTAACTGGGGCAACACATCATCTGGAGGTCGTCAGAGTTCCGGATTTTCAACACCGTCTCGCGGTTCGTTCAATAGCGGAAGCACGAATTCCGGTGGATCACGAAGCGGGTCTTCAGGAAGTTCATCAGGGTCAAGATCGAGAGGAAGGGGAAATTAATTTCAAGTTTATAAGCTGAGATGATGAGAAGAGGGCTTTGGCTTGCAGGATTTTTTGTGTTCGCGTTGAGCGGAGCATTCGCGCAAAGTTTTGTGGAAAGTGCGTTGCTATTCAGTCGCACAAATCTCGGTGGCAGCGCACGGATTCAAGGATTGGGAGGAGCACAAGTGGCCCTTGGTGGAGATTTTAGTAGCGCATTATCAAATCCTGCTGGATTGGGAATGTACAACAGGTCTGAATTTACGTTCAGTCCAGCATTCCGGCTTTCTAAAACATCTGCCGATTACCTTGGTCAATCCACCAATGACTCAAAGTCTACACTTCATATCCCTGCCTTTAGTCTCACCTTTCACAATGACTATGGTAAACTATCGGGATTTTTAAATGGAACGTTCGCGATTTCTTATTCTCGAATCAATGACTTCAATCAAAATATCAAGTACCAGGGTACGAATTCAAACAACTCCATCATCGACTACTTTTTGGAGGATGCAACGGGAGCAACCGTCTCACAGTTTGGTTCCAACGGTGCTTTAACGAACACTCCGACTCATCTGGCCTATGAAAATTATCTAATTGGCGACAGCACAGTTTGGGATCCGAATGCCGATCCTACAGCCTATTTCACAGATGTGTTGGGGGTTCCATTTCAAGTTGAAGAAATTGAAAACCGAGGAGCGCAAAATCAATGGAGTTTTGCTTATGGCACGAACTTCAATGACAAACTCTTCCTTGGTGTAGGGCTTGGTATCACAACGTTAAAATATCGATCTAAAAAAGTTTATAAAGAAACTTTTGAAAATGAGCCCCTCTTCGACCTCCGCCTTGAGGAAAATCTTGAAATCACTGGCTCTGGAATTAATGCGACTGTGGGCGTCACATTCAGACCCATAAATATGGTGCAGTTTGCCATTTCAGCCACTTCACCTACCAGGTACGAGCTATCCGATGCTTATACTGCCTTTATGCAAACGAATTGGGATAACTTTCAATATGATGCATCTACAATTCTGAATCAGGAGCAATATGCCAGCGAAGTGATCGCCTCCGACTATACGCTAACAACACCAGGAAGAATAAATGCTGGCGCAACGCTCTTCCTTAACAAGTTCGGCTTTGTGACTGCCGATGTCGAGCGAGTCAACTATGAAAAAGCCGAGTATAGTTCTATCACTCAGGGTGTGTCTTTTGATTTGGATAATGAAGACATTCAAAATCTTTATAAAACAGTTTACAATATTCGTGGTGGGTTTGAATTTCGATATCAGAGCATCAGAGCGCGAGCGGGATATGCATATATGCCCTCTCCATTCAAAACCGATCAGAATGATGTGACTGAATCAATTCAGCGAATCACTTTGGGTGCGGGTTATAGGGTCAGTAAAGCCTACATCGATCTGGCGATCGTTCATACTTTTAGTGAAAGATCCTACCGGCCTTACTCAGTCAACTCACCAAACAGTCCGCTCGTTACCTATAAGCCACAGAGTACCAACATTATGTTTACTGTTGGATTACCCTTCTGATTTTAATATTACTTCAGCAACTTTTTGGGGTGACTGATCGCTTTCCGCTAAGGTTACCGTGGCTTTACTGTAAAAGTGAATACGTTGTGTACGCATCTGTTGAATCCGTGGCGAAATCGTCTCTTTGGTTTCTCCAGCGAAGAGAGGTCGCTTTGCCATTTCCGTTTTTAACATTCTGTCTGCGATCACATCAACGGAAGTGTCCAGAAAAACACTGAGCCCAGCTTGATTGATTAATTCAATGTTGTTGAGAAAACATGGCGTTCCTCCTCCGGTAGCCATCACAAAATCTCCCCGCATCTCGCAACATTTCTTCAGGTAGCTCTGCTCAAGTTGCCTGAATTGTGACTCGCCTGCTGTTGCGAAAATATGAGTCACGGACTTGCCTTCACCCTTTTCAATTTCAGCATCAAGATCAAGGAAGGGTCGCTTCAGCTGGTTCGCCACTTTTATCCCCAACGTGGTTTTACCACATCCCGGCAGACCTATGAAAAAAACTTTCATGAACTGATATTCGTTGGCAAAAGTCTCTCAGCGCACCAACTCCAAAACTTCACTAGCAGTCGGTGTATCATTATGATGCCAGTTGCCCAGCACCAAACCGTTTTTCCAAAGTGCAATGCCGGGATTAGAGCGCAAGATTGTCTTCAATACAGTGGCGTCTGCATAGTAATAGGGAACTGCAAGTTGGTGCTCATGGCGGAAAGCTTCCATTTGTTCTGCACCAGAAGAGGTAAGAACAAAGCAATCCACTTTTCCCTCCAACTCTTTCGTCAGATTTGTGATGGCGCCAATATTGTCAGCAGACGCTTTTGCAACATCATACATCACGATCATCAGCTTGTTGCCCACAAAAGTGTACTGTGTCATGTCCTCACCCTCGGGACTTGTTACCAGATAATCAGTAATCTTTGGCGTGATCTTGTCCTCATTCAACACTCGTGAGGAAACATATTTATATCCGTCATCAGCTGAAAGGAATTGTTGTGAAGCTACTTCCTCACCATCCTTATCAAATAGATATTCTATGATGGGTTGTTCTTCCGGAATCATTTGTTGAGGAATCAGATTCCCAACCTTATAAGCACGAAAATCGATAAAGGGTAAGTGACGCACCGCATACACACCAAGAAACAAACTAATCAGCACAACTGCACCAATAACAGTGTGCCCCTCCATCGTTCGCAGGGGAGATTGATAATTTTTTCTATACCTAAAGAGGTGAAGGACAAATACCATCAGAATTATATCCTTGTAAAAGGATTCCCACGGTGTCAGTTTAATGGCATCACCAAAGCACCCACAGTCTGTAACCTTGTTGAAATATGCAGAATAAAAAGTGAGGAAAGTAAAGAACACCATCAGGCCAAGCATTACCCACATTGTGATATTCATTCTATAGTACAACAGCACGGCAAATCCCAGCGCAACTTCCAGCACGATAAGTATCATTCCTATTTCCAACGCCCATGGGATGAAAACATGAAAGAATGATCCGAAGTCCATGGCGAAGACCTCAAAGTATTCCTCCATTTTGATTTGTGTGCCAACGGGATCATTCAACTTTATCAAACCGGAAAAGATGAATAGTCCACCGACAAAAATTCTTGAAAACAGATCGATATATTTTCTCACGTTACTCATTAGCGTTTCCCTTCAATTTAATTAATGCAAAAACTGAATAGTTGATCATATCCTGGTAGTTCGCTCTCACACCTTCGCTCACAAGAGTCTTTCCAGCGTTGTCTTCAATTTGTTTTACACGCAACAGTTTCATCAATATAATATCTGTAATGGAACTAACACGCATATCTCTCCACGCTTCTCCATAGTCGTGGTTCTTGTTTTGCAACAACTCGAAAGTGTCGTCAACTGCCTTGTCATACAACGGCTCAAGTTCACCAAACTTCATTTCAAGCTTTGCAGCTTCACCCAACTCCATTTGAATCATCGCGATGATGCAATAGTTGATGATCCCAACAAATTCATCTGCGATATTATCTTCCACCTTCTGCAATCCTTTTTCCTGAATACTTCTTATTCTTTGAGCCTTAATAAAAATTTGATCAGTGATTGAAGAGAGTCTTAACACACGCCAGGCCGTGCCATAGTCTTGCGTCTTCTTCGCAAACAGTGTTTTGCACGAGGATATAACCTGTTTATATTCGGTGGCGGTTTGTTCAATCATATGGCAGTGCAAAATAAAGTAAAATCATCTAACAAAACACTTAAGATAAACGGGCGGTTAATCACGTTTGATACACCCAAGTTGATGGGCATTCTCAATGTCACACCTGACAGCTTTTACGATGGAGGAAAACACACAACTGAAAGTGCTATTCTCCATCGTGTCGAAAAAATGATTGACGAGGGAGCCCATTTTATAGACGTGGGTGGGTACTCTTCCCGACCAGACGCGACTGATATTCCGATCGAAGAGGAATTAAACAGAGCCATTCCGGTTGTAAAGTCTATCGCACAGAAGTTCCCTGAGATCGTTATCTCGATAGATACTTTTCGAAGCGAAGTTGCACGTCAGGCTTTGGAATCAGGGGCAACCATGATTAATGATATTTCTGCTGGCGAACTGGACAAGGAAATGTTTCCACTAGTAGCAAAAGAGAAAGTGCCCTATGCGATGATGCACATGCGAGGTACTCCGCAAACCATGAGAACATTAAATCAGTATGAGAACTTGACGAAAGAAGTAACGGAGTACTTTGTCAAAAAGCTTGATCAACTCAAATCATTGAAAGTCACTGATGTGGTTATCGATCCAGGTTTTGGCTTCGCTAAAGGTCCCGCCCAAAATTTCGAACTTCTTCGCAATCTGAGCCACCTGCGCCTTTTGGAAAAACCGATGCTGATTGGTCTGTCGAGGAAATCGATGATCTGGCGAACACTAGAAACCACTCCCGAAAAAGCACTCAATGGCACGACAGTTTTAAATACCATTGCGTTACTGAAAGGAGCCGATATACTGCGCATTCATGATGTGAAAGAAGCGGCAGAGGCCATTAAATTGACTAACTTTGTAAGGTGATTTTAGCGCTCAAAATCGGTTTTCTGGAAGTCACCTGGGTGGACTTCATCGACATTGGCCTTGTCGCGGTATTGCTCTAC
>JBFWZR010000012.1:0-61429 GCA_050185175.1 Cyclobacteriaceae bacterium
CAAACCTTTTTAGCGTTTCTGGACTTGGAACGCTGCTTCACTCGGAATACGGCAACTATTTCAAGAGTGTGGTGATGATGCGTGCAAGTCGTGACACCAGAGTTTTGCAACGAGGAGAAAAATGGTTTGGTGAATTTGGATACAGCATGCAGTCTGATGGGCCTGAGATGCTGTCCTTGAAGATGATTCACGGCACTCAACGGGGACTTGAGGATAACAGTTCTATCATGTTATCTCGGTCTTTGGCTGAAAAACTATTTCCAGATGAAGATGCAATCAACCAAATCGTAAAGGTAGACTCAAAATGGGACCTCAAGGTGACAGGTGTCTATGAAGACATCCCGCGGAATTCAGAATTTGCCAACGCCAAGTACATCGCACCGATTGAGCTTTACCTCGGTCCGTCTGGTCTAGAGGTGTGGGACAACTATAATATTTTTATTTATGCTCAGTTGAATCCCGGCCAGGATTTTGAGACGGTATCGAAGGCAATAAAAAATGCCATGTTGCCTCATGTGGATGAACGAACGGCTTCTACTAATCCCGAGTTGATTCTGCTTCCGATGAAAGATAGGCATCAGAATTCCAATTTTGAAAATGGAGTTCAAACTACCAGCCCGAGAATGACATCGGTTATCTACCTCTCGGTGATAGGCGTGTTCGTGCTGTTGCTCGCTTGTATCAACTTTGTCAATTTGAGCACAGCGAGATCGGAAAGGCGTGCTAAGGAGGTAGGCATCCGTAAATCAATAGGCTCTGCGAGGAAGCAATTGGTCAACCAGTTTTTAACCGAGTCATTACTAGTTGTAGTACTTGCTTTTATTCTGACCATCCCGTTGGTTCAAATGGTATTGCCCTCATTCAATGAGCTGACGGAGAAAAATCTGCAATTACCTTTTGGTCAATGGCAATTTTGGTTAATTGGTGTTGCTTTTATTTTCCTAACAGGCTTGTTGGCGGGCAGCTACCCTGCGATTTATCTCTCATCTTTCAATGCGACACAAGTATTGAAGGGAACATTCAAAACTGGCCGTTATTCATCACTACCCAGGCAAGTGATGGTTGTGGTGCAATTCAGTGTTTCTGTGATGCTTATTACCGGTACATTTATCATCAACAGACAAATTGAGTTCGGGAGAAATAGGACAGTGGGATACGATCGAAATGGGCTTGTCGCTGTTCGTCTCGGTGCTCAGGAAAATAGGGGCGAAACAGAGGTTCTTAGGTCTCAGCTAATTTCAACCGGTGTGGTGCAGGACATTGCCGAATCAAATTATCCGGTCACAAGCACCTTGGGGTGGAATGACAACTTTCAATGGAAAACAAAAACAGATGACATTGAAGGTTTAAGTTTTAATACAGTTTTTGTCACGCATAGTTATGGTAATACTATGGGGCTACAGTTTGTTGCAGGTCGAGACTTTACAGATGACATCAAGAGTGACTTAGGCGGTGTGATCATCAATGAAACCGCTGCCAATGATCTGGGTGGTGAAGACTTGATTGGCGAAACACTTATTTGGGATCACTGGGGTCAGCGAATGGAGTACACAATTGTCGGAATCTTCAAAGACATGGTAAAAGGTTCACCCTTCGCTAAAACGGACCCCATCATGCTATTTCTCTCTGCGCGTCCACTTGAATTTCTTTATATCAGGTTAAATGATAATGTAGATCCGAGAACAGCTTTACCGAAAATTGAAAAGGCTTTTAAAGCAGTTGTGTCTAATGTGCCATTCGACTACTCCTTTGCTGATCAGGACTATGATTCCAAGTTTAAGGAGGAGGAGAGGATTGGCAAACTCGCTGGCGTATTTAGTTTCTTTGCCATCTTTATCAGTTGCCTCGGTGTGCTTGGGTTGGTATCCTACGTGGCGGAAAGACGCTCAAAGGAAATATCCATACGCAAGGTATTGGGAGCTTCGATAGGGCAGGTGTGGCACATGATTTCAAAGGACTTTGTTCTGTTGGCGTTGATTTCGTGCATCGTTGCACTTCCGCTTACTTACTCAGTTATGAGCAGTTGGCTGGAAAACTATTATTACCGAACAAACATACCATTTTACCTCTTGGTGTGGTCAGCAGTTTGCATACTCGTTGTTACGGTGGTTACAGTGAGTTTTCAAGCCTTGAAGGCTGGCGCTACTAATCCGGTCAATAATCTTCGTTCTGAATAAAAATCGGATTGAATGCATAGGCCTGATACATCTCAAATCTTAGCCCTTAGGCTTTTCCGATGGTTTTGCCGTCCGGATCTCGTGAGGAGCATTGAAGGCGACCTGATAGAGTTGTATCACAGCCGCGTTGAGTTAGTAGGGGCAACCAGGGCAAGGTTACTCATGTTCATCGATGTACTTCTGCTCTTTCGCCCCGGTATTATTAAGTCCATCAATTTCTCATTCACCATAATTCGTTATGATATGATCCGAAACTATTTGTTAACAGCCTATCGCAATCTTGCGAAGAACAAGACCTATTCAATTATTAATATCACAGGACTTGCGCTTGGAATCGCAGCTTCTCTGCTAATGCTGGGCTACCTGAGGTTCGAGAGAAACTATGACTCATTTCACGAGAATGCAGATCGAATTTATCGGGTGCCGATGACGGTGACTGAGAAAGGCACACTGCCTCAGCGATTCGCATTTACTTACCCGGCTGTGGCAGGTGCACTGAAGGCTGACTTTCCGGAAATAGAAGACGCAATTAGAATTAGAAAAGGTTCAGGACTTGTAACCGTGGATGACGTTAAAATTCCAAAACTGGTGATGAGATGGGTAGATAAACAATTTCTCACCATGTTTTCATTTCCGTTTGCTTTTGGCGACACCTCTGCACTTGACGAAATCAATAGCGCAGTTCTGACACGCAAAATAGCCAATCAACTTTTTGGTGTGGATGATGCACGCGGAAAGACATTCGGCTATGGTGGCAATCTATTTCAAGTTAGTGCGGTCATAGAAGATGTTCCTGTGAACTCTCATTTGCAGTTTGATATCTTACTATCGTTCCAAAAATATATTGAGTTGGCAAAAGGGTTCGGTGGTGATGCTGATGGTAGTTGGGGTTGGTCTGACTTTTATACGTATGTTCTTTTGAAGGAGGATGCGGATGTAGATAATGTGAGGAGGAAGTTAGTTGACTTTGCCGACCGCTATCTCGGAGAGCGAATGAAAACTTCAAGCTTTGTTAACGAGTTTCAGTTGCAGCCCTTGCTCGATATCCATACCCGATCAAACTACGACTATGAATTTAACGGCAGTGGTAACTACAAATACCTCGACTACGTGGTGATTGCCAGCGTATTTATTCTCCTTATGGCCTGGCTTAATTATGTAAACCTATCAACTTCCCGCTCACTTGAGCGTGTTCGAGAGGTGGGGGTGAGAAAGTCGATAGGCGCTCATCGTGCGGAGTTGATGTATCAGTTTTTATTTGAGTCGATGGTGGTAAATGGTATAGCCATTTTTGTTGGCTTTGCACTGGCCAATGTAGCATTGCCAACCGTAGGGAATCTGATTGGCAAGCCCTTAACGTTGCCTTCTGTCACCGACTTTACATTTTGGGGGATAACGTTTGCGGCTTTAGTTATTGGTGCGATGATGTCAGGCTTCTATCCCGCGTTTGTGTTATCATCATTCCGGCCATCACAGGCACTCAAAGGCAAGTTGAGCATCGCAAGTGGCGGTCTATTCAGAAAGGCGATGGTCGTGGTTCAAGTCACCCTGGCGGTAATACTAATAGCTGGCACTATTGGCCTGATCCAACAAGTTCGTTTCATGCGGAACCAGGATCTGGGAGTTAACATCGATAAAAAGTTAGTGCTGTCAGAAAGTGTTGGGCGTGATACCACCTATTCATTCGCGTTACAGGCCTTTGCAACGGAATTGAAAAAGATCCCTGATATTAAACAGGTAGCATTTTCATCAGACGTGCCTGGAGATGAGGTCGGTAGTTCGTCCACGTTCAGACAGCCGAGTGACCCGAGTGGAAAGAGGTGTCGCACCTTTGCCGTTGATGAGAATTTCTTTACGATGTATAATTTATCGCTCGTTGCAGGAAGACCGTTTGAAAGGACTCGGTCCGATGAGCGAACTTCACTTATTATAAACGAGACGGCAGTAAAAGTTCTCGGTTTTGAGTCACCTGAGGATGCAATTCAAAAGAAACTGGTTTCGTATGACGAGGGTGATCCTGTTTTCACCATTGTAGGCGTAATCAAAGACTACCATCAGGAGTCTTTGCAGTATGAATTCAATCCAACCGTCTTTTACCTGGGTAGTAGTTATTGGGATTACTACTCTTTGGAAGTCGAAGGAGCAGAGTATTCCCACCTTGTTGCAAAGGTGCAGGATGTTTGGAAAAGGTTTTTCCCCGATAGCCCTTTTACTTACTTTTTTCTTGACCAGTATTATAATGCACAGTACAGAACAGAAAATACTTTCGAAATACTTTTAAGTTCATTTACTGTATTGGGCATCGTAGTCGCCTGTCTTGGGTTGTTAGGATTGTCATCGTTCACAGTTTCACGTAGAACGAAGGAGATTGGTATTCGAAAAGTACTTGGTGCGAGGGTCGGTCAAATTATTTCCTTATTAACTAAAGAATACCTTGTGCTGGTTGTGCTGGCTTCGATATTGGCTATTCCAGTGGCAGTGTTTCTTTTTGATCAGTGGCTTACGACTTATGCCTTTCGCGTTTCGTTGGGATGGTGGTTTTTTGTGACGCCTGTTGCACTTATTGTTGTGATAACGTTGCTCGCGGTAGGGCTTCAGTCGTTGAAAGCCGCGTGGGTAAACCCAGTACGTAGCCTGCGATCAGAATAAGAATTATTTGCTCTTCGCAGAATTTTCGCCAACGCGAAACTTGACAATCTTTGAGACCAGGTCAAGTGGCAATGGCGCATCAAGAGGAAATTGTACCGCGCCTTTGCTGGATTTGTATTTAGCTATCTCTTTCTTGAAAGCTTGCAATCCGGAGGGAGCTGGATAAAACCCGATATGACTTTTGTACGCTGCAAAGTGAACAAGGTTTCCGTTCAGCACAAAAGTTGGGATGCCATACTTCATGGCTTCCTGAGCTTTGGGAGCTGCCTTTTTAATTGTTGACCTTATTTGCTTCAGTAACTTTTGAACCTCCTTGGGAAATTGGAGGATATAGTCATCAATGTTTTCAGCGTTGATCTTCTGCATAGCTTCGCTTTAGTCAAGTAAATGTGGTGAAAAAGAAGACACATTGATGGTGGTATTGCGTCAATCTTAAGGGTGAAATGCGACTAAGTGTGTTTGGACTGCCAGAATTTCCAAAGGTAGTCCAGATTCTCGCGTCTAATAATCAACCATGCAGCGACAGATACCGTTATTGAAAATGGAAATGCAGACCCAACTCCAAGGGGAGCAATGCCCATTAAGAATAGTATAGCTCCAACAGCGGCCAATCGAACCAGCATTCCTTTTAAAAGCATTCCAATAGCTATCAGCACCTGGCCGATCGCAATGGTTACCACCATGATGGTAATATGATCTTTGAACCATCCATTAATAAATGACCTATACCAATCCACGGCCATCTCGCTATAGTTCAGGTAATCATTCGGATTGGTCAGTGCCGTGGTCATATTCATTATGAATGCCCAGAAGAACAAAATGAAAAACAGGAGGCGCGCTAAGACAGGCTTTTTCCAGGCAGACCAGAGAATGAATAAGGCGACTGCATTGGAAACAATATAGGGAATGAGATAAATCTCCAGGTGTTTCATTTTTTGACTGATGTGCAATCAAATATGAGATGAACACTATGGCTAAATCAATGACTTTGGTCAGTGGAGAACGATGGCTAGAATTTGATACCGTATGCCACCATTGTTCCCATCAAGGGAATACAAGCAAGAATGCAAAGTTGAGTAATAATTAGTTTTCTTATTTTGGAAGGCACGGTAACATTTTCGTTGGGATCACCTTTACCATTCCTGATAAAGAATACAGTGGGGACAATCGAGATGAGCCCAACGATAATAACTGATGTAATTTTCAGGTGCATAACTCCGTGGTTATAAAAGTCAAATCCTTTACCCACACCAAACCACATCGTTAGCCCGGCACCAACAGCCAATATTGCAGCCAAGCCATACAATCCATCAACCCGCCCGACAGCTTTTAACGCGGAGCGAGTCATTGTTGATTTTACAAGGATCAGTTCGCTCGCCAGGCAGGCGATCATGCCAAATATGGAGATGAAGTGAAGGTATTTGGTAAGGAGGAAGCCAGTTTGCATGTTGGAGAGTTTAGTTTCGAAATTAACAAATTCGTGTTGATTTCGATATGAGAGGCATTTTGAATCAATGATTATAAGGTCAATTCTTTGAAAGGTAATCGGCCGTATTAGTCAATTCATTATTTTCAGACTCCAAAATAATTTTCTATGCGATACATATCACTTTTGACTGTAGTTGTACTTTTAACCAGTTGCAATTCCAAGAAGCCAGCACCTTTCGTTCATGACATTTCACAGGGACCAACGCCATGGTCTTATGAGCCTGTAGGAAAAGTTGATGGGGATTTTACATTTGCTATTATCTCCGACCTCTACAGTGGCGAGAGGGAAGGAGTGTTTGAAGTCGCGGTGGAACAAATCAATTTAGTTCGCCCCGAATTTATTTTAAGTATCGGTGATCTCATTGATGGAGGCACAGAAGATGTGAATGAATTGACAAAGCAATTTGATCACTTCGACACTCGTGTTGCGAAAGCAAAGGCTCCGTTTTTTCATGTTGGAGGTAATCATGATCTCACTAACACAACTATGCGAAAGTTTTGGATGGATCGGTATGGTAGGAGATACTATCACTTTATCTATAACAATGTGTTGTTTCTGATGATGGACTCAGAAGACTACAATGAACAGCGCATGCAAGAGATTTACGAAGCGAGGGCAGAGGCAATCAAAGTGTTGGATGGTGATCATCCGGAACTGGCTCAGGATATGGACTACTTTAAAATGACCGAGAGAGTTTCTGGAGAGATTGGCGATGAGCAGTCGGCTTATTTCGAGAAGGTGATTAAAGAAAACCCAAATGTTAAGTGGACTTTTATTTTAATGCATAAACCTGTGTGGCAGAGAGAAGCTGCTGGCAATTTATCAAGAGTTGAAACTGCACTGGCCGGTAAAAACTTTACCGTAATCAATGGGCATTTTCATAGCTATTCTCACAGAGTAAAAGAAGGTCATGACTATATGATTCTGGGGACTACAAGCGGAGGTCAGAATCCAAAAGATGAAAATGCTTTTGATCATATCACCCTTGTGAATTTTGTAGATGGTGAGCCTGCTATTGCCACTTTGAGAATGGATGGTATCCTGGACAAGACGGGGAAAATTCCTTTGGAGGGTGAGAAGTACTGCTACCAAGCCTCAAAATGCGCGACTGCAGAAGAAAGTCATTGATGATTTAGAACTCTTCGTCATCAAAATCATCGTCACGCTGTCCCCCGCGTTCTCGTTTCTTCTTTTGATTGAGTCTGTAGGAGAAACTCAATCTGATTTGTCGTGAACGCCATTGGAAATTACTGGACTCGGTAAAGTTGCTTGTAACTGTTGTGCCTCGGTATCTACGTGAGTTAAATAAGTCGCGTACACTTAGGTTAATGGTTCCCTTCCCTTTCATTACGTCCATGTTGGCACCCAGGTCCATGTAATACAGGCTTTTGCGAGTTCCTTGCGTCTGCCTTTCAGGTGCCATATAGTTTCCGCTAACCTGAAAATCAATTTTGTTGATTTTGATTTTGCTGTTCAGCCTGAACCTTGCAGTGTAAGTATCTCGATCCAGGACAATATCATTGTAGCGACCTTTGGTGATAGCTCGGTAGAAGTTTGCATTTCCATTGAGGTTGAGCCAGTCAGTTGGATCGGTGCTAAAGTTGGCTTCAATTCCGTATGCATTTTCTATTCCAATATTTCTTGGTGTTGACACAGTATTTACCCCGTCCTCCGAAGTTTGAATGCGGTCGATTACCCCTGTTGAGTATCGGTAGTAGCCACCTAAGTACACGGACGATTTTTTCAGATTATTTAATAGCCCCAGTTCGTAGGAGTCCGTGTATTCGGGGTTGAGGTCTGTGTTACCAGTTCTGATGTTGCGTGGATCACTGTAAGAGGAAAATGGATTCAGAAACCAGAACCGCGGTCTGGATAGCCTGCGACTGTAGCTCGCTTGCACCGTCCGTATATTATTGACATTATAAGTGACGAAAGCACTTGGAAAAGCGTTCAGGTAATCCTTGTGATTGGTGTCATTTGTTTCTCGTTGAAAGGTGGTGATGTTTGTTTGCTCAACTCTGAGTCCCACCTGATATCCCCACTTTACCATTTTGTTTTCGTAAATGGAGTAAAGGGCATGCACATCCTCGTTGTAGGTAAACTTGTTAGAAAAGTTGGATAGTGGGAAGAAGTTCCCTGCCCCGTCAATTTGTTCAACTAGATAGTCATTTGCAATTTCGCGAAGCGTTCCACGATATCCGGCTTCAATTTTTTTTCCTTTGTTAAACGGGTAAACATAATCCACCTGCATCAACACATTCCGGTCCAGTTCATCGGTTGACGACCTTTGAAATAGTCTTAACGGTGTGTCAAGCAATAGGTTTGCTGAGTCGATCGTTGATAGTTCAGTTTCTGTATTATCCCGGAATTGAAATTGTGCCGTTAGCTCATGACCGCTTCCTTTGAATTCGCGTTTGTAATTCAACTGGTACTCCAAATTATTGTCAGCTTCTTCCTGAGCCTCCTTGCGAAGCGTATTGTTAATTAAACCGCGCGAGGCTGTGCGGTCAAAGTAAGTGATATCGGTAAAGTTATCTTCATCCGAAATTCTCGACATCACAGAGAATGTGATCATGTTCTTGTCGTTAATCGTGAAGTCAGTTCCAAACCGATAGTTATTGGAAGCGCCCGTTCTTAAGCGATCGTTTTCAATGAATGTAAAAAGTGTATCGCGTGAAATCCGATCATCATATCCACCCCCAGGATTCTCGCGGTAGTTGATTCCATAACTGCCGAACACATTGAAGCGACCCTTTCTGTAATTGAGGTTGGTTGAAAATCCAAAATTCTGTGGATAGCCCGTGTTGAAGACAAACGATCCATTCAAACCATGCTCGCGTTCTTTTTTTAGAATGATGTTGATGATACCTGCCGACCCTTCGGCATCGTATCGAGCAGAAGGATTGGTAATTACTTCTATTCTCTCAATCAAATCGCCTTGAAGTTGGCGCAGTGCATCAGGGCTGCTAATTCCTACCAATCCAGATGGCTTGCCATTGACCAGGATCCTTACGTTGGAATTTCCCCGAAGGCTTACGTTTCCCTCCACGTCCACGGCCACGGATGGAAGGTTATCTAAGATCTCCGAAGCATTTGAAGCTACGTTTTGGAGGTTTGCAGAAACATTGAAGATTCTCTTATCAAGTTCCAGTTGCATTTGATCTTTTTGCCCGGTCACCACTACTTCGGACAAGATTTCGGAATCTGGTGACAACGTAACCGAGCCAACATTGACTACAGGTCTGCTCTCTGACAAGGTGATTTTTCTGAATCGCGGAGCGTATGAGATGAATTGAACTTTAAGAAGATAGTTACCCGGTTTCGTGACAATGCTAAATGTTCCACTAGCATCGGATGTAGCTCCAGCCACCAGAGAGCTGTCAACAGGAGTAAGCAAACTGGCGTTAGCAAACTCAAGAGGTGAGTTGGTCTCTCCATCCATCACAGTACCTTCAACGCGGTAGGAGCTCTGCCCGTAGGCGATGAAGCAGATGATACCTAATAATATGGTGAGAAAAGCAGTTTTCAGTTCGGGGGCTTTATTAGTACAGTTAAACACAAAAATACCGCCAGAGTTTCGTAAAAAAGCTCAAATGTAGCGTGAAGCTTTTGTGTGTGGTCTATTATTAGATGAGCGGTACTTTCAATCCCAAAGTGTATTGGTGGTTGAATGCCTGAGTCATATTTTCGCGACTTAAATCAAAGAGATGGATCATCTGAAATTGTTACGGCTATGGGGGATAGCAGAGGGTATAAGTTATCTGCTCTTACTCGGAGTGTGTATGCCATTGAAATACATGATGGACATACCTGAACCTACTTCCTTTGTAGGAATGGCCCACGGTATTTTGTTTATCGCTTATTGTTTCTGGGTGCTTTTGGTTGGCCTGGGTTTGCGATGGGGTTACACCAATATCTTCTGGGCACTCATTGCTTCGCTACTTCCTTTCGGAACTTTCGTTGCAGACAGGCGCATCTTTTCGCGATACCAATAGGAGGACTCGGCTCGGGCATGACCTGGATCATTTCCTAAGTAGGTCGATTTTTTCTATCCTTGCCATTCCAACAAATCTTTTTTCATGGCTTCAGATCAGCCTCTTTTCCTAAAAAACCTGTGGTACTTTGCCTTTCACGGATCGAAACTCAAAAAAGGCAAGCTCGTTCAAAAGGAGATCCTTGGCGAACGAATTGCTTTCGGACGCGATGCCCAGGGAAAACCATTTGCACTAAAAGATAACTGCCCTCATCGCGGTGTGCCGCTGACGGCTGGTTGGTTTGATGGCACCACTATTCAATGTTGCTATCATGGTTGGAAATTCAATTGTTCGGGAACATGTACAGAGATACCTGCATTGGCTGATGATAAGCTGGATGTAAATAAGATTAAAGTCTATGAATATCCATGTCAGGAAATCAGCGGGACGATCTGGGTTTACATTCCTCAGAACAAACTCAAGCTTGAAGGTGCGGAGGAGCGCTTGCCCAACCTCCTGTTAGATTCAGGCAAAAAATTCCTTCACGTGGAGACTGTGACCATGCCGACTAATATTGATCACTCGGTGATTGGTTTAATTGATCCGGCACACGTCACATTCGTCCATCAGTCCTGGTTTTGGAGGTCGAGTAAAAATTTGAAAAGAAAGGAAAAGCACTTTGTCCCAGATGACCTTGGTTTTAAAATGGCGCGTCATAAGCCGTCTTCTAATTCAAAAGGATATTCGGTGCTAAAAGGAGGAACCAGCACGGAGATAAATTTTCAACTTCCGGGGAACCGATTGGAGCATATACAAGTGGGTAAAAATGAAATCATTTCGATTACGACTCTTACTCCCCTCAATGAAAATGAAACGGAACTGAACCATGTTTTTTATACCACAATAGGTCTTGCTAAATTTTTATGGACTCCATTGCGCGGCTTAGGGCGGACATTCATTGGTCAAGATCTAGGAGTATTCCAGAAGTTACGCGAAGGCCTCGATACAAATCCTACTTTGATGCTAGTAGGCGATCCCGATCAACAAGCGAAGTGGTATTATGAACTCAAAAAAAGCTGGCACAAGTCGGTAGAAGAAAAATCGCCTTTTATAAATCCTCTGCAACCACAGACGTTACATTGGATAACATAACTTGATTATTCTTGTTAGGATAAGTGAAAATAGAGTTACCTTCCGATAATTAGATTGCACTGTAACTTTTGAAGGCAGCCAAAAAACTTAGCGAGCTTGAGGCCACCGCCATTTGTGGCAACGACATTTCCTCCAGCGTTTTGTACGTGTCAGCTTTGGCAATTTTGTATGCCGGGCAATTTGCATGGATATCATTGTTGATTGTTGCAGGCATTCTTTTCCTTTTCAGAAAAATTTATGGTGAGGTGGTTGGCGCATTACCACTGAATGGTGGTGCGTACAATGTGCTTCTCAATACTACAACGAAGTCAAATGCATCCCTTGCGGCTACGTTGACCATTCTTTCGTACATGGCCACAGCGGTGTTGTCAGCAAGTGAAGCGATGCACTATTTGCACGGCTTGGTTACCGTGATTCCTGTTCTTCCCGCAACCGTTGCAGTGCTGGCGATCTTTATGACACTTACCATTCTGGGAATATCAGAGTCCGCCAAGGCTGCTGTTGTGATCTTTATTACACACCTGGCTACGCTTACGCTTCTTGTTTTTGCCGTTGTTTGGTTCCTCATCACACAAGGGATAGATACCCTGACTATAAATTTTCAAACTCCATTGGAGGGCAGTTTAAGAAGTGCTTTGTTCTTTGGGTTTAGTGCCGCCATGTTGGGTATCAGCGGGTTTGAAAGTTCCGCCAACTTTGTTGAGGAGCAAGCACCTGGTGTGTTTCGGAAAACACTTCGCAACATGTGGGCTGTTGTCAGTGTATTCAATCCATTGATTGCATTTCTGGCGATCGCTGCTATGCCCTTGGTTGAAGTTGGGGAGCATAAGGAGACGCTGCTGTCTCACATGGGTGAGGTTGCGGGTGGAAAGTGGCTATCTTATATCATATCCATTGATGCAGTGTTGGTATTAAGTGGAGCAGTGCTGACTTCGTTTGTAGGTGTAAGCGGACTGATGAAGCGCATGGCTCTCGATAGAATATTGCCGCAGTTCTTTTTGAAAGAGAATAAGAGGCAATCAAACTACCGTATTCTCATAGGTTTTTTTGTGTTATGTTTTTCAATCCTTGTGATTACTAAAGGTCAATTGGAGCCATTGGCAGGCGTTTACACTATTTCTTTTCTGGCAGTAATGGCATACTTCGCCATTGGTAATCTCCTTCTGAAAGTGAAACGCGCTAAACTTCCACGGCCGGAGTATGCTGCGGCAGTAACGGTATTCATCGCGCTGCTTGGTGTTGTAATTGCTCTTTATGGAAACATCAAAATTCACCCCGAATACCTTGTAGTTTTCCTACAGTATTTTGTACCTGCGATTCTCGTGATCTATGCTCTGCTTAACCGGCTTTCAATCTTTGAGTTGGGATTGATGGTGCTCAAGTCCGCTTCGGAGAATATTAGAAGAATTGCTTTGCTTAGCCAGCTTCGATTGACCAGGTTGATGCGTAAAACGAGTGAACAGCAGTTTGTCTTTTTTACGAAAGGCGATGACATTGCCACGTTGAACAGGGTGATGATCTATGTGCAGGAGAACGAGTTAACCAACAGGCTGCGTATCGTCACCGTTCTAAAAGATGGTCAATCGGTGCCCGAAGAGTTTGTTAAAGACTTGAATGTCCTTGATCGTGCCTACCCGGATATCAAAATCGTCTTTCTTACAGAGACCGGAGTTTTTGGCCCTGAATTAATTGATACGCTTTCTAAGGAATGGAATATTCCCAAGAACTTTATGTTTATTGGCTCTCCTGGTGACCGCTTTCCTTACAGGATCTCTGAGCTCGGAGGTGTTAGGTTAATAATATAAGTTTTATGAGGCCTCTGTTGTTGATACTTTGGCTATTTCTAAAGTTGACGCCTGCAAGCGCTCAGCTTTCCTTTTTCAATATGCCCAACCCTGATATGTTTCCGGATGTAGGATACAGTTACGTTGAATTCGATCAGTATGCCTCACTGAAGGGAAATGCCAACGTTAATGCCAGTGTTTTTAGGGCGATGTTGCAACCTCTTCCTTATTTGGAAGTTGGATCTAACCTTTGGTTCAACCGGGAGCTGTCATCGAACCCTGATAAGCTTGTGATATCAACTAAATGGCGGTTATGGCTTAAAAAGAATGAAAGAATAAAACTGAGTTTGTCTCCAGGCAGTTGGAGTAGTTTTTATTTTCAAAGGGATATTGCTGTCAAAAATATCGTTTACACTTTCGCAGGTCTTTCTGTTAATCATAGCGATGTAATATATACCAGGTTAATGCTTGGTGGATATGGCAAACATTGGAAAGAGGCACCCGATCTTGGACAGAAAGAAATTCAAGGTGGCTTGATGGCGGGACTTGAGCAAAGGCTTTCAAAAAAACTTGTGTTTGTCACAGACTACTTTCAAGGCTCAGGTGAGGGCTTTGGATTAGCAACGGGATTAGTATTTTATCTCTTGAACAATGGAAACAATTTACCCGTCTATTTAGCTTATCAATTTGATAATGACGGCCGTCAAAATGATCTAATAGTTTTTGAGATTGGATACTTTTTCAGAGTGTACGAACGGTGATTGAATAAAAATCCAAGGCGATTGGGTTTTGTCTCTGCTCATAATTGTTAAATCAATATAGCACTGTTAACATCCCATCTTATCTGGGAAAAGTGCCCTTTTTTGCTTAAATTGAGGTTTTACGGGTTAACCCGAATCCGGGAGTCCCAATTTGTCCTGCTGACTGCCTTCGCGGTAAAAATTTCAATGATTGTTGAATATTGAAGCAGGTATACGCGCTGAGAACTAAACATGATAGAGTTATGAAAGTAGAAATTGGTACGCTGAAGATGGCGGATTATTTGGATTTGAAGGAAAGCATGATCATGGCCTACGAAGCCTGGGGTGCCTACTGGAAAGAACATCATATTCAGAAATTGATTGATATTTTTCCTCAGGGCCAGATATGTATTAAGGTAGATAAGAAGGTGGTTGGTACTGCTCTGTCGATTGTTGTTGATTATGACCGGTTCGGTGATAGCCATACTTATGATCAAATAACTGGCAACTATACTTTTTCAACACACGATCCGAAAGGAGATGTGTTGTATGGAATTGAAATTTTTATTCATCCGGATTTTAGAGGAATGCGCCTTGCGCGCAGGCTTTATAATGCGCGGAAGGAACTTTGCGAGAAGCTAAACTTAAAGTCGATTATCGCTGGTGGAAGGTTGCCGAACTACAGTCAGTTTGCGGAGAAGCTTAATACTCGTCAGTATATCGATAGAGTTAAACTGAAGCAGGTATATGACCCTACTCTTACTTTTCAACTATCTAATGACTTCCATGTTAAAAAAATTCTGAAGGGATATATGCCGGGCGACAAGGAGTCATTGGAGTATGCCGCATTGATAGAGTGGAATAATATCTATTATGAGCATAAACCAAAACTGTTTAACAGCAAAAAATCAAACGTGAGAATGGCGTTGATTCAGTGGCAAATGCGTTTGTTCAAGGACTTTGATGCGCTAGTGGAACAAATTGAATTCTTTGTAGACGGAGCTTCAGCCTATGAGAGTGACTTCATTCTCTTTCCGGAATACTTTCACGCACCGTTGATGGCAACGTTGAATGACGTGCCCGAAGCACAGGCTATTCGTAAGCTGGTAGACTACACTGAAAGACTGCATGCTAAGTTCAAAGAGTTTGCAGTTTCCTACAATGCAAATATCATTACGGGTAGTATGCCGATCATCCGCGATGGCAAGCTTTATAATATCGGATGGCTATGCCGTAGAAACGGAACTTCGGAAATGTATGAGAAACTTCACGTGACTCCGAGTGAGAGATTTGAATGGGGAATGGCTGGCGGCAATTCACTGAAGGCATTTGATACAGACTGCGGAAAAATAGGGGTGTTGATTTGTTATGATGTAGAATTTCCGGAACTGTCCAGAATTTTGGCTGATGAAGGAATGAACATATTATTTGTTCCTTTCCTAACCGATACACAGAATGGCTACACACGCGTTAAGCATTGTGGCCAGGCACGGGCAATTGAAAACGAGTGTTTTGTGGCGATTGCGGGATGCGTGGGCAATCTTCCCAAGGTGCATAACATGGATATACAGTATGCACAATCGGCTGTGTTTACGCCAGCTGATTTTGCATTTCCAACGAATGCGATCAAAGCGGAAGCAACACCAAATACGGAGATGACACTCATCGTAGATGTTGACCTGGACCTTCTAAAAGATCTTCATTACACAGGATCGGTTCGAACGCTCACCGATCGAAGAACCGATATCTACAAATTGGAGAGGGTGGATCAGATATCTCACAATGAAAATGGGAGAGATCTGACCGAAGCACTATCCGTTCCTGCTACACCCAAGGCTTAAGTCAGCGAGCAACGGACCAGAGGATTTTTGCGTTTCTAACAGATATGAGTAAGGGTCTATGATTTTGATAACGTTTTTTGGGCTAGCGCTTGGGGTTCTCTTCGTCATTTTACTGTTTAGCTACAAAGAGAGTGGAAGGAGCCATCGCCTGTTAGCCTTGTACCTGCTTTTTTTATCAGTTGCGATAGCTGAACCGATTTATCAGGATTGGACCTCAGTCTACATAGATCAGATTTTTCCCGATCTTATGGGTGGATTGTATTTTTTAGTTGGGCCTCTCTTGCTGTTCTATACTTGTGCACTTGTTGGGACGAAACCTAAACGACCGCTTCTTCACGCAATTATTTTTATTGTTTACACGCTGGCTGTTATTGGCGACCGCTTTTTCGATTTGGTTCGATTTAACGAAATAGTTGATTTGGTACTTTACGAGTTTTTGTTTGTTCATGTTTTCGTTTACCTAAGGTTGGCATTTAGAACAGTGCTGCGAGCACAGCGCGGGGCGGAGGAGCGAAACAAGCTAACTACTAATATGAGATTATCATGGGGTAAAGTATTGATAATCTTGTCGGCAATTTTGTTTGGAGCAACCTTTGTCATAGCCCACATTTCACTTTTCACAAACCTCCCTTTTTCAGGAATTGTTCATCCTATGCAATTGGTTTTGTTAATTGTCATCTTATCTATTGGCCTTTTGAATACCGAGATGTCAAGAGTAAAAGATCTGGTATAAGTTCAATAGATTTAAAGTCGGGTACTTTACGAGCGGTATATTCGCAAACAGGAGAAATTGGTATGGATTATTCTGTGTTTCTAAACAATTAGCCTGGTTCTCTTATTAACCATTTATCCGAAACCCATTTAATTCTGACTTATTAAATGGGTTTTATTACATCATTATTACATTTCAAATCTATCCTATCTCTTTAAATCATAATTTGATTCAATTCTGTTTTAGGCTGAAATAATTTAGGAGAAAGTGTGTCTATAAGGTAGCCAGGCCTTTCAGAAGAAGAATTAACAGATCTCTGGAGGGACAGGATGAAACTTTACATCGATAGAAGAGTAGTAATCGGATTTTTTACCTCGCTTATCATCTTAATTTGGCTGGGCTATTTCTCCTATCAAAATAATCAGGACTTCATCAACACCCGAGCGCTTGTATTGCATACCAACGAGGTGCTTCAGCATATCGAGCAGGTGAATTCTAATGCTAGCAGAACCGAAGAACTAGTCTCTAAGCTGATTATTACCGGTGATACGCTATACCTGACAAGTTATGCTAAGGAAATTAATCAGGCACGTGAGCATTACCTAAGGTTGAGAGAACTTACTGTTGACAATGCGGAGCAAAAAGCTTTGATCGATACATTTCTTGTGTATGGAACTAATAAATACAGTATCCACAGAAAAATTATCGACACTTTGAAAGACTCCAAGGTGGCTGCGGAATTATTATTGGGATCTGTGGAAAGTAAAAAGACTTCTGATAGAATTTACAAAGTGATTGCGGATATGTCTCGTCTGGAAAAAGGTTTGTTGACAGCACGCGTAAACAGGAGTCTTGAAGATATGCGCGGATTCCAATTTACTTTCTCTTTGTTAATGCTATCCAGCCTGGTCATCATAACCGTGGTTTTTTTGATGATCAACAGAAGTTTCAAGGCTAGACTTCTGGCGGAAATGAGAACTAAACAAATCAATCAAGAGCTGGAGTCATTTACTTACTCCGTATCGCATGACTTAAGAGCCCCACTGCGTTCCATACGCGGATTTACCGAAGTACTAAAAGAAGAGTACTCATCTAAGATTGATGAAGAGGGCAATCGATTGTTAAGGATTGTGATGAACAATGCCAGTCGAATGGGCCAACTCATTGATGACCTGCTTGATTTCTCCCGGTTGGGTCGGAAGGAACTTAGCTACTCCAATGTAAATGTGAATATGTTGGTGGCTGAGGTGATTGAGGAATTGACAGCCCATGATAAAAGGTCAATTGACTGGGATGTTCGACCACTTGAAAATGGCAGAGGTGACCTGGGTATGCTTAAGCAAGTTTGGGTAAATCTGATCTCCAACGCCATTAAGTATTCGAGGAAAGCTGCGCATCCGAAAGTTGAAATTGGCTGTGAACAACTTAAGGGAAACATGGTTTATTATGTGAAAGACAATGGTGTGGGTTTTGATATGAAATATAGCGAAAAACTCTTTAAGGTATTTCAAAGATTGCATAGTCATCAGGAATTTGAGGGGACAGGCGTAGGATTAGCTTTAGTACATCGCATAATAACGAAGCATCGTGGTGAGATTTGGGCTGAGTCAAAAGTCAACGAAGGCACCACTTTTTATTTCTATACAAAAAGTTTAACTACATGACCAATTCACAAGTGGAAATACTGTTGATTGAAGATAGCATGGATGATGCAGAGCTTACAATAAGGGCTCTAAAAAAGAGAAACCTTGCAAATCGTTTACTACATATAAGTGATAGTGAGAAGGCATTGGAATATCTATTTGATCCTGGCAACAATCATTTTCCCAAGATCATTTTGCTGGATCTGAAGATGCCTAAGGTCGATGGTATTCAAATCCTGAAACAATTGAAAGGTGATCCTGCCAAAAAGGTAATCCCCGTTGTAGTCCTTACAAGTTCAAAAGAAGAGAGGGATATTATAGAGACCTATAATTTAGGCGTCAACGCGTATATCGTTAAACCCGTTCAGTTTGACAAGTTTATGGAGGCGGTGGATCAATTGGGTATGTTCTGGCTTTTGTTGAATCAACCACCTAAATAATGGTCGAAAAGGTTCCACATCTTAGGATACTCTTTCTCGAGGATACTCCGGAGGACGCAGAATTGGTAGAACGAGCGCTTCGTAAAGAAGGACTTAACTTCGAGTTGTTCCTGGCGGATACCAAAGACGAGTTTACACGTGCCATTCGGGAGCAGTCTTTTGATGTGATTCTCTCTGATCATTCTCTTCCGCAATTTAATTCCTCTGAAGCCCTTACGCTTTGCAGAAGATTGGGGATCGAGGTGCCATTCATTCTTGTGACGGGAAGTGTGTCTGAAGAATTTGCTATCACCCGCCTAAAGGAGGGAGCTGACGACTACATTTTAAAGACAAGTCTCCAACGGCTACCCACGGCAATTATCAATGCAGTTCAACAAAGGCGTCACAAAGTAGATAGACTAGAAGCCGAGCTGGCACTGCGTTCTCAGAATGAAGAGTTGATAAAAATCAATCAGGAACTCGATAGTTTTGTTTACAGTGTGTCGCATGATCTTCGGGCGCCACTACGGAGTTTGCTTGGCTTGCTCAATATTTCAAAGCGAGACGGAAGACCGCGAGACCAGATCTACGATCAGTACTTTGAAATGATGGAGGAAAGTATTCATAAGCTTGATAGCACGCTGAAAGATATTCTTGAGTATTCGCGAAATGCCAGAAGAGAACTCAACCTCGAAAGAATTGATTTTCGGAAAGTGCTGAAAGGGGTGGTTTCGAAGCTGGAATACATGCAGGGCTTTGACAAGCTGAATATCGAAATCAAGTTTGAGGGCGACAATGTTCCGTTTATTTCTGATAGCCATCGCCTTTCTGTCGTATTCTCTAATTTACTTTCCAATGCCATTAAGTATTGTGATCCTCAGAAGGAGAGATGTGAACTGGAGATAACGGTTCGCGTTTTTCCCGATGAAGCCACGATTACTTTTAAAGACAATGGAATAGGTATACACGAATCAATTCTTCCCAAAATCTTCAACATGTTTTATCGAGGTACGGAGTTGAGCGAAGGAGCAGGGCTGGGGCTGTATATTATTAAGGAAACGATGTTGAAACTGCGCGGCAATATTGACGTGACATCACAATATGGAGTAGGCACTACTTTCAAAGTAGGGATTCATAACTTCCATTTCGGAGTTCCTATTTAATTGCGGTTTACCTACAGCTCCAAATCGAATCTCAATTCAGTCACCTTTCTGCCAAATGCTTCCGAATCACGTTGTTCAGTGAGCCTGAATCCATGTCGTTCGTACAACGATCTGGCTGCAGATAGTTCATCAGTAGTCCACAGATAAGAACGCTTGTATCCGCAGTCGTGCAAAAAATTCATGTAGAGTGACATTAGTTTTTTACCGAGACCGATGCCACGATAAGGAACTTCAAGGATAAAATATCTGAGTTGGGCTGCTTCTCCACGATTTATTAACAGCATGAAGCCAATCATCCTGTCGTTGTGTTCGCATACCCAAACGCGATTCGTCTTTGGATCGTATTGGCGCAAAAATTCGTTCAGCCCTTCTGATACGTAAGTTTCAAATTGCAGCCCGAAGTTGTATTCACGGGCATAAATTGTTCCATGGAGGTAGGTCACGTATCCAAGATCTCCTGGCATGAGTGTGGTTCTGATTTGGATATCTTTAAGAGAAATTTTTGTGTCTGACATTTTAGTGATCGCTTAGGTCATATTGCAAAAGAGCAACATTCAGGTTTCGGTTTTGAACTGCTAGCCGGGTATCGTCAGGTGTTTTAGCGTTGTCAATAAATTGAAATCCAAAGCCTTTGTAATAGTCGATGATGTTGGCATTGTCAGCCCAGGTATCCATTCGGATTGACTTTTTTGATTTGCTGATGCCATGGTTGATTGCCCATGCCAGCACTTCTGAAAATAACTTTTGCCCTTTGAATATGGGATTGACAACAATCCTATGGAGATAGATTGATTCACCTGTTTCACGATTTCCCCATATCAGAGGATCAGCGTAGCAAACGCTGAATACCATCGCCATTTCAGCATTTCTCAATATTTTATAGTGGTTCCTGCTGGCGACATCGTGAACCAGTGTTGATCGATCGAAGCCACGCCATACCGGATAGTTTTTTGTTCTCTGATATTCGATTGCTTTTTCAAACAGAAGGTAGACTTCAGGCAGGTCGTTATCGATGGTGTTAGCAATTGTGGATTCTAAAATCATGCGGCCGAGAGTTCAACTTTAGTTTGTCCGATCACTTCAGTTATTTGCTCCATGCTAGCGGTCAGCATCTGTATTTCATCTTTTGATAAGTTTTGCAACATTACTTTAATCAAGTCACTTGATGAAGCGTTAAGTTTCTCAAACTCCTTTTCACCTTTCGCTGACAACATTAGTTGAAACGCCCTTCCATCTTCCTGATGAGGTTTTCGAATTACGTAGCCTTTCTTCAAAAACGTTTTTAATATTCTGCTCAAATATCCCTTGTCCATGTGGGTGGGTCCCATCAAATCTGTCGCACTACAGGGTTGGTGATGGTGCAGTTCGTACAATACTCGACCCTCAGGAAGAGTGAAGGGACCATTGAGATAGTGCCTATCCAGTAAGCCGATGACGGAGGTGTAGAACCGGTTGAATTCCCGCACTTTACGAATGTCTTTGTCTGTCATTTGGAAATATTTAGTGAATAAAATACATTTAGTTGACAAAGTCAACTAAATGCGCAAGTACGTGTTTATCATTATGATGTTGCTGTGTTGTAAGGTTGTTGCGCAGCGTACTGATTGGGCCACAGAGTTTCAATCTTCATTCATCGATATCTCCGGACTCTTTGGGCTGGATGAGCCCGCTCAGGTGATCACAATGCAATATCAAAACCGCGGGATATTTTTTGATGGCTTTCATAGCTTTAGTTGGAAGGAATCGGGAAAGACGATTCAAACATTTTTTAGCGGTGGCTATGGATTCTATCCAGACAGCTTGAAGCGTTGGCACCTATCGATTGGTAACGGGTTTGCGTTCAACAGGGTAGCAGCAAACGGGAGCTTTTTGAGACCAGTGGCAACGGCTACGTTTAGTCCGAATATTCGTCACAGCTTTACCATCGTTTCATGGATGTTCATCGATACCAGGAGGGAAGCAGATCTGCCATTGAATGGTGCAACAGGATACCTTGGATATATCTTGAAATTACCGTTAAGGAGATTTGAATTCAGAAACGAGATTCGACTACTGTATTCACATGTTGAGGAAATTCGAAATGTGGCGGGTGTCACCAACCAGGTCAAGTTGACCGAAAACAAAACAAGACTCTATCTTATGCTCAACACCGGTTATTCATTCTACCGGTCGGATCACGTGACAGAATTTGTATGGAATGTGGGGACAGGTCTTAAATTCTAACCGGCTATTGAGAGACAGCTACAGCAATCTTTGAGTCTGCAGTACCGTAATAAAGGAACCAGCGGTCGTTGAAGTAAACTAGTCCTTCTACAAAGCAAACTTCATTCACTTCACCAACTTTTTCATATTCCTTATCGGGATGTATGAAATAGGATTCAGTGCGATCATTGAGTTTGTAGGGAGCCAGAGAATCATATAGTGCTTGACCTGCTGCGTAGGTGAACTTGGGTAGTTGCTCATCATTAAAATTAGTAGCATTGCTGCCGTTGTATATCAACACGATTCCGCGCTCAGTATAAAGGGCAAAAGGACCTGGTTCAACCAGTCGACTGTCGTAGTAACCCATGCGCGGATGTAGCACTGAAATCATTTTTTTCGACTCCTCATTTTCAGCTACTTCCCAATGTATCAGGTCATCAGATGTGGCAATATAAAGGTCGGTATCTCCGAAATACATCCAATATTTCCCGTTGACCTTACGCGCGATGATCTGTCCGTTTTTTAACTCGGCCACAATAGCTCCAGACTTTGACCATAGGTCTCTGTACTTATCATTGTTGAGGATGAGTCCACGTTTCTGCCAGTGACGAAGGTCAGGAGAGGTTGCAAGGCTCAACCGCGCAGTTTTGCCATCATATGAAGTGTAAGTCATAATGTAGGTTCCGTCTTCTCTGGTGATTATCCTTGGATCTTCCGTGCCATCGAAGTAGCAGAAGTAACAATCCTCAGTATTTTCAGTTTTGGTTTCGTCTTTTTTGTAATTCCATTCGTAGCGTTTCATGCTATCCAGGTCAGGATAAAATACGGGCTGCGGTAGTTTTGTAAAATGCAAACCATCGGTGCTGAAGGCCATTCCGATACGCGATGTTCCTTTAAGGTCTTGCGCACGATACAAGAGAAAAACTGTATCGTGTCGAACCACTGCGGTTGGGTTCAATACGTTTCGTTCTTCCCATGAGGTTTCACTTTTGGTGATAGGATCAACAAATTTAAGATCTTTACTTGGTGACAGGATAGGGTTCAAGCTGTCGACTTTGGTGAATGAAGGATACGCCCAGGGTTGTATTGCTGACTCGTTGTTCTTCACAGGATAGTCACAGGCAGAAATGTATACAAAGAGGAATGCAATAGAAAGAATAGTCCATCTCATGTTCGAGATCAAATTAGGATATGGAATCGATTAGATTTTGATGTCAACCACTTTTTTATTCAACCTGCTTTCTTCCGCGGCAAATCCCATGAGATGACTTTCGATGGATGCTTCAATGGTTGATGAAAGCAGTTTTGGGTCTTGTGCTTTCACTGCCTTCACCCAGTCGCTGGCCAGAGCCCAGTCACCACCACCGTGACCACTGGCCTCGTAATTTTTTACATCGTCTACTTTTACATCCCATGTTGTGGACTTTCTTGTGGCAAAGTCTGTGAAGACGAATTTTTCCATGTCGCCAACGATGTCGCCCATTGACCCCATGACGCGCGTTCTACGACCATGATAAGAGGTGAAAGCCTCCATCGAAAAGCTCGCTGTTATGTTGTCTTCAAATTGTATAGATGTGACATAGTGGTCAGGCTGATCATTGTCCATGCGATACACGCATCGACCGTAATTTGTCTTCCGCAGTTGTTCCAGAATAAAGTCGCCATGTTTGCTTTTGTCTTCTGGAAAATCGAAGACATAAGTGTACTCGCGATGCTGATGGTAAATCTTAAGTGCCGAATAGGGGCAATTTGCTTCGACTGCGCATCCATCGGTGCATCTTTCTGTACTTCCGGCAGGAGCGTTTTCTTTCCTGAACCACTTGAGGTCGCCAATGGCAGAAATGTTTTTGCTAGGCTTGTCGATAAGCCAACGCAATATATCGAGATCATGACATGACTTAGCCAGGATGATTGGTGTTGTTTCTTTTGAGTTGTGCCAGTTACCTCGAACAAATGAATGCGACATGTGTACATGCTGAATAGGTTCAAAGTGCTGGATGCTGATCAATTCCCCAACGGCACCGGAGCGGATCATCTCACGGAGCTTGATGAAATAGGGGGCATAGCGGAGAACGTGGCACACCGCTACAATGCGACCAGTTTTTTGAACCATGGCTAAGATATCGCGACACTCTTTTTCTGTGGGTGCAATGGGTTTTTCCAGTAGAACATCATAACCCATTTGCAGGGCCTTCATGCAGGGACCGTAGTGTAGACTGTCTGGTGTGGTAATAATGACAGCATCTGCGAACTTTGGCTTTTTGAAAACATCCTCCCAGGTCTTGAATCGGTTGCTGTTTTCAATTTTATGCTTTTGTGAATAACGCTCGTTGCGAATAGCGATAGGTTCTGCCACACCTATTATATCGAGGTCGTTGGGGTAATTTTCTGCATAACCGCCATATACATTACCACGGCTGCCGGCACCGAGCGTGATGGCTGTGACTGGCTTATCAAAACCAGCATTGCCGATTGGTTGTTGTCTTAGTGTATTGGTCACTTCACCGAAATCGGCCAGCGAAGCCGATGCGAGTGGTAGTCCCAGGGTAGAAAGTGAAAGTTTCTTTAACGCGGCTCTTCTAGATTCTTTGGTCATTTTATTCAAATTGAATTGAGATAAAGATAGCACGATTGAGGGAAATACAAGAGTTGATATAATTCTGTTTCGGCTTCAATTGTCGTCATATCTTTGTTCTATGAGACGACTTTTAACCATCCTGCTGATAATGTCAGCGTTCTGTAGTTCTGGGCAGAATATGCGTGCTGTAGATTCATTAAAAAGCCTGTTGCTTGTGTCATCGGATTCAGCGAAGCCTTATGTGAGCTATGAGATTTATCGTCAATATGCCTGGATATCTCAAGACACTGCCTACAAGTATATTAACCAGGTAGCAGTAGATGCGCATAAGACTGGAGATAGTCTCATGATCACCAAAGGCTTTTATGGAAAAGCCTGGCTGGCTCGTTATGCTGGGGAGTATAAGACTGCTTTAAAGGATTATTTGATTGCATTAAAGATCGCTGAGAGGAATGGTTTCTATTTATCACGATACATAACGCATGACATTGCTGAATGCTATCGGGAGCTGGGAGACTACGATTTAGCACTCAATTACAATCTAAAATCTCTAAGTATGAGAGAACAGTTGAATGACCTGAACGAGATTAGCAACAGCCTTAACAATATTGGTTTGGTTTATTTGTCACTAAAGGATTATCAAAATGCAATCGACTACATCTCTAGAGCGCTTAAAACAAGAGTTGATAATGGAATCGAGTGGAATTTTGAGCTTTCTCAATATAACCTTGGGGTCGGCTATAACCATTTGGGGCAATACCAGCGTGCAATTGATGTATTCGAGCAAATGTTTTTAGGGTGTCAGTCCAAACCATGCACTGCTAAGGATTCACTGACATACCATTTCGGCCTCGGAGAATCGATATTCGGCCTTGGAGATTTTGATAAGGCGGAATATCACCTGACTAAGGCCAAGAAATACGTTACCTACAGCAATATGATATTTGGAATTGAAATAGATCAAGCGCTGGCAAGAGTGTTTCGATCTAAGGGTGAACTTGACCGTGCAATTAATCTGCTTGGAGCTATAGAGCCATTGATAAGTGATCAGGGATTAAAGGATCACCTATTGATAAACTATGAATTATTGGCAAGTATACATCGACAGCGACAAAATTTTGAAACTGCTTCTGACTATCAACAAAAGTTCATTGACTTGAAATCGAAGATACTTAGTGGTCAGGTTATTGGCCAGGTCGTGCAATTACAGTCAGATTTTAATGACCGAGTCAGGCTTAAGGAGATCGATGAGAAGAATAACCTTATTTCTGTGATTGAAAACCAGGTTAAACAACATAAAATGATGACTGCATTTATTTTTCTGGTGGCTTTGCTTCTTGCAATCGCGAGTATTATTCTGTGGCGGCTGATGTTGTTGAAAAAGAAAATGGCAGAAATTTTGGATAACAGAGTTAGGGAGCGGACAGCAGATTTGGAACGAAGTTATCAGGAGATACAGCGAATTAGCAATGAGCTTCAAGTCAACTTTGACAGAATGAAGACCCGGTTAAATTCAAAAGCAGCAACACTGCGTGGTATCGCGAATGTGGCCAAGCTCGAGACCAGTGATCCTAGAGGGCTGATGTATTTCGCCAGAATTGAAGAAGAGGCTGAGTCGTTGAATAAATATTAAGAATCAATAACTCATCTCCACAATTTCCTTTACCTTTTCCAGATCTATAATATTGTTTTCTCCAAGCGATTTTATCTTGCGACTCTCGAATCGTGAAAGCACTTCCTTTGAGGTGCCCTCATAATCTGCTGTGTACTCAGACAATTTTGTCTTGATACCCAGACTCTGAAAGAAATCCCTGGTTCTTTCGATTGCAAGCTTGGCTTTTTCATCAATGCTTCCTGAACTCACTTTCCAAACTTCCTCTGCATACTGTGCCAGCTTTTCTTTTTTGGCATCGAAGACGGACCGGTAAAGGTTGGGTGCGATGATTGCGAGTGTCCTTGCGTGATCGATTCCATACAAAGCCGTTAACTCATGACCGATGGCGTGTGTTGCCCAGTCTGTGGGAACACCAGCACTGAGTAGCCCGTTGAGTGCCATGGTGGCGCACCACATAAAATTTCCAGCGGCTATTTCATCACCTGGATTCTTCATTGCTTTCGGACCTACTTCAATTAGTGTTCGCAGAATGCTTTCAGCAAACTTATCCTGAAGCGGAGCACCAGCAGGGTAGGTGAGGTATTGCTCCAGCACATGGGTGAACGCATCTGTGATGCCATTCGCAATTTGATTTGGCGGAATTGATTTAACGACAGCAGGATCTAAAATGGAAAACACAGGATAGCATGAGCGAGCTCCAAATGAAAGTTTTTCTTTTGTTGATTCCCTGCTAATAACAGAGTAGGCATTCATTTCAGATCCAGTAGCCGGTAGCGTGAGCACCGTAGCCAACGGCACAACATTTTCTACTTTCTTTGCTGTGTTGTTTACCAGAATATCCCAGGGGTCGCCTTCGGTATAGTGAATTGCCAGAGCCATGAATTTCGCTGCGTCAATGACCGAACCACCGCCAACTGCAAGAATAAACTCCACATTCTCCTTTCGACTCAACTCAACGCCCTTCATTATGGTTTCATATTTGGGATTCGGTTCGATCCCAGCGAACTCGACAAAACTTCGACCTTTAAGACCAGAACGAACCTGATCATAGATGCCATTTCTTTTGATCGACCCTCCTCCGTACAGCAGGAGCATTTTTTTGTCGGTCGGAAGATGTTTATCAAGTTCTTTGATAGAACCAACTCCAAAAATGATACGTGTCGGATTTTGAAAGGTAAATCTTTCCATAAGTCGTGAACTAGGTTATCTCTGTTTCTAACACTTGTACCGGCTTCTTGGTTTGTCTTTCTCTATTTTTTATTGCCGTCATCGTATTCGAGTAGGTCGCCAGGTTGACAGTCCAGCACTTTGCATATGGCCTCGAGTGTGCTAAACCTGATGGCTTTAGCTTTCCCAGTCTTAAGTATAGACAAGTTTGCCAGAGTGAGGTCCACTTTCTCGGACAACTCACTCAATGACATTTTTCGCTTGGCCATCATCACGTCTAAGTTAACTGTAATTGGCATGGCATTAAACGGTTAATTCGTTTTCGTTTTGAATTTCGACACCTCTCCTAAAGACCTGTGAAATGACATACACAAGCGCAACGAAGAAGATGAACTCACCTGAAATCCAATTGCCCTGTAGTTCTCCCGTCTCCTTCATCATCCAGGCAAGATGTCCGTTGCTCACCATGGCTAGCACCCATGTTCCGAAAGCTGCGTAGCTAATTTTTTCAAGTCTGACAGCAGTCTCCATTGTAAATGGATTTTCTAATCGGAATTTGACCAAAGCACGGATCACCATCCAGGCTACTATTGCTTTAGATACTGCAAACCCGGCTACTAAAGAGATGGCTTGAGTGTAATACCAGAAATTTATTTTGCTAAGTCGATAGAGGTTCAGGCCGCGATAGACATCCTTGGCGGCCTCGGGGTCGACAAAGCTGATAGTGTATGAGTACAACACTGCCCCCGTTTCAATGACATAAGCTGCAAATGCTACCCATGCCAGGATGGGCATGGTAGCGAGAATTTGCTCTGTTTTTGTTTTCAGCTGCTTCATATTGTGTTTGTTAATGATTAGCAATTATCAATAAAAATATATTGATAAACAATAAATAATAAATTTTAAATGATAAAATTGAGAGACTCGATCTATGTCAAAGCCTATCGCTGGTATTAAATGTATTTTTTACACTGTGCTTCGAAAGAATAACTATTTTTAGTTTTTAAGTTTTTTCAATGTCAGATCAGTATGTCATAGGCCTTGACTTTGGAACCGACTCTGTTCGCGCGGTGCTTGTAAGCGCGGATGACGGACGAACCCTGGCGAGTTCGGTGCATTGGTTTTCCCGCTGGAAAGATGGGTTGTATTGTGAACCAGCCGCGTCACGTTTTCGACAGCACATAAAGGATCACCTTGAGGGAATTGAAAAGACTGTGGCCGGGGTGCTGAGTGAGTCACGTATTGATCCTTCAAAGATTAAAGGCATATGCGTAGACACAACGGGATCTTCTCCGGTTGCTGTGTCCGAAAATGGAGAGCCGTTGTGTACTCTAGATGAGTTCAATGACAATCCAAATGCAATGGTTGTATTGTGGAAAGATCACACAGCGATCAATGAGGCCGCGGAGATTAATCGACTCGCAAAAACCTGGGGTGGAATTGACTTCACAAAGTATGAAGGGGGAGTTTATTCTTCTGAATGGTTTTGGGCGAAAATACTTCATGTGATCAGAGCTGATCAGCGGGTGAAAGAAAAGGCTCATACCTGGTTTGAGCATTGTGACATCATCACCTATCTTCTTGTTGGCTCACCAGATTTAAGAACATTCAAGAGAAGCCGTTGTGCTGCAGGCCATAAAGCGATGTGGCACGAGTCATGGGGAGGCCTTCCTTCTGAAGTGTTTTTACACAAGCTCGATCCTTATCTCGCAGACTTGAGAGGAAGGTTGTATACAGAAACCTACACTTCAGACAACATAGCAGGCAAACTTTCCAGTGACTGGGCAAAGAAGTTAGGTCTCAACAACGATGTTGTAGTGAGCGTAGGCACCTTCGATGCACATGCCGGAGCAGTTGGTGCAGCAGTTGAGGATTTTACACTGGTGCGCGTGATGGGTACATCCACGTGCGATATCATGGTTTCACGATCAGAAACATTAGGCTATCGAACTGTAAAGGGAATCTGCGGACAGGTGGATGGATCGGTGATTCCAGGAATGATCGGGCTTGAAGCAGGGCAATCCGCCTTCGGAGATGTTCTGGCCTGGTTTCGTGACGTTTTATTCTGGTCAGTCAATTATTTAGGTGAAGAGAAGATACTCCCAAGTCCTGATATAGATCAAATTAAAGAAAACATGATCACGCGATTGTCAGAACTCGCATCAAGACTGCCGTTGGAGGAAGATGCTCCTCTGGCTGTTGATTGGATCAATGGAAGACGAACACCAGATGCCAATCAAGCATTGAAGGCAGCAATTATGAACCTGAATTTAGGAACCAAGGCACCGGAGATTTTTAGAGCTTTGGTTGAGTCCATTTGTTTTGGTTCAAGGAAGATTGTAGAGCGCTTTGCTGAGGAAGGAGTGCAGATCAAATCGATAGTTGGAGTAGGAGGAGTGGCTAAAAAGTCGCCATATATCATGCAGACTTTGGCGGATGTTCTGAATATGCCCATCAAGGTGGCGCAGTCGGACCAGACACCGGCCCTTGGTGCAGCTATGTATGCAGCGGTAGCTTCTGGCATTCATGCAGATGTAGGCACAGCGATTAAAAAAATGAATAACGGGTTTGAGAAAACGTATTTGCCAAATCCTGATCGGGTTGCTTATTATGACAACCGATATAATAAGTATGTTAATCTTGCCACCTTTGTGGAATCAGCTACAAACTGAACTGGAATGTCGCAATACAAGGAACTGAAGGAGAAGTGTTTTGATGCCAATATGCAGCTGCCGGATTTGGGGCTGGTTGTCTATACTTTCGGTAATGTGAGTGTGGCTGATCGTGACCGCAGCGTATTTGCTATTAAACCGAGTGGTGTTCCTTATAGAAATTTAAAAGCAGATGATATTGTTATCGTTGACTTCGAAAACAAAATCATTGAGGGTAAGCTTCGACCTTCGTCTGACACCAAGACTCATTCATTCCTATATCGTTCCTGGAAAACTGTGGGCGGGATCTGCCATACGCACTCAACTTATGCAGTGGCATGGGCACAAGCACAACGAGATATCCCAATCCTTGGCACGACCCATGCTGACTCACTCACTCAGGATATTCCCTGTACTAAACCAATCAGCTCCCAATTGATTCAAGGAGACTATGAACACAACACTGGTCAACAAATAGTTGATTGCTTTTCAGAACGCTCTCTTGATTTCTCGGAAGTGGAGATGGTATTGGTAGGCAATCACGGACCCTTCACCTGGGGAAAGACGGCCGACAAGGCGGTTTATAACTCAAGAATTCTGGAGGAGTTGGCCAAGATGGCTTTCTTGACACTCTCAATTAACCCTAATGCACCGCGATTAAGCGATGCGCTGATAAAGAAACACTTTGAAAGAAAGCACGGTCCTGATTCGTATTACGGACAGGAATGAAAATAATTTGTGAAGATTTTTTTAATGGATAGTTCGATGAAGTCTGAGATTTGGTTTGTTACTGGCAGTCAACGGTTGTATGGAGATGAAGTGCTGAACAATGTAGCTGCACATTCAAAGGAAATCACGGGGCATATTAATAATGCAATAACAGCAAATGTTGATTTGAAATTTCATTCGGTTATCACTTCAGCGGAAGCAGTATCATCGCTGTGCAAACAAGCCAACTCAGAACAATCATGTGCCGGCATCATTTTCTGGATGCACACTTTTTCGCCAGCCAAAATGTGGATCAACGGCTTGAAGGAATTGACTAAGCCATTTGTTCATTTACACACGCAATACAATGACAGAATTCCGTGGAGTGAGATTGACATGGATTTCATGAATGAGAACCAGTCAGCACATGGTGATCGTGAGTTTGGATTCCTGGTTACACGTCTGAGAAAAAACAGAAAAGTAATTGTAGGTCATTGGAAGGACAAAAAAGTAACCGACCGACTTGATGTATGGGTGCGAGCGGCTTTAGGTTGGCAAGAATTCCAAAACCTGAAAGTGGCGCGCATTGGAGATAACATGCGAGATGTGGCCGTGACTGAAGGAGATAAAGTAGAAGCACAGTCTCGCTTTGGTTTTTCTGTAAATGGATACGGAGTGGGAGATTTGGTTCAATTTGTCAATGAAGTTAACGATAGTCAGATTAAAGAGCTTTTAGATGTTTATGAAAACGAATACACTGTTGACAAGAACACTTTGTCATCCAAGTCTCTGTATGAAGCCGCGAGAATTGAACTTGGACTAATAGCATTCCTGAAAGACAAGAGTTCAATGGCATTCACGGATACATTCGAAGACCTGCACGGACTTCACCAATTGCCAGGTTTGGCGGTGCAGCGATTAATGGCTGATGGATTTGGATTTGGTGCTGAGGGGGACTGGAAGACTGCAGCGCTTCTTCGAGCTGCAAAGGTTATGGACTCGGGCCTTACAGGAGGGACTTCTTTTATGGAAGACTACACTTATGATTTGAATGACGATAGTTCCCTTGTACTTGGCGCGCATATGCTTGAGATTTGCCCAACGATAGCCTCCACTAAGCCCAGATGCGAAGTTCATCCATTGGGTATTGGGGGAAAGAATGATCCGGCACGGTTAGTCTTTGGAGTGAATAGCGGGCAGGCAATCAACGCTGCGCTAGTCGACATGGGTACACGATTCCGATTGTTGGTAAATGAAGTTGAGGTAGTTGAACCACCACAAGATCTTCCGAAATTACCGGTAGCCAGAGTGCTTTGGAGGCCAGCTCCTTCGATGGAGACAGCTGCTGAAACGTGGATATTGGGTGGAGGTGCACATCATACTGTTTTTAGTAAGGCTATCGACACTGAATATATGGAAGACTTTGCGGATATGGCGGGTATTGAGCTGGTGGTGATAGACAATGACACAAAGGCAAGAGAATTTAAGAACCAACTGAAGTGGAGCGAGGTTTATTATCATTTATTTGAGAATAGATTATAAAATCAGCATGAAAAAATTTGAGCTTCCTTTCAGATCGCGATGGTTGATTATAGGCGCAATCCTCACGATTACTGCATGTTCTACGAATAATAAGTCGCGCATAATGAAGAGTGTATTCGGCACCCTGTCTGATGGTACTCAGATTGATCAATTTGAAATTAAGAACGCCAATGGTATTTCTATGTCAGTAATAACATATGGCGGAATTATCACTTCCCTTAAAACACCAGATCGAAATGGAAAATTAGGTGACATCGTCTTAGGTTATGATAATTTGGAAGGTTATGTAGAAAACAATCCGTACTTCGGAGCCATCATTGGGAGATACGGTAACAGGATAGCCAAAGGTGAATTTCAATTGAATGGTGAGACCTATCATCTTGCCAGGAACAATGGTGTGAATCATTTGCACGGAGGAGTCAAGGGTTTTGATAAAGTAGTATGGACAGCCGAAGAAATTGAATTGTCAGATGGGGCAGGAGTGAAACTTACCTATACAAGCCCTGATGGAGAAGAGGGATATCCGGGCAAGCTGGATGTAACAGTCAAGTATCTTCTGATGGACGACAATAGTCTTGTGTTTGAATACAATGCGGTGACAGATAAGACTACGATTGTAAATCTCACCAATCATTCATATTACAACCTTGCTGATGTAAAAGATAAGATACTGGCCCATGAACTCCGTCTTAACGCATCACAGTATCTTCCGGTAGACAGTACGTTGATTCCAACTGGTATTGATTCGGTATCGGCTGCATTTGATTTTCGCGAGGCAAAAGCTGTGGGTAATGATATTGACAGTGAAGATGAGCAATTGAAAATGGGAGGAGGTTACGATCATTGTTGGGTGATAGAAGCAAAAAATGATTCCTTGAATTTTGCTGCATCACTTTATGAACCTCAAAGTGGAAGGTTTATGGAAGTGCATACCAGCGAGCCGGGAATTCAATTTTATTCCGGAAATTTTCTTGATGGCACGATTACAGGCAAAGGGAATAAAGTTTATGTCCATCGTTCTGGTTTGTGTCTGGAAACGCAACACTTTCCTGATTCACCCAATCAACCTGATTTCCCCGGAGTTGTATTAAACCCAGGTGAACAATATTATTCGAAGACCGTGACAAAATTCTCAGCCAAATAAACCTGATGAGTGTCTTTGCTCCACTGGATTGGATTGTTCTCTCCATCTTCTTTTTGATCCTTATTGGGATTGTTGTTTGGGTACTTCGGCAAAAGCAAACCAGCGCGGGTGACTATTTTCTCGCAGGTAGAGATGCTACATGGATTTCAATTGGTGCGTCCATTTTTGCAAGTAACATAGGATCAGAACATCTTATTGGCCTTGCTGGTGCAGGTGCATCCAGCGGAATGGCAATGGCGCACTGGGAAATTCAAGGCTGGATGATTTTGATTTTGGGTTGGGTGTTTGTTCCGTTTTACTCCCGAAGCATGGTGTCTACGATGCCGGAGTTCCTTGAGCGGAGGTACAACACGGAATCGAGGACAATACTTTCAATTATTTCCCTGGTTAGTTATGTGCTTACAAAAGTTGCCGTTACGGTTTATGCTGGCGGACTGGTCTTCAAAGAAGTTTTTGGCATTGAGTCAATTTGGGGAATAGACTTCTTCTGGATATCAGCTATAGGTCTGGTGTTGCTCACTGCCGGATACACTGTAATCGGTGGAATGAAGTCGGTGCTTTACACTTCCGTTTTGCAAACTCCCATTTTGCTTTTGGGTTCCTTGATAATCGTAGTGCTTGGCTTGCGAGCATTGGGTGGATGGAATGAAATGATCAGTATCGTGAGTGCAGTAAGGGTTAACGAATATGGGGACACCATGACGAATTTGGTGAGAAGCAACAGCGATCCTGATTTTCCCTGGCTAGGTGTGTTGATTGGCTCCTCCGTAATTGGATTTTGGTATTGGTGCACTGACCAATATATCGTTCAACGTGTGCTTTCTGGAAAGAACGAGACAGAGTCGAGAAGAGGAGCAATTTTTGGTGCCTATCTGAAACTGACTCCGGTTTTTCTTTTTATGATACCTGGCATGATCGCTTTTGCCTTGGCTCAAAAAAGTGTTGTTGTAAACGGCTCTGTGTTCACGCTCACCAATTCCGATGCAGCATTCCCGACATTGGTTGCCACGCTCTTACCCGCTGGAGTGAAAGGACTCGTGGTGTGTGGGATACTCGCAGCACTGATGAGTTCACTTGCTTCACTTTTCAATTCGTCATCAATGCTTTTTACCATCGATTTTTATAAAAAGTATAGACCGCAGGCCAGTGAAGAAAGACTCCTTCATGTCGGTCGTATCGCGACAGTAGTAGTAGTCGTGTTAGGTATACTCTGGATTCCGATTATGAGGAGCATTGGAGATGTATTGTATACCTACTTGCAAGATGTCCAGTCTGTACTCGCTCCGGGTATTGCCGCGGCATTTCTCCTCGGTATTATCTCGACCCGGCCAACACCCTTAGGCGGCATGTGGGGAATGATTGCAGGTTTCATCATCGGATTGATGAGACTAGGGGCAAAGGTTTTGTACACCACCAGGGCTTCTTCTGACGGCTATAGTAGCGTAAGTCAGTGGGCAGCAGACAACAATATTGATAACCTGTTTTATAGTTTATTTTATGAGACCAACTGGCTCTTCTTCAGTGGAGGCATGCTCGTGTTTTGTATTGTGGTTATTTTAGTTGTTAGCCGATTCACACCGGCTGCCACGAAAGAGCAAGTAGCTGGACTAACGTTTAAATCTATTTCTTTAGAACAAAAGAGTGCCTCAAGATCGAGTTGGAATCATTGGGACATTATCCATACCGTGATTATTCTGTTTATCACGGTGATTTTCTATATCGCCTTTTGGTAATTGATCGTCTTAGATACCAAACGTAAATCCATTCTCCAGCTTTCGGTTGTATTTCGTTTTATCGAATTTGTAAAGGAACGATCCCTTTTTGGACGAGTTCTTATCCTTTTCACTTTGCTTGATCAGCAAATCCATGGAGTTGATTTTCTTTACAAAATTTCTTTTGTCAAGCTTTCGTCCGTGTATTGCTTCATATAATTTCTGAAGTTGGCGCATGGTGAATTTCTCAGGTAGCAATTCAAACCCAACTGGTTTCACTGAAGTCTTGTATCGCAACCTTGAAATTGCCTCCTGTACCATGTCCATGTGATCAAAGATGAGGTGGGGGAGATCGTCCACGTCAAACCACTTAGCACCGAAGTCATTAGACAACTCATGATTGTGCTCCTGAATATTGATCAAAGCGTAATAAGCGATTGACACCGTTCTCTCAACAGGATCTCTGTTTACGCCCCCGAATGCACTCAATTGCTCCAGGTAAACATGAGAAAGCCCCGTTAGGCTGTGAAGGATACGAACAGCTGCCTCATCGAGACTCTCTTGTGCTTTGAGAAACCCACCCATCAGCGACCACTTACCTTTCTCTGGCTCGAAGTCGCGTTTAATCAAAAGAAGCTTCAGCTTTTCCTGGTCAAATCCGAAAATGATACAGTCTAGTGCTACCTGAATTTTGGTTTCGTTGTATTCGGTGATCTTCAAAACGAATGTGTTGGGTAATGGTTGTTAATATGTCCAAGCAAGCAAATTACACATTTATGATTCTTTCATTGTTAAATTCCTTTGTCGCAAATAGACATGTGAAGTGATTAAATAAATCCATTTGTTATGTTCACATAGTTTTCAGTACATTCATAAATGTATTTATTACATTTATTTAATAAAGCCTTACCGTAAATAAATGAGACTCTTTTTGTCGTGGTTAGTGATGGTGATTGTTAGCTGTGCATTCGCACAAGACTATCCGATCACTCCGATTCCATTTTCTAAGGTGACGATCACAGATCAGTTTTGGTCGAAGAAGATTAAGACTAACCATGACGTTACCATTCCTATCGCCATACAAAAGAGTGAAGAGTCTGGTAGGATAGACAATTTTAAAAAGGCGGCTGGTTTGATGCCGGGTCCTTTTGGGACTGAATATCCATTTGACGATAGTGATGTTTTTAAAATCATAGAGGCTGCCAGCTATTCCCTTCAAGTGTACCCGGATGCAAAACTGGAGGCAACCATTGATACACTTATTGATTACATTACTAAAGCACAAGAGCCCGATGGCTATCTGTACACCAATCGCACGATCAAAGAAGGAACTGTTCATCCATGGGCAGGCGATGAGCGATGGGTAAATGTCAATGAGCTTAGCCATGAGTTGTATAATCTTGGGCACATGTATGAAGCTGCTGCCGCACACTTCACCGCCACCGGCAAGCGAACGTTCCTGAATGTTGCGATCAACAGTGCCGACCTGGTCTGCGATACCTTTGGGCCGGGAAAAATTCAGAATTATCCCGGCCATCAGGAAATTGAAATCGGTTTGGTGAAGCTCTATCGCATCACAAAAAACACCAGATATCTTGATGCGGCAAAGTATTTTCTCGATGCGCGAGGCAAAGAAGGAGTAGGGCGCCCTGATAAATACAATCAATCACACTTGCCTGTAACGCAGCAAACAGAGGCGGTTGGTCATTCGGTTCGCGCCTCCTACATGTGGACGGCCATGGCTGATGTAGCTGCCATCACTGGCAATCAGGATTATGTAAATGCAATCAATACGCTCTGGCATGACGTGGTCGATACAAAGTACTACATCAATGGTGGTATTGGCTCTACTGGCAGTCATGAAGGGTTTGGCGCTCAATACGAACTTCCAAACCTTACAGCCTACAATGAAACATGCGCTGGGGTCGGTAATGCAACATGGAATCATCGCATGTTTCTCATGACAGGCGATGCCAAGTATATGGATGTGCTGGAAAGAACAATGTTCAATAATATTCTAACTGGCGTTTCCTTTGAAGGTAATACCTTCTTTTATCCAAATCCACTGGCCTCTATGGGGCAATATGAAAGAAGTGAGTGGTTTGGTTGTGCATGCTGTCCACCGAATGTTGCACGCTTTCTTCCATCGATGCCTGGATATATTTACGCTCAAAAAGGAGACGAAGTTTTTGTCAACTTGTACATTTCCAATCAATCCACTTTACAACTTCTCGGTGGGAACCTGACGATCCAACAGGAAAGTACGCTTCCGTGGGAAGGACACATGACGCTGACGATAAAGAGTGATAACGAAGTCGATGCAAAGCTTAAACTGAGAATTCCAGGATGGGCACGAAATGAGCCGTCACCAGGAGGGCTCTATGAATATCTCGATCAGTCGAAAAAACCAACAATAGTTAAACTCAATGGTGAAGTTCAGAATGCAGAAGTAGATGGTAGCGGCTATGTAACACTAAGTCGAACCTGGAAAAAGAGTGATCGAGTTACTTTGGATTTTCCGTTTGAGGTGCGAAGGGTAAAAGCGCGCAGCGAGGTAACTGAGGATAAAGACAAAATTGCTATCGAACGTGGCCCTGTTTTGTATTGTGCAGAAGAGGCAGACAATGGCACGGTTCAAAACTTGATTCTCAATGAAAATGCTTCACTCAAAGCGGAGTTTGATAAAGACTTATTTGGCGGAACGATGATCATAAAAACCACAGCCAGAAAAGCAAGTCGTGATCGAAGTGGTAAAGTCAGCTTGTCGGACGCGATCCCTTTGAGATTGATTCCCTATCATCTATGGAGTAATCGAGGACCAGGTGAAATGACGGTTTGGATTCCGACATCGCTTGAGACAACAAGACCTGCACCCGCGTCAACGATCGCAACCAATAGCAAAATCACTGCTTCGCGTGGGTCAAGAGCATTGTACACAGTTGTTGATCAACAAGTACCAAAAAATTCTGCGGACAAATCCCAACCTGTGTACGACTGGTGGCCGAAGAAAGGATCATGGGAATGGGTTGACTTCAGTTTTGATAAGGATCAAAAAATATCAAAAGTGAAAGTGTATTGGTTGGCTGATATGGCAGGGGGAGAGATTGCACTCCCGGATCAATGGGAAGTTCAATACAGAACTACGGCCGTAGATCCTCAAGAGGATGATGTATGGAAATCAGTGAAGACGAAAAAGAAATATGTCGTGACAAAAGATGGTTGGAATGAGGTCAACTTTAGCGAGGTAAGTGCCTTGGGCCTTCGCCTAAAGGTCAAGCTGAAGGATGAGTATTCCGCTGGTGTACATGAAATTGTAATTGAGTAAATGTATCTGAAATGAGAGGTTTAAACTTTTTAGGTCTTGTGGTTGTGATCCTTTTGACTTCATGCCAAAAGAACGAGGAGAGCCGGATGGCTGTTCAACAGTTTGAACTTAGTCAGGTTAAACTTCTCGATGGACCTTTTCTATATGCGACAAAACTCAATATTGAAACACTACTTAATTACGAACCTGACAGACTTTTAGCAAAATTCAGATCTGAAGCAGGCCTCGAACCAAAAGCAGAACACTACCACGGATGGGAAGACAATACAATTGCAGGTCACAGTCTAGGTCATTACCTAAGCGCCTGCGCCATGATGTATCAAACGACCGGAGACGAGCGGTTTCTCGAAAGAGTAAAATATATAGTCGATGAATTAGAGGCTGTACAGAATGCAAATGGCGATGGATACATAGGGGCCTTTCCTGACGGTAAGCGAATCCTGATGGAGGAAGTGGCGAAAGGAGATATCAGGTCGCAAGGTTTTGATTTGAATGGAATATGGGTTCCATTTTATACACAACATAAAGTGATGGGAGGTCTTCGTGATGCCTATCATTTGTGTGGGATAGCCAAAGCGCTTGAAGTTGAAAAGAAATTTGCAGACTGGCTTGAGAAAGTGGTAACACCTCTGAACAATGATCAGGTGCAGAAGATGTTGCACTGCGAGCATGGGGGAATCAATGAGGTTTTGGTTGAACTGTACAATGACACCGGTGACAAGCGCTATCTGGATATGTCCTACATTTTTCATCACAAAGCCGTACTCGATTCACTTGCAGCAGGTCAGGACATTCTTCCGGGTATTCACGCCAACACGCAAATTCCAAAACTCGTTGGCCTTGCAAGAAGGTATGAGGTTACTGGTGATCAAAAGGACTATAAGACCGCAACTTTTTTTTGGGATCGTGTGGTCAATCATCATTCATATGTAACAGGTGGTAATAGCAACCACGAGTATTTTGGCGACCCGGACAAACTGAGCAACCGACTCAGTGATGGGACTACCGAGACTTGCAATGTTTATAACATGCTTAAGCTTTCTTCTCATATTTTTCAGTGGGAACCAGATGCAAAGGTTGCAGACTACTATGAACGAGCACTATTCAACCATATTCTTTCTGCACAGCATCCAGAAACGGGCCGTGTGATTTACAACCTTTCGCTCGATATGGGCGGCAAGAAGTCTTATCAGGATCCGATGTGGTTTACTTGCTGTGTAGGATCGGGAATGGAAACGCATTCCAAGTATGGCAGAAACATTTTTTATCACAACGATGAAGAGTTTTACGTCAGTCAGTTTATCGCAGCTGAAGTTGATTGGAAAGAAAAGGGTTTAAAGATTCGCCAGGTTACCAAATATCCTGAAGAGCAGAATTCTTCTCTTGAATTCTTGGTTGAAAAGCCTACAAAACTAAACGTTAAGATTCGTTATCCATATTGGGCTGAGAATGGAATAGAGGTAAGAGTAAACGATGCTCCCGTTACGATAAAGCAAAGTAAAGGTGAGTTCATTAGCATTGATAGAGAATGGAATAATGGAGATAAGGTGGATATAAGTTTTCCATTTTCACTTCGACTGGAAGCCATGCCTGACAATCAACAACGTGTGGCGGTGATGTATGGACCTATGGTGTTAGCCGCTGACCTTGGCCCCAATGATGATCCTGCTGCCAACAAGCCAGACTACGTACCTGTGATCTTAGCAGAAAACAGAAACCCATCGGAATGGCTGGAGAAACAAGAGACAAATGTGTTCAAGACTGTGGGAGTTGGAAGTCCAAGAGATGTTGTGCTAAAACCTTTCTATGCAACTCACGATCGGAGATATACTGTTTACCTGGATATGTTTAACAATGCGCAGTGGGAACAACACAAACAGGATTACCAGGACGAGTTGGAAAAGAAGAAGAAGTTGGAAGAAATGACCTACGACCTATTCAGTCCTGGAGAAATGCAGTCCGAGCGTGATCACAATTTCCAAGGCGACAGTGTCTATGTTGAAGAATTTAAAGGCAAGAAAGCCCGTGCCGCGAATAGGGGAGGTTGGTTGTCGTTTGAGATGAAAGTAATGACAGGGCAACCGATGGCCTTGGTAGCGGAATATTGGGGAGGCTTCACGGGATCAAAGACATTTGATATTCTTGTTAACGATCAAAAGATCGCAACTGAAAATATCTCTGGGATAAGAGATGGCGAATTCATTGACGTTAAATATGAGATACCGGATGAACTTACTGCAACCAACAATCGCATTACTATAAGGTTTCAACCTCATGTGGGCCACCGAGCAGGGCCCGTGTTCAAGCTCCGGACAGTCAAGCGCTAGATTTACGATAAGTGCAAATGGTAAACTCCTGTACTCATTTCGTATTTTTGAAAAGGTAGACCCTATTGAGTTCACCTTTAAAAAAATATACGATTGTCTCTTTCTTCGGAAAATATATTGTTGTTGGGCTCGATACTGTTGTTTATCAGTATTGTTGCCAGCAAAACTTCGCTCAAGTTTGGGATACCTACACTAATTTTATTCCTCATCGTTGGGATGCTTGCCGGATCAGATGGTCCTGGTGGCATTTACTTTGACGATCCAAAGATCGCTCAGTTCTTAGGTGTGGTTGCGCTCACCTTTATACTCTTCTCAGGAGGTCTTGATACCAAATGGGAAAGCGTTAAACCAATTTTGAAAAGTGGTATTGCACTTTCGACTATAGGCGTTCTCATTACTGCCCTGTCAGTCGGAGTTTTTAGTTCCTATCTCCTTGACATCACCTTGCCTCAAGGTCTTTTAATTGGTGCCATCGTTTCGTCAACTGATGCGGCAGCAGTTTTTTCAATTCTAAGAACGAGAAACATTGGGTTAAAAGGCTCACTAAGACCATTACTCGAGTTTGAAAGCGGTAGTAACGATCCTATGGCTTTCTTCCTCACGGTTAGTTTTATAGACCTTGTACTTCAGCCCGAGACTTCAATTCTTACCTGGGTGCCAAAATTCCTGCAGGGAATGCTCATTGGTGCGGCTTGCGGATATCTTTTCGGCAAGGCGATGATCTGGATCGTAAATAGGATAAACCTGGATTTTCAAGGCTTGTATCCTGTCCTTGTACTTTCGTTCGTTTTCTTCACCTATTCATTTACAGATACGATAGGAGGAAACGGCTTTCTCGCTGTCTATATGGCGGCAATCATTTTGGGTAACAGCAACTTTATCCATAAAAAGAGTCTGATTAAATTTTATGACGGTTTAGCGTGGCTTATGCAAATCGTGATGTTCCTTGCTCTTGGTTTGCTGGTCTTCCCGACTAAGATCACTCCGATAATTGGTGAGGGATTACTTATCGCGTTGTTTATTATTTTCATAGGCCGGCCGCTATCAGTCTATGTTTCCCTGTTTTTTTCAAAAGGGCTGAACAACAGAAAGAAGCTTTTTGTTTCTTGGGTCGGCCTTAGAGGCGCTGCTCCAATTGTTTTTGCGACCTATCCTTTGTTGGCAGGCATTGGCTACGCGGACACGATCTTCAATCTCGTATTTTTTATTTCAGTTTCTTCTGTGGTGTTGCAAGGGTCTACACTTTCTCTTGTGGCAAAGTGGCTTCACGTTTCGGTTCCCGAAAAAGTTAAGCGAAAATTTCCGCTTGATATTGAGTTGCGCGAAGATTCGAAATCTGAATTGGTAGAGTTGGATATCCCGGAGGGGGCTGAGGCGGTAGGTAAGGCGATAGTTCAGCTCAATTTGCCGAAATCCTCTTTGATTGCATTGATTCATAGGGACGGAAAATATCTCACACCAAGTGGGGATACAGTGATTCGGTCAGGTGACCATCTGCTGGTTATTGCCGATAGCAAAGAAGTGATTCATGAGGTTTACCAGCGCGTTGGCATGAAGGCAGAATAGCCATAAAACCCACTCTAAAATTTTCTTTTGAGCCTAATAGTTTGATGTCCGTTTAGGTGATAGCTTTGACCCGTATGACCAGACCTCACACCCATGGCTTTCTTTCTCGTATAGCTAGCGGTTTAGTTATTGTGGTGGTGCTGCTTGGAGCAAGTTCTCAGCTACCTGATTCGTGTTTTGAGAAGGGGCAGTTTTTGATCGAGCTGAATGACCAGGCAATCAATTTTTCCAACCCGACAAAAATCAAACCCTCAGGCGCCAAGGATTTGGTTGGTCATGTTTTTCAACTTTCAGATGATTTTTTATCACATCGTGCGCCTCTTGCCAGAGTATTGTGCATAGGTAGCTCTGAAAGAAATCCGTTCTATATAGTAGTTACCGCCAACGCACCTTAATTAGCTCCAGTTAGTTTTGATTTTATCTATCGACAGAATCCTGTCGTATAGCTTGCTATGTACTTGAGGTGCTAGCAAAAATATTACTCAGACTCATTCTAATAATTACTTTATGAATCCAACGATTATCAATATTGTTTTGCTTCTTATCATTTGTGCTCTTCCACTAGGCCTGATCGCATGGAGGCGAAGGAGAAATGACGACCTTCTTTTTCAATCGATTCAACAGCATCCGCTGGTTAGCGGTACCATTTCAGAATTCGACATTCATCGCAATTTCTTTATAGGCTTCTCCGAAGAGATGAACTCAATTTTGTTTAAGTCACAGAAAGATGGTTCGGACCTGCAAGTGATTGACCTGGATACGGTTGGGTCCTGTAAGACCAATCGATTTAGTCGCAGCAGCGTAGACGGCAAATTTTCGACTATGGGGAAGATAGAGTTGAGATTTCAGCTGCGACAACCCGGCAAGGCCGAAGCTGTTTTTGAACTTTACAACGTTGATCGGGATAGTTTGAGCGTTACCGAAGAGCTGGTGATTGCCGAAAGGTGGAGTGCCTTAGTTAATGCGAAATTATCAAACCCCGGCCCCCGGAGGCACTCGGCCTAGTGATGGGACAGAATTGCAGTAAGCAAAAAATAAACCCTACTATGGTAAATACAAGCAATTATAAATTGATCGATCTTTACTTAAAGCCTATCCTATATCTATGACAGCCCTGATAATCACTCTGTTCGTTGTGGGGTATCTGGGTATTGCACTGGAGCATTCAATTAAGATCAATAAGACCGCAATAGCTATTCTCACAGGGGTGATTTGTTGGACACTTTTCATGTTCACTACACCGGGAGAAGACCTGCTGCAAAGCCATGACTTTCAACATTTTTATCGGTCTCTGCAGAGTGAAGCAAGTGACTCTGGTGAGATTGACTTGTCTTCGGAGGAACTGCACCGTGAATATGTTTCGTTTTCCCTTTCGGAGCATTTATCAGATATCGCTCAAATATTGTTTTTCCTACTCGGAGCAATGACGATAGTGGAGTTGGTTGATGCTCACAAAGGTTTTCGTTTCATCACCGAAAGAATTAAGACAACGGATTTGCGAGCCTTGCTGTGGATAATATCCTGGACTTCATTTTTCCTGTCTTCGATACTGGATAACCTTACAACAACCATCGTGATGGTGTCACTGATCAGAAAGCTGGTTTCAGATAAGAACACCAAGCTGATGATGGTGAGTATGGTGGTCATTGCCGCAAACGCGGGAGGAGCATGGACCCCGATTGGAGATGTTACAACAACGATGCTGTGGATTGGAGGACAAATTTCCTCTCTAAATATTATGAAGACGCTTATAGTGCCGAGCATCGTATGCATTCTTGTACCCCTTATCGTTCTGTCTTTTTCAAAGAGTATCAAAGGGCAGCAATTGAATAAACTGCCCGAAGAAACAAATGGTAACGATGGGGGAAGTGGGAAGTTGATGTTAGCAATAGGTGTAGGGGCCTTAGTGTCAGTTCCCGTGTTTAAAACGCTCACACATATGCCACCATACACCGGTATATTGTTAGGCCTTGGGATTTTGTGGGTTGTCTCCGAAATAATCAATCCAGATATGGATGAGGCAGTGAGAAGACATTATTCAGTTGCCGGTGCATTATCCAGAGTTGACGTGCCGAGCGTTTTATTCTTTCTTGGAATTTTGATGGCAGTTGGTGCGCTCGAGTCTATGCAGGTGTTGCAACAAATGGCCCGGTTTCTTGACGATAGTCTGGGGAATCAACAGATCATAATTACACTGATAGGAATTTTATCTGCTGTGGTGGACAATGTGCCGCTTGTGGCGGCCAGTATGGGTATGTATGATATGGGCAATTATCCGATGGATCATATGATTTGGGAGTATCTTGCTTATTGTGCGGGAACCGGAGGAAGTATTCTGATCATTGGATCAGCAGCCGGGGTGGCAGCCATGGGGATGGAGAAGATAGACTTCTTGTGGTATGCAAAGAAGGTGAGCGGACTTGCCTTGCTTGGTTATTTTGCTGGAGCAATCGTGTATAATCTTCAGCATGTTTTTAGTTAGTTGACTTTAACAATCTGCATATGGTAATTACTATCCTGCTTTTACTTTCAGGTTTCGTCATTTTGATCAAAGGCGCTGATTTTCTTGTCAACGGTGCGTCTTCTGTTGCCAAGAAGTATGGGATTTCAAACCTTGCGATAGGTCTCACAGTAGTAGCGTTCGGAACTTCAATGCCTGAGTTGACTGTGAGCCTTCTTGCAGCAATCAATGGACAAAGTGATGCTTCCTTTGGTAATGTGATTGGTAGCAATAACTTCAATATCCTGTGTGTGCTTGGCGTGTCAGGTATTATATTCCCACTGGTTGTTCAAAAGAACACCATAAAGTTTGAAGTACCGATATCGTTATTGGCTGCAATGCTGCTTTTCGTTTTAGTTAATGACCGCATGCTGTGGAATTCAGATGGGGACATGTTAAGTCGGTTCGATAGCCTGGTATTGATAATTTTTTTTGGTGCGTTTCTACTTTATGTATATCGTACCATGTCAAGAACAAGCGACCTGGACCAGGGGCCATCTGCAAAAGTTCGGAGTGTACCAATTTCAGTCGGATTTATTGTCCTCGGTCTTGTAATGTTAATAGGTGGCGGAAAACTGGTCGTTGATAATGCTATTGATATCGCCCACTATTTTGGTTTGAGTGAACGATTGATTGGATTGACAATCCTCGCAGCTGGTACTTCGTTTCCGGAACTTGCAACCTCAGCGGTGGCTGCCTACAGAAAAAACACAGATATAGCTATAGGTAACGTAATCGGATCGAACATCTTTAATATCGTGGTAATTCTTGGTATCACTGGCGTGGTGACGCCAATTCCGTTTAATGACACATTGAATTTTGACGTTTACGTTCTCCTTGCCTCCTCTTTGGTTTTGCTAATATTTATGTTTACGCTTGGTCAGCGCAAGTTGGATCGGTGGGAGGCGTTGATGCTCTTGATGGGATATATTGCTTACACTGTCGTATTGGTAGGGATGGATTCAGCTCAGCTTGATTGAGACGCAGCATTAAAGCAAGTATTCAGATTTCTATTTCACGAAACTTTTTCGCAAATGCTTTATTGTTACTCTTGGCAATTGAGACCGACCAGCACTCATTGAACTCTGCGAAAGACCTGATGGCTTCAATCAGTTTTTCTTCAATTACCTTGCTCAACTTTCCGGGTTCAAAGTGAAGGTTGTGAATAATAAGATTTCTTTCTTTACGCTCAGCCTTCGAATCCATTCGCGCGATGAATGTATCTCCAGCCAATATCGGCAATGAGAAATAACCATACTTTCTTTTTGGTTGAGGGACGAAGCATTCAATCTGGTAGTCGAAATCAAAGAAGTCGCGTAGGCGATGGCGAAAAACATTGAGGCTATCGAAAGGAGAGAGGATAAAAACATCTCCTGATAAACTTGTCTTCTTTGACTGATAGGTTGGGTGCATGTACAACGGGCCTTTTAATCCCTCGACCTCAACTTCCAACACCGCTCCTTCTTCAACCATTTTCTTTAGCTCTGCTTTGACATTGTGTTTTACCAGCCTACCGTTCCACGCGATCTCCTTTGCATAGGCGATACCCATGTTTTTTAGCGAACGAAGAATCAGGTGCCGTGTAAACTCCTCAATAGAAGGTTTCGTTCTATCAATGTCAGAAGGAATGATATTGTCCGTAAGGTCATACATTTTGTGAAAATCCTTTTTACGGATAGTCAGGAGTTTGCCTGAAAAGTGAAGTCGTTCTAGTGCTACTTTGGACGGACGCCAATCCCACCATCCCGAACTTTTTTTAACGCGATCATTTTCAAAATCTTTCGCCTGCAATGGACCCTCTCTGCCGATCCGATCCAGGACTTTATTCATCAGGTTGATGTCGGGTCGTGACAGGCTTTTGTATTTTTCCAGAAAGGTGTCATGAATCGGCAATGAATATCGGAAGTCGTGAACGGGCATGAAACCAGAATCGCGCGTCCAAAACTCATAGATTCTACCTTCATCTTGAAGTTCCAGCAGCCATTCCGTTTTGTAGTTAGGCACCCGGGAAGCAAGTGCGTGGTGGTGCGCACGTTCAACAACATAGATTGTATCTACCTGGACAAACCCAAGATGATCTATAGCTTTGAATACTGCCTCTTTGCCTTTTCCAAACTGGGCATGCTTTGCTAACCCTGCAGAATGGAGGATAATTTTTCGGGCCTCTGGTTTGGTGAGTTTTGTGTTTGCCAAGTTTTCTACTTTTTCAAAAATAAATTTAATCCTCGGATGGAATGTCTTCATCAGGATCTTTGTCGAATGGACCAATACCGGGAGGATTAAATAGCCCCCAGCGATCTATGATATAATCCCACTTATCGAAATTGTTAACCCAGTCAATAAACAATAGACGATACTCTTCAATAAGGTTTCTTACAATGTTGAAATAATAGACCTCCTTGAATCCAAACATTTCCAAGTTGTGGTTTAAGACCATCAGGTCCCTTGCTGCCTTTCGGATAATTGCGGCTGCCTCCATTTTCATGTCATACAACCCAGCCCCAGACGCTCCAGCTACCTTTACCGTCAGTTGCGCTGCATCCACTAGCATTTGAGCCTTGATAACCTGCAGCCTCTCGTTATCTTCTAGTATTAATTGAGTTAGCTGGTCCACTACATCAAATATTTCTTTCCCTTTTTTATATATAGGAAGCTCTTCTGGGATCAATGTATTTTTCATCTTCCTCCATTTCTAAATAGAATTTAAAACCAGATTTTATTTACCGATGCAGAACTTCCCGAAGATGTTTGCCAAAAGATCCTCGGAAGAAATTGTTCCTGTGATTTCTCCAAGATAGTGCAGTGCCTGGCGAATATCCATCGCCAGGAAGTCTCCGGTCACGCCTTTGTCCATACCCTCCAATACACGAGTCAATGATTCATTGGTTTGGAACAGGTTTTGATAATGACGCAGGTTGGTAACCATTACATCCCCCGACTTCACGTCATTGACCTCGAACAGAGAAACGATCTTTTGCTTCAGCTCTTCAACATGTTCACCTTGCTTAGCGGAGATTAGAATAAATCCTTTTTGCCTCAAGAGATCAGCCAATGTAGGGTCTGCCTTGTCGAGTTTGTTGCCTACCTTGATGTGAGGAATGCCAAGCTGCTCAAGTTCCTTCAGTTCGGTTTCAATGGTATCAAAAGACGAATTAGATAGATCAACAAGGTAGATGATAAGAGATGCTTTTTTCATCCGGTCTCTTGTGCGTTCCACGCCCATCGCTTCTATCACGTCCTGTGTGTCTCGCAGCCCAGCCGTATCAATAAAGCGAAAGTTGATTCCGTTCAGTACAATCTCATCTTCTATCACATCACGCGTTGTGCCAGCAATGTCGGATACGATTGCTTTTTCTTCATTTAACAAAAGATTTAGCAGCGTTGATTTACCAGCATTTGGCTTTCCTGCGATGACAGTTGGCACTCCATTCTTGATGACATTGCCCTGGTCAAATGATTTGATCAGCGAAATGAGGTAACCTTGAATCTGGTAGATGAGTTTTTTCAGATCGCTGCGCTTGGCAAACTCCACATCTTCCTCACCAAAATCCAATTCCAGCTCGATGAGTGACGCGAAGTGTATCAGCTCTTCACGCAACCTGTTAATCTCTTTCGAAAAACCGCCACGCATTTGGTTGAGTGCAGCTTGACGCGCGTTGTCAGTTTCCGCGTTAATGAGGTCAGCAACCGCCTCAGCTTGTGTGAGGTCAAGCCGACCATGCATAAACGCCCTCTTTGTAAATTCTCCTGGCTCAGCCAGGCGCGCACCATTTTTGAGTAAAGCTTTGATGATCTCTTTGACAATCAGAGGGGAGCCGTGACATGATATCTCAACTGAGTTCTCGGTGGTAAAAGAACGAGGAGCCTTAAAGATCGAAACCAAAACTTCATCCAGGACTGTTTCACCATCATATAAGGTTCCAAAGTGTAGGGTATGAGAAGGCTCGATTGTAAGATCTTTACCTTTGAATAGCCTGTTAACCAAGGCGATAGAATCCTCACCAGAAAGCCGGATTACGGCAATTGCACTTATGCCCTGCGCAGTTGCCAGTGCAACAATGGTATCAGCTGGGATGGGATTCGTCATCCAGCAAAAATAAGGGGGAACTTCGATAAATATTTATTTTTGAGCCACGGTATCAAATTAATAACCGATGGTAAAAAAATTGGGTGTTGCTATATGTTGTGCGATGGTTCTATGCGGATGTAGTTCAGGACCAAAGACTGATCTTACCGAGGCAGCTTTAATTCCTAAGCCGCAGTCAGTAGAGGCGACTGGTGCGGCTTTTTTGTTGGACAAAAACACCATCGTTTATGTTGAAACGGGTTATACTGATCTGGTTTCTGTTGCGCAAAGATTAGTGTCACAGGTCAACCTCGTGACAGGATTTACGTCTGAAGTTCAGACAGTTGATGAGGCACCAGAGTCGGGGATATATTTTGAGATGCCGGACAACATCAGATGGACAAATGAAGATGCTTATTTCATCACCATTACTGAAGAATTGATTACGATCAGCGCACCAGGAGCAGCTGGCGCTTTCAACGCAGTTCAAACCCTGATTCAACTGATACCTTTTCAGAAGGCAGATGAGTACATTATTCCAACTGGTGTGATCGGTGACTCACCTTTGTTTTCCTGGCGTGGAGCAATGTTGGACGTAGCAAGGCATTTTTTTTCTGTCGAGGATGTGAAGCGATACATTGACTTAATCAGCTACTACAAGATCAACAAACTTCATCTTCATCTTACAGACGACCAAGGATGGAGAATAGAAATCAAATCATGGCCTAATCTTGCCTTGCATGGCGGTAGCACGGAAGTAGGTGGAGGAAATGGTGGTTACTATACTCAGGACGAGTACAAGGACATTGTTGCCTACGCACAAAGTAGATTTGTCACCATCATTCCTGAAATTGATCTGCCAGGGCATATCAACTCTGCATTGGCGTCCTACGGAGAACTAAACGGAGGAACAATAGTGCCGGAGGAAGGAAGAGTGATCATTAGTAATCCGGTCCTTGGTGGAAAAGCAAAGCCAACGGAGCTCTATACTGGGATCGAGGTAGGTTGGAGCACCTTAAGGTTAGAAAAGCCAGAGACTTTTCGTTTTGTAGAGGACGTGATAAGGGAACTTAGTGAAATGACTCCCGGTCCGTATATCCATATTGGTGGTGATGAGGCACACGTGACCAAGAAAGAAGATTATATCGAGTTCATCAATCGCTTCAGGGATATCGTTAAAGCGAACGGTAAAATTATGATTGGCTGGGAGGAGATTGGTCAGGCATCAATTGATGGTGAATCAATAGCGCAATACTGGAACAACGATGAATACGTTACCATGGCTTCAAGCAAAGGAGCGAAGATTATAATGTCTCCTGCGAAAAAAATCTACCTCGATATGAAGTATGATTCCACCACCAAGTTGGGATTGAACTGGGCCAACTACGTTGAAGTTGATACTGCCTACCTGTGGGATCCGCTTCGATATGCGTATGAATTAGAACCAGAAAGGATTATTGGTGTTGAAGCTCCGCTTTGGTCCGAGACGATAGAGACGATGAATGATATCGAATTTCTGGCTTTTCCTCGAATAATTGCTGTAGCCGAAGTAGCCTGGACTCCTTTTGAAAACAGATCGTGGGATTCGTTTAGTAGGAAGCTTTCCAAACACGGTTCTCGGATGAAGGCCCTGGGAATTGACTATTATCAATCACCGAGAGTAAACTGGAGCGCGCCAAAGTAGCTCTACCGTTCCCTTACGATCAGCACCGGAATTGCAACCCTGTGTCTTACGGTATCTACAGTGGTACCAAAAATCAAGTCCTTTATCAGGTTGTGACCGTGGGCACCCATTACGAGTAAGTCAGCATCGAATTCTTTTACCATCGATGGAATCTTGCGCTTTGGATTTCCATAGCCGACTTTCATTTCTACATCATATCCTTTCTCTATCAATTGATTCGTGTAGTTTTTCAAAGCTTCTTTATCGATTGATGATTCCTTGTCGGCAATTGTGCTTCCGTAAACCATGGCCCCAGCGGTTTCCACAATGTGAATCAGTAAATACTTGGATCGCTGTCCACCTTGCGCAAGTGCATTTTGGATAGCTAGGGTGTCTACACTGGTAAAGTCAATGGCGATGGCAACTCTTCGGTATTCCGGTTTTTCAAAATCGTTGAGTTGCAAAGCTGTACCATGAGGAACGCGAGACGTTTTTCCCAGTGCTCGTTTGTCGAGTACGGGTTTCAGTGTGATGTACACAAGTAATAGCGCTGCGGCAACACACAGAGGTACAACCGTAACCCATAATATCCATGCGTTCGTTCCGGCTGCACCCAGCCATCCGGTCACTTCCTGAATTACCAGTTGCACATTAAGGCCAACTATAATTAATGCGATTACCCAAGCTGCGATTTGAACCCAAAGCTTGTTGACAAATACACCCATCTTGCGCTTGTCGCTGGTGAAATGGATGAGAGGAATGATTGCAAATCCGAGTTGAAGACTTAATACAACCTGACTCAACACAAGTAGCGCACCTGTTTTACTTTCACCGTAAATGATAATCACGAGATAGGCAGGAATGATGGCGATTAATCGTGTGATGAGACGTCTTAACCAGGGAGCAATTCTAAGGTTGAGATAACCCTCCATTACAATTTGCCCTGCAAGTGTACCTGTGATTGTAGAACTTTGGCCAGCGGCAACCAGAGCAATTCCGAAAAGGAGAGGAGCCAGTTCTGTTCCGAGTAATGGCGCTAGCAGTTTATGTGCATCCTGAATCTCTGCCACTTCGTAATAGCCAGCTTTAAAAAATGTAGAGGCTGCGAGTACAAGAATGGCCGCATTAACAAAGAACGCGGCATTTAACGCAACAGCTGAATCTATGAAGTTGTATTTCAAAGCTGACCAAATGCCTTTTTCGGAACCCATGTCAATCCTTCGCGTCTGCACCAGCGAGGAATGCAAATAAAGATTGTGAGGCATTACTGTAGCTCCAATTATTCCAATAGCGATGTACAAGGCAGTGTCATTTGGCAATGATGGTATAAAACCTGTCATGAGTTCGCCCATATCTGGTTTTGCGAGAATCATTTCGACAAGAAACGCACCACCAATCACAACAACCAATGCGACAATGAATGCTTCCATTTTACGCATGCCATAACTTTGAAGCACAAGGATGATCAGCGTATCCAGAACAGTAAGAGACACGCCCCAAACCAATGGCAAGTCAAAAAGAAGTTGAAGGCCGATTGCCATCCCCAACACCTCTGCAAGGTCACAGGCCGCTATCGCGATCTCTGCCATAAACCACAGCGAGTAGTTTATAAATGGACGGTATTCACCTCTTGACGCCTGAGCCAGATCGAGTTGGCGAACTACGCCTAGTCTTGCACTCAAACTTTGCAACAATAGCGCCATCAGGTTCGACATCAGCAGAACCCAAATCAGGGTGTAGCCAAACTGACTACCTCCGGCTATGTCAGTTGCCCAGTTGCCTGGGTCCATATAACCGACACTAACGAGGTAGGCCGGACCAAGAAACGCGAGGAGTTTTCTCCAACCTTTTCTTCCTTGTATTTCAACGGACGAGTGGACTTCGCTAAGTGATTTTCTTCCAGATTCCAGACTATTACTCATACCAAATCCATTTTCTCAATTGGAAATATTTTTTTCTGGGTGTTGCCTTTAGCGGATGTATTCCGTTTTTACGGCACCACGCAAAATGAAATAACAATCCAGCTATAGCGAAAAAGATAAGAATCAATAGTGAGTAATGACCCACATGCCGGTAAGCAAATAATGTAACTCCTGCTACGACTGCCCACTTCAGAACGAGACGCCACCACGCTGTTTCGCTTTCAAATTTTCCAAAGATGGAGGTTCCAACTACATGTAATAGAAAAAGACAAGCCAATTCGATTTCCATCACTCGGTCACTAAAATGTTTTTCGATACATCTTTGGATACGAAGACCTTCTGATTGTCTAGAACAATTTCAAGGGACTCATCATAAGGTTCCTTTCCAATCACCTGAATCTTTCTGCCTGGCAGTGCGCCAATTTTCTCTAAATATTTCAACAGGTTGGAATCAGAATCCTTAACAGCGATGATCGTTCCTTTGTATCCCTCTGTCACCTGATCAAGGGGAATCTGAGGTTTGATTTTAATTTTTCCTTTTCCATCAGGAATAGGATCACCATGCGGATCAACGGTAGGGAAGCCAAGAAACTCATCGAGCTTTTCGATCAATCGAGAAGATTGAATGTGCTCAAGTTGCTCCGCGATTTCATGTACTTCGTCCCAGGTGAAGTTCAACTTTTGAACCAGAAACGTTTCCCACAATCTGTGCTTTCGAATTACCTGAAGGGCTCGGCTTTTACCTTTAGCGGTTACATTTACACCGTAGTACTTTTTGTAGGTGATCAGTTCTTTGGTCGACAGCTTCTTGATCATGTCGGTGACTGAGGCAGCTTTGGTGTTCATTGAGTCAGCTAACTCATTGGTTAACACATCCTTAGCTCCATCATCAGAGAGATGATAGATCGCTTTGAGGTAGTTTTCTTCGGCCAAACTGAGCATTCGCAGCGTGTTGATTCGCCACAAATATAAAATTTAGACGTGTCTAAAAAAATATTTAGATAGATTAATTAATCGCCTGAAGCGCTGCCTCTATAGCGTAGGCGATGTCTTTGTTAGAGTTCTCCTTCTGGATTTTGAGAAGGGTAGGCTCGGCAGGTTTCGCGTCTTTTCCGTTTTTCCCAAGAAGGACAATCAGCTTATAACGTAAGCCTCCATCGTGGATCGTAGTAGCCTTCAACGCCTTGATCAATCCTGGAACTGCAGCCTTGCCAAGCTTTGTGATGGCTTCATTGGCATTGTCCGATTCTTTGTAGTTGAAGCTCATCACTTTGCTGATCATATAGTCGATGGCTTTTGGGTTGCTGGTTCCAATGTTTGCAAGAATTGCCATCGCGTATGATTGTACCTCAATAAGCTTGTCTTTGTCTTCCAATGATCGTTTATCGAACAGCGAAATAAGAGTTGGTTCAAGAGATTTGGGTTTGCTGCCCATTTGTATCAGCAGCTTCATTACTCGCAATTGTTCTTTCAGGTCGTTGGCTTTTAGTATTTGATTGGCTTCGTCCATCGTTGGAATCATCCCTGGTACCTCGATGTTATGTTGAACACAGAAATCGATTCGATCTTCGAGCTGACTGGTGAACTCTGTTTCAGTGGCGTAGGAGGTGAACTGCTCTCTGCATAGATCAATAAACAACTGAAGGTGCTTTTCTGGGTACTTCGTTGCAGTCTCTTTGTTGTCCTCATCGATAGATCTGTTGTTGTTAGGATTGTCTTTGAGTCTGAACTTGCGTGCGAAATCGTATAACTGCTCGGGAGACTTTTTGTTACGATGAGCCTTAAAGTAGCCGGCCATCCACCGAAGTATTTTTTCCTTGACTTCTTGATTTGTTTCAGCCTCGTACATTCTATTTAGGTAGAGCAAGTGATTGCTCACTACAAAGTCTTTTTCGGTGCCCAGTTTTTCAGCATATTTTTCATAGGTGTAAACAAGTAAGTCTTGTCGCTTACCCAGTCCATGCATCATCTGATAAAAGGCGTGATCGTATTCTACAGGCTTTGGTAGTCCGATTTTGCCAGCGTTTAGCAGCTGGAAATACTCATCGATCCTATTTTTGGCGATTTCAGTGTCGGTCTTTTTAAAAGATTCACTGATGAACCGATAGATGTAGAATTCAAGCCTCGTTATTGCGCTAAGCACAATCTCCCAATCTCTTGTGGAAAGGTCTTCGTCCTTACATAGGTATTCTACGATATTAATTGCCCTGTCGTCTTGCGATGGTTGCGCGATTTGAGAAAGCGTTGTCAAAAGAAATTCACGGTATCCCTGATTTTGAACTTTGTAACGCGTAAAGTGATACATCACTTCGTAGTGAATCTTGTCGCAGCTATTATCAAACGGTATCTTCATCGCTTCATTGGCGATGACATCTACTTTCTCCTTCGTGGACAGATCACCGAGCAAAGGCTTAAACTCTTCAAGTCTTTTCCGGCAGATTTCCTCAGGAGTAGGGGTGTACTCGGGAGTAGCATTTACGATTTGCACATTTGTTATCTGCTGAGTTGGATTGGTCGTGACGGGTTCAGCTGTTGTTCCTCCACGTTCTGGAAATAGAGTTTGAAGATTCTTTGACATCTTGATTCTTCCAGAATAGGAAGTAAGGATTTCTCCCGAAGTCACATCAATCAATCTGCCGCTTATGTCTATGTATGATTTCAACTTTGTGTAAGTCCCCGAGAATAAAGCATCAATTGGAAGCAGTTCTCCAATCTTGATCGCTTCGCTGGGCTTCATCATCCCAGACAACATTAGTTCGTTTTCTTTAAAAATTGCGTCCAGTCGACTTCGCTCAAATAATTTAAACTTGCCAGTGTTTTCAGAGACCTTTCCGATCATCAGCTCAGTCAGGTACTCCCCAAATGTATTCTTGGGATCCTTACTCGGTACAGCTGAAGTAAACGGCACAATCGCCAGGCTGATGGGCTGTTTGTTAAGTTTTGAGGCTCCAAGGTTTTCTACCAGATCGTCTACAACTTTAGCTTGCGTCTTTGATTTCTGGGCAAGGGAGGGACCGGACAGCAGAAGGCAGAAGGTAAGAAGTGGAAGTAATGACCTCATACAGTTATTTGAGCCTAAATATAAAACTTTAATAGCCGCTACGGGACAAGCCTTTGAACCAGAGACGCGAGTTGTTGGCCCTCCCAATGAACACCCGGAATGGGATTTGGATAAAACGCGTCAGATTTCATTGATGCTAATGTTGTTTGCGTGTCCTCACTCCATAAGAGGCCCGCGTTTTTATTCACTACCTCTTGAGCAAAATATTGATCTTCTGAGGTGAGAATGGGCAAGCCAGCGGCCATGTATTCGTAAAGTTTTGTGGGCATGGACCGATAGGTGTGAAGAGATGTTGGATAATGAACTATGCCGAAATGAGCATGTTTGATAGCTTCAACAATTTCACCATGCGGTACCAGTTCGGTAATTCCGGTAATTGTAATAAATGGTTTGTCCTCCACTGCATTCTGGAGCTCTTTTCGGACATCATTTAATGCGCAGAACCCAATTATTGTAAGGCGAATATTTTCATCTAACTGATGAAGAAGATGAGCCCATCTGATGGCCTGGAATACTCCCGTGCTTCTAGATATAGTTCCTGAGAAGAGGAGTTGAATGTATTTCGGATCAGGTGTTCGCACAAAGTGCGGAGGTAGTGCTGCTTTGTTCTCGATTAAAGTTTGTCTTGTGGATAAGAAAGTGAGCTCCTCTTGGTATACTTTTTCGGCCAGAATGAAGTGATTTATCAGGGGGGAAGTCAGCTTCTCTTTCAGCCTGACACTGGCTGCAATTACAAATCTGAGTGGAGCAATAAATGCTTCACTGTACCTGATGTTCCGGTAATAATTTTCCCGAATGTCATAGATGATTTTGATTCCAAATAATATTCTGATCAGAGAGCTAACTATCAGTAATTCATGGGTATTAACTATCAATAGTTGAGGCTTTAATTTTAGTGTTTTAATCGCAATGTTGAAGGGAAGAAATAGCCTGCCTAAGCTAAGTCGCTTTGTCTTCGGCAGAGCAATAAATTGAATATTTGCATGAGCGGGTATGACCTTAGGTGGCTGTCCGATGATTATGATGGAAGTGTTGGGCATTTCAGTGAGGCTAATGGCCATCTTTTCAAACATCCTCGTATCATCGATAGCGTTGAGTGTAGAAGCGAGTATTATCCTTCGTTTTTCCAAAATAGACTGCGCGTGCGTTGGTTATGCCTTATTATTGCAAATAGTACACAAAATAGCATTTATGGAATTGCAAGTACAGATCGAGCAAGCGTGGAATGATCGTTCACTTCTTCAGTCAGCAGAAACACAAAAAGCGGTGCGCTCGGTAGTTGACATGTTGGACAAAGGGAAACTGCGAGTGGCCGAGCCTGAGGGAGATAAATGGAAGGTGAACGAGTGGGTGAAAAAGGCTGTGATTCTTTACTTCCCAATTCAACAAATGGAAACAATTGAAGTTGGGCCTTTTGAATTTCATGACAAGATCGCGCTGAAGAAGAACTACAAAGAACTGGGTGTGAGAGTAGTACCCCATGCGATTGCCAGGTATGGAAGTTTTGTAAGCAAAGGCGTAATCATGATGCCTTCCTATGTAAATATCGGGGCGTATGTGGACGAGGGAACTATGGTCGATACCTGGGCAACAGTTGGCAGCTGCGCTCAGATTGGCAAGCATGTACACTTAAGTGGAGGTGTAGGTATTGGAGGAGTTTTGGAACCGGTTCAAGCAGCGCCAGTCATCATTGAGGATGGGGCTTTTATTGGATCCAGATGTATCATCGTAGAGGGAGTTCATGTGGGTAAGGAGGCGGTGCTTGGCGCCAATGTGGTACTCACAGGAAGTTCGAAAATTATAGATGTCACCGGTGAAAGGCCAGTTGAATATAAGGGCGTTGTTCCTCCACGCTCCGTGGTTATTCCGGGTTCTATTACCAAGGATTTTCCTGCCGGTAAATACAATGTTTCCTGCGCGTTAATTATTGGTAAACGAAAGGAGAGCACAGACAAAAAAACCTCACTAAATGACGCGCTAAGGGAGAATAACGTCTCAGTCTAGCAGTTGGCACAGGCTTTGAAGGTTATACGGTAAAAACTAATTTTGTCTTATGGACAGGCTATTTTTTGGCATCGTGATTCTGCTTGGCCTCACAGCCTTTACGGTTCGCCAGCAATATGATTTGCCAGTAATCGATAATACCAGCTTTGGACTTGGTGAAGAGATTACCTACCGTGTGAACTTTGGGATATTTACTGTTGGAAGTGCAATTACTAAAGTTGACAAGCGGGTTTTTAACATTAACGCCAGACCCTGTTACAAAGTCGATGCCTTTGGCGCTACCAGCGGGATGGTGGCCTGGATTACGAAAGTAGACGACCAGTGGGGCGCTTATATTGATACGTCAGCACTTGTAACGCATGTTAGCTATCGCAAAATTAAGGAAGGTCGTTATCGTAAAGACGAGTTGACCACCTATGATCACGCCACGGATAAAGCGGAGGTGAAGGTGAAGGATAAGGAAACGGGTGTTTACGGTGAAGCGAAGGTTTATGACACGCCCGATAATGTCCGTGACTTGGTTGGTGGTTTCCTTTACCTGCGGGTGATTGAATTCAGCAAGTTGCACAAAGGTGATACAGTGACTATTGCGGGTTTTTTTGAAGATACTTCCTACAGCCTGGATATTATTTATGAGGGTAGGGAGGTAATTGAAACAAAGGTGGGAAGAATACCATGTCTCAAACTGGTGCCTATCATGCCAGACAATAAGCTCTTCGATGGTGAGAATTCTATCACCTGCTGGATTTCCGATGACGGCAACAAGATTCCTGTAAAGATTCAGGCGAAGATGTTTATCGGAAGTACGGGTATAGAGATGACCGGGTTTAGGGGACTACGCAATCAGCTCAGGATTCTGTTCTAGGCCTTAGGCCAAACACTAAAAACCTTTTTATTGTTATTGTGCGAGAATCTGATAATTCAGATATTTCACCAACCTAAATCTACTTTACATGTTCAAAGAGTTCAAAACCTTCATCATGCGAGGCAACGTGGTTGACCTTGCAGTCGGTGTGATTATTGGCGGTGCTTTTGGCGCCATTGTCAATTCCTTAGTGGGAGATATAATTACTCCGTTAATGCTTAAGCCAGCACTTGAGGCAGCCGGTGCGCAAAACCTTGAAAGCTGGCAACCCGGAGGAATGCTGTTGGGTAAGTTTATTGCCTCTGTGATTTCGTTTCTTGTCATTGCCTTCGTACTTTTTCTACTTATTAAAGGCATGAATGCTGCGATGAAGAAGAAAGAAGAGACCAAGCCCGCGGCTCCTCCAGCACCCCCCGCGGATATCGTTCTGTTAACTGAAATCAGAGATCTGCTGAAGAAGTAAGACTCGATGCTCGATACTGGATACTTGATCGAGGCATCTAGTATCCAGTATCCAGTATCAAGAATCCAGAACGCTGAATCTATTTCACGAATTGATCAGCGACAACCAGGTCCTTGCTCCCTTTCGTGTATTTATAAAACCCACTACCTGATTTCACCCCCAGGTGTCCGGCTTGTACCATGTTCACCAGCAATGGACATGGAGCATATTTTGGATTACCAAAACCATCGTGCAGCACGCGGAGAATAGATAGACACACGTCTAGTCCAATGAAGTCGGCCAATTGGAGAGGTCCCATGGGATGAGCCATTCCCAATTTCATTACCGTGTCAATTTCGTTTACTCCACCTACGCCTTCGAATAAGCTGTAGATAGCCTCATTAATCATCGGCATCAAAATTCTGTTGGCGACAAAGCCAGGATAGTCGTTCACTTCCACTGGCACTTTGCCCAATTGCACTGACAGGTCCATGATTTGCTTCGTTACCTGGTCGGTAGTGTTGTAGCCTCTGATGATCTCAACCAGCTTCATGATGGGTACCGGATTCATAAAGTGCATTCCGATTACTTTATCTGGGCGAGAGGTAGCAGCCGCAATTTTAGTGATGGAGATCGAGGACGTATTGGAAGCGAGGATAGCGTCAGGCTTGGTGTGCTGATCGAGGTCACGGAATATTTTCAGTTTAAGTTCGGTGTTCTCTGTTGCAGCTTCCACAACAAGATCAGCCTGCACGACTCCGGATTTTAAGTCATTGAACGTGGTAAGATTTTCAAGTGCCTTCTTTTTACCATTTTCATCAATAGCACCTTTCTCCACCTGTCGACTCAGATTTTTTTCAATCGTTGTTATCGCTTTCTTTAAACTCTCCTCCGAGATATCGACTAATGAGACCTTAAAACCGGCAAGTGCGAAAACGTGAGCAATACCGTTGCCCATAGTTCCTGAACCAATTACTGAAATGTGCTGCATCTGAATAAGAAATTAAATGAATGTCTCTTCGAGACCGGTAAATATAAAGGGATAAAACTGATTAGCTGGTGCGGAAAAAGCAACTGTTACTTGATGAGCGTTTCTTTTGCCAATCCCATGGCATTTATTCTCAAGATAAGCTGTCGAGGTTCGGATTTTGAGTTTTCACAAGATGGGCCGGGCTCGAGATAATAGGCGTAGATCTTCTGATTGCGATCAAGTAGTTGATTCTCGTCAGGCCGACCCAACAAATCAACGAGGTCAATTTCTGAAAGCGCCTTGAGTTCTTCTTTTTGTTGAGTAATGGCATCAATCATTGCAGCACGATTGCCCAGACATCCGTTTCGATCTTCCTTCCATGCTCTAAGGTCAATGCCTTCAAGGGTGGGCAACGGCTTTCCACACGATAGTGTAAGTAAAATGAAGACGAAACTAAGCTGGCTGAAGTTTGGCATTTCGTGAAATGGAATAAAACCAAGTTGCAGAGATTGCCAGATACCCAAGTGCCACACCAAAGAAAACCGGTGGCCAGAAATAAATGACAGTAAACGCGATAAGCATCAATGGGTAAACGATAATCCTGATCCACTCTGCATACCAAACCCATGTCTTGTTCTCAAACAAAACTCCGCAGTTTACCACGACAATAGAAATGATCACTGTAAAGAAAGCCTTTTCACCGATCAGGAACTTACTTTGATTGAACAGGAATAAAGCAGTGCCCACGAGGCACAGCACGTACTGAAACAGCACATAGTAGTTGAGAGAAACAGGAGCGGGGGTTTCGTACTTGTGATACGTTGTGCGGTCGATGGTTGGGGCAGCACGGTAGCCGCCCAAGTCTTCCGGCAGCCACCCTGGTTTCTTAAACAGGTATTTGATCTTGTCGCTCCATTTGGTGATTCGCTTCAAATCTTTACCCATCTCGGCATAGTGGCTGAAGTTCGCCCATACTGCATTCCAGCTGTTGATAGGTTTGGTAATGCCGTAGGTCGGCTTCTCTTCCTCTTCCTGAAAGGTGCCGAACATTCTATCCCATATTATAAGCGTTCCCGCATGGTTCTTGTCAATGTATTTAGGGTCGCGACCGTGATGCACGCGGTGGTGGGAGGGGGTATTTAAAAAATATTCCAGGAAGCCCATCTTGTTGATGGTCTCCGTGTGAATCCAGAATTGATAGAGTGTATTGAGAGCCGACATTAACGCAAAGTCAAGAGTATCAAATCCGATGAAGGCAAGTGGAAGGTTAAATGCAAAGGTCCATACGACCTGGAAGCTGCTTTGCCGTAAGGCAACTGATAAATTGTAGTCCTCGCTTTGGTGATGCACCACATGGCCTCCCCAAAACAAGTTGATCTCATGACTCATCCTGTGAGCCCAGTAGTAGGCAAGGTCCACCAGGAAGAATAACGCTACCCAATACAGCCAGTTTTTCTCAAGTTGAAACAGCGCGAAGTTGGAATACAGGATTTCGTAAACACCGATGGCAAGTATTCTCAAAAATAGCCCTGACAGTTGCGAAGTAATTCCACAGCTTAAATTGGCAATCGCATCAGGTAGCCGGTATAGCTTCCGATGCGACAGCCGCTCCACAACCAGTTCTATTCCTATCAAAAGGAAAAAAATAGGAATGGA
>JBFWZR010000013.1:0-59941 GCA_050185175.1 Cyclobacteriaceae bacterium
TTTTCTTTTGGCACACCGGCCATGGCATGAAGGTTCAAAAGCCTGGCGACATTATTTAATGCCCAGTTTACATCTTCAGGTTTTTCGATGGCACGCACTACCTCCACAACAATTTTGTAATCTAGTTTGGGATCAATTTTTTCAACAGCATATGGAATCTCGTATACGCTACCGTAATCTTTTATGATGGGATTCACTTGTTTCTGGGCAAATGAGCTGACAACTACAAAAAGGCAAATGCCGGTAACGAGAACTTTCATATCGATTTAAAATTGAATTGAACAGCAAGATAAAAGAAGGGTGTAAAACTTGAATGACTTAAGGATGGAAGAACGGAATCAGCCACCAATGGTCGACATTGACTCAGACACACCCACACCAGTGCCGCGGTTCCTCTCCGCTTCAAACCCATCCTTCGCCCTGCTGGAAAATGCTTTGAGTAACTCTTGCCTAATCTGTTCATCAGTCTGACCCGTTCTCATAAGATCCCGGATGTTAAGCACTCCATTATCGTAAAGACAGGTTTTCAATGTGCCCTGTGCGGTTACCCGAATACGGTTGCATGTTCCACAGAAGGTTCGGCTAAAAGCAGCAATAACACCGATCGAGCCTAGATGACCATTGATGCGATAGTTATACGAGGTAGAATTAGCTTCGTCTTTAAGTTTATTAATTTCTGGATAAGTCGACTTGATGTAGTCCATGATCTTCCGATAGGTCCAGGTGAGCACAGGATAATGACTACCCTCTCCGTTGAACGGCATCTCCTCAATAAACCGAACATCGATATTTTTATCTCGGGTTAGCTGAACTAAAGGAATTATATCATCGATATTTTTTCCCTCCATCACTACCGCATTTATCTTCACTTTGAAACCCGCCTCAACCAAGAGATTGAGTGTCTCCATCACGTTACCAAATTCATCTCTACGGGTAATTGCCTTGAATCGCTCACGATCCAATGTATCCAGGCTCAAGTTGACTGACTTAACTCCGGCCTCCTTCAATTGATCAACGTAAGGAGCTGTCAACACACCATTAGTTGTCAAATGAACATCGGTGATCCCGTCAATCGCGCTCACTAGATTAACCAGATCCATAAAGTCTTTCCTTACAAAAGGCTCGCCACCAGTAAACCTCACTTTTGAGACACCAAGTGGTGCAAGAATCGACATTAGCCTGGTGATCTCCTCAAAGGAGAGCAGTTCCTTTTTGGGCAGATATCGAATCCCCTCTTCGGGCATACAATAAAAGCAGCGGAGATTACATCGATCTGTAACCGCAAGCCTGACATAACTTATTTCCCTACCGTGATTATCAACTAACATCGCAGCACCTTTGCTTTCTAACCAAACTTTACCTGTCTATGTTACCCGACAAGTACAATTTCAACTTTGATTTCTTCAAATTCGATCCTTTACCCGATCAATAATGGAACATTTTGATCATTTTCTGAGTATTGGTATCACTAATAGTAAATAAAAATAAGAAATTCGGCACGTTTGGGCCGCAAATGGTAAATCAGCAACGATGACGTGTACGATAAAGGCTTTTGGGATAACTAAAGACATTCTGGGTGGAAGAGAGGTGAATTTTGAAATGGACGGGAATAAAGTGGGCGACCTAAGGAACGCCCTGCATAACCGGTTTCCCGAAATCAAATCACTAAACTCTCTTTTTATTGCGGTAAATAACAACTACGCAGACGACAGCCATTTGCTAAACGAAACAGATGAAATTGCGCTGATTCCGCCAGTGAGCGGAGGCTAGCTCTGCCTCACGATTTTACCAACAAATATCATTTGATCTCTTAGCACCAAGTGGTATATTCATTCATCAATTCTTTGTTTCACGCCAACCTTTTATAGCCATGATCAAAATCACTGAGAAAGCCATCGATGTACAGAAAGTCATCGACACGGCCTCCAGCTTAGGTGCGGGGGCCGTTAATGTTTTTATTGGTACCGTGAGAAATACTGCCCACCAAAAAAATGTGGTTTGGTTGGAATACGAGGCCTATGAGGCCATGGCTGTTGCCGAAATCAGAAAAGTGATTGACGAGGCTGCAGCCAAATGGGGACTACTGGGCTGGGCGGTAAGTCACAGGATCGGCACTTTGAAGCCGGGTGAAGTGGCCGTGGTGGTAGCAGTGTCAGCTCCACACAGAAAAGAATCCTTTGAAGCCTGTCAATACATCATTGACAACGTAAAGGCAAAAGCACCAATCTGGAAAAAGGAAGTTTTCGAAGATGGAGAGGAATGGGTGGACGCACGCCCTATGGCAGCTGCTCACGACAACTGATTCGCCTAAAAATCTTAAAGACTGTTTTAGAGTTGTCCCATCACCATGATGCCCATGGTGACAACGGCCAACGCTACAACAAATCCGATCGCAAACACAATCGCCAAATCCCGATTGATGGGGTTGACATGTCCGGATGCTTTGTGTACTGTATTCATAATTACCTCCAACTATTAAACTGTGTATAAAACTAAAAAGTGCATAAGGCAATTGCCTTTCCTTTTTGAACGTGGGGTTGGAGATGTACTTTTTTTCTTTTGTTTTTTGATCGATCAGGCTTCAGAAAAATGGAGTCAGTTGACAAGCTGATTTTGTCATCATCTGAAAATTAGACACTTAGCGACCAAGGGTAAAAGTTATTGGTTTAAGTCTCCAATAATTTTTCCAAACACCAGTTAGGGGCAGCGTTGCAGTGACCGCCCTGTAAGATTTATTGGGCAGAGGACATTTTTAGAATCAAAACTTCTATCTACGCATCGTACGCTCTTAGATCGTCCTGAGTGTTTATGTTGCGAAGCTTGTCCGCACCTGGTGAAGGAAGAATTTTTACGTCAGAAATACTTAAGAAGTCGCGGGGGCTCAAATGACCTTCCCTTACAAATGCCTGTAACTTGTCAACGGCCTTTTTTTCCCAAATAGTTAACAATGGCTCTGGTTTCTTACCCGTGGAATCAAAAAAGCAGGTAGCAACTTTGGACTTGTCGCGTCCGCCAATTAAAGTCCTGATCACTTCAGCATCAATGGCAGGCATGTCAATGGGCAAAGTGAGCCATGCAACGTCTTTTTGAATTTGAAATGCACTAAGAATTCCGTTAAGGGGCGTGGCAAAATCCAATTGATCCGTAATTGGGTTCTTAAAATCTTTTGGATCGGCATTACTGCCAATGGAGGAGTGGACTTTTGCACAAAATATCTCCAGTAAATTGAAGACGTGATCTTTTTGCGGAAGATCATGAAACACGATTGACGCCTTGTCGCGTCCCATCCGCGAACTTTTGCCTCCGGCCAACACCAACCCATAGATGTCCGCCTGTTTGTCCAATTTATTTTCTCTTGAAGTCTTTCTTCCCGCCAGTCTTCTCCATCAACCTGACCTGTTCGATCGTGATGTCGTGAGACAATGCCTTACACATGTCGTAAATGGTGAGTGCAGCTACAGATGCAGCAGTCAAAGCTTCCATCTCCACTCCCGTTTTCGCGCTGATGGTTGTGGTGGTATTGATAAACACTTTTTCTCCCTTTAATTCGATGTGCACCTGGCAGTCATCCAAACCTATGGGATGACAGAGTGGAATCAAGGATGAAGTTTGTTTGGCTCCCATCACACCCGCTATTATCGCTGTCTGAAAGACCGGACCTTTCTTTGTAATAATGTCATCACCCTTTAGCAGAGCCGCGATCTTTTTTCCAACGTGAACGATGGCTTGAGCACGTGCAACTCTCCTGCTTGTCTTCTTGGCAGACACATCAACCATACTTGGATTACCGGTCTTATCTAAGTGACTGAGTTTGGAAGCCATAATTAGTAACTTTACCTGTGACAGTTTCAAATTTATAAATATTCCATGGTTAGCGTTTCAGAAGCCTCCTCGATTGTCAATGCCCACCTTTTTAAACCAACTACTGAGAAGGTTGATGTGGCAGATTGCTGCAACAAGGTACTTGCCGAGGACATACATGCTGACCGCGACTTCCCTCCTTTCAACCGTGTTGCCATGGATGGGATTGCAATTCAGCACGCAAAATTTGACGCAGGTAAGACCACCTTTGCCATTCAGGAAACAGCTGCGGCTGGCGAACCTCAAAAGAGTTTAGAGGTTGATCAGAATTGTATTGAAGTAATGACCGGTGCTCCATTGCCCGTTAATACAGATACGGTGATCCGATATGAGGACATTGAAATCAAAGGTGGCATTGCCTCTATTAAGGAATCCGCGATTGAAAAAGAACAGAATGTTCATCCGCAAGCTCAGGATGCAAAAAAAGGAGAAGTGTTGCTATCAAAGGGCATAAGGATCTCTCCTGCTGAAGTGGCATTAATTGCCTCTGTCGGAAAATCTCAGGTTGAAGTAAGGCAAATGCCCAAAGTTGCTATCGTCTCAACAGGAAATGAATTGGTGGATGTGAGTAACACTCCAAAACCACATCAAATCAGAAGATCAAACAGCTATGCGTTGCAATCTGCATTTCAAAGGCATAGTTGCGTGTGCACACAATTTCATTTGCAAGATGATAAAGATGAAATCACCAACGGCCTGACTAAAATCATCGAACAACATGATGTGATTGTATTGTCCGGTGGCGTTTCGAAAGGAAAGTTTGACTACGTGCCAGATGTGTTAAATACCCTGGGCATCGAAAAACATTTTCATAAAGTCCGGCAACGGCCAGGAAAACCATTTTGGTTTGGAAGCAGGGGTAATAAAACAGTTTTTGCTCTACCTGGCAATCCGGTTTCTACCTTCATGTGCTTTTACAGGTATATCGAACCATGGCTATTTAACAGCTTGGGTCTGTTTGCTCCTGAACAAAAAGCACTGCTGGATGCTGACTTTGAGTTTAAGGATGATAACCTCACGTATTTTCTTCAGGTTACGCTTAAAAACATTGACGGCAAGTTAGTCGCAACACCAATACCCGGTGGTGGGTCGGGAGATTTTGCTAACCTGAAAGAGGTGAGCGCCTTTATGGAATTACAGGAAGGAAGAAAAATATTCAAGAAAGGTGAGACCTACCCTGTTTATTCTTTTCGATGAATATCCTCATCGCACCGGATAAATTCAAAGGCTCCCTTACCGCAAAGGAAGTGTGCGATGCGATCTCAAATGGATTGAATTCCAAATTTCCTCAAGCGGAAATCATCAATCTTCCCCTCGCAGATGGAGGTGAGGGGACTGCAGAAATTTTGACTTTTTTAAGCAAAGGTCGTATCGTCCCTGTTCGCGTGAATGATCCTCTGATGAGAGCAGTAGAATCGTGGTTTGGTATCTCACCTGATGGAACAATTGCGTTTATTGAAATGGCAACTGCCTCCGGCCTGCAACTTTTGGCACCGCAAGAGCGAGACTGCACGGTTACAACTAGTTATGGTACCGGAGAACTAATCATTCATGCGATGGAATTCGGTGCCAAAGAAATTATCCTCGGGATTGGCGGAAGCGCTACGAATGATGCAGGAGTAGGAATGGCACGTGCGTTGGGGATTAAAGCTCTGGATGAAAACGGAAATATCCTTGACGGAAGAGGGCGTGAACTCATCAATATTTCGAAGTTCGACTTTTCAGGTGAACATCCTGGCATTTCCGAAACTCGATTCACGGTGCTTACCGATGTTAGCAATCCGCTTTACGGCCAAGATGGCGCAGCCTACGTGTATGCTGGGCAAAAAGGGGCAGATGAAGATCAAATCAAAATACTGGATGACGGTCTGAGAAATTTTTCTCAAGTCGCATCGCTCACTGGGTTCAATTCAGATTTCCCCGGAGCGGGAGCCGCAGGTGGCCTTGGAGCCGGAAGTAGATTTTTTCTGGATGCTCAAATTCAAAACGGAATTTCCTTTATCTCAGGCTTCACGCAGCTAGAGCAAAAAATCAAAGACGCTGACGTGGTCATCACTGGTGAAGGAAAAGTCGATCAACAAACGTTGTCCGGAAAGGTGGTGAAAGGCGTTGCCGATCTTTGCTTAAGTTATAACAAGAAGCTCATTGTGTTCGCTGGAAAGTCTGAACTGGCTATAGATGAATTGAGTAAAATCGGTGTTGGCCAGTTGATAACTCTTTCGGGTGGTGGAGTTCCGGAATCCGTAGCTATTGCAGAGGCCAACAGAATACTTTCAGAAAAAACTGGTGAGATCGACTTGTAAAAAGGCTCTGCTAATCGCAGAGCCTTTTTTTACTAATCAGCTATTCTTTGAACTTTCAATCCATTGATTGATTTTCTGTTCGAGCGTTTCCAATGGAAGCGAACCTGAATCGAGTATTTGACTATGAAACTTCCTGATGTCAAACTTGCCTCCAAGCTCCTCCTCTGCTTTCGCTCTCAACTCTAAAATTTTAAGCTGTCCCATCTTGTAAGACAATGCCTGTCCTGGCATTCCCATGTACCGCTCGATCTCTGAAATAATACTTTGCTCACTGGCAGCTTCATGATCCTTAGAAAACTGAATTGCCTGCTCACGTGTCCATCCTTGCGAATGCATGCCTGCATCTACCACCAGTCGAATTGCGCGATGCATTTCCGATGACAGCATTCCGAAATACAAATACGGATCGGTGTACAAGCCAAGTTCCTTACCCAATGATTCCGTATACAATGCCCAGCCTTCTGTGTAAGCACCATAATTGAGGTAACGTCTAAAGTCTGGCAACTCTTTATTTTCAATTTTTAACATGATCTGATAGTGATGTCCTGGAATTGCCTCATGCAAAAACAAATTCTCTGTACCAACTATGCTATAATTTTCAGGCTCAGGTGACGGGAAATAAAATACACCAGGACGAGTGCCGTCCTCTGAGCCCGCGTTGTAGTTGGCCGCAGTTGTTCTCTCACGGAATGCCTCAATTCTTCTCACTTCAAAACCTGCTTTCGGAGCTCTTTCGAAAAGCCTGTTCAGGTTGGGCTTCATTTTGTCATGAATGGCATTGTAGTAAGCAATAATATCTTCTCCGGTTTTGAAAGGTCGAAGCTTCCGATCCGTACGAAGGCTTTCGAGGAATGCCTTCAAGTCTCCTTTGAACCCAACTTCCTCTTTAACTTTTTCCATCTCAGCGGAAATTCTGTCCACTTCGCTGAGGCCTAACTTGAAAATTTCATCTGCTGTTTTATCTGTTGTGGTGAAATAGCGAACGAGGTAGTCATAGTACTCTTTGCCACCAGGTATGCCATCAATTCCGGAACTCTCCCGACATGCTGGCAAATATTCAACTTCAATAAAATCTCGCAGACGCTTGTTTGCCGGAACAACGCTGTTTTCAATTTTGTCTTTGTAAGCAGTTGTCAGTCGGCTTCTATCTTCTTCAGAGAAATCAGCGGGAATATTTTTGATTGGAGCGAAATACAACAAGTCTTCAGCAGGGCCGTGATCGAAATTGGCAAGCTGCGGAATCACTTTTACTGTTAACGCTTTGGGAATCACATAACCAGATGCCATTCCTTTGCGCATATTCACAATAGCAGTATCGCACCAGGCCACATATCCATCAAGTCTTGACAGCCAGTTTTCATAGTCTTTTACAGTCTTGAACGGCTGATTGCCGGTTCCGCTACCTAGTTGCGCCACCATCAAGGTGAGTGATCTTATTTGAGAGATCGGCATGAGGTAATCCTTGAACTGCAAACCTTCAAGACTGCGCTCACATTCGTAGGTGAGTAAATCGTAACTCAATTGATCATCTTCCGACAACTTGCTACGGTCAATTGAAGCCAACTGATTTTGATATTTTTCATAAAATGCCTTTTGTTCCTGACGATAAGCCTCTGTGATCGTGTTAGGTAGCTGATCGTTGTAGCGATTGTCTCCCGCACTTGTAGCCCGAAGTGGATTAAGGCGAAAACTCTCCGCATGATAACTGACCTTTAGAGAATCGAAGGCAGCTTGATTCTTTTGAGCAATTTCTTGTTCGGATGGCCCACAAGCGTACAGGAGCGCCAAGACAGGGATAAGGAGTGCAAGCGTTTTTCTCATTTTTCTTGAAAATTTTTGAGACTCCGATTTATATAAATTTCCAAGTAAACCGAAGCCATTTTACACAGACCTCTTAATTACCCTCCAAACCGTCATTTGAACCTGTTTGGTTGACCTGTCTGTTACCATTAAATTTGTGGCCCCAAAAATCGGAGATACGCATGTTTGACAGTTTAAGCTTAAAACTTGAAAAGGCCTTTCAAAACCTCAAAGGCCAGGGAAGAATTACGGAAATCAACGTAGCCAGCACCATCAAGGAAATTCGCAAAGCCCTGATTGATGCTGACGTTAACTATAAAGTTGCCAAGGAGGTCACTGACGACATCAGGACCAAGGCGATGGGGATGGATGTGCTCACGGCAGTGTCCCCGGGCCAACTGTTGGTAAAAGTGACTAATGATGAACTCACTGTTTTGATGGGTGGGCAAAGTGAAGACATCAAACTGGAAGGATCACCAGCAGTAGTGTTGATAGCAGGATTGCAAGGTTCCGGTAAAACTACTTTCTCTGGAAAACTCGCCAGCTACCTAAAGCGTCAGGGTAAGCAAGTAATGCTCGCTGCCTGCGACATCTATCGGCCTGCCGCTATCGATCAGTTAAAAGTGCTGGGGGAACAGATTGGCGTGCCTGTTTATGCCGAACCTGAAAATAAGGACGCGGTGAAAATTGCTAAGGCTGCGATTGATCATGCAAAGAAAAACAGCGCGAACATTCTTATTGTCGATACAGCAGGTCGATTGGCTGTGGATGAGGAGATGATGAATGAAATCGCTGATCTCAAAAACACTTTGAAGCCCTCCGAGACACTATTCGTTGTTGACTCGATGACTGGTCAGGATGCTGTGAATACTGCAAAGACATTCAACGATCGTCTGGACTTTAACGGAGTCGTGCTCACAAAACTCGATGGTGACACACGGGGTGGTGCTGCATTATCCATAAGAAAGGTTGTTGATAAACCGATCAAATTCATCAGCTCGGGTGAAAAGATGGAGGCTATCGAGCGTTTCTATCCCGATCGTATGGCGGGCAGGATTCTCGGCATGGGTGACGTGGTGGGTTTGGTTGAAAAAGCTCAACAGACTTTTGATGAAGAAGAGGCTAGAAGGCTCAACAAGAAGTTCCGAAAGAATCAATTCGACTTCAATGACTTTCTTTCTCAGCTTGAGCAAATCAAAAAAATGGGAGACATGAAGAGTTTGCTTGGCATGATACCCGGCATGAGCAAGGCTATGAAGGGTGTAGATATTGATGATAACTCTTTTAAGCCTATTGAAGCGATCATCCGTTCTATGACCAACCAAGAGCGGGAGAATCCGGAACTGATCAACGCAAGTCGAAAAAATAGGATTGCCGTTGGAAGTGGCAACAGCGTTCAGCAAGTGAACCAACTACTGAAGCAATTTGACCAGATGCGCAAGATGATGAAGACCATGAATAAAATGGGGGGTGGAAAAAGAGCACTTTCAGCGATCAATCCATTTGGCAAGTAGCCGACATTTTTAGCGACCGATCGTAAAAATTCAATCTAAAACAGAACCATCGGCCGCGGGCACCCGTTAACTATTTTAGTTTACAGGTTATATTAGATTTCATACTGAAAAGTGCCCTTAGTCGGGCACTTTTTATTCAAGAATAGATTTAAACCAACCCAAATAATTACTTATGAACAAATTAAGCAGCACCCTTTTATTGGTATGCACGATGGCTATCGGTGCGTTTGCACAGAAACCCATGCCTAGTCCACCAGCTAAGGCAGAAGGCAAAATTGATGGAGTTAGCGTTACTGTTGATTATCATCAACCCTCCGCAAAAGGCAGAAAAATCATGGGAGGCCTGGTGCCCTACGGAGAAGTATGGAGAACCGGAGCCAATGCCACCACGTCAATCGAATTTAGCGCTGACGTAAAAGTAGAAGGACAAGCCCTGGCAAAAGGAAAGTATGGTCTGTTCACCATCCCTGGTGAAGACGAGTGGACAATCATTTTTAACAAAACCATAAAGTGGGGTGCGTATAGCTACAGCGACAAGGACGATGTTCTTAGAGTAAAAGTTAAACCTTCCAAAACTTCAGGCATGGTGGAGACTTTTGACATCTCAGTAGAGGGTAGCAAGGTGGTACTGAAGTGGGAAAACACACAAGCTGCCTTTACAGTGTCTAAATAGAATTGTTATAGAATTTTTAAAAGAGACTGGCCATAAAGCCAGTCTTTTTTGCTTTTTGGCTGGCAAGTGACTTTTGTATACCTCTTGTACACCTCAGAAATCATTGATTCTGCATCTCATTGTCGTTGTTTGCGTTGTCTAACGGACAACTGAAACGAATGAAAAACGAATTAACAATTATCACAAGGGACTTCTATCACCTTGGCGCAACCGAATACATACCTCAAGCACCGAACAGCTCGTCCGTGGTGATTAACTCTGCGATGGCGGTGAAGCAGCAATTCTACTCAGACTTTGCAACCTATCTGGCCAATGAAGGATTTCATGTTATCACATATGATTACAGGGGTATAGGTCGGTCAAAAAAAGGAAGTCTGAGAAAACTTGATGCAACTCTCCTCGATTGGGCCAGCCTCGACTACGAAGCCGTGCTTCAATATGCAAGTGAGACGTATCCAAGAAATACAGTTTCTGTTTTGGGACATAGTATTGGTGGGCAACTCGTTGGATTCTCAAGTAAGTCTGAACTAGTAGAAAGGTTTGTATTTATTGCCTCACAAACTCCTTATTGGAAAAACTACAACTCAAGCACAAAACCCAAACTTTGGATACTGTGGTACCTCTTGATCCCCGGGCTTTCTAAAATGTTCGGCTATTTTCCGGCAGCGAGACTAGGGTTGTTTGAGAACTTACCAAAAAATATTGCACTCCAGTGGATGCGATGGGCACGCAACAAGCGCTATGCATTCCAGGAAATTCAAAAGGAGAAAACAAGCTTTGAAAAACTAAGCCAGCGCTGCCTGGCATTGAGCTTTGCTGACGATCCGTATGCCCCGGAACCGGCAGCCAAGGATTTGCTTTCTTACTACACCTCGTTAAACACGCAGCATCAACATCTTCATCCGGAAGATATTGCCATGGACTCGATCGGGCACTTTGGGTTTTTTAAGAAAAGGTTCAGAAATACGCTTTGGCTTAGCACCAAAGAGTGGTTGGAGAAAAGAAATCCAGGTCACAGAATCGCAGTTTAAATCGGTATTGTAAATCGGGACTAATCAGCATATTTGTAGAGCATCAAAAAAACTCTAATGACATGCTGATTTTGGGTAGATCGGATCGTGTGGACTTACCAGGTCTGGGACTCACAGATATTCACGCCAAAATTGACACGGGTGCTTACACCAGCAGCCTGCATTGTTCCAGCGCGAAAGTCGTGGACGGCAAGCTCGAATTTGTGCTGTTGGATGAAGAACATCCTGAATTCACAGGAATGAAGTTTACCTTCAAAGAGTTTGATCAAAGAGTGATCAAAAATTCATTTGGCGAGGCGGAGATGCGGTACATCATTAAAACCACCGTCCGGATGCATAATAAAACCTACCGCACACAATTCTCGTTGAGCGATCGCGATAATCTGAAGTTTCCAGTACTTCTGGGCAGAAGGGTTATTAAAAAAAGATTTCTAATTGATGTCTCAAAGACGGATATTTCGTTTAAGCAGAAGGAAGGCAATTCGGCTTCCAAAAATTAATCTCATCTTTGAAATTCAAGTCCGGTTATGAAGATCGCGATTCTTTCCCGAAACAGTAAACTTTACAGTACGCAGCGGCTAAAGGCGGCTGGTGAAAAAAGAGGTCACAACGTAGAGATCATTGACCACATGAAATGTGTGCTGCTCATTGAGAAAAAGAACCCGATGGTGTGGTACAATGGAAAAAAGCTAGACTACTTTGATGCCGTTATCCCACGTATTGGTGCCTCGGTTACTTTTTATGGCGCGGCCGTGGTCCGTCAATTTGAGATGATGAAAGTATTTACTTCTACAGAGTCGCAAGCGTTGATCCGTTCGAGAGACAAGCTCAGAAGTTTACAGATTCTCTCTCGTGCAGGGCTCGGATTGCCAAAAACGATTTTTATGGACTACTCGAAGGACACTGAAGGGGTAATTGAGGCAGTAGGTGGTGCTCCGGTTGTAATCAAGCTACTGGAAGGAACGCAGGGATTAGGTGTTGTACTTGCAGAAAACAAGAACGCGGCTAAGTCGGTAATCGAAGCCTTTCACGGTGTGAAAGCGAGAATCATTGTGCAAGAGTTTATCAAAGAAGCCAAGCGATCAGACATACGCGCGTTTGTAGTTGACGGAGAAGTAGTGGGCGCAATGAAACGTACCGGGAAGGAAGGCGAGTTCAGATCAAACCTTCACCGCGGTGGAACATCGGAAGTCTTTAAGCTAAGCAGATCAGAAAAGAGTACTGCCATTGCTGCTGCAAAAAAAATGGGGCTGGGTGTAGCCGGTGTAGATATGCTTCTGTCAAAACGGGGCCCACTAATTATTGAAGTAAACTCATCACCAGGACTTGAGGGTATTGAGGGGGCGACCGGAGTTGACATTGCAGGCAAAATATTTCAGTATCTTGAAAAGAATGCAGGCAAGAACAGAATCCAAAAAGACAAGATCAATGCCTGATTCGTCCACAGTGAATTAGGTTTGCCACTATGAAGAGCATCAAAATCGCAGGTCAAGAAATCCGGCCTGGAGAATCAAAAGAAATCGACATAAAGATTGCGAGACTACCATCTCATACGCAGATTGATACACCGATCTTTGTTCATCGCGCGCTGGAAGACGGGCCTGTGCTGGCGCTAATGGCCGGAATGCATGGAGATGAGATTAACGGTGTCGAGATTGTGAGAAGGATTTTAGACAGCGACCTCAATCGGGCAAAGAGAGGAACTGTGGTTTGTATGCCCATTGTCAATGTCTATGGTTTTCTCAATTATTCCCGAGAAGTACCAGACGGCAAAGACATCAACCGTTCTTTTCCAGGAAACAAATCCGGGTCATTAGCAAGCCGGGTAGCGTATCATCTGATGCGTGAGGTTATCCCTTACATCGATTATGGAATTGACTTTCACACTGGTGGAGCTGCGCGAACCAATTATCCACAGGTGAGGTGCGTAATGGCAGATACCACCAATGTAGAACTTGCGCAAGCGTTCTGTGCTCCCTTCACTATCGACTCTCCTTTTCGCCCTCACTCTCTTCGTCAGGCGGCCGCGAAGAAAGGAAAAAATATCATCGTGTATGAGGGCGGTGAATCGGTTAGGTTCGACACACAAGCTATTGAAGTTGGTCTTGCAGGTACACTCCGAATCATGAAGCACCTGAAGATGATCGACTGGGCTCCGGAACCAACGGAAGAGAACAAAATAGTTTGGAATTCATCGTGGGTGCGCGCACGAACTGCGGGTTTGTTTCAAGCCAACATCCGCTGTGGTCAACTGGTGGAAAAAAATCAATGGCTAGGAACTATCACCGATCCTTTTGGAGAATTCAAGGAACAAATCAAGTCACCTTCTACAGGTTACGTTGTTGGGCTCAACAATGCCCCGGTTGTAAATGCAGGTGATGCACTGATGCACATCGGGCTTGATGACTCGTGCAAGCTTGTAACGAAAGACGAAGAATAGCTTTTAGAAGTCAGGACAAGGAATTACAAGCTTGTCTTTTGGCGGCTTGCGTGGGTCGCGTGTCGACCATGAGTAAACCAAGCTGAATTCGTGTGCTCCACCGCTTCCTGGTCCCAGCTTAGAAATCGTATAGTCGTAGCTATAGCCAATGTTGAGAATGTCCTTTGGTCCCTTCTTTGTAAATCCTAGCAATAGCACCAGCGACTCGTTATTGGCAAAGTTGTTCAGTTTTTTGAACGGCACTCCCCTATACCACAGACCGACAATCAATGGTTCCAATGTCAGGTAGGCTCCAATGTCCATTTGATCAAACTCACCTTGATGCCGATACTGCAATGCAGGCGCAATACTTCTCTCAGAAGGTCTGGCGTAGATACCTGACCCGACTACACCGGGCCTGAAATGAAATTTTACTCCTGTATGAATAGAAGTTTTCATTGGGAGCTTGCTATCCTCTCCTATCAGTGATTGATTAGGTTGTGTGATATGATGGGTAGCTACGCCTAACCACGCTCGAGGCGTGTAGAATAATCCACCGAAAGAAAGGTCTGGGAAAAATTTATTGCCACCTGTGTTCAGCGCTTCCGCTGAAGTTGGATTAATGATATCTCCAGTTGCGGGATCAAACTGATCACCGAAGGTAAGTTTATCAAAGTTGATGGATCTGTTGTATAGCGCAACTTGTACCCCGGGTCGGAAGGATAGCCCTTGCGCGAGTCGGATATCGTAGGAGTATTGTGCAGCGAGACTGATCGATGATAATCCAAGAATACCTTCGCGATCTCGTGTAAGCATCACCCCTACTCCACTGTTTTTATCCTCGATATAAGTATCGAAGAATGCAGAGATAGTGGTGAAGTTGGCATCAATTGCTGGCCATTGATTGCGATAGTTGATTCCAAATCTCGCCTGACTAGTTGATCCTGCGAAGGCAGGATTCAAATACAAAGGCGCAGCATAAAACTGAGAATATTGTGGGTCTTGAGCAGTTACTTGATTGTGCATCAACAGGATACACCCAACAAAGAGTAACAATTTGTACAACAACTTGGGGGATTTACATCTCTCCATTAAAGCAAATTAAAACGTTTATCCCTATTTATAAAAATGGATGAATCAAACGGGTTCGTGACTCTCGCTACTTAACGATTTTTTCAGCCAAAATGTATACTTTAGCAGGGGTTAGGCGTTTTAAATTTTGTGTTGAAAGCATCAGGTAATAGGTTGAATGAGTAACGCGCATTATGGATAGTAGGATCTCGGCTTCAGCAATCGCAAAGTACATTGTTATACTATTCCTTGGCTGTTGCTCAACCGTAGTAGCACAAGATCTGACACGTAATAACTGGTACTTTGGTAACTCTCCTAACGGAGTAAGATTCAATCGCTCCGATAATACTGCGGAGCAAGTCACCAATCAGTTCACACCATTCGGAACAGGCGGTAGTGCTGTTGCAACCGACCCAGGCAATGCCAATCTCCTTTTTTATTCTGATGGCACCAATGTGTATGATGCCTGTCACATGCTCATGCCGAATGGCAATGCACTTAATGGAAATAGCACAGCCAACCAACCCGTGGCAGTTAGTTCCGTGCCCGGGCAAGCTGGAAAATATTTTGTTTTCACAAATACTGCAGACTTTACAACGGGTGGTACGATTAGTCGATCAGTTGTAGATATGAATCTTTTCGGCAACGCAGTCTTTCCTTCACCCGCAACCGGTGATTTGGAATCAAAGAATGCCGCAATTGCTGGACTTCCCAACCGATCGGAAGCGATGATTGTAGTGCCTCATTCCAATGGCACCGATTTTTGGTTAATAACTCACGAAGTGAACACTCAAAACTACGCGGCAACATTGATCAATGCCGCGAGCTATGCTGGAACATTTAATACGACAATCACAGCAGGATTAGGACTTCCGATTACAGTTGCAAACTTCTCATACAATGCAGTGCTTGGAAAAATCGCTGTGTCACCTCAAGGTGCAAATACCGATGCCTTGATTATCAATTTTGATAACACTACCGGGACATTTTCATTTGACCGATACATTTTCAACACCGGACTTCCAACTGCAAGTAATCAGTCTATCTACGATATCGAATGGAGCTTTAGTGGACAATATCTTTATGTTTCAAGACATGGCGAGGCCGGCATCAATGCAAACCTCTTCCAATATGATTATTCAGATCCATCCATAACATTGGCAAGTTTGCTACCCGGCCCGATTTTCAGAAGCTTTGGAATTCAGGTAGCTCCAGACAGTGCGATCTACCATCTCTACCAGGAGACATCTGGTGGGCCTTTTCTACTTGGTCGTCTCACCGATATCGATTCTGTGGCGGCCGATGTAGTTTATGAACCACTAGCATTCGATAACTCGAACGTGGATGCAATGCAATTCCCATCTTTCCTTCCGACCGAAGATGTAACACTCACGGTAAGCTTCACTACAATCGGAAGTTGTCAAAACGCTCCAACCACTTTTTTCAGCACAGTCGATCCGGCTGCAGACAGTCTTGTTTGGGATTTTGGCGATGGTAGTGGTGGAAGAGGACCGAGTCCCATTCATACTTACGATCAGGCACAAACTTTTAATGTTACCCTCACGGCATTTTACCGAGGACAAACACAATCGGCATCGCAACCTGTTACCATTAACGCCTTTCCACTTCAACTACAGTTGGTTCAGGATACCACGGCATGCCGTAGCGAATTTCCTCCACCACGAGGAACGGCCTCCCCTACCCAATTTCAGGTAACAGCGTCCGTCTCTGGCGGAACACCAGCAACTGCCATCTGGTCGAATGGAGATAGCGGATTAACACTGACACCGGACTCGGCTGGCTATTATTATCTGGTTGTAACTGATGCCTCGGGGTGTTCAGCGTATGCAGGTGTAAATGTGAGAGAGTATGGATTACAGGATCAACGCGCGAACATCTGGTATTTTGGAAATCGAGCGGGAATTGACTTCAATCCTCTGCCAAATCCGCCAGTACCACTTGATGACAGTGCGATGGATGCGCCTGAAGGTACTTCAACAATCTCAGATAGAAATGGTGAAGTAATTTTCTACACAGATGGCGATAAAGTTTGGGATCGTGATCACAACGAAATAGCAACAGGTATCGGTGGAGACCCGTTGTCTGCACAGGCTGCACTCATTGTTCCTGTTCCGGGAGATGAAACTCTTTACTACATTTTTACCACTCAGGCAGTTGATGGAACTTCGGCCAACGAACTGCGCTACTCGCTCTTCGATCTAAAACTTAATGGCGGCCTTGGAGCAGTGACACAACAAAACACACTGCTTTTTGCAAAAAGTACAGAGCGCATCACGGCCAACGGTACATGGCTAATTGCACACGAATACGGTAACAATACGTTCAGAGCCTATCCAATCACTGCGACCGGCATAGGTGATCCAGTGTACTCAAGTATAGGATCAGATCATTCATTCAAAAGTGCTCAGCAAGGAGAAGGATACATGAAGTTAGGGCCGAGAGGAAATCTCGCCCTCGCACTGTCAAATCCAGGCACCAGTAATTTGGTTGAGTTGTTTACGCTCGTTGACTCAACAGGTCGAATCACAAACTTTCGCCAGATTGATTTGGAAGAACCAACAGGCCAGGTTTACGGAGTTGAGTTTTCGCCAGGGGGCAATAAGCTTTTCGCGACACTGAAGGGGTCGCCAGCACCCTCAGCCGTTTACGAGTACTTTCTTGACTCACTTGAGCGACCATTTTTTAGAAATGTGACTGCGGAGCCTGCACAAGAACTCGGAGCTCTTCAAGTTGGCCCTGATGGTCAAATATACATGGCCATCAATGGCAGCAGTGTTTTAGGAACTATTCAGGCAGTAGAAGATACAACCCAGATAAGCCCGATCAATTTCTCTGGCTTCACATTAGCGGCTGGTACCAATAGCAGATTAGGCTTGCCCAATTTTGTTCAGATTGTTTCTAATGCAGTTGGCGGTCCTGACTTTGATTTTTCGGGTGTCTGTCTCGGTCTCCCCACTGAGTTTACTGGCGTCCCCACCGATGCGATTGATGAGTTCCAGTGGTTCTTTGGAGATGGTGCCAGCGACACTCAACCTAGCCCAGTTCATACGTACGCTTCTGCCAGCACTTTTACAGTCACGATGAACCTGACGAATCGATGTGGGCTGAATGTGAATATCGTAAAGCCCGTAACAATAAATCCGCCACCAGCAGCCCCTACTATACCGGGAGCCTCTGCACTCTGTTTTGGTCCTGTAACACTGGATGCAAACACAAGTGACCCAACAGGGTTCACCTACCTCTGGTCTACAGGAGAAACAACAAGGCAGGTCATTATTGCCGAGCCTACAATTTTATCGGTGATCAATACCGATCCTAATGGCTGTACCTCAACCGCTGAAACAATTGTAGTAGATAACCGACCCCAGTTAGAGTTAGGTCCTGACATCACCATCTGTGAAGACAATAATACTCCCGCTCTTAATGCACTTAATCCCGGACCTGGTGTAACTTACGTCTGGACTATTAATGGGGCACCGGCAGGGAGCTCTCAATTCCAGGCAGTTGACGTCACAACACCTGGAGTGTTTACTTATCAGGTAGTCGTTACAGATCCTGTGACGACCTGCTTTATCACAGAAACAAAAACATATACCATCAACGTATCACCTCAGTTCACCCTTTCCGGAAATCAACCAAGTTCTTGCGGAGCATTGGACGGAGATATCACATTGCAACTCAATGTAAGTGCTCCACCGGCTGGACCTTACTCTTATTTCCTGACAGGGCCAGGAGGATTTAATAGCCAGGCAATTGACCAGACTGCACCGACAACTTTTACTTCGCCATCAACTTTAGGCGCAGGCACCTACTCCGGAATTGTAACAGACCAGATTTCGGGTTGTACTATTTCTCAGGCGTTTGGGCTTAGCGATTTAGGTGCATTTACGGTATTGATTGCGAATACAGACTGTGATCCAACAGTTATAACAGCATCCACTGGTGGAGCCCCGCCAGCGGGCCCGCTAGATTATCTATTTACTAATGGTTCTACCGGTGAGAGTTTTGGCCCACAAACGAATAATCCAATTTCACCGGCATTTAATGCAGGTAGTGACGGTAACTATGTAGTCGAAATTTTTGATGCAGCATCCGGATGTCGTGTAACTGGAAATCAAAACGTGGTTATTACGCCAAAGCCAATATCGTTTGATATCTCTGGAATCTGTACCGATCCAGCAGTACTTACAGCTTCATTACCGTTTGATCCTGCATCTACCTTTGCATGGACAGGCCCTGGTATCGTTAGCGGAGCAGCAACCAGCAGCATTTCACTAAATACCAGCGGAACTTACCAGGTCACTGCCACAACCTCTGGAGGATGTGATGTCGTTGATAGTTTTGATGTGATATTTGACGGAGGTATCACACCAACAATTGCGCAGTCCGATGCATGCGCTCCAACTGTTCTGCTAACAGCGTCTCCATCTGGCCCTTATACCTATCGATGGTTCAGAGGAGGTGTATTCCAGCCTACATTGTTAGGTCAGCAAATCTCCTTGGGAACGTCAGATAACGGATCAAACTTCAATGTTACCATCGTTAACACGGTGAATGGTTGCAACTATCAATCTCCCGTTCAAACCGTTGACATTATTGGTCAGGTAACTGCAAATCTGACCTCAACTCCGGCTTGTGATGATGATCTTCCTTTCACCCTAACTGCGAGTTCCGTTGCCACTGGTGTTTCGTTTGCTTGGTTCTTCAATGGGACCTCCATCCCAAGTGAAACAAGTGCTACCCTGAACAGAACCGAAGAGGGAACGTACCGTGTTGATATATCAAAATCAGTGTGTAGTGCATCTGCGCAAATTCAGGTGATCAAGGCGCCAGTACCCGTTGGTTCGTTACCGAACAGGGTAGTCATATGCGATGATCCTGACAATAATGATCCCACGACCTCACAAGTCGATCTCGACCCTGGAAGCTTTAGTGCCTATCGCTGGTTCAAAAATGAATTGACGCTTGGTAGCACAAGCCAGGTGTTCACAGCCGACAGCGAAGGTTTATATGCAGTTGACATTACCAACTCATTTGGCTGCGTGGCAAGAGATGAAACCGAAGTACTCAGTCAATGTATTCCAAAATTGGTGGCTCCCAATGCATTCAGACCTACCAGTTCAACTGCGGCCAACCGTGAGTTTTCGGTGTTCTCGTTCTTTATTACCGATGAGTTTCAAATCTTCATCTACAATCGATGGGGCGAACTGGTGTTTCAGTCCAACGACCGCTTTTTCAAATGGAATGGAACCTACAATAATTCAGGCCAAACGCTTCCTGGTGGGTCTTATGCATATGTAATTAAATACGTAAGCTCTTTCAGGCCAGAACTGGGTGTTCAGGAGAAACATGGCGGAGTTGCACTAATAAGATAGCCTTCCATCGGCTGATTATCGCATCCAACTAAAATAAAGAAGGCATCACACCAGATGCCTTTATTTTTTGTGGACGTTTGCTTAAATATGTATAGTCAATAAAATAACTGAATTCGTAATGAAAAAACTTCTGATACTTCCTTTGTTTATTGTTTTGATCAACTCTATTAACACAGAGGCTCAAATTTTTAATACTTCACTTACCCTCACCGTTAGAGACGAGCTGGGAAACGCAGTGGAAGGTGCCACAGTTCAGTTGTATAATACCGAAGCAGATTATCTTGCTGAGACCAATGCTTTTGTGGAAGGTGTTACAGACAAAAAAGGTGTTGTCAAGTTCAAAAAGCTAGAGGGCAAGTCTTACTATGTATTAGCAAGAAAGGATGATATCAACAATGCCGGAGGCGGTGAACAGATCGGTCAACTTGAGGAAGGTAAGTTCAACAAGGCCACCGTCATCATTCAGTAGTTTATTTGGATGTAATCAGCATTACACCAAAAGCCACTACCACCATCCAAAATTTGTATACGGCAATAGCCGGGATCATAATTATTTGAAGATCCATCAATACGGCTAGCAGCACTATTATTACGGCAATCGCTCGAAGTACAGAACGTGTCTTGTTACTCATTTTTAATTTGGGCTAAAATCAGAGCAAAATAGATTTTAGCTTTGACAAATAAAATGGCAGCAAAAGGAATCGACATATCTCTTACCAAGCAATACCTTGAGGCAGACGAATTGGTGGCGGTGCCAACTGAAACGGTTTATGGCCTCGCGGGAAATGCACTTCACGCCAAAGCCGTTGCAAAAATATTTGAAGTCAAAGAAAGACCATCGTTTGACCCTTTGATTATTCACGTGCCAGATGCACAACAGCTTGAGCGGTATGTTGCAAAAATCCCAAAGCAAGCTGAGCAACTCATCAATCATTTCTGGCCCGGACCACTGACATTGGTACTTCCTAAAAAAGACATTATACCAGATCTGGTGACTGCAGGATTAGACTCTGTTGGCGTTCGCTGTCCTGATCATCATCTTACACACCAGTTACTCCGTCAACTTGATTTTCCGTTGGCTGCACCTAGTGCCAATCCATTTGGCTATGTGAGCCCCACCACCGCAGCACATGTGGAGGAGCAACTTGGGTCTAAAATTCCATACATCCTTGATGGTGGACCTTGCAAGGTGGGCATTGAGTCAACGATCATTGGATTTGAAAATGACAAACCGATAATATATCGAAGAGGCGGGATCTCGAACGAAGCCATTGAGCGCGTGATCGGCCCGGTGGACTCCAGGCTTCATTCTACATCCAATCCAAAAGCTCCGGGCCAGCTTCAGAGTCACTATGCTCCACGAAAACCGTTTTTGCTTGGGGACATTGATCAATTATTGACAGCAGTCAAAGGAAAAAAAGTCGGCATTCTCAGATACAAGGAATCAAAGAATCGAGCTGAAAATGAAATTGTACTCTCCCCAACCGAAAACCTGGCAGAAGCTGCTCAAAATTTGTTTGCAGCGTTACGGCAATTGGATACCATGAACATCGACCTTATCATAGCTGAGAAAGTACCTGACATCGGGATAGGTAAGGCAATCAACGATCGTCTTACCCGTGCGGCAGCTGCCAGCCGTTAGTACGACTTTACGGAAATCGCTGAATACAATTTTTCAGGATAGTACAACACTCCTTCTTTGATCACCACATCTACTTTTCGGATGTCGCTGATATTGCTGACAGGATTTCCATTTACCAAAATCATATCCGCAATCTTTCCTTTTTGAATTGACCCCAGTTGGTCCAATTTATTAGCAACTTTTGCACCATTCCAGGTGGCAATCTTCAAAACTTGTTCCGATGGTATACCCGCCTTTACATACAATTCTAATTCGCGTTGGTAAGCAAACCCAGGCATAGCATCCGTTCCGGCAACGATGGTAATTCCAGCGTCATATATTTCTTTGATATATCGAAGGCAAGCTTCGTAAGATTTTTTATACAGCTCTTCTTTTCCGTTGGCTGGAAGCCCGCCAAATGATTGCACTGATCTTTGCGAGGATGCAGGCAATCTGTCTTTGATGGCAGCATACACTGGGTTTACCTCACCAGGAACGCTCGTAAACATTTCTTCAAAGATTGCCACTGTCGGGTCGCTCACGATGTTGTTCTTTTTCATCTTGGCAAGAAATGATTTGAATTCACTGCTACTGAAATCAAAGTTGGCTGCATTGTCCGCCACCAATGTAAATCGTTGAGGTGTACGTGTGTCTTTATCCTTGCCGTAAAAATTTAAAAAGAGCATGTTGATATGCTGTATCTCGTTGTACCCAGCGTCAATGGCTTCACTTGCTGTCATGTAGGCTGGAATATGGCCACTCACTCGCATGTTATTTCTTTTTGCTTCCGCAGTGATTGTGGCAACCCACTCTGGCTTGATTGAACTGTAAAGTTTAATCTGGGGATAACCCAGCTTCGCATACTTCTTTACGCTCTCCACACCTTCCTCTGCCGATGAAATGATCTCTCCTGTTGGTCCGGCATAGGGTCCGGCTCCATCAATAAATCCACACATAGCCGATATACGAGGACCGACAAGCTGCCCTTTATCAATTTGTTCCTTTGTTTGTACGAGCGAAGTGGTGTTAGCCATATCGCGCACATTAGTAACACCGGCACCAAGGTGAAGGATACCGTCTGAAGGGCCAGAATAATGCACATGCATATCCCACATGCCTGGCATCAAAGTCTTACCTGACCCATCAATAACGGTGTAACCGCTGGGAACCTTAACAGTAGCAGTTTTTCCAACGGTTGTAATTTTTCCACCGGTCGTCAATACTGTCATGCCATGTTGCATAACCGCTTTCTCTGAATCAAAAAGATTGACATTGGTGACAGCAATACCGCTTGGTTTTGTTGAAAGTGTGGACGGCCATTTTTCAAAATAGGCGTCTTCAACTTTCTTCTGTTCCTCGTACAATTTCATTCTCAGAGACTCATAGCCGTTCCGGAGGTTTGAATACCATTCGCTCACATCTCCAACATGATTGTTGTCTTCATCCGCCCATGTGTAGTTTGGCGTCAGGCCCAATCCTCCAATTTCACACAGGTAGAGTTTTACCGGCTTTCCATTGTTATCAAATGTGTAAGCTTTGTGGCTCAAAAGTTCAGCTGCTCCACCCGGCAGCACGTCAACTTTTTTATTAGGGCTTAGTACAAGTGCCTTAATCAAATTTCCACCGCTGCCATTGATGGGAGAATAAAAAGCTAAAGAGGAAATCAATTTTGATGCGTCTTCGGACTCATTCTTCCAAGTAGCTTTTCCATTTCCATACCTGAAAGATTCCTCCACATCATTCTTCAGATAGTTCTTTCCCTTGGCATCAAGAAAGGTTAGGTAACCCCTGTCATCCTCCTTGTACCTCGAATGAATTTCCGGACCCCGCCCCCTGTCATTAAACTCATAGAAGCTCTCGCTATAACCATCTGCTGTTTTCCAGATTTTTTGAGACCCTGCCTGGCGGTCTCCAAACATTATGGTGTAGCGGACAGTGTCACCTTGTGCATTTAGACGGTTAACATTGAACGCCAGAGCGCAAGTCAAAATCAGGACTAGAGACGATCGCATACGTTTGAAATTTTTGTACGGTTGGAAAGTTATTATTTTCAGGTTGATAACCCTACGGTGATTTGATTAGTTGTTATCTTAATTCTTCAAATTAAAATATTTTATATGCCCAAGTTGTTGGTATTGACCGGTGGCGGAGACTGTCCGGGATTAAACGCAGTGATACGAGGAATTGTAAAGCGGTCGCAAAAGGAAAAAGACTGGGAAGTGTACGGCAGTATTGAAGCGTTCAATGGGGTGTTTAGGCAACCTAACGAGCTGGTAAAACTCACCAGACGGAGAATTGCCGGAATTCATGTAAAGGGTGGCACGATCTTAAAAACAACGAACAAGGCTAATCCTATCAAGTACCCGGTAGAAATGCCAGATGGCACGATTAAATTCGAAGACCGCTCTGATGAACTGGTAACAAGACTAAAAAAATTGGGCTTTGACGCTGTGATTAACATTGGAGGAGACGGATCTCAAAAAATATCAAAGGCTTTGTTCGATAAGGGGATACCTATCATTGGCGTTCCAAAAACGATTGACAACGACCTGTCGGCCACCGACATGACATTTGGTTTTCAGACAGCAGTTCAAATTGCAACAGACAGTTTCGATAAGCTTGTAACCACAGCAGAAAGCCATCATCGTGTGATGATCATGGAGGTGATGGGAAGAGATGCGGGGTGGATTGCGCTGCATGCAGCCATTGCTGGTGGTGCGGAGCTTTGTCTCATTCCAGAAATACCTTATGATCTGAATAAAGTTCTCAAACGTATCGATTCACGCTATAAAAATGGAAGGGGATTTGTGAATATCGTTGTTGCAGAAGGCGCAAAACCAAAAGACGGAACAGCTACATTTTCAAAAGCCGCAAAGGGATCAGAGCATGTTAAACTAGGTGGAGTAGCCTTCACACTATCACATCAACTTCATGAGGCGGGATGCAAAGCCGAAATCAGGGAAACAGTATTGGGACACATCATTCGAGGTGGAACTCCGATCGCCTTCGATCGCGTGTTGGCCAGCTTGTTTGGCGTAAAAGCTTTCGAGATGGTTTTGGATAAAGAATTTGGGAAAATGGTCTCTTTCAAAAACAACGACATCACAACGGTATCTTTGGATGAGGCCACTCGCAAATATAATTTTGTTGATCCTGATTCCAATCTTGTGAAGGCAGCGCGAGGACTAGGAATAAGTTTTGGCGCGTAGTTATGAATTGCACAATGTTATTATTTTCGCATCCGACTTTGATCAAAGCATTATGAAAACTATCAACGACATCAATTTTTCAAGTAAAAGAGCCCTTATCCGAGTGGATTTTAATGTTCCATTGGATAAGAAAACGTTTGCGGTAACAGATGACAACCGTATCCGGGCCACTATTCCAACTTTGAAAAAAATACTCAACGATGGTGGAAGTTGTGTGTTGATGTCTCATTTAGGAAGACCAAAAGAGGGGCCAGAAGAAAAATATTCTCTCAAACACACGATTGCGACAACCGAAAAACTTTTGGGCACAAAAGTGCAGTTTTCTAGTGATTGCATTGGCGCTGAAGCTGAACAAAAAGCCACAGGATTAAAGTCAGGCGAAATTCTACTTCTTGAAAATCTTCGATTTCATAAGGAAGAAGAGAAAGGTGATGTCTCATTCGCTGAAAAACTTTCAAAGCTCGGAGATGTGTATGTGAATGATGCATTCGGCACAGCCCATCGGGCCCATGCTTCAACCACTATCGTGGCGCAATTCTTCAATGAAAAATGTGCAGGGCTGGTGATGGCGGCTGAATTGGAGAACGCCAAAAAAGTTTTAGAGAATGCAGAAAAACCATTCACTGCGATAATGGGTGGAGCTAAAATCTCAGACAAGATCCTAATTATAGAGCAACTACTCAACAAAGTTGACAACCTCATCATTGGTGGCGGAATGGCATATACATTCTTCAAAGCAATGGGCGGAAATGTGGGAAATTCACTGGTCGAAGCTGACAAACTAGAACTTGCCAAAGAATTGATTCAAAAGGCGAAGAGCAAAGGCGTTGAATTACACCTTCCCATAGATTCGATTATTGCAGACAAATTCGATGCTGAGGCAAACACAGACACTTCCATAAATCATGGAATAAAGGACGGGTGGATGGGACTTGATATCGGCCCTCAAGCCAGGGAAGTTTTCAGCAAGGTAGTTCTGGAATCGAAAACCATTTTGTGGAACGGACCGATGGGTGTATTTGAAATGAAGAAATTTGAAGCCGGAACCAAGACAATTGCTGAAGCGGTTGTAAAGGCCACCGAAAACGGTGCTTTCTCGCTTATTGGTGGAGGTGATTCCGCAGCAGCCGTAGCGAAATTCGGCTTCAACGATAAGGTGAGTTATGTATCTACCGGAGGTGGTGCACTGCTAGAGTACTTTGAGGGAAAGGTACTTCCTGGCGTAGCCGCTCTAGACTAGTTTACCACGCGAAGCACCCAATACTCATCGTACTTTATTTCATTGTTATCAAGCATTTCCCGAATTACATCCACAAGTAGGTCGTGATCCTCCGGGTTCACAGCTTTCTCCAGTTCGTCTGAGGTCATCGCTTTTTCACGGAGAAGAACAAGGATCTGATCATGGTAATCTTTTACCGCCAACTTGTTCTCATTTTTCTTTCTATCCAAACAAACATCACACACACCACAGGTGCTGAAAGTCTCTTCATCGAAATAAGATTGAATGACCTGTGTTCGGCATCGGTGGGTTTGCAACACATAGTCGATCATCGATTCCATCTTATTCAGTGCCAGTTTTCTCCGCTCCTCTAATTTCGTATGATCAATAGGCAACCGTTGAGCATCCTGCCTTGCCAACAAAAATGTTATTTGTGGCTTATCTGTTGCCTGCTCATAGTGAAGGAACTGCATTCTGTGAAGTTGCTCAAGCGCTACTTTTGTCTCTTGCAAAGACCATTTGATGGAGCGGCTGATTGCGCTCTCGGAGATGTTCACAAAAGTTGCAAACAATTCAGCACCATACATTCTCAACAATGACTTAATTAAAAGATCAAAGTGAACATTAGCTACCTGAAACTCATAAAGTTTCTTCTTATCCACCTGAAAGTGTATTCGTGAGGGGCGATAAAAGCTTTCATTCAATTGAATCAATCCCTGTTCTTCAAGTTTCTTGATAGCCGCGAAAGTTGTAAGGGATGGTAGCTGATAGCGTTTCGTAAATTCATTAATATCAAAATCAAAGCTCTCTCCTGCCGCACTACCCTCAGCCAGCTGAAGATAGTTTGCAATCGCCTGGTATGTATTTTTTAAAACGTTGACCGAAGGCTGACCTTCAGTTACTTTATCACGCAAATTTTTTACATCAATAGGATGATAAATAACAACAGCATAGGAACGATGACCATCTCTTCCCGCACGACCCGCCTCCTGATAGTAGGCCTCCAGAGTTTCGGGTAAGTCAAAGTGAACTACAGTTCTAACGTCACCCTTATCGATACCCATTCCAAAAGCATTGGTAGCCACCATTACCCGTTTAGATCCATTTATCCACTGCTTCTGATTCTCGCTTCTCTGCTGAGCCGTTAGTCCTGCGTGATAGTGAATGGCAGCGATGTTACTTTTTGAAAGCCAGTTTGCAAGTTGTTCTGTTGCCCTTCTTGACCTCACATACACTATTGCCGAGCCTTTTACCTTTTGCAACACCTGCAATAGAAGCTTGTCTTTATTTTCGGTTTTCCTGGCAACGAACGACAAATTGGGGCGAGCAAAACTCTTTTGGAAAAGTTTAGGCTCTCGCAACTCAAGCTTTTCGGTAATATCTTCACGCACTTGTTTCGTTGCAGTGGCTGTTAGCGCTATAAACGGAACATCTGGTTTAGTTTCTCTCAGTGAGGAGATCAACAAATAGGGAGGTCGGAAATCATAACCCCACTGTGAAATACAATGCGCCTCGTCAATTGCAATCAGGTTTACTTTGATTTTTTGGAGGCGCTCACGAAAAAGATCAGTCTGAATTCGTTCTGGGGACAGATAAAGAAACTTGATATTGCCGTAGGCGCAATTATCCAAAGTAATGTCCAATTCGCTACGGCTCATTCCTGAGTGTATCGCAACGGCTGGTATGTTCCTGCGCTTCAGTTGCTCCACCTGATCTTCCATAAGCGCGATCAAAGGAGTAACAACCAAACACAACCCTTCACTCATCATCGCAGGTACCTGAAAGCAGATCGATTTGCCTCCACCTGTAGGCAACAAAGCCACAACATCATGCCCGACCAAGACCGCTTCAATGATTTCCTTTTGTGGGGGCCTGAAGAGATCGTAGCCCCAAAACTTTTTTAAGATTTGCTCAGAAGTCTCCAAAGCTACCTCCTACCAAAAAAGCTTTTCTTTATTCAAGAATGCAGCAACTCCATGCTTGCAGTCTTCTGTGGCACGTGCATTTGCATTCATTTGGGCTGCGTAATTCAGACCTTCATCAAGCGACATGGATTGAACTTCTGCTATCATCTTCTTAGTAAGCTCCAATGATTTTGAAGAGTTGCCAACCACCAACCGCTGAGCAAATGCTTTAACCTCGTTTTCAATTTGATCGGACTCTGCTACAAAATTTACCAGTCCTATCGACACTGCATCATTACCGTTGATGAGCTCTCCACCTAGCAGGAGTTGGCGGGCACGTTGTTCACCTATCTTTCGCAACAAAAACACCATCACAATTGCGGGTACAAATCCAATCCTAACTTCAGTATATCCAAGTTTAGCCTGAGGCACAACAAAAGAAAAATCACACACGGTGGCCAACCCACATCCTCCCGCCAGTGCATGTCCTTGTATTTGCGCAATCACCACCTTTTTCAGGGTGTAAATCTGACGAAATAACTCCATCAGACTTTTTGAATCATCCAGGTTCTCCTGATGTGTATTGCTTTGCAATTTTTGCAGAGATTCCAAATCTGCACCGGAACAAAATACATCACCGGCAGCTTTTAGGACAATTGCTTTCACTGTTGAATCTTGCTCCGCCTGACTCAACCTCTGCTTAAGTGCCGACACCAGCTCCGAGTTTAACGCGTTCTTCTTCTCCGGCCTGTTAAGTGTGAGAAAGCACACTCTGTCACTCACTTCATACAATACATTATCCATGTTTAGAAAATTTTGTGAAATGCACCCTCGTGAAGTACAGAGTGCACCCGATCGTTATCCTGGCTGTTTAATTGATATGCAATATAGGGTGAATAGGTGCTATCTAAAATCAACTGATCAAACTGAACAACATCTGCTATATCCTCTAGTTTGCGAAAAGCATTATTGCTCGCCACCAGGTAGTCAAGTTTCAGACCCATTGGCGAGGAGCTAATTGGGGCAGATAACACACCGATTGTTTTACCGTTTCTAAGATAAACTTGAAGAGGCTGTTTCGATTTATCTGCAATTGACACATCTATAAATCTTACTTCTGAAACCAGTCTTGTTGGTCTGATATGAAAGCGGATTCTCTCAGCATCATTACTCAACACCGAATCACAAACAAATTGAGAGGTTCCCTTTGATATCCATTCGATGGCACTGTGACCCGGTATGTTGTAAACTAAAAATTGATCCTGACGTGCCGCAACCTGAAAATGCGCCCATTGAGTTACTGAAAAAATAAGCGCACAAGAAAAAGCACCTAACAAATAGTAAAACCTTCTCCTGTAATTCAACAGCAGTAAGAAAACAATCACGCCCATCAACAACCAACATTGGGTCGTATTAATATAAACGTTTTCCAACAGACTATAGGGTAAACTTTCAAATGTGAACACACCAAAGTTTAATATCTTGATCGACCATTGCAGCACAAACGCAAGCATATCAGAAAGAAATGGAATTGAACTTGACGCCAACAACAATAGGCTTGTCACTAAAACTACAAAGGCTCCCGGGATCACAAATAAATTTGATACCAGGAAATAGACTGGAAACTGATGGAAGTAAAGAAGTCCCAAAGAAAAGGTTGAGAGCTGAGCAGCAATGGATACACAGGAAATATTCCAAACCCAATCCAGAAAACGATTTGACGGCTCAATTAGTTGATAGAGTGGTCGATGTATCGAAATGATTCCGAGAACTGCGAGATAGGACAATTGAAACCCAACCGACATAATTAAGTAAGGATCGTAAATCAAAAGAATAAATGCAGATCCGGCCAGAGTATTGTAGATACTTGTCGCTCTTCCAAACGGTTTAGCCAGGGCGATGAAAGAAAACATCGTGACTGCTCTGAGTACCGAAGGAGAAAGACCAGTAATAAATGCGAAAGACCAAAGTACTAACAGCGTCACAACCGCATTGACCCAACGTGCCCAAGAGAGACTTTTGATGGGACTCAACAACAAAATCACAATTCCATAAAGAATGCCAACATGCAACCCTGAGACGGCCAATACATGCATCGCGCCACTTGATGAATAGGCATTTTGAAGATCGTTGTCTATTCCATCAGTCACACCAAGTGTGAGAGCGAGAGCGATCGCATTGTCTCTCGCCTCGGGTATTCGTCCTTTAATTACTGTCGTTGCCCATGCCCTGACTTTATAAGAATAAAATCTAAAATCTTTCGTGGTAGCTGACCCAAGCTTCAGGACATCTTCCGGCTTTACGAAATCCTGATGATAAATATTCCGGAAGCCCAGAAAACGTCTGAAGTCAAATTCATTCGGGTTAGTTGGGCCTTTCAAAAGATCCGGAGCACCGCGAATCAAAATATTATCACCATAAAAATATTTCTGTTCATATTGGTCTTTTCGAATATAGACCAACGCTTTGCCGGATACTTCATTCCAATTTACACCATCGAATATGGAATTGATTTTGACTTCATATTTAAATGATTTCACTTTCTCCTCAGGAAGTTTAGTTACGGTAGCCGTGTAGTGGGCTATCCTACCTTCAAATTTCGAGAGATGCCCTGGCTTGTTCCATTGTGTGAATTGCTGAACATGACAATAGCCTGCAATTGCAATAGCCATCAACCCAATAACGCCAGATACAAACCTTCCTTTCTTACCAGTTAGCCAAACTCCAGCATAGACGACAACGAGGATCGAAAAAGCAATAAATGCGTAAGTAATAGGAACGATGTCAGACTGGTAAATCCCCACGAGTATCCCCACAATAAAAAATGCGGCAACGCGTACCATCGTGTAGGGAACCCAACGAAACATGGCTTAATTTAAGCCAAAGAAATTCCTGAATCAATCCGATTTGGACTGGGCGTTTCCATAGGCCTCGATAATGCTCTTTACAAGTCGATGCCGAACCACATCTCGCTCGTTGAGCTCCACGAAACCTATTCCCGGGGTCTGATTTAGTATGCGGACAGCTTCCTTAAGCCCGGAACGCTGGTTGGATGGCAGGTCAACCTGTGAAGTGTCACCTGTTACAATCATTTTGGAATTGGGGCCCATGCGGGTCAAAAACATCTTCATTTGCATAGGCGTGGTGTTCTGCGCCTCATCCAGCAAAATAAAAGCGTTGTTAAGTGTCCTTCCTCTCATATAAGCCAGCGGTGCAATCTCGATGATCTCACGCTCCATATAATATCCCAGTTTTTCAAAAGGAATCATATCATGCAGCGCATCGTAAATGGGCCGCAGATAGGGATCTATTTTTTCTTTCAAATCACCTGGCAAAAAACCGAGGTTTTCACCAGCTTCCACCGCGGGACGAGTGATAATGATCTTCTTTACCTGTTTGTTTTTCAACGCCCGAACGGCCATGGCGACTGAAATATACGTTTTACCCGTTCCCGCTGGCCCAAGTGCAAACACCAGATCATTGTCCTTAACCGACTGCACCAACTTCTGCTGGTTTACGGTCTTTACTTTAATTGGGGTGCCTCTCGTACCGTAAAGCAACAGTCCGTCTGCACTCTCGTCAGAAACGTACTCATGTTTCTCCTGCGTCACATACCCCTTTACATTTTCTTCTGTCACCCGACCATACTGGTGAAAGTGTTCGATCAATGAATTGAGAATATCAGTAATCTGAATGATGTCATCCTTTTCCCCTTGTACCAGAATCTCATTGCCGCGGGAGACGATCTTACTTTTTGGGAAAGAAGAGGCTAGTTGATTTATGTTCTTGTTTTCAACACCGAGGAAGTCAATAAGAGAGATGTTCTCGAGTGTAATGGTTTTTTCGATCAATGAAGTAAAGTGGTTGAAATCTTCTATTTTTGAAGTTAAATGTAGTAAAAAGTCTACCTAAAAAACGAGTCGGGTAGGAATTGAGTTCGCTCTATGGCCATTGTTACCCTCCTTACTGACAGCGGAAAAAGCGACCACTATGCCGGGGCCATCAAGGCAGCCATCCTCAAGGTAAATCCGGGCATCAGCATTATTGACATTAGTCACGAAGTGGCAGCCTGTGACATTGCACACGGAGCGTTCATTCTTAAATCAGTATTTCGTGAATTCCCAAAAGGTACCGTTCATCTGGTAGGTGTGGACACCGTTGGTAATCCGGGAGATAATTTTATCGCACTTCAACTTGAAGACTATTTTTTTGTTGGTGTTGATCATGGATTGTTTGGATTGATCAGCGATAAGAATCAGCAGCAAGGTGTCGTTTTAAATACCATCAATACAATTGAATCTACTTTTCCGGAACGAGACATATTGGCACCAGCCGCAGCAAAATTAGCAAGCGGTGTAGCCATCACTAGCCTTGGCAATCCGCTGACAACATTCAAGAAGATGATCAACCGCCACGTGAAGGCGACACGAAGACAAATTGCCGGCCACGTCATCAGAGTGGACCATTACGGAAACCTCATTACCAATATTCCAAAAACGGATTTTGATATTTTGAGTAAAGGCAAAAACTTCACCATTCAATTTGGCGGAGAGAAGTTCAAAAAAATTCACACTAACTATAATCAAGCAGAGCAAGGCGATTGCTTTTTGATATTCAATAGTCTCGGCTTACTTGAAATTGGGATCTATAAAGGGAATGCCAATGAACTACTTGGACTTGAGTACGACAGTCCTATTAATATCACTTTTGACGAATAACATGCTGATAAGAATCGTAAGAATGCATTTCACGGAAGCGGGTGTCAATGAATTCCTGGAGATTTTTAATCAAAACAAAGAAGCGATCAGAAACTTTCCCGGGTGTTCGCATCTTCAATTGCTGAAGGATGCTGAAGACCCATTTTGTTATACCACATTAAGCCATTGGGACGCACCTGAAAGCCTGGAGAATTACAGAAAGTCAGCACTGTTTGGAAGCGTTTGGGGTCGCGTGAAGACGCTATTCTCTGAGCGAACTCAAGCCTTTTCTCTTGAGAAATATATCGAGCTATAAATTGCCAGAAATTCAAAGAATGGGCATATTTGCACCCCGTTGACAAAAGTATCTGCTTGAGTGCCTGCCTGCCGCAGGCAGGGCGGAATTGGTTGACTTAAATTAAGTGTAGTATCTGCCTGAGTGGCGGAATTGGTAGACGCGCACGACTCAAAATCGTGTGTCGCAAGACGTGCCGGTTCGATTCCGGCCTCAGGTACGAAGCCCTCTTCCACGAGGGCTTTTTTATTTTTAGTTATTATCTTCTGGCGAAATAGAACACTCGCTGATGCCTTTATTAATCATAGCCATTGGAATTCTTCTCCAGGTTTGGCTCACATCAAAAAAGATCACCCCGTTTCTTTCTCTGCTGATTGTCGCCATTCTTATCGGACCGCTGCTAGGGATGGATACAGCCTCTCTGGTTTCATCAATTGAGAAAGGGGTAGGAAGTACTTTGGGTGGCCTGGCTCTCATTTTGTGCCTTGGCGCGGTGCTCGGAAAGATTTTGGAGAAAAGTGGAGCCATACAGGAAATATCAAATGCCCTCATCAAAGGGCTGGGCAAACAATACGTACAATGGGCTGTGCTGATAACGGGATTTCTCGTTGGTCTACCACTCTATTACAATGCCGGATTTGTTATTCTTATTCCATTAGTCTTCTCTGTTGCCAGAACAGCGAACGTGCCATTGCTTTTTGTTGCGATTCCCATGGCCGCGGCTCTTTCCGCAACTCATTGCTTTTTACCTCCACATCCGGGGCCGGTAGTTCTTGTAGATAGCCTCGATGCAGATCTGGGTCTCACCTTGCTCTACGGACTCATCCTGGTACTGCCACTCTCGATTATCTCTGGTCCTGCCCTGGCCTGGTTTTTCAGGAAAGGCCACGTCACTGAGAACTCCACAGACGCAAAGGCCAAAGCTACTACAGAAGCAATTCCATCACGCAGCACCAGCTTTACCATCGCTTTGTTACCCATTGTGCTTATGACTTTGGCTGTTTTTATCAAAATGTACTTTGATCCTGGTTGGCATGTTGACGTTATGCTCTTCCTTGGCGATCCTACCATCGCGTTACTCGCTTCCTCACTCCTTGCCATCTATTTCCTCGGTGTTAAGCTAGGTTACTCCACTACTCAAGTAATGAATTGGGCAGGCGAAGGAATATCAGGAATAGCGATGATCCTTTTGATCATAACTTCGGGTGGCGTGTTGAAGCAGGTACTGATCGACAGTGGAACTGGAAATTATATCACAGAAGTGAGTAGAAATTGGAACATCAACCCACTCTTATTCGGTTGGCTGGTGACCGCGCTTTTACGCGTGACACTTGGATCGGCTACCATCGCTGGGCTGACGGCAGTTGGAATTGTAGCACCTTTGGTAGTAGCCTCACAAACGTCCCCTGAGCTAATGGTCCTCTCCATTGGAGCTGGTAGCATTTTTGGCTCGCACATTAATGACACAGGTTTTTGGATGTTTAAGGAATACCTTGGGCTGTCTCTTAAGGAAACATTCCTCTCCTGGACCATAATGGAGTCAGTTATGTCGGTATTGGGGCTTTGTGGTGTTTTACTTCTGGAGCTGTTTATAAAATAGCACAAAAAATCATTCGGTCTTTTCGACTTGTTTGAAGTAAAAGGTGAAGAAGTAAAAAAGTATTCTAATGCTCATAAAGGCACTCCACTGAAGGAATCTTGCAAAGAGGGTAGTGTGACTTGCCATATAACTTTTGTCAATCACCTGGCTGTTATTCGCGAGCAAAGACTCTACCTCTTCTCTAATTTCGCGCACTAGTGTTACATCCTTCACATCAAGATTTAGCTCTACGCTGGCATATGCACTGATATCATTTACATTGAAAGAACCAAGTGTAATCCATTCATCATCACAAATCGCCAATTTGCCATGAAGAACAGTTTTGTTGTATTCAATGATTTTGATGCCACGCACGAGCATCCACTCATACATAAACCGTTCGGCATACTTTGAGACCTTCACATCAGATTTACCAGCGACTATCACTGTCACCGCAACACCGCGGTCTCTGGCTCTTCTCAATGCTCGTCTGAAAATTCGGCCAGGCAAAAAATAACTGGACAAAAGGATAATATGCGAATTTGCGTTATTGAACATTTCCAGATAGCTCCGCGATATCTCCTGTTTTCGTCTCACCCAATCATTTCGCCTCATCCGAACCGCACTCCTATCTCCCTTTTGAATAGCAAAAACAGGCCGATTCCTCAGTGGTGGAATTCTCTTCAATGGCTGAAAACCATTCCATGTTTTTTGACATAGCACAAACAATTCGCTCACGATCTCACCCTCCACACCCAGAGCAAAGTCCAGCCAGGCAGGATTGTCTGGTAAATCGTTGTAGTGATTGGCAATATTTACACCTCCAACCAGGGCATAGCGAAGGTCACTCACACATAATTTATGGTGAAGTCTTCGACCTAGATAAAATTTCCGGCTTTTGAACAGGGGCTCAAAAAGTTTAAACTTAAGCCCTTCCCGCCTAAGACAAGCAATAAAATCCTTATCAAGGCTCTGCGATGCGTACCCATCGACCAGAAGAAATACCCTGACGCCTCGCTGTACCGCTTCTACCAATGCCGCTGACACCATACGGCCTGTTTCATCCTCTTCAAAAATATAAGTCTGCAGATGAAGGGTATCTTTGGAAGAGTCGATCATATGCAACAAGTGATCGAAATAATGCTTTCCACCCCGAATGAAGGTTACACAATTGTTGTCGGAGTATTGACCAGATGAAACCATTCGGAAAATGACAAGTTACCAAGTTAGAAATAGTGAACTTGATCAACAACGTACAATCAACGAATGAAGCCCGGCAGCTCCGAAAAATATTTGCCCTGTTCGTGATTCAGTAAGAAGTCCTTAATTGCCCAAACTATTGCTTTGTGAGAGCTGTACAACTCACGGTTGTAGTTGATCAGCGTTGACACCTCCATTTCACTAAGATTAGTATCCATGCCGGACTTGTATAGCTCATTGAGTCTGTCATTGTAGCCTTTATGCACTTCGTTGTACAGGTTAACCATGTCTTCAAATACATTGTGAGTAGCTGGATGCGTCAGGAAGTCGGATATTTTTCGATAAAACTCTCTGACAGATTCACGGCTGCTATGATAGTACTGAAACTTCGCGTTGTTAGATGAGTTCTTAAATTGATCGATGTCATTCATTGAATCTTTGATGCTTTTTGCAGCAAACATTCCATTTCGCACGGCTGAAGCCAGCCGATCAAGGTATTCGGCTTCAGCACCGTCAAGAGATCCTTTGTTGAAGTTGATAACATAATTATGAACCTCACCATGAATCAACTTTAACAAGTCATATTTCTCGTGTGTTGACTTGTTGCGAACCTCGTGATCAATTTGGCTTCTGATGGTGCTATCGTAGGTTCCAAAACTGTTCAGCACAAAATCTACAACCAGAATTAGCAGTCCCCTTGTCTCCTTAGCTACAGCATCCAAGCCAAGATCACCTCCAACGGTAGGCGGGATAGCTTTAATGAACTTTGCTCCTTCGTCATGATTTACGAATCGATTACTCAAAAATTTGCCAAAGATGTTCAAAAAGGGAAAGAAGATGACCACGCCCAGAATGTTAATGCCGCTTTGAAAAACTACAAGCGCGATAAGATCATCTTTGACATTTATTCCGTTCACAATGAAGTTTCGTATGGGACTAAGTGCAGCCATGATCAGAACAATCATGACACCATTGTAAATAAAGTTTCCAAAGGCCACGCGTTTTTTGGCGGCAACTCCTCCCAGCGAAGCTAAAAGCAACTTGATGGTTGTTCCTACCTCCGATCCTAAAACCATTGCCATAGCACCAAGAAGTCCGATCGCACCGCTATGAAGGGCCGTCAAGGTAATGGCTACGGTAGCTGAACTCGATTGTATTACGGTAGTAATGAGAAATCCTATCAATACAAAAACAGCCAGGGGCTGATCACTAAACCTTGAGAAGTCCATTTGATCAACCAGATGCTCAAAGCCACTCTTCATGAAACTCAAACCCACGAATAGCGCACCGAAACCAAAAAGAAATTTACTCCATTGGAAAACGAGGGAATCTTTTTTTGCCAGCGCCATCGTAATGCCGAAGACGCCTACAATCGGAAATGCAAATGCTTCGATGTTGATTTTAAATCCGATGGTAGCAACGATCCAACTGGTTAATGTCGTGCCGATGTTGGCTCCCAATATTACTGCCAGCGCATTTTGCATAGTAAGTATCCCCGCACCCACAAACGCCAGTACCATCAGATTTACCACCGAACTACTTTGGAGAACACCTGTTACTATTGCACCACCCGCCACAGCTTTGAATTTGTTGTCGGTTTGTTTGCGCAGGAATATTTTAAAAGTGCGACCAGCGAGCTTACGAAGAGACTCTTCGAGAAACATCATTCCCAAGAGAAAAAGACCTATACCTGCGATGGCTGTTGATATGTCAAACCCCATGATGGAATAATTACCCACACAAACTTCTTGATATTCATAAACATCAGATATGACACATATCAGTTACTGGCTATCTTGTGGGTACAATTAAAGATAAATCAATCGGTTCGCGTTGGATTCAATTACCCATATCGCCCTGGGCGCTTGTATTGGAGAAATTTACGCAGGTCGTTCTCTGGGCAAAAAGGCATTGGTTGCTGGTGCAATCGCTCAAACCATACCCGACTTTGACTTCATTGCTTCTTTCTGGCTCAATCCCGCGAACGATCTGTTGGCACACAGAGGATTCACGCATTCATTTCTTTTCGTTGCTCTTACTGCTTATCCATTGGCTCTTATACTATCCCGATGGCGATGGTCATCAGGGTTGAATGTATCTGGTTGGGCCGGGTTGATCACGATTGAATTGTGTACACATCTTTTTTTGGATGCATTCAATGCTTATGGCACGGCCTGGTTTGAGCCGTTCAGTCATACCCGCATTAGTTTTCATTCTCTTTTTGTAGCTGATCCCCTATTTTCTCTGATCCCCATTATTGTCATGGTTGCGCTATTTGTACTTCCAAAAGGTCACAAGTCGCGAGTAAGATGGGCCGCTATTTCAGTGACTGTTTGTTCTTTTTACCTGGTTTACAGCGTGATCAATAAAAAAATAATTGACAGAAAAGTCGAAACGTCATTGCAAGCTCAAAACGTACAGTATCATCGATATTTCACTACGCCCACTCCTGGAAATGTGTGGCTATGGTACATCGTTGCCGAAAGCGATAGTGGCTATCACATTGGTTATCGCAGTGTCTTCGACAGCAATGAATCAATCTCGTTTCAGTATTTTGAAAGGAACGATGATCTACTCAAACCCATTGCAGATCACGAAGATGTGCAGCATCTGATTCGATTTTCGCAGGGATACTATGTGGTAAGTCGATTTGAAGATCGATGGGTCTTCAACGACCTAAGATTTGGGCAAATGCTGGGATGGGAAGATTCCGCAGCACCATTTGTATTTTATTATTTTTTAGAGCACCCAAATGACAATGAACTACTCATTCAAAGGGGGCGTTTTTCCGGTTGGACAACGGAATCAATTTTTTCTTTTGCAGAAAGGATATGGGGTACTTGAGCTAGTCAAGCAAGCCAAAGCACGGTGATCATAATAAGTGAACCAAGGACAATTAATTTCTTGATCAACGTCATTCTTATCTTAAGTGTCATAATCGTTTAGGTTTAGTGGATGTTCTTGTTAATGAACGCCTACCTAAGGTAGCTTATTGTCTTCCAAACAACTATTTCGTAGTCATCAATTTCCTGTGTTAAATAACAATTCACGCTACCAGGGGGAGCAGGCAATACCTATGAGTAGGTTAGAAGAATTACTGATGAAGATCATGTATTGTAGCTTGTGAAGACTGTAAGTTGCCCACAAATAAATTCACCATGTTTACCCTCGATTCAAAATTCAAATCTGTCATGCTGGAGGCATTGGAAGAGTACATGTTTAAGCTTTCGCTAGAACTAGACAACCTGAAAGGCCAGGCATTAACTCCTTACAGAAAAGAACTCACCAAAAAACAAGAATTGGTTGAAGAACTTCAACATTTGATTTCAGGAGGGTAGCATCCTATGGTATAACCAGCACCGGAAACGGTGCATGATTAATGAGCTGCTCCGCCAGATTCGGGTTGATGAGCCTACCTACGGTCGATTGTGGCTCCAAGGCAACAGCTACAAGGTCTGCTCTTGATTTCGAAGCAAAATCAGTAATCCCAAATTCTTTATCATTTGTTTCGGTGATGCTCATGGTGAATTGAGTCTTCGGATACCGCTCCACTTCTTTTGACATCATGAGTCTTGCAATTCGGTCATCTATTAAGTGGCTAACCAGATTGACAAAAAGCAGGTGAATTTTTGCATTCCAATTACTGGCAAAATCAACTGTCAGGGTGATGGCTGCGTTAACGTCTTCTTTAAATCTTGAAGCAAAAACTATATTTTCAATTTCAGCCTTAACAAAAGGTGTTTTCACAACCAATGCAGGAACAGTTGCGTTGCGAATCACCCTTTGGGTATTTGATCCAATAATAGTCTCACGAAAGCCGGTAGCCCCATGTGAGCCCATGACCAATCCATCAATTTGATAAGGAGCGATATAGTCTTCAATCTTTTCGCGTCCACTGCCTAGCACTAATTCTGCCCTGGCCTTTACTCCGGCAGCTTCTGCCTTCCGGACCAACAGATCCAATTGGTAACGCGCCTGACCGGATTCCGCATCTACATGAGTGATGGCTTTTCCGGGTACATGTGCGTAACCTGATTTATCGATACCCAGATGCAAAAAGAGTAGTTCAGCACCAAGACGTCTGGCGACCAGCAACGCCATGTCACTCGCGACCGTTGCGCATTCAGAAAAATCGGTTGGCACCAGAATTCTTTTCATAGCGATCGGATTATCTCGGTTTCATTCGTCTCAGAACTTTCTCCAATGCATCTGCAGCCTGGTTAATTGCTTCCTCGAAAGAAGAAGCAGTTTTTTTCAAGTAGGGGTCTTCTCCCGGGATAGATAACAACACCTCGCATGAACGCTTCTCAGGACTGGAACCTGACTCCAATGATAAAGTAACATGAGCCCGGATAATCTGATCATTAAACTTTTTTAATCGTTCAATTTTCTCAGTGGTGTATTTTTCAAGATCAGAACCTGCGGTGAAGTGTACAGACTTAATTATGACTTGCATTTTTAATCTTTGCTTTAGATAGATAAAAATAGAAACTGAAATACACCGCGACAATGACCGTTATCATGACTGTTACGTTCGCGGTCGGCCAATACCTCATGGCTTATCAAAATAAAACACATAAGCAATGCCCGCAGACCAGAAAAATATGTTTTTCAAGTCCTCTTCGAATGTGACAGTCTGATCAATCCTCACCGTACTCGGATTAACAGGAAAGGCAAGTGTAGGAGCTGCCGTCAATCGAAAGCTACCGGCCTTGAACACCGTATAAACACTCAGCTCATAATCCAAAACTTTAAATTTTCTTGAATCATCCATGGCCACAAATTCGAAAGATGAGCCAGCACTGCCTTGACCTTGCTTTTTACCGAAAGCGTTTCCCTTGGTGACCTGAGAGCTCCTGGTTAAGTAATATTCTTCATAGTAGTATTGAGTGCCAGCGTTTAACAGGAAAGAAGGGGTAACCATCAATCTATCAGAAAGAAAATAAAACGTCCTCCGTAGTTCAAGCCCCGTTAGCACGTCCAATTTCTCACTTAGTGCGATTGACCCGTCAGCAATCAGTTCAAATGCACGGAAGTCATATCCCACATAGGAATTTAAGAAACCGCTGAGTGTCGATTGAACAGCGTAGCTATTCTCATTAAAAAAATAAGCACTGACGGACCCACCTGCGCTAAGAGAGTTTCCGAGATAGTCGTAACCTCCTGAAGCCGTAAATACATCGACTCTATTCTCCTCGGATCTTGCTAGATATGAAGTAGCAACGTCCAGGAACAATCCATTTTTATGATAGTACCCGAGTTGTGACGTGAAATAAGGCGCTGGGATTGAATCCGACCGTCCCAAGAACACATTGTCGTTCCTGTATTTAAAGCCAATTCGCCCGAATGATTGCGTACCACCAGTTTCGTATTGATGCTGTTTTTGACCGAGAACTGGGAATGAAAGAGCCATGGAGGAGACCACCCAAACCAGAAGCATTCTACCTATTCTATTCGGTGGCTCCACCATGGCTACCGCTCTCGTATACTATTAATCACCTAGCTATTACCTTTCCGTTTTCCATTATTGGGTTTCTCACGCTTTTGATTCTCGCGTTGAATCTGACGTTTTTCGAGCATGTTCATTCGTTTCTCAAATTGCTCACGGTCACGGTATCTTTTCCCGTCCATATCTATGCATTCACCGTCCCTCATTCGCAGCATCTTCTCGTTCCTCAGCCTATAGCTTCCATCCGGATTTACAAACATCCCGTTTCTCAATTGAAGCTGCTCCTGAAGCTGTAGCTCTTCCCCATTCTGGAAATGAATTACTTTTCCGTCCTTTAACATAACATGATCTCTAAGGCGATCCCTATCCCGCTGCTGCTCTTGAGCATAGGTGACAGTTGTCAGTAACATGGCCATTAACACAACTAATAACTTTCTCATCGGATTAAATTTTAAGTGAAAAATCTTTAGCCTTCCCTCATTTAATTTCTTTGACAATATCCGATTAAAAGCAGTCCAACGATATGACAAAACAAGTGTAACTAGCTGATTATTATCATTTTGTGACTTATGTTACAGAACTTTTTCTTGACTGGCCTCTGCTTAAGAAAGGCCACAAAAAATATTTTAGCCCGCATTGCTGGTCTCACAGATGATCACCTCAATGGATCTCGCCAACTGATGTGAGTCATATTTGTTTGTTACAACCCATTCTACCTTTGAACGCCTTATCGAAGACAGGATAAGCACGGGATTATGGTCAAACAACGATTTGAGCAAACTGGAAGAAACTCTGCCTTAATGGTAATGCAGGTGATCGTGTATGGAGGCATTATACTATTCTTCGGAAAACCTCTTTTAATTCCGCTAAGTTTCGCCATGCTGATTAGTTTCATTTTGTATCCGGTGTGCGCCTGGCTGGAAGGAAAAAGCTTGAGTAGGATGAGTGCTATCCTTTTCAGTATGTCGATTTTAATGATACTGGTATTAGGTGTTGTCTTTTTATTGGTTCAGCAGTTTATTTCATTTCTTAGTGAGTGGCCGCTCATCAAAGAAAAACTGATTGCTGCCATCGAAGACTCGAGTATCTACTTATTTAACACCTTTCACATCAACAGGCAACAGCAAAATCAACTGTTGAAGGAACTTGTCAATCAATCAGGCGGGAATATTATTTCAATTGTCCGGCAGGTGATTTCTGTCTACAGTCTCTCTTTGGTGTTGGTCATTTTGGTGCCAATCTACTCCGTGTTGATTTTATTCTATCGCTCACGACTAGTCAAAGTACTTTACATGCTCTTTCCAATCGAGAGTCGAATTGGAATTAAAAAAATTCTAGCGCAAACAATTACAGCTTATTACAATTTCATTAAGGGAATGGGCATTGTTTATTTCGTGGTCGGCACGCTGAATAGCATTGGATTACTATTGATTGGTATACCTCATGCGATACTGTTCGGGTATATCGCAGCCATCTTAACCTTCGTTCCTTACGTGGGTATCATTGTAGGTTCTCTACTTCCTATCACTATGGCTTGGATCACCTACAACTCAATTTGGTATCCTTTGGGGGTAATCGCTTTGTTTTCATTTGTTCAATACCTGGAAGCAAACCTCATCTTCCCCCTTGCGGTAAGCAACAGGCTAAAGATAAACGCACTGGCAACACTGATCGCCATTATTTTGGGCGGACTTATATGGGGTGTAGCCGGAATGATTTTGTTTGTACCCTTTCTGGCTATCGCCAAATTGATTACCGACAATTCGCCCGAGCTAAAGACCTGGTCGACACTTTTAGGCACCTCAGATTAGCTGATGAAAATCATCTTTTTTGTTTGAAATGTTTTTAAGAGAAAATTTTGAATGTCTCTTTTTCACCGACTTTGGTGTGATTTATATCATCCACACCCTTGATTGCAATCATGAAAAGAGGACCTTGCAGGAGTCTATCTTTGATATTGTTAAAACCGACTTTTCATCTTGCTCGACCACTACGACATGCTAAAGATCGATGGTAAAAAAACAGCAGCCGACTTTAGAAAGGAATTCAATTTTGCGTTCCCTTTTCTTAAGGTGGACTTCTTCAAAAGAACACCGTCAAAAAAGGACTCTGTAAAGTTGACACCAGTTCCTCCAGGGGCAATTCTTGGCAACCCTGAACCCATGGAAATCACCGGGGGTACGTCTGTAAAAGAGCTTAGAGAGATAATCGATTCGAAGTTGGGATTCGCCTCCGTTGTCTATCGCAAATCGGGAAACATATGGATCGAAATTTCCCTGACAGACGACTGGTCTCTAGACAAACAAAATCACGAGGCTGAGCAGATGAACTAGATCAATTGGACATGTTTCTCAGCTTGTCTTCTCTGAGTAACACGATCTTACCTGACTCTATATCGATTAATTTTTCAGACTTGAAATCGCTCAAGGTTCGTATCAATGACTCTGTAGCTGTTCCCACAATCCGGGCAAGATCATCACGGGAAATTTTCAAACGGGTATCACCAGCCATCTGTGCTTTAAACTTGTCGAAAATTTCTATCAGACCGGACGCGACTCGCTTTCTTACCGAATTGTAAGCAAGGCTAAGCAATCGTTCTTCCTTTTCGTGCACGTTTCTCGCAAGTAGCTTTATGAACTGGCCTGCAATCTGACTATCATATGAGATCAATTTCACAAAATCCTCTCTTGGAATGATCATTAACTCAGCATCCTCCAATACTTCCGCTGTCTCCGTGTAGTTGACGTCCTCCAATATGGGCGTGTAGCCAAGAAAGTTTCCCTCCCCTGCTATTTCAATGATCAACTCTTTTCCGTCTTCATTGATCTTGTAGGTCTTTACCTTCCCACTCTTAACAAAGAAAAGATGTCTGGGATGAGAACCCTCGGAATAGAGCATATGCTTCCTTTTGTATTGAACCACCTCATATGCATCCGACAGAAGTTTGATGTTCGTATTCGACTTTACAGTGGCGATAAAGTCATTGACTCCAGACTGATCCTGCGAGAAGGTTTGTCTCAGAATCTCTGCCTTCTTCAGCCTAGTTTCGATCGCATTGAGTAGTTCTGTATCATCAAATGGCTTAGTGATGTATCCGTCTGCACCCATGCCCATTCCTTTCTGATAATCACTTTTCTCCGCTTTGGCTGTAAGGAATATGAAGGGAATCACAGCAGTTTCTGGGTTTTTGCTCAGGAGGTGCAACACGCCATAGCCGTCCAATACTGGCATCATAATATCGCAAACAATCAGGTCGGGCTTTTCGTCTATCGCTACCTCAACTCCCACTTTCCCATTTTCAGCCGTGAATACCTTATAGCCAGCCAGTTCGAGAATCTCGGCTGTATTCTCCCTTACCTCGTGATTGTCCTCGATGATCAGAATATTTTTCATGTAGTGAAAATGTGCAGTGGGTTACAATTTTAACTAAAGAGGCCTTATTTGTTTAGGTATATGATCAAAATTTATTGAGGAATTTGAACAGTAAACGTGGTTCCTTCATCAATATCGCTATTGCACAGAATGCGCCCGCCCATCAGTTCAAGGTATTTTACCACAATGTTAAGTCCCAGTCCGGTACCCTGAATATTGGCAGCATTCTTTGCTCGAAAAAATCGTTCAAACAAATGTTTTTGATCCTCTTCTGAAATACCGATCCCTGAATCCTGCACTTCGATTGAAAAGAGTTTATTCTCAGACTTGCAACGAATATAAATTTCAGAATGGTCCGGAGAGAATTTGATGGCATTGGATAACAGATTCGAAATAATATTCCCAGTCAACTTACGATCCAACTTTACCGAATTATTTACTGAACATTCTACAGAAATTTTCTGGCCTGGCTTCGTCAGTTGCTCCATACTCGCCACCACCCTTGAGAGTTCATCTCTCAATTCTTCATTGGTCAACTCCAGCATATTCACATCAATCTGACCCTCCTCGAGCTTGCCGAGTGAAAGAAAATCTTCCAGAATATCCCTCATATTGCCAACGGCCTCCTTTATCCTATCAACATGCTTCTTTCGCTTCGGATGTTCCTCCTCTTTAAGATATTTGTCAATCAAGGATGCCGATGACAGTATAGTACTCAAAGGTGTCCGGAATTCATGAGATGCCAGTGTGACGAATCGTGATTTCAAATCACCGAGTTCTCGTTCCTTCTTTAGTGCTTCGTTCAGTTCTTCTTTCGACCCTTCAAGTTCAGCCAGCGTTTCTCTTAACATCTTGGTACGACCATCCACCTTTTGCTCCAACTCTACATTAATTTGTTGAATGCGTTCCGTTGATTCCTTCAGCGCAATCTCATTGTTTTTACGCACGGTAATGTCAATAATAAATGCGATTACGTAACTCTCGTTATTCCGGGTAAAGTGACTAAGACTAATCTCTACCGGAAACACAGCCCCATCTTTCCTTTTGGCAAACAAATCGCGGCCCGATCCCATGGGCCGATTGGTTGGAGATTTCACAAAACCCTCGCGATGGCCAACATGTTTTTTTGTAATAGGTCCAGGCAAAAGCATTTCAACCGTCCCACCAATCACTTCATCCTTGTCATATCCAAACTGCTGCTCTGCAAATTTGTTGAAGTTGGTGATTACGCCATCCGAATTCACAATCACCATGCCGATGGTTGCAAAATCAAATACAGCTTCGAACTGATGGTAGTTAGATCCTTTCTCTTTCGTGGAGTCGCTCAATTTGAACAGGATTTTTTCTCACCGTTAAAAGTAGCAGTTTTTCGGCATCAAGTCTACATCACGTGCTACGAAGGCGTAAGATCATTTTCGATTGCCGATGATTTCTATAACTTTGAACCATAATATGTAGGCGAGTCACAAGCCAGCTTTCCTACCTCTGTTATTTGTTTAACACTCACTTCAAACTAACGGCTATGATTATCAGTCAGGATGCAGTAGTATCAATTCATTACACACTTCGCGACAATGGCGGAAAGGTTCTTGATTCAAGTTCAGGAAGAGATCCGCTCCAATATCTACATGGGCACGGAAATCTAATCATCGGTATGGAAGAAGGCCTTGAAGGAAAGAAAGCCGGAGATGAATTCGATCTAAAAATCTCTCCTGAGAAAGGTTATGGTGAGAAAAATGATCAACTCGTTCAGAAGGTTCCGTTAACAGCGTTCGGTAAGCAAGAAGTGGTGCCTGGTATGCAATTCAGCACTCAAAAAGGACAGGTAGTGACTGTAACGGAAGTGGGTAAAGAAAGCGTGACTGTAGATGGAAATCACCCGCTTGCCGGAGTGGAGTTGAATTTTGAAGTAAAGGTGATGGAAATCAGAGAGGCAACACCTGATGAGGTGTCGCATGGCCATGTGCATGGCCCCGATGGACATCATCACTAGCGCAGCAAGATTATTTTGCCATTTCGCGTATAAGCCTTTCCCGACATCGTAACTGACAGCCGATAGAGGTACATGCCCGCTCGTTGTGGAGTTCCCGCGTCATCATCCCCGGACCAGCTTAGTTCATTGGTGCCAATATGAAGTCCCGTGTTGGCTTGCGTAAATTCTTTTACGAGACGGCCATCCAACGTATAAACCCTTAAGACAAAAGAGTCGGGAGCAACCTGACCAGATGCGGTAAAGCGATAGAACACGTTCTCCGAAGAAGGATTGGGATACGGATCATCAAACCCAATGGCATCACTCTCGCTTACTCTGAACTTCACCTGATAAGGCGTTTGAGGTTGGTTACTGCTGCCATCTTGCGTTTCGAGTCTCAACTGGTATTCTCCTTCAACGAGTGACGGACTAAAGTCAATTGTAAAATCTTCCGTTGTAGTAGCCGGCATCCATTCTACCTCATCGCTGCTGAAATAGATTGGCTCAAAATTGCAGGATGTCTGTAAACAAGGCTTCATCAGGAAAATTTTCAATCCCACAGTGTCCATCTTCAAAACAAACTTGTTGTCATCCCAAATCCTGGCGCGGATCAACGGGTTGGCAGACACAAAGTCATTGTCTAAAATATATCGACCATCGAACGTAACATCTGCAATAGGGCTAAAACTATCTTTGATTACGTTCAGATAATTGTTCAGTTCCAATACGTTATTGTCATAAACTTGCTCAGCAATTACTTTGTCGTTGACTCGAACATTTACATCATTCAGCCCAACTTTTTCTCTTGTTTCCACTGTAAACATAAAATGCGTGGTGTCACCAGGCACAGGCGCAAAAATCCTTTTGACTTGCGGACTTGCGGTCCTTAATGTTTTATTAAAAGTGTTGAAATCTATCCGCAAAGAATCAGAAAAGAGTTTATCTGAAATATTTACAAATGAATATGCCGTACTCCAATTTTCTCCCTCCGCTACCTCCACAGGTTCCTTTGGTCCATCGAATAACAATACCCCTTCAGCAACAGGTGTGTAATTGACTAGCCATTGATGTAACTGAACGGAAGATTGCTCGATTTCATCTTCAGTGTTCAATTCAATTCTTATGAACGGAAATTCCGCAGCATCAATCAACGACAGGTCTGTCTCACCTGTAACTCCACTAAGAAGCGTTTGTTCTTCACCATTGAGTTTCAAACCTATCAGATCAAACGAGTAATCATCAGATCCGGAAACCAGACGTGTGTAGGCAACAAACTTATTCCACTCAAAAGCAGGACCAACTAATTGCGAGGTCATCTTACCAGATGTGTATTTACCCGTCAAGACTTCACTTACCTGTAATTCCTGCTCCGCATGCGGAGTTGCTGTGGCTTGTTTTATGATCGCAGCTCCAGGTGCCGCACCTTTTTTTCCAAAAATGACCACCGGCTCACCCGCCACCAATCCTGATAGCTGACCTGCACTTATTCCAAGCTCAGCCATTTTTGTCACCACGTTGGAAGTCCAGGACGGGTAGTTGGCATTACCGATAGAGAAGATTACCACTGAATCGCTCAGATTGATGTTGTCAATCACTTTAATAACGTCATCATTTAATCCGGTCTCCATTTCGGTTAGACGAAAGGAGTTGATCACCTGAGGCTCCCTTCCACAAGTACGCGGATCCTGAAAAATAAATGGAATGCCAGCATAAGGCACTAGTGTAGTCTTATCGAACGCTACGAAGTTGATGGTGTTGTTGCGACAAGGTTGTCCTTGAGTGGATAAGTTGTATTCCACATTGTTGACCTTAAAAGACGTGGTAGATGGAGAAGGATGACTCGATCCAAAATTGTCGACAAAAATAGAAGCTTGAGTTTCTTCAAATTTCAACTGTCTCGCTATTGGATCTTTTATGAGACCAGCTACCGGATTGTCATTTAGTTGAGGAAAGTGAACCTGTGCCCACCCTTCGTCTCCGTTGCTTATGTGGGTGAAGGAAGTGGTGCTCCACTCCTGATTTTCCCCAGGCAATGGATCAGTTAGTTTTGTTCTCCAGTAGTATGCAGTTGAGTCATCTGCCGCCAGTGAGATTTCCTGTTGATTAAGAACCTTGCCGGTCAAAGTGAATTGCTGTAGGAAGGGACTATCGAACGTGTCTACCGAATCAACCTCTAAATCATAAGATCGCTCGTCTGAGAGCAGGTCGGTGTTCTGCCATTTAAGCGTTACGTTAGTCTCATTCACAATTCCAAATGGCGAGGGGATCAAGTTGCGTGTCCCACTTAACGGGATAAAAAGGCTAAGCTTTCCATTGTTGTTATCTTCATCGAGTTCATCAATTTTATTTCCAAAGTCGAGCTCGACCAAAAACTCATTGCTACCAAAGCCACTCACGCCTTCTTCGCGCCTGATAATAAAAGTCAGAGTATCCAAGGCGCTTGGAGAAGTGAACACCGAATCATATGCAAATGATGAGTTGTCGCTGAACGTCCGCGTGACCCGAACGGGCATTGATGCCTTGCTGACTGAACCGAAATTATTTGCAATAACCTTTATTGCGAATGAATCCGAAAGTGCTGTCACCGGACCGCCATCAAAAGACTCAACATAGATCGCATTGTCGTTCGTCTCATAGTCCGGGGCGAGCGCACCAAAAAGCTTTACTGCAGGATCGCCAAGCAACATCATCTGCTGAACTTGGGTGATAGCCGAAATACTAGGCGAAATAATCTCAAGATATTTTCTCCCCACTTCTTTTTGAATATCTCCAATCCCGGTTCTCACAAAAGTAGAGTCACCGAAACCTGTTTCGTAAAATAGTTGTGTGTATGTTCTCAGTGTTCCAACAAACCCAAATGAGCTGTGAGCGATGAAATTTCGCGCGCCTTTGTTAGCCGCTAAAATCCAATCCTCCCCAAAGACCGTTCCGTTGGAGAAGAATACACCCGCATTACAACCATTGATTAAAAAACCGGGATACTTCTCGGGATTGTTGTATCCCAATACCGGATCACTTGCAAATCCGATATCAATATCTATCGTGCTCGGTGAAGAGTGACCAAAAAAAGTAATAAAGTTGACGCCTTCGTTAACTTCTTCCGACACATTGATCAGTTCAACAGGATTGGGTTCTTGTTTGCTAATAGTAGCAACATCACCACCATAGTAAGGTCCCTCGGCTACTTCGGCAAAGGTCTCCATGTATTGCTTAAATGTCGTTAGCTCCAAAGGTTGAATTCCTCCGCTCAAGTGAAGTATTCTCTTTCGCCACTGTTCCGTAAAGGGTAAGGCCTCGATTTCCTTTATCTTATTAAGGTATGCAGCGACCTGCGCAGGAGTACTTGCAGTGATCCGCCCTGTCGGCACAGCGGGTACATACAATGTTCCATCTAAACCAGCAGAAAATGCCATATCGCTTCCCGGCATACCAGCCGATGGTACGAGGTCTTTCAAATCATTGGGACCAAATACAGTCTTCCGGAAAAAACCAGCAGACACATTGAGTCCCTTCCCTATCAGGAACAAGTATTTAGGGTCTCCATTCTCAACCATAAATTTTACAAATTCATATATGGCCGATGATGAACTCTCTCCGTAGTTGAATTGATTGTACAATTGATCCATTGCGACCACCAGTGTGTCATAACCTCCGCCTTCCGCTGACGCTCGAAAACCACCATAAGCTTTTACCGGATCTGAATATCCTAATGCAGGCTTCATCAGTGCCTTATTGGAGATAATTAGATAGTTGCTTGATGATGGATTAACTTGTCTGAACTTGATTTTTTTAATATTAGGTGCTGAAAAGTTATTCTTTGCAAACAACTTCCGGCTAGTATTTGTGTTGGGAACAACTGCACTGGTATTTGGTCCTGCTGGCGCTGTGCCAATGGTTACTACGTTTGCCGGATCTGTAATGTCCCACAATGTTAAACCCGAGGCCGGGTTGGTGATCTCGATGTACGACTTGTTCGATGGATTGGTAATAAGTTGGAAAACTTTACTCGCCTGTGACGCCATATTAAAGTCCTGCGGAAAAGTCACCTTGATGTATGAAACGCTAATACGATCTCTTGCTCCACCTACGCCCAAGGCTTTTACACGCATGGCCAACTGCCCTCCTGCACTGACATCACTCCACAGAATAGGTAGATCAACTTTGGAAGTTTGATAGTTGATAAAATTTTTTGTCGTCAACAAACGAAGTGAGCCACTGTTCGGTCCGACATAAACTTCGGCCATGTGACTTAATTCATCTCGACCCACCATCAACAGTTCCAGTTGTGGGTCGCCACCCGGCACTACACCTCCCGTCAGGTTTGAAATTGTATTATCCAACTGTCCGGTGCAACCAGAGTTTCCGATACATATGGTCGTCCCCGTCCACCCTTCGCCCTCATCGAACTGTGTATATTGAAGTACACCGCTCACGGTATTCCCTGTTGAGTATTCATTTGTATACACTGAAAGTCTCTCGTTGTTGTGATAATCATCCTTCGGAATGGCGGAGACATTGACCTCACTGAAGTTGGTCATTCGCTTGCCTTGCACCAGTGCCTGACTCCAGGTTAAAAAGTATGCGCTGGTGTCGCTGTACAGATTGTAGTACGTATGAGGTTGAAGATTGGGTGCTGAGTACAATCGGGTGTCTGTGACACCATCGTTCTTTCTGCCGTAGAATTCTATGTAGTCAGATGGATTGAACTGCGCATCCGCCTGCCCCTGAACAATGATAGCCTGTTCAATACCTCTGTGATAGAGTTGTATACGCCTGGGGTCAACTGATCCTACCGGAAATCCTGCGTTTTGCAGGTCGCTGTATGTCAGCCGAAACGCGCCATCGGAAGCAAGTGTGACTTTGTAATACTCTTTGTTAAAATCAATCCAACTATTGGCGTATTGCCCATGAGCCAAATACGTGCATGAGATCATCGCCAGCGCTACCAGGCACCTTAAAACTTGAAATTTATTCATCTGCGCACACCAACTGACGATAATGAAGGGCTAAAAACGTAAAAATAAGGACTCCGATTAAGTTAAATACAGTTTAAAAAACCAAAGTAACTAACAGGGATCCAGGCTATCAATGACCCTGTAACTAGAAAAAATGCCTCATTAATGGCTAAAAACTCACTTTGTAAAAATAATAACCAAGTACTTGGCCATGCATAGTACTTTTCCGTATACAGTAATAAAACCACTTAAAAATGGATGTATGAACCTGGAAAACACACAAGTTCAGATGCGGAAGGGGATTTTGGAGTATTGCATCCTTCACATAATCTCGCGTGGCGAGGTATATGCCTCAGATATGCTGGAAGAACTGACCTCGGCTAAGATGATCGTGGTAGAAGGTACATTGTATCCTCTGCTAACCAGACTAAAAAATGCGGGCCTGGTGGAATATAAATGGGTAGAATCCAAATCAGGACCACCCCGGAAATACTATACGCTTACCGCAAAAGGTAAAAAATTTCTCGATGGACTTTCCGACACGTGGGAAGACCTAGTACTTTCAACTCAGAAGATCACCAACTACACAAAGCAGGCTTAAGACAATGAAAAAGAATATCAGTATCAATATCAGTGGCATCATCTTCCACATTGAAGAAGACGGTTACGATATCCTCAGAAAATACCTGGATTCGATCAACGCGTACTTTGCCTCTTACGAAGACAACAGCGAAATCCTTTCAGACATCGAAAGCCGTATAGCGGAGCTCTTCCTTTCCAAGCTCAACGAAGGAAAGCAGGTAATCACCAAAGAGGATGTGAACTCATTGATGAGCACTATGGGTAGTGTGAGCGACTTCAAAGCTGCCGAGGAGCAAGAGGGTGTGAGTATCGAACCTTCGAAGAGTAGTGAGCAGAAAGAATCAACTTCCTCGAAGACTTCATCCAAGAAGCTTTTCAGAGATCAGAAAAGGAAAATACTGGGAGGTATCTGTGCTGGTCTAGGACATTATTTCAATATCGATCCGGTGTGGCCTCGTCTGTTACTGGGATTACTCGTCCTGGGAAGCTATGGAGGATTACTGATCGCCTATATTATTCTTTGGATTGTACTCCCAGCCTCTGACGACCTCGAGGAGTCAGACGTGAAAAAGATGTTTCGCGACAGCGAGAAGAAAGTTATCGGGGGTGTGGCCTCTGGTGTAGCTGCCTTCTTTGGTGCAGACCTTACATTAATCAGAGTATTATTTGTAGTGTTCACCTTCGTGGGTGGTATTGGCTTCCTGACTTACATCATTCTTTGGATAGCCTTACCTGAAGCGAAGACTATCACGGAAAAAATGCAGATGCAGGGAGAGCCTGTCACACTATCGAACATTGAGAGTACGGTAAAAAAAAGTATCAACGAAAAGGACAGTGATGAAGAAAGTGTACTCGCCAAAATTATCCTCTTCCCGTTCCGACTGATTGCGCTGGTCATCAATGGACTGGCAAAAATTCTTGGTCCACTCTTCGCGTTATCAATTGACGTGCTCCGCGTGGGATTTGGGGTGCTTATTACAATGATAGGCATCATCCTTCTGCTGTGCTTATTTTTCATCGGAGGAGTTGTTCTTGGAATATTTTCAGTGGAGTCGGCCCGAATGCTTTGGTGGGAAGGTCACATCTCCGGCCTCAGCCTTCCTATGGAAGCAATTAGAAACACCTTCCCCATTTGGGTATCCATCGCGTCAATGGTCGTGGCCATCATCCCGGCACTGTTCCTTACACTGCTTGGCGTATCGGTGATTGTGAAGCGAATTGTATTCAAACCAATCTTAGGCTGGACATTGTTTGTCATGTTTTTTATTGGCATAGCCATTCTCAGCTTCAAAATTCCGCAAACGATATATTCGTTTAGGGAGGAAGGTACGCACCGTATAGAAGAGTCCTTCCCAATTGAAGGCAAGACATTGGTCTTCGATATCCGCGAGGTGGGACTTGAAGACTACGATGTGACCACCATAAGAATCATCGGGCATGAAGGAAATGACCTTCGCATTGTGAAAAGATTCGAAGCACAAGGGCCCTCACGACAAGCAGCCATTGATAATGCACAAATGGTGACTTACTCGATCGAGAAAAACGACAGCGTCTACACTTTCGACTCCAACATTACTTTCAAGAAAGGCGTAAATTTCAGAGCGCAGCGATTGAAAGTAGACGTGTACGTTCCGTACAATCATCCATTTGTGATCGAAGAGTATTTATGGACTATCATTGACAACTATGGTCGTCATTTCTATGGTGAAGAAAGAGAAAGAAACACCTGGAAAATGACTACCTCCGGTTTAGAGTGTATCTCATGCGAATCATACTCGTCTCCCACGACATCATCATCTGATAATGCTTATGGTCTTCGCGATTTCAATTCTGTCGAACTCACTGGCCTGTTCAACATCAGAATCGATCAAGGGGATGAATTCTCAGTAGAGGTTCATGGTTCAAAACGACAAAAGGAGCACTACAACATCTTCACGGATCACGAAACATTGATCATCGAATATGATAACCGTAACGAAAATTTCTTTTGGCAAAATGATGTTTTTGAAAATGACAAGATCTCAATTGACATTACCATGCCCAGCCTGCGAGAGTTGGATGCAAAGGGTGCAGGGAAAATCAGGTTCAGAAATTTTCAGGAGAACGATATTGAAATTAAGTTAAGTGGAGCTGTTGCCGCTGACGGTAAGATAGATGCAGCAACACTTGAGGTCGATCTGTTAGGCGCTTCGTACCTTGACCTTGCAGGCCGTGGATCATTTATGGATGCCAGTATTGCGGGCGCATCTGGACTCCGAGCATACGATTACGAAGTTGACAGAGCTGTTGTGGAAGCCCATGGCGCCTCATCTGCCAAAGTCTACGTTACCGAGTCACTTGAGACTAATAAGAGCTTCGCAAGCTCAATATCACACCGTGGTGGCGCGAGGGTGTCGAAAAACTGACATAGTTCACGCTAAAAAATCATGGGGCTTCATGCCCCTTTTTTATTTCTAAAAGATTCCTCTCTTTTACGCCTCACAGACACGGCTTGTAAATGGATGTTAGAATAAAATTTCTCGGAGCAGTAAAGAGTGTTACAGGGTCAAAGTATCTCCTCGAAATAGATGACAGGAGAATATTGGTAGACTGCGGATTGTTCCAGGGACCAAAAGAATTGCGGCTCAGAAACTGGAGCAAGCTTCCTCTTGATCCAAAACAAATTGATGTTATCGTTATCACTCATGCACACATCGATCACACAGGCTATCTTCCACGACTAGTAAAAGAAGGGTACGGAGGAAAAATAATTTGTACAGAAGCAACCAAAGACCTGATGGGTATTATGCTACCAGACGCAGGAAAGTTACAGGAAGAGGAAGCTCAGTTCGCGTTCAAGCATGGCTATTCTAAGCATAGCAAACCTGAGCCACTATTTGGCGTTGCTGATGCCGAAATGGTTTTGGAAATGGTAGAGGCGCATCCCATGGATAAAAAGATAGCGCTCAACAATAACATTGAGGTGTCATTTAGAAATGCCGGCCACATCCTGGGTGCTGCACTCGTGGAGTTTTATCTCCGTGGTGATTCTCAAAACAAAAAAATTGTTTTCTCAGGTGATCTGGGGAGAGAGGAAGATCCCTTGATGTATCCTCCTGCAAAAGTAAGTCAAGCTGATATCCTATTGATAGAATCAACCTATGGTGACCGCAACAACCCAGTGGACAGGGTTGAAAAAGAATTAGAAGAGGTTACCAATTTCACGGTTGACAATGGAGGAGTGTTGATTGTTCCGTCCTTTGCTGTGGGCCGAACGCAAAACTTGATTTACTACTTCCACAAGTTGATATCGGAGAAACGAATACCCACGATACCAATCTATATCGACAGCCCGATGGCGATCAGTGTCTCCTCGCTCTATGAGAAACACGGACGGATAAATAAACTTGAGGTTCACAAAGAAGGAAGTAAGCTCATCAGTGTATTTGATGCTCCAAACATCAGGTTCTGCAACACGCCCGAGAGTTCAAGAGAGTTAAATGATCTGAAAAATCCTGCCATTATCATCTCGGCCAGCGGCATGTGCACCGGTGGTCGGATACTTCATCATCTTTATCATAGGCTTGGAAACAAGAAAGATACGGTGCTCTTCGTTGGATATCAGGCAGAGGGCACGAGAGGCCGTGATATTTTGGAAGGAAAAGAGTCGGTAAGAATTTTTGGAATAGATGTGCCGATCAAGTGTGCTATAAAAAAGATTAATGGTCTCTCCGCTCATGCGGACCAAAGTGAACTTATGAACTGGATTTCAGCATTTGAGTCATCGCCCAAGATGACCTTCATCACGCATGGAGAGGAGGCGACTGCGCGTACCTTACAGGACAAGATCAAAACAACCAAAGGTTGGAATTGCTTTGTACCGGATTATCTAGAGTCATTTGAATTATTCTCCTCCATTTGAAATATAATCTCATTCTCATTTCATTTATCACCCTTAGCATTCCGTCTTTTGCACAAAAGACTGGTGTTGCGGGGCAACTATATTGGAATCAACCAGAATCCAACTCCGATCAACTCGATAAGACTATCCCCTATTCTGGTATCCCTCTTGAGATTTTTGTTCATGAGCTAACCACGTTGGCGGAAGTCGATCTCGATGACAACAAAATTTCGAAAATTTACACGCCATTGGTTAAACGTGTATTTGCGAAATGGAATGGCTCATTTAAAGTCAAACTTCCTCCCGGCCAATACTCCATCTTTGTTTTCTACAAAAATCATTACTTCGGAAACCTGCAGGATAGAAAAGGCAATCTTAGTCCAGCCTTTGTTGAGTACAAGAAAAAATCCTGGGTAACCATTACGATCGACTATTCTTCGTACCACTAGCACAATTGTTTTAGGTATTGGTTTGTGGTACCTTCGATTATGAGAAGGTCAATCATCCTTCTTTACATAGTGATTGCTTCTTGTGCGACCACGCAAAACAGGCAGGGCATCAAAGGGCAAGTACTTTGGGTATCGGGCAATCAACTGCCCGGACCCGGTGTCAATCGCTCGGCACATGCTGGCGTAAAGCGAGAACTACATATTTATGAACTCACAACGCTTTCACAGGTGAGTCAAAATGCAGATGGCTTTTTTGAAAATATCCAAACCAAACTAGTCACCGCTATCACAACCAGCTCGGATGGCTCCTTCAAGCTGAAATTACCTCCCGGGGATTACTCAGTCTTTGTGAAAGAAGAGGGCGGTCTTTTTGCCAATCGATTTGATAAAAACAACGCTATTAACCCCGTTGCCGTAAAAGAAAGGCAATATGCCTGGCTGCCTATCACTGTCGACTACCAGGCTGCGTACTAAAATAATTTGGTCAAGGTGCAACCAACCCCATGGGGCCTGCATCTTGGAATTGAAACATTTTAAATGGGATTTCAGATTTACCGGGCTAAGGAATCGGAATGGATTGAAGGATGCAAAAGGCAGGATGCCCGTGCGCAGCGCAGCCTGTATGAGCACTTTTCAGCCAAGATGTATGCTCTATGTTGCAGGTATATCCCATCGAAAATGGAGGCTGAGGATGTGTTGGTAACAGCCTTCACCAAACTGTTCGAACGAATTGATCAATACAAAGGTGAAGGCAGTTTCGAAGGGTGGATAAGAAGGATCGTGGTGAACGAATCTCTCACCTACCTGAGGCGAAACAAAAACATGTACCTGGAAACAGAAATAGAGGTGGTGGACAGAACTCCGGATTATGCTCATCTGGACACCCACCTTGAAGCTGCCGATCTGATGAGGTTGGTTGGCGATTTGCCGACAGGTTACAGGATGGTGTTCAACTTGTATGCTATCGATGGATACTCTCACAAAGAGATCGCAGATCAGCTAGGGATCAGTGAAAACACATCGAAGTCACAACTCAGCAGAGCACGAGCGTTATTGCAAAAGAAATTGATAGAGATGGAGAAGGAAGTGAATGTTAAAAAATCGAACGGTCATGAATAATTCAATCGACAGTTTTTTTAGAGAGAAGTTAGAAGAGCATTCAGTGGCCCCAGATGCAAATGCATGGTCGCGAATTGAAGGCGGTCTGTCAAAAAAAAATAAGGCAGTAGTCTGGTTCAGAGCTGCGGCCGCACTGGCATTGATTGCAATGGGAACATGGCTGTTTCATAACCTTGATACAAACACTGAAAGTACCGAAACAGTAGCTGAAGTGAAGCCTGAGGTAAAGACGAATGAAACTGTACAGTCCAAGGAACAAGGACCTGCTCCAAACCAGTTGCCCGTAGTAACAAACGAGGCAACTAAAAATCAGAGAGCAGCGAAAGTGGATAACCAACCAACAGGGACTCCCGAGGAGAAACCAGAAGAACAGGTTGAAATGCTAACCTGGGATTTGACAGAAGAACTCAATGTGACCCTCGCAGACAATATGGTTGTTGAAAAAACTGAAATAGGTGATGTTGTAGTGGCGGAGAAGCGAGAGCCAATAGTGATTGTATATGAGTTGAAGGATATCGTGAAGAGAAAACCCGATATCGATTTTGAAGAACTTCCTGAAAGGAAAAATGGCCTGAAAAAAGTGTGGGAGATAGCCAGTGACGTACGCAATGGCGACAGCCCCATAGTAGGCCTCAGACAAGCGAAGGAAGAAATCCTGGCGCTGAATTTTAAAAAGGACGACAAAAAAAATAACAGTAGGTAAATATGAGACCGAGAATTTTTGTGATGTTATGCGGAGTATTGGGATGGGTTCAAACCCTGGCCCAACAGAATCCTGCTGACACAGTAGTAATTAAGGTGGGTGAATCCAGCAAGGTGATCTTTGCCATCCACAAGGAAGATATTCAGACACTAAAGTACTATGACTTCCAGGCGTTGATGGACGACATGATCGTGAAGCTGGAAAAGCAGGATGCAACAGCGGTAAACACACCCTCATCAGAATACCTGAAAGACGAAGATGCGGATGTAGTTGTAGCTGAAGAATCGAAGCCGACTTATGAGTGGCCAAAAGATGATGACGATGACCGCGACTATGATCGTGATAGCTATCGGGATGACGGTGAGTGGATAACTTACGAAGGTAATGACCGTGATGGTCGCGAATACAGGAATGACATCAGGCGTGAACGACACCGTGGAAGAAGAACTTTTCACTCTATTAGTTTCGATATCGGAACGAATAACTTTCTCAGCGATGGCAAGTTCCCCGACAGCAACAATGATCAATACACAGTGAAGCCGTTTGGTTCATGGTATGTCGGCATTAACTCAATCCAAAGGACACGATTGGCAAACAAGTTCTTTCTGGAATGGGGCGTAGGTGTGAGCTGGTACAACTTCAAATTTCAGGATGACAGAACATTCATTTCCAAAGATCCGACTGGAGTGACTATTGGGATGGATACCCGAGACCTGGATTTCAAAAAGAGCAAGTTGACTGCCTCTTACATCAACGCATCGTTTGTTCCCGTGATTGACTTTGGAGGTAACAGAAGAAAGCCCATGATTCTCGACAGTTATCATTCCAATTCCTTCAGAATGGGTATCGGCCCGTACGTTGGATATAGAATTGACAGCTACACAAAGAATATTTACAACGAGAATAATGACAAGAAGAAGGACAGAAACCATGACAACTTCTACCTGAACAATATCCGATATGGCACAAGGTTACAGATCGGCTTTCAGGACTTTGATCTGTTCTTCAACTATGATATGAACGAATTGTTCTCGGATGGAAAAGGACCTAAGCTCAATGCCTTCAGCTTCGGTTTGATCATCTAAAGTCTTTGAGAGTCGTTCTGAGAAATCAGAGCGACTCTCTTTTATATAGTATCAGTTCTCGCTCATCTCCCTTCAACTTCAACTCAGTACACATTTTTTTTGGTGATGGCCATTGATAAGCCATCCATAGCAACACTAGCAAAAAGTAAATACTGAAAATCTCGCTTCCTGTAAGGTATAGACCGGCAGCCGCTAGTGCTGAGATACCAACTCCACTCACCATTCTTCCCACAGACAACCCGAAGTAACTATCCATTCTGTTTCCCAAACTTGGTTCCTTCGAAACCGATTGCAGCTTTTTCCTTATCACCAAGTGAACGATCGTTAGGAGCAGCAAAGCGAACACAAACAATGCAATCTGTATGATCAATATCTGATCATCGGCTTGAATCAAGGAGTTAATTTCTCCTACTTGCATCTTCAAATAGAGATAGATAAACAATCCAAGAGGTATAAGTGTAATAGCGTAGCAAACGTTATACAGTTTGTAGAAGTACTCCTTGATTGAATTGAATTCCATTGGGAAATAAAACTTTTTATCAAATTTAATAATTATCTTACGGTGTAGTTTGACATGGAAGCT
>JBFWZR010000014.1:0-58885 GCA_050185175.1 Cyclobacteriaceae bacterium
TAATTCAAATATTAATTTTCTTATAGCAAAAGATTATTGACGTATTATTTGTTGATTTTTTTCAGCACTTACTCCAGCGGAGTAGTGCATTATTTGCTGTGTGTGTAAATGGAAATCTAATCAAGGATGGAAACTTTGTGCGAGGCAGTTGCCATTATCTTCGACTTGGACTCATCCAGTGCTTCGAGAATCAGTCCCGCTTTAGCAGGTTTCAATACTTTAAACAATCCACCTTTTCCGGTCACTGATGCGATTTCATTCAGCTTCATGATTCTGTTTTTTTACGAGCAGCGCAAAACTATAAAATTAGAGCTGACCTTTCATTGCTTTGGCAATAAAATCAAGTAACTCTTTCTGACCTGTTTTTTTCTCTGATGACGAGATAAATAATGGAGGTAGTTCTTCCCAGGTTTTGAGCAGCACTGCTTTGTATTGCTCGGTGGCCGGACCCACTTCAGCTCTTTTTAGTTTATCCATTTTCGTGAATACAATAGCCAGTGGAATCTGATTTTTCCCGAGCCAGGTAATAAAATCAAGATCAATCGTTTGAGGCTCATGTCTACAATCGATCAATACAAATACACAGTACAGATTCTCACGATACAAAATGTAGTTCTCAATCATTTTACTCCATCCCTTACGCTCGCTTTTGCTTACGCTTGCATATCCGTATCCTGGCAGGTCAACAAGGAACCATTTGTTGTTGACGATGAAGTGATTTATCGTTTGTGTCTTTCCTGGTTTGCCTGAGGTCTTTGCGAGATCCTTTCTATTCACCAGCATATTGATCAATGACGACTTGCCAACATTGGACCTTCCTATGAAAGCGAACTCAGGTCGATCGGGAATGGGACATTTAGATACGTCTGTGTTACTCACTACAAATTCGGCAGACTTTATTTCCATTGTTGGTTACCAGTGGCTTTATGGGTGATGACCTTATGCAATATCAAGGTACCTTATGAGGCCAATTTTAAGCTTTGTTTGTGGAAGTTTTTATTAAATTGCTCCGATTGGAATGTGCTTTTTTGTGTTAAATTCGTACGAAACCATTTTTTGAACATGCACAGTATCCCCAGAATACTGGTTTTTTCAGCTGCATTTCTCTTCGTCTCGCACCTTTCACTAGCCCAGCAACAGGATAGGGAACAGTCCGAACTGTACATGGAGCAGGCAAAGCTAATCATGACTGAGACGCAGGCAATGGACGATGCTCGTGATTTGATGATCATTGCCGCAAATTCTGACACGACAAATGCCGAGGCTAATTTTGAAGCTGGACGCATTCACATGTTGACTATCGGGAAAGAGAGAGCTTCGAAATATTTCCTTCGCGTGTTCAGGCAACATCCGGAGTTTCGGTTTGATCTTGAATATTGGATTGCGCAGAGCTATCAATTCGGGTTATCATTCGATAAAGCAACAGAGTTTTACGAATTGTATAAAGCTAAGTTAAGCGGAAATCCAGGATACAACGGAAGGGACCTCGTGCCGATGGAAGAGGTAGATCGAAGAATAGTTGAATGTAATAACGGAAAGGAGTTTGTAGCCAATCCAAAAGACTATTCAATTGTAAACATTGGAAGAGAAGTCAATTCTGAATTTGACGACTATGCTCCCGTATTGAATGAAAATGAGGATGAATTGGTATTCACATCACGTAGACGAGACGGTAATGTGAATGAGGATGTGTTTGAAGATAACAAACCTTATGAAGATATTTTTTATGCGACAAAAGAGGATGGAAAATGGATGCGTGCGCAGAACATCGGCAACCGTATCAATACTCAGTTTCACGACTCTAATCTGGCATTGTCTTCTGATGGAAATACACTTTACATTAGAAAGGATGTAAACGGAGGAGATATCTACTTCAGTGTGAGGGGGAAGGATGGAGTATGGTCGCCACCGGAGCCCATTGAAGGTGATGTGAATTCTAGTTTTACTGAGGCGTCTGTTAGCGTTTCTAAGGATGGTAGCACGATGTATTTCTCAAGTGACAGGCCTGGTGGAGTAGGCGGCACTGATATTTATATAGCGACAAGAACTAAGGCTGGAGAGTGGACGAGAGTAAAAAATGCCGGACCGAAGATTAATACGGAATATGACGAGGATAGTCCGTTCATAGACTATGATGGTAAGACGCTTTTCTTTAGTTCAAAAGGAGGAAAGGGCATGGGTGGTTTCGACATTTTTAAAAGCAATCTCGTTGACGCAAAGAAAAATGAATGGGGCGATCCTGAGAACCTTGGATTTCCGATCAACACTCCCGACAATGACATATTTTATGTTGGTTCGAAAGATGGTGAGCGAGGATACTACTCGACCACCAGAGAGGATGGCATGGGTTACGAAGATATCTACTTGATAACAACAGAGGAGCCGCCAGCAAAGACAGAAGAAGCACCGAAAGAGCTTCTCCCTTTGGTTTACATTGTTAAGGTAATGGATGGCGATACCAAGAAGCCTTTGGAAGCAAAGGTTCGACTACAGGGAGCGGCAGATAATGTGGTGGTGGGATCAAGGACAATTGAACCGGGCACCTACGAATTCAGAATAAAAAGTGAAGAGTCAAAAGAGTATCAACTTTCAGCTGAGCTGGATGGCTACATTTTTCAAAATCTGAAGGTAACACTCGCGGGAGCCTCTGAAGATGGTGGCAGCGAAGGAAAGATCATCGAAATGAAGAAACTGGTTGTGGGTGCAAGATCCGTTCTGCGATACATTTACTTTGATTACGGTAAAGCAACTTTTAGAACTGAGTCATACGCTGAGCTCAATAAGCTGGAAAACATGCTGAAGCAGAATGAAAACCTCAAAGTTGAGATTTCAGGCCATACCGATAATGTAAGTAGTGCATCCTTTAATCTTAAATTATCTCAACGCAGGGCCAATGCTGTTAAGGACTTCCTGGTGTCGAAGGGTATAGATACCCGAAGAATAACGGCTGTAGGATATGGAGAAGAGCGTCCATTGGCCAGCAATGACGATGAGAAGGACGGTCGTGAGTTAAACAGACGAGTTGAGTTTCAGGTGTTAGGTAATTAGATTCTTTTTACCACCTTTGAAGTTTGAACCAACGAGCTTTTCGTTGGTTATTTTTTTATGACGGTAGTACCATACAAAGAGGACAGCTCTACAAAGAAAGCTCAGGTTGCGAAGATGTTTGACAACATCAGTAGTGACTATGATTTTTTGAACCATTTTCTAAGCCTGGGGATTGATATTGCCTGGAGGAAAAAGGCAATTAAGATGCTTAAGCCGCTCAAACCGAAATCAATTTTGGATGTAGCCACTGGAACGGGCGACTTTGCCATTGAGGCGTTGCGTCTGAAGCCTGATAAAATTATTGGTGTGGATATCTCTGATGGGATGCTGTCGGTTGGACGTCAGAAAATGAAAAAAAAGGGACTTGATGGGATCATAGAGTTGCGCAATGGTGATTCAGAAAAATTGCCATTTGAAGAGAATAATTTTGATGCGGTGATCGTTGCATTTGGCGTACGCAATTTCGAAAACCTTAAAAATGGACTTAGTGAGATGCTACGTGTTGTGAGGCCCGGTGGAATGGTGGTAATTCTCGAGTTTTCAAAGCCTTCAAAGTTTCCCTTCAAACAATTGTATAACTTTTATTTTAAATTCGTTTTACCTAAAATCGGTCGTTGGGTTTCTAAAGACAGTGCGGCCTACACCTACTTACCTGAATCTGTTCAGGCCTTCCCGGATGGTGAGGGGTTCGTACAGATTTTGAACCAATTGGGGTATAAAAATACACGATGCAAGCCATTAACGTTTGGAATAAGTTCGCTCTACATCGGAACAAAATAGTTCTGCTTGGGCTGCTCGTGATGTCTGTTCAATCCTATGGACAGCACTTCAAGTGGGCTCGTCAGCACAACCCCAACTATGACGAAAGAAAGATCAGCTATGGGTTTATGATCGGCATACATACCTCGGCCTATCAGGTGAAATATTCTGATCAGTTTGTTACACAAGCCTTCGACACCGTCCACTCTGTACTTACTCCTTTTTCACCTGGATTCTCTTTGGGCTTTTTGGTAAACCTCAGGTTGAACAATGATCTTGACCTTCGGTTGATGCCAAAGGCGGGGTTCTATGATCACAAGCTGCAATACAACTACACAGACGAATCCTCTCAAAGTCAGCTTACAGAAACCACTATGGTTGAGTTTCCGATTTTGCTTAAGTATAAGTCGATGCGTAGAGGAAATGTGAGAATGTACATGATCGGAGGGTTTACACCTTCTATCGAAGCATCAGGTAAGAATGATATTCAGGCAACAACAGATGTGCTTGATATCAAAAAGACGAACCTCACGATTGATGCCGGTATTGGATTTGACTTTTACTTTCCGCTATTTAAGTTTTCACAGGAAATCAGGTTTTCTCGAGGCTTATCGAATATGCTTGGACCAGATCCAAGTAAGTTCAAAGAGCCTATCAGCAGAGTGAATACAAACACCATTTCAGTTTATTTCATATTCCAATAAGCACATGTCCGATAAGCGAATTGCACTCATCACTGGCGCAACCTCTGGTATAGGAGAAGCCACCGCGCGGCTACTGGCAAAAAATAATTTTAAACTAATTATCTGCGGAAGACGCAAAGAACGGTTGACATCGCTGCAGACTGATTTGTCCAAACTAACCGAGGTAACCACGTTGTCGTTTGATGTACGAAACAGGACTGAGGTTGAGGATGCGCTTCGATCATTACCTGACGGCTGGAAGAAAATCGAGGTGTTAATTAATAATGCTGGTAATGCGCACGGTCTGGACCCCATTCAATCTGGAAATGTAGATGATTGGGATGCGATGATGGACATTAATGTGAAAGGGTTGCTTTATGTCTCGCGTGAGATTATTCCTGGCATGGTAGAAAGGAAAGGAGGGCACATTATCAATCTCGGGTCGATTGCGGGTAAAGAGGCTTATGTCAATGGAAATGTGTACTGCGGTAGCAAGTTTGCAGTCGATGCGATTACAAAGGGTATGCGTATTGATCTTAACGCTTATGGCATAAAAGTGACTGCAATAAATCCCGGTCTGGTTGAGACTGAATTTTCTCTCGTGCGATTCAAAGGTGATAAGGAGAGGGCAAATACAGTTTATAAAGGATACCAGCCGTTAAAAGGTGATGATATTGCAGACCTGATTTTGTTTGCCCTTACACGTCCTGCTCACGTGGTGGTGGCAGATATGGTGGTTTTCCCAGTAGCACAGGCAAGTGCCACAGTGGTTAACAAATCGCTATAACCCAGCTAGCCTCAATAGCAATTCGTCATTCATCTCGTGTTTGCCATTGAAGCTCATTTTCTCGGGTTTAATTCCGATTTTGTCGATAAGATCATTGAGTTCCTTGACACGCGGTGGCGTAATAAAAGGATCTTCATTACCGAAAACAGTCACTATTTTTTTGTCAACCAGCAATGAGTGTCCTTTGTCAAAATTCATATCAGTTGGGAAAATGCCGGCCCAGAGAATGAATTGATCAAAATGAATTTTCTCGTTTAGAATCCATCTGGTAGCGGTAGCCGCCCCCTGCGAGAAACCAAGTATGGTGACAGGGATGTCGAGGTTGGGTGACTGAACTTCTGCCTGATAGATGCCATCAAGATAATTGACATAGTTCTCTATGTCCATCAATCTGTTTTCTCGTGTCATCCAGGTGGCGCCTACGCGATTACTCCCTCCTGTAGCACGGGTCTGCACATCTTCCAAATAAAATCTGGAAAGACCTTCGGGTGCAATGATGAAGATGTTTTGCCTGGCAAGCACTTCGAATTTTTTGATGAAGTACTGAGCCAATTGACCATATCCATGAATCACAAACCAAATTTGTTTTGTTTGTGAGGTCAGCTCGCCAAGGGTATGGTATCGGGCTCTGAACCGGAACGACAGATGCTTCTCAGTACTCATGGCGTAAAAATACAACAGCCGCCCCGGGTGATCGGGGCGGCTGCTACTCTTTGTTGAAATTTAATTATCTCTTGAAGCCCAATGCGCTACCACCGCAGTGAGTTGTCGATCCATCAAAGGTGTACTGGATGTAATAGATGCCTGTGGCATTGCACGGATAAGCAATAGCAGAAATGAATTGACCGTTCACCTTGCTGCTTGCCACTTTATTGCGCTGAGAGTCGAACAAACTCACAACCAGCCCATCAGGTCCTTCCCCCGGTGCGCACAGGTTAATCATGTATTGTGTTCCCTTAGTGAACACGTAGGAGTATTCAATCTTGTCTTTGGCTCCACCTTCTCCATCGATCTTATAGCTTTTGAGAAAATTAAACCCACCTGAAAGCTTGGGTATGCAGGCGGAGCTCAAGTTGTCTGCATCACATTGGCCAATCAGGCCTGACGAACTGAAGCTCGCAATCAAAATTAAAACTAGGGTGAAAATATTCCGTCTCATATCCTGTATCTGTCTTAGCTAATGATTTTACTTCTAATTGAGTTGGTGACCGTCATAATATTCTTGACGTCTTCCGGAGTGATGTTGATTGTGGTTGTGCTGTTGTCTTTTATTACTGCGACACCATTTACCACTTCCATAGTCGACTCCTTATAGGTGTAAGTGATATTAATTTCTTTGAAAGCAGCCTCCAATTCCTTGAGGTCAGTCAATAACGATGCCATATTTTCGTCATTGGGATAAAACGAGTACAAAAGGAGGATTTGTTCCAAAGTAATCTTCTGTTCTCCAATTTTCTCTTGTAACTCCTTATGAGTGGGGTTTTTTGCCGCCACTTGGCACGTAACCTGCATTGCCTCCAGCCAGCCACCTGTCAGGAGCAATACGCTTAGATTGGAACGATTTTGTGCCTGCAGATAGTGGTTAATGGCATTGAAATTTTGAGTGGTGATAAGAAGGAGGGAGTCAAGATTTTTGCTGTTACTCGCCAGCCTTCCGATCGTTTCGATGTCGAAGAACTGACCAATATTGAGTTCGTTCGCCAATGATTTGATGGTGGACAAATATTTTATTCCGTCCTGATTTTGCTCGTAGATATTGGTGTAACCAAGGTCGGTTCCATAGATGCCAAGGTTAAGAGCCATTCTATAATTCGTATTGTACTTCGGCAGGTTATCGGCTGAATTAAGGAGTGCCTTGTCATATTTTGTTCCCGATTCTTTCAGCAACACAGATATTTCCAATGGACTTGGAATCTGGTCCAGAATACTTCCGATTACTTCCTGATCAATGCCTGAGTCCTCTTTCATAGCCGAATCGAGACTGTTTTCAAATGCAGCCTCATCGGGTTTTTTTCCAGGCCCACAGGATACCAAAATGGTGGCCGCTAAGACCACAAATAATACTCTCATAACTGATAGTTTATGCTACCAAAATAAAAAAATCAACCGGCAGATACCAAAGATGGGTGATTTACTTTCTTTTTACAATAGTCACTTGGCCTGCAAAATTCACCACCTTTCGGGCCCATTCGAAGTAGAGGGCAACATACAACAGGAAGGTCATGAGCCAAATCGCCAACGTATTAAATAGGAACGTGCTGAACGCGAAACCCAAAAAGTTTTTTTGCGGAAAGAAAAATCCGGTCCTATAGTCCAAGGGATGTTGAGGGATGGGTTTCTGAAATATCGGATCGATCAGTTGCACCAGCCTGCCCCTGTAGGTGGTGATTCGTTCCTTTGTATTCACATTCTTTACAAGGTCAGCCAGGCTTTCATTGTAGTGCAGATTCTTTTCTTCATTCAAGTCAAAATTATTTTTCTCGTAGAATGCTTTCTTTTTTTCCAGGATTGAGATTTGCTCATTGTACACACCTTGATAATGCTTTTTGAATGATTCAAGGTGACTTTTCAATGCCATGTCAAGCTTATCGTTGTATCCGGCCGTGGTAAGTCCGTGAATCAAGTCAGCTTCGGAGAGCTCACCTTTAAAAGAGTCGTTTGCCAGCCTTCGTCTTAGAATGTATAGTTCATCGTCTACCTTTTGCCTGACGTTCTTTTCTTTCGATTGGTAGTTGTCGTGAACGTAATCGTATCTTCTCGTCAGCTCATCTGCAAGAAAGGCTGACTTGAAGTCTGCTTCAGATGCACTTTTCTCATATTGATAAAATGGTTTTTCGTAATCGTTGTCGGTAAACTGATAAACGGCCAGTGCTTCGTAAGCCCATCTGGAAGCCATTAAGTCTGCAATAATGGGGACGCGTTCCTTGTTGCTAATCAAACTGTGGAGCTTATCGTAACTGAAAAGTACACCACTGAGAATCATTTGAGGAATTAACAAGAGCGGAATCAAAATGTAGACAGTGACAGCGGAGTTAAACGCGGACGAAATGTTCAGCCCAAGGACATTGGCCATGCAAGATGTTGAAAAAAGAATCAGCCAGAAGGCCATAGTCATACCCTTGATCTCCAACACAAAAACGCTACACAAAACAAAGAGCAATGTTTGAATTGCTGACATTAAAAACAGGATGCTGACTTTGGACATCAGGTAGCTATTCCAACTCAGATTGAGGAATGATTCTCTTTTTAGAATTTTCCTGTCGCGAATAATTTCCTCAGCGCTCACTGTAAGCCCCATGAACAACGCCACAATAATGGCCATCAATAGGAACGCAGGAAAGTTTTCATTGAATCTGAATAAGTAGGTAGTGCCTCCAGGAGCGCTTTTGTACTTAATGATAAATGAAAGGATCAAAGCGAGCAAAGGTGCTTCGAGCAAATTAATGAGCAGGTATTGTGTGTTGCTCAGTTTTGATTTTAGATCCCTGGCTGCAAACACGAGAGCCTGTTTTATTTTTCCCGGAATCTTGAGTGACTGGGGAGGATCGTCTTTTTCATCCTTGATTTTAGAAACAACAAACTTCGACCGGTACATTTCGTGCCATTGTACCGGTGTAACTTTCCGTTTGTTTGTAGGTTGACCGTATTCATCCACCACTTTCGCCTCAATGATGTTGAAGATCTGTTCAGGGTTTACATTACCACAAGTTTCACATTGCCCCCTGCTGCTCTGCGCCTGATGAGTAGCTCTTTTAAAATAGGAGACAGCTTCCACAGGCGGCCCATAGTAGGCTGGGTATCCGCCTGTGTCCATGATAATCATCTTGTCAAACATCTTGTAAATGTCCGATGACGGCTGATGAATAACAGCCATCACAAGTTTCCCTTTAAGGGAAAGCTCCTTTAGCAAGTCAATAACGTTTTCAGAATCTCTGCTGCTCAAGCCCGAGGTGGGTTCGTCAAGAAATAGTATTGCCGGCTCACGAATTAATTCTAAGGCAATGTTGAGCCGCTTCCTTTGACCTCCACTGATTTTTTTATCCAGCACGCTGCCTACCTTCAAATCCCTTCGGGTTTCAAGGCCAAGGTTTTCAAGCATCACGTTCACCCGCTCGATTATTTGTGCTTCAGAATAATCGGCAAAACAGAGCTTGGCATTATAGTAAAGGTTTTCAAAAACTGTCAGCTCCTCAATCAGAAGATCATCCTGTGATACATATCCAACCACACCCTTGATCTTGTCTGCTCTGGCGTGGATGTTGTAGCCGTTAATAAGAATTTCTCCTTTTGATGGCTTTTCAAGTCCGGCTAAAACCGTAAGAAGAGTTGTTTTACCAGCACCACTGGCACCCATGATGCCGATAAGTCTCCCTGGTCCTTCAGAAATAACTACGTCACGAAGGCCGATGCCTCCGTTCGAAAAACGGTATTCGTCAATCCGCGCATTGAACGAGAGTTTAGTAGTTTGAAGTTCTTCGTTAAAATCAGAAACGATATCGCTGTAGTACAACGCGTCACCTGATTGCAGTTTGATGATGCTACCGTGAGAGAACAGGTAAATCCTGTTATGCTGCATCACAAATCCGTTGAGTGTGTGCGAATCATCGCCCAGATATTGTGCGAAATATAATTCAACGCTAGGCACCTTCAGGAAAAAGAGGTTGCCTTGTAAGGAAGCCTTGATGTGCTTTTGTTTCTCTGCGGATTTGTCTGGCTTCTCGTTCACTACAAGTATATCTCTGAAATTCAATTCAGTCATATCTGTCGTGATGACAAATGTTTCAATGAGTTTATACTCATCTGCACTGATGTTAAACACTGTGGAGACAGTGTTTATAATTTCCATCCGCTGCGGTGTGAAGTTATTGTCAGCCCCTACAAGTTCGAGAAGCTTAATCAGTACAATGACCTTTTGTTTCTGTGTAAGCGTGCGATTGATTTTTTTACAAACGCCCAGTGTAACCAGAGAGTCTTTAACCGAGGGAGTCTTGTTTACAACTTCTTGCTTTACAGGTCCCTGTTCGATGTAGCCGGAGTACTTATCGTATTGATCTAGATATTCCTTGATGGAATCCTGATCAAGCTCTTGCTGAAAAAACCGAATAACGTACTGCCTTTCGTTTACCGTTACACCGCCATCTTGTTTGGTGATGATGGCAAAAAGCTGTGTGAGGGCCTTAAGTATTTCTTCACTCATATGGGTATCGCTCCGTCACACATGAAATTACTCATGTCTGAATTCAAAGGGAATAGTCACAAGCTCCGCAATTTCTTCACCTATTTCTTCCATGTCTTCATCATCTTCATTAAAGCACCATGCTACCCGGGCTTCTTTTACACTTTGCAAGGCAAGTAGAATATCAAGAATAACTTTTGACGATTCTGTGTTAAGATAATCAAACTTGAATACTATTTCAGTATGGCCATTTGGAGATTTAGCATAGGTTTTGAACCAGCTAACCACTGGTTTGTAAAACTCTTCGGGGTCATCACACAACGACTTTCCCTGAATTTCAAACCGCCCCTCTTCCTTATCAAGATGCACTGACGGGGTTCTCTCGGTCTCACCAATAATCAATTTCTCCATTACAAACAGTTGATTTGACTGTCGGCAATTTAAAGCCTGATTACACAACAAAGAACTAAAGGGTGCAAAAATTACGAAGTTGGCCTATGTATTTTAGATAAGATTCTCCTGATTGAAGCTGTAAGGGAGTAAGAATGAACAAGAGGGGATGACAATCCAGTTGGACTCTTTGGTTAACATGACTATTTCAATAGGTTGCTTTTGTTTTACCTCAAATTCCAGCATCACCTGGCGGCAGGCACCGCATGGGGTCGCAGTCACCAGTTCTTTCTGCCCTTTTTTATGCGCTATTACTGCCATTTTCTTCACCTTCCTGGCTGGATGGGTGGCAGTAGCCGAATAAAGCGTCACCCTCTCCGCGCACATGCAAAGTGGGTAAGAAGCGTTTTCATAATTGGCTCCCGTAACAACGGTGTCGTCATCCAGGATGACAGCGGCCCCAACATAAAATTTAGAATAAGGTGCATAAGCGTTGAGTGCCGCCTCCTTGGCCTTATGCACTAAATATTTGGATTCCGCATCCAAATCTTCAATCTCTTTATAGGCCTGCACTCCTTTCATAACTTAAAAAGGGTAGTCCATTTAAAGTTAAGTAAACCTTTCAGTAACCTAAAAAGGAAATCTACTTAATTCGATTAATTTGGCGGCTGATTGGAAAATGTTTTTGAATGGCTGTATGGGGAATGATCCCCTTCGGCAAGTAAAAGTGGTTTAATAGTCAATGGGAAAAAAATCAATTCTGATCCTTGGAGCTGGGCGTTCGTCCTCTGCTCTAATTTCTTATTTACTGGAAAAGGCAAACAATGGAAACTGGCATGTGACAGTTGGCGATTTCATTGAACAAGCTGCAAAAGATCGAGTGGGTCGTTCTGTCAATGGAACTGCAATTCGATTTAATATTGAAGAGGAAGCAGCGAGCGCTCAAGCAATACAATCTGCTGACATCGTTATCTCGCTACTACCTGCATCATTTCATCCGCGTGTTGCGAAGCTATGCCTCCATTATAAGAAACATCTTTTTACCGCGAGCTACATTTCTGACGACATGAAATCATTTCATGAAGAAGCTAAACAAAAAGATCTGCTTTTCATGAATGAATGCGGCCTGGATCCTGGTATTGATCATATGACTGCGATGGAGGTGATGGACAGAATAAGAGACGAGGGCGGAAAGATGATCTCATTCGAGTCTTTTGCAGGAGGTTTAATTGCGCCAATAACAGATCCTTCAAATCCATGGAGGTACAAGTTCACTTGGAATCCAAGAAACATTGTAATAGCCGGACAGGGTACCGCAAAGTTTATTCAGGAAGGACAGTATAAATTTATTCCTTATCAACAGTTGTTTCAGCGCACCACCTATGTCCACATACCGGAGTATGGCGACTTTGAAGGTTATGCCAATCGTGATTCGTTGAAATACATCAGCAACTACAAACTTGATGATGTAAAGACGATGCTGCGCGGCACACTGAGGAATAAAGGGTTTTGTTCTGCGTGGAATATTTTGGTCCAACTGGGATGTACAGATGACACCTACCCAATGGAGCGGGTAGATCAGATGACACATCGTGAATTTCTCAACAGCTTCCTTCCTTATGATAAGGTAATGATGTTGGAGGACAAGCTGATGAACCGTTTCAAACTTGATCAGGACGGCCCTGAAATGCAGAGATTGCGTTGGTCAGGTTTATTTGAAAGAGAACCAATAGGGTTAACTGCAGGAACTCCTGCCCAAGTATTGGAGCACATCCTAAACAAAAAATGGAAACTCGAGCCAACGGACAAAGACATGGTGGTGATGTGGCATCGATTTATCTATTCTATAAAAGGCGAAACTCGTGAAATTCAATCCCATCTGGTGGCATTGGGTGATGACTCGGTACAAACGGCTATGGCAAAAGGAGTCGGATTGCCGTTGGCAATCGGAACACGGCTCTTCCTCGAAGGGAAAATAGAAGACCGGGGCGTGGTGATGCCGTTGTCAAGAGATGTTTACCGACCGATTCTGGAAGAGCTGCGTCATTTTGGGATCAGTATGCAGGAGAGGGAGGTAGTCGGGGAGCGAGCCTAACCGACAAGTTTCTCGTAGGCCTCGTCTATTTTCAGATTTCTACTTTGAGCAGCTTCCACTGCCAATTGATCGCACCGCTCGTTTTCCGGGTGGCCCGCATGACCTTTAATCCACTTGAATTTTGGTTTAAAACGATGATAAAGCGGAATGAATCTTCTCCACAGATCCTCGTTGGCTTTCTTTTTGAAATTTGTTTTTTCCCACGACCAAATCCACCCCTTCTCCACGGCTTCTACCACATACTTTGAGTCGGAGATCACGGTGACGGGTATACCATTCTTCTTAATCGCTTCGAGACCCATAATCACAGCCATGAGCTCCATCCGGTTGTTAGTCGTTAATCGGAATCCTTCGCTCAATTCCTTCTCATGCTTGCCGTATCTCAGAATAGCCCCGTATCCTCCCGGACCTGGGTTTCCCTGAGCAGCTCCGTCAGTGAAGATTTGAATCATCAGCTAGACGGTGGATAGATTGGACTTAAAAATTTTTACTGCGATCGCGAGCAGAATCACTCCAAATACACGCCTCAGTACAGCAAACCCGGATTTGCCAATGACGCGTTCAAGCCACGAAGAGGATCTCAATACGATGTAGACGAAGACAAGGTTGACGAGTATTCCAATGAGGACATTGAGTTCTGAATATACCGCTCTCAGGGAGAGAATGGTGGTAAGCGTACCAGCCCCTGCAATCAATGGAAAAGCTAACGGCACTACTGATCCTGATCCGCCTGCTTCCGGGTCATCCTTGATCAGCGTTATTCCTAAAATCATTTCGAGTGCGACAATGAAAATCACGATTGCTCCGGCTAGTGCGAAGGATGCTACGTCAAGGCCAAAGAGCATAAGTATTGACTGGCCAAGAAAAAGGAACAGTACCATCAAAACGGCTGAGATAATGGTTGCCTTTTCAGCGTAGATTCTTCCATCTCTCTTTTTTATCACAAGGATCAATGGGATGGCCCCAAGAATATCGATCACGGAAAAGAGAATCAGTGTAACGGAAAAGATTTCGGTAATGTCGAAGTTTTGCATGTTGCTTTTTGTCGACTACAAAATTAGCAAATTCAACTTGCCAAGTGAGCTATTGCTTCGATTCAAAGTATTGAATGGCCATGGCATAACCTTCCATTCCAAAGCCTGTGATCAGACCTGCGCACTTTGCGGTGATCACACTTTTGTGCCGAAACTCTTCGCGCGTATAAAGATTAGAGATATGCACTTCGGCTACCTTGGTATTAATCGATCCGATGGCGTCATGAATAGCAATGGAGGTATGAGTGTAGGCGCCCGCATTGAGAACGATGCCATCATAAGAAAACCCAACTTCGTGAAGCTTGTTGACAATCTCACCCTCTACGTTCGATTGAAAATAATCCAGGGTGTGATTGGCGAATCTCTTTTGAAGAATTTTGAGATAGTCTTCAAAGGTTTGATCTCCATAAATATGTTTTTCGCGTGTACCCAGCAGGTTGAGATTCGGGCCGTTGATGATTTGAATTTTCATTGACGAAAGTTACTCTCCGAAAGGGTAGAAACCAATCGCAAAGCCCGTTTGTATCTTGATTGGTGAATACTGAATTTTGGAATAATGTGGGAGGCGTATATCAAGGATTTTGAAAACTACCTGAAGTTGGAACGTTCTCTTTCCACCAACTCAATCGAAGCGTACGTGCGTGACATAGAGAAGCTTTATCAATTCGTTGAGATGAAGCATAAGAATACCTCTCCACTTAAAATAACCGCCAAGCACCTTCAGGGATTTCTGGCTTACATCAATGAGCTTGGAATGAGTGCGTATAGTCAGGCGCGGATCCTTTCTGGAGTAAAAGCTTTTTTCCGTTACCTGCTTTTTGAGGAGTTGACTGAAAAGGATCCAACAGCGCTAATTGAAGGACCTAAACTCGGAAGAAAGCTGCCGGATACACTTGACTATCCTGAAATTGAAAAACTGTTGGATGCGGTTGACATGGGTACGCCTGAAGGAGGTCGGAACCGTGCGATGCTGGAAGTACTTTATAGTTCCGGACTTCGGGTGTCAGAACTTGTAGACCTGAGAATGAACAATGTCTATTTCGATGCGGGATTTCTAAGGGTAATTGGCAAAGGCAACAAAGAGCGTCTGGTGCCGGTGGGAAAGGATGCCTTGAAATATTTAAAAATTTATAAAGAAGAGATTCGGGTTCATATTCCTGTACAGCCAGGTTCCGAGAGTTACATGTTTCTAAATAGACGTGGGAAGAAATTAACGCGGGTGATGGTGTTTACGATCATCAAACAGCTTGCTGTGAAGATTGGATTGAAAAAAGTAATTAGCCCACACACGTTCAGACACTCTTTCGCTACTCACTTGATTGAGGGTGGGGCAGACCTGAGGGCTGTGCAAGAGATGCTCGGTCACGAGTCGATCACCACCACTGAAATTTACACGCACCTGGATCGCGATTATTTACGGCAAGTTATCCAGGAATTTCATCCAAGAAGTTAAAGCCATTAACTTTGACGCACCGATTACGGTTCTCGCAATATGTATAAGTTACTTGTCCGTCCCATTCTCTTCTTGTTCGATGCGGAGGTTATTCATCACTTTGTGTTCAGGCTGTTGTCCATTAAGGGCAAGGTGCCTGGTTTCCGGTCGTTGATGCGATTGCTTTTCAATTTTAAAGATAAATCACTTGAACGAACTCTTTTTGGGGTCCACTTCAAAAACCCAGTGGGACTGGCAGCGGGATTTGACAAGGATGCAAAACTCATTGACGAGCTATCATGTTTTGGGTTTGGCTTTATTGAAATAGGAACACTTACACCCAGGCCCCAACTGGGTAATGACAAACCTCGGCTCTTTCGTCTGCCTAAAGACAGCGCGTTGATCAATCGCATGGGTTTTAATAACCTTGGAGTAATACCAGCAGTGGAGCGTCTTAAACGTTGCAAGGCTGATGTGGTTATTGGTGGTAACATTGGGAAAAATAAAGACACACCTAATGACAAAGCATTCTCTGACTACATGGAGTGCTTTGAAGCGCTCTATCCCTATGTCGATTATTTTGTAGTGAATGTAAGTTCACCCAACACACCCGGGCTTCGTGAACTCCAGGACAAGGAGCCATTGAAGAGATTGCTGATGCACGTGAAGGGTCTGAGCAAATCAAAAGAAAAAGTAAAACCAGTTCTGTTAAAAATTGCACCGGACCTCGCGCAGTCACAGCTGGATGATATCGTTGAGATTCTAAAGGAAACAAAAACCGATGGCGTGATCGCGACAAACACCACTATTAGCAGAGCTGGACTTCAGACATCACCTGAGGAAGTATCTCAGTTGGGAGCAGGCGGACTTAGCGGTAAACCACTAACAGAGAAAGCAACGGAGGTTATTGCTTACCTGCGAAAGGCGCTAGGCCCAGGCTATCCAATCATTGGAGTAGGGGGAATCATGACTGTGGAAGATGCAATTGAAAAATTAGAAGCCGGTGCTGATCTTGTTCAGATTTATACGGGATTTATTTATGAGGGACCCTCTTTTGTGAAGAGGATAAACAAAACTTTAGTCAGGCGACTTTCCAAAGTGGCTTAGGCTTCATCTTTTCACATTTAGATATCCCGACACTTGACTTCGTCCGCTGGTGAATTCAATCTTATAAAAATAGATACCAGATGGAACTTCGTCTCCATTCTTATTTACACCGGTAAAAACTCTTTCGCTATTGTCATAGTTGGTGGTTTCAAAAATCAAGTCACCCCAACGATTGAAGATAGAAACCTTATTGTCCCTAGTGTCTGGTAGGGTAGCAATGTTTTGAATGAACCAGATATCATTTCGCAAATCACTGTTGGGAGAAACTCCGGTGTAAACATTTATATCACCTTCCACCTCGATGGTAAGTTCCTGTTGAGCGCAGCTTGCCAGCAGATCACAAACCTCAATCGTAGTTCTGTCAGTGCCAGCAAAGGATATTCCGGAGTAGTCGATAGTTAGAGTGCTACTTACAATCTCAGCGCTTGCTCCACTGATCGGTGGACTTACAATTTTTAGTGTGCTCAAGTCAAGGTTATTGTCCGGGTCGCTGATGAGTGGAGTAAGGTCTAGTGATGCTATGGCACCAATTGTTGTGGTTGTGTTGGACGAAGCAATTACAGGTGCCTGATTAGCCGTAGGAGTTGTTACTGTAAAGATGGTAATGCTAGTGGCAGTATTTCCTCCGACTGAAACAGAAATGGTACCTGTTGTTGCGCCAACAGGCACTGATACCGTCAGGTTCGTTGCTGAAGCAGATGTAACGGTAGCCATCGTTCCATTGAATGAAACCGTATTGCTGGAAGGTGTTGGATCGAAATTCGTTCCAGTGATTATGACAGTTGTACCGATCGGTCCGGAGGACGGTGTAAATGAAGTGATGGCGGGAGAGCCTGATGCAGTGACGATATAGTCAGCGCTTATGGAGGTGTTACATCCTATCGATACTGAGATCGATCCTGTTGAAGCACCAGCGGGGACCGAGGTTGTGATGGTGGTTGATGTACTTGCTGTCACAGTGGCTGTGATACCGTTGAACTGAACAACGTTTTCAATTGCCGTGGTACTGAAGTTTGTTCCGGTTATAGTTACGGTAGTTCCTGGAGATCCTTGTGGGGGATCAAAAGACACAATGGTTGGTTCGGGAATAGGCGGACCTTGCGTTAACTTCAAAATATAGACATCTGTTGCTACGCTTGTAAGCTCATTTACGCATGCGCTGGGATCGAAGTCGGCAGCGAAAAACTGGCCGGTAACATGTACGTTGTCGTTATTGTCAACGGTTATGGCCATCCCTAGTTCATTGCTGGTGCCTGTATAGGTTATAGCCCAGACGAAATTACCATCGGTGTCAAGTTTAAGTATGCAATCTCCGTTGACAACTGCCAGGTTGTAGATCCCCACTCCCGGATCAAAGTCAACGGTTCCATTAAATTTCCCGCCCGTATAGACGGCTCCGTCTGTATCAACGGCAATCGTAAGGTTTTCACCGTAGCCGGTCTCACTAATATTTTTGGCCCACACAAAATCTCCTGCTGTGTTTAGCTTTACAATGAAAGCGTCTGCGTTTTGAGCAGTTAAGTTGGTGATGCCCGGACCTGGATCAAAATCTACGGTTTCGTAAAACCGACCTGTTGCATAAACATTACCGCTTACATCCAGTGCAAGTGATTGGCCTTCGTCATTACCGGTGGAGCCCAGTTGCTTTGCCCACACAAAGTTGCCATCGATGTCTAATTTTGAAATAAAACTGTCGCTAATGCCTGCAGAGATCAAGTTGAACACTCCGGTTCCGGGATCGAAATCGACTGTATTGTAAAAACTTCCCATTGTGTAAACACTGCCGGATACATCCACTTTAATCGATCGGGCAACATCGTCACTTGCGCCTACAAAATTTTTTGCCCACACAAAGTCTCCCGCGGCATCCAGTTTTAAGATGAAGACATCGCCATTGGGATTGGCATCCGTCAGGGTTGCCACGCCCGGGCCTGGATCAAAATCAACGGTTCCACTGAACTCACCCGTTACGTATACATTTTGAGAGTTATCTATGGCAATTGCCCGTCCGTATTCATATTCCGGTCCGCTTGTGCCTTTAGCCCAAATGAAATTGCCATCGGTATCTAGCTTTAGAATATAGCAACCTGAGTTAGAGGCAAAAAGGTTTGCAGTTCCCGGACCCGGATCAAAATCTACTGTGCCAGCAAAATAACCTGTTGAGTAAACGTTGCCAGCATTGTCTACTGCAATTCCGAATCCGCGCTCCCACTGGGTACCGTCAAGTTCTATTGCCCAGACAAAGTTTCCATCGGCATCGAGCTTGGAAATAAAAGCGCCAAGTCCTGTCGCTGTCAGATTAAAAGTGCCTGCTCCAGGGTCAAAGTCGGCAGTATTTCGGAAGTAACCGGTTGTATACACGTTGCCGTCATTGTCAACCGCAATGGAGCCGCCAGTATCTGCATCAGAGCCGCCTACGCTTTTAGCCCACCCCAGAAAAGCGTTTTCCTGCGCCATAAGCAGGTGGGTTGAAAGACAAAAAGCAAGTAGTGCGTGGAGGTTGTTTTTCATACATCAAGTCTGGTCAGATTTGATGTGTCAGGAAATCACATGATGATGTGAAAATGGATTGCAGAAGATGTTACGGTATCAATCAGGTCGATCACGCAAAGACGAAGCAAGTGAATCAACATATTTTGATAAACTCAACGCTAAAGCTGATACGCTGCACCAGCGACTACGTCAAACAGAGGGATTTTATTACACTATACAAGCCTTTCGTTGATCGCTTTGCTTACCGCCTCGGTTTGTGAGTGAACATGCAGCTTCTCGTAAATTTTTTTGATATGAGTACGAACTGTGTCAATGCTGATAGAGAATTCCGCTGCAATCATTTTATAACTGTTCCCTTTGCTAAGGGACTTGAGGATATCTTTTTCGCGCGCTGTTAGTTGATAAGGATTTTCATTTTCATTTTTTTGTTGCATTGAACCCAACACCATGCGCGCAATACTTGGCGACATGGGTGCACCGCCCTCTTGCACTTCTTGAAAGGCTTCAAATAGTTTCGTGTAAATGTGCTTTTTGAGCAGGTAACCCGAAGCGCCTGCCCGCAGTGCTTCAAACACGTGGGCGTTGTCATCGAAAACAGTTAGCATGATGATGGAGACCTCGGAATTAAACTTTCTAATGTTGCGAACCGCCTCAATACCCGTCATACCGGGCATGTCAATATCCATCAGTATGAAATCCGGCTTTAGTGATTTTACCTCTTCTTCAGCATTTAATACATTTTCAGAAGAACCAGCCAAAAGCAGATTTTCATTTCCGGATATCATCGCACTCAGACTTTCGCGGAGGTGGGCATTGTCTTCATATATTAGAACACTGAATTTCATGCTGCGTTACAAAGTTGCCAATTGGAAGGGTCGCTTAAAATACCTTGATCATGTGATCGGCAATGTCAGCGCGATAGTTGTGCCAAGGTTCATGTCTGAGATGATTTCAAGTTTGGCATTGATGTTTTCAGCCCTTTCTTTCATATTTCGCAGTCCATTGCCCTTAGTGCTGTTGACGATGTCAAATCCTTTCCCGTTATCCGCAATATGAATGTTAATGAAGTTGTTCTCTTTTCTAAAGTGAATATTAATTAAGGTAGCAGAACTGTATTTGGCTGCGTTGTTAATCGCCTCTTTAAAGATAAGGAACAGATTTTTGCGCTTCGTCACATCCAATTCCAACGCATCAACGGTTTCATCACCCGAAAACTTATAATTAATATCAAGAGGGTCCAGCATTTCGGCAGTGAACTCTTTCATTTTACTGATCACACGTTCTCCGGAGTCATTGTTTGGATTGATGGACCAAACAATGTCGCTCATGCTTTCCATCATGTTGGACGCATGTTGTGCAATGCGCTGAAAGGTCGCGATGTTTCCCTGCCCGTCCGGCAGGCGGGCGTTTTGCTCCTGTAGTGCCATCTGGCTGATTATATTAATGCTGGATAATGTAGAGCCGATGTCGTCATGCAGATCTCGAGCGATAGTATTTCGCATTCGTTCTATCTCTACGAGCCTGCGGGTGCGATTCACAACGCGGTATCGGTTCACCAGAATAATGCTAATGATGACAACAGATATCAACGCAATGGCAATAATGGTTGTATTAGCCTGCTGGCGTTTGACTTCAAGTTTTTGTAGTTCCTGATCCTTTTTAAGTAGAGCAATTTCCTTTTCTTTTTTATCGCTTTTATAAGCTTCCTCCAAATTCTTTATTTGCAGTATCACCTCTTTTCCTGTTAATGAATCATTGAGTTGCTGTCCTTTTTTAAGGTTCTCAAGTGCTTTGTCAAATTGTTTTCTTGATTCATACCACCTGGCCAATTCAAAATGGCCTTCAGCTGTATTGCTTAACGCACCTTTTTCTAACGAGATTTCAATATTGTCTAGTAATGTTTGTTCTACTACCTTTTCTTTCTCCATGTCGGTCTGCATCGCAACTATATATGTCTTAATCCGTGAAACCAACGAACTGTCTCCTAATTGCCGCGCCAATAACAAACCTTCTGAAAATCTTTTGCTGGCCTCATCGGGTTTTTTGATTGTTTTAAGAAGTGATCCCAAATTGAAAAGTATCTGAGATTCCTCTGTAACTAATTTTAGCTCTCTTGCCCGTACCAATGCTTTTTTAAAATAGTTCATCGAAATTTCAGGCTTATTGGTTTGTTGATACACTGATCCAAGTGTCATCCAGGAAGAAAGCTCACCTCGTTTGTCACCTAGTTCTCTTTTTATTTTCTCTGATTGGAGCAAATATTTTTTCGCGGCAGCATACTGACCAAGTTCAAAAAAGTCGTTGCCAAGACTTTGCAAACAAAATGATTGCCCTCGTTTCGAGTTTAATTTTTCAAACAGGGTTAATGATTGCAAGTGATTGGTCATTGCGTTTTTGTAGTCGCCCAATTCGTAAAAGGTGTTGCCAAGGTTGAGTAAAAGACCAGCTCTATTTTCATTTTCGTAGGGTAGTAGTTTCAGGGTTTCAAGCATATAAGGCAATGCCTTCGAATATTGTCCCTGGTTTTTGAAAAACAGTCCAGCCGCCTGGTTATAACTTATTTTTATTTTGGAGATGGATGGATTTGATTGAACAAGGTTCTCCATCAACTTGAGATAGTGTAGCGCGCTATCCGGTTGTCCGGAACTCTGGCTCAGGGTCACCAGATACTGATACCCATTCGCTACTCTACTATCTTTTTTAAGAACCTGCGCCAGTTTCACGGCCTGGTGAGCATATACTTTGGCGTTTGGTGGGTCATTCCGTGAAAGCTCAAACGATAAATTGAGGAGGGCATTTAGTTCGGTGCTGTCGTGACGCTGCAAGGAAACGATGCGCCTCAGGCTGTCGCTGACCGAGTTTTGTGCTGAAAGAGCCTGTCCTAAAAAACTTACCGCTATTGTTAAAAATATCTTTAATGAACTACTAGAAATGAATTGGTAAAAAGTCGGCCTCTTCCAGCCTTGGCGAAGGATCAATATCTCCAGTATCATTAGAGATAACTCAAAAACTTTGTTGGTAAACACCGCCAGCATCCTTTGCAGAGCGTTGTCTTGCGAGTTTCTGCCGCCTGCTTTCGGAAAACCCTCAGCGTATGGTTGTACACGTCTTGAAAGGGCGCAAAAATCGAATGACACTATTAAATATAACCGAAGTCACTTAATAGTTGAACGGGCTTCCTTTTATTATTTTTTTACAGTCAAATATCCGTTCATCGATGTTCTGCCACTTGCAAATTCAATTTTGTAGAAGTAGATACCCGAAGGCACTTCGTTACCATTTTTGTTAACCCCTTTGAACACTCTTTGATCGTTGTCATAGTTGGTGGTTTCAAAAATCAAGTCACCCCAACGATTGAAGATAGAAACCTTATTGTCTCTCGTGTCAGGAAGGGTAGCAATGTTTTGAATGAACCAGATATCATTTCGCAAATCACTGTTGGGAGAAACTCCGGTGTAAACATTTATATCACCTTCCACCTCGATGGTAAGTTCCTGTTGAGCGCAGCTTGCCAGCAGATCACAAACCTCAATCGTAGTTCTGTCAGTGCCAGCAAAGGATATTCCGGAGTAGTCGATAGTTAGAGTGCTACTTACAATCTCAGCGCTTGCTCCACTGATCGGTGGACTTACAATTTTTAGTGTGCTCAAGTCAAGGTTATTGTCCGGGTCGCTGATGAGTGGAGTAAGGTCTAGTGATGCTATGGCACCAATTGTTGTGGTTGTGTTGGACGAAGCAATTACAGGTGCCTGATTAGCCGTAGGAGTTGTTACTGTAAAGATGGTAATGCTAGTGGCAGTATTTCCTCCGACTGAAACAGAAATGGTACCTGTTGTTGCGCCAACAGGCACTGATACCGTCAGGTTCGTTGCTGAAGCAGATGTAACGGTAGCCATCGTTCCATTGAATGAAACCGTATTGCTGGAAGGTGTTGGATCGAAATTCGTTCCAGTGATTATGACAGTTGTACCGATCGGTCCTGATGACGGTGTAAAAGAAGTGATGGTGGGAGAGCCAGGTGCGGTCACAGTAAATTCTGTTGTGCTCGTGGCTGTGACGCCTACAACGGTGACTGTAATTGTTCCAGTGGTTGCTCCAGAGGGCACGGCAACAGAAATGGAAGTACTTGTGCTTGCGCTAACCGTAGCTGTTACTCCACTAAATGCGACCACATTGTTTGCCGGGATTGGGCTGAAGTTTGTGCCAGTGATAGTAACTGTCGTGCCTATTGGGCCGGAGGCGGGAGTAAAGGAGCTAATTGTTGGTACGCAGGTCGCGGTTGAACTGAGGTTTAAAACAAACGTGTTAATTCCTGATGTCGCTGTAAGTTCAGTTGTACACGCACCGGGATTAAAGTCCGCAGTGCCATCTTCCAGTTCACCAGCGATAATGATATTGTCAGTAGGAGTGATAGAGATTACAGGACCAAATGCCCAGACCGAGGGCGTGCCAGTGTTCGCCTCACTGCCCAAAGCCCATAGGAAACTACCTGATGCATTAAGTTTTGAGACAAATATTTGTCTGCCACCTCCAGTACTGAGGTTAAATATGCCTGGTCCCGGATCAAAGTCTGTGGTGGATTGAAACTCTCCTGTGTAATACACATCTTCTGAAGCATCTGTTGTAATTGAAGTTCCTGAGTCAGATGTGCTCCCACCTACACTATTTGCCCAAACATAATTTCCAGCGCTATTGAGCTTAAGTACAAATGCGTCACTGCCCCCAACTGAAGTAAGGTTTGCCACTCCGGCCCCTGGATCGAAATCAAGCGTGCCGCTGAACGACCCGGTTATTAGTACATTATCAGATGCATCGGTGGCAATATCATCCGCGTCTTCGCTACTGGCACTTCCTATTCGCCTTGCCCAAACAAAGTTTCCTGTATTGTTTAACTTCAATATGAACACATCGGCAATGCCGGTGATGCTAAGGTTGGCCGTTCCGGCACCTGGATCAAAATCGACTGTTGTTGAGAAAAAAATACCCGTGATGCACAAGTTTCCCCCCGCATCAAGAGCAAGACTTCTGGCAGTATCACCTTGACTTCCTCCAATCCTCTGAGCCCAAACAAAATTTCCTGCTGACGTTAAGCTCATTGCAAAAAAGTCGCTTGAACCTACAGCCGTGTGGTTGAAAACAGAAGGTCCAGGGTCAAAGTCCACAGTTCCGGTAAAGGTCCCGACCATGAACAAGTTATTGGCCGCATCAACTTCGATGTCATTTACATTGACTGTAAGCGGAAGAACAAAAAGCAAATTTCCATCGATATCAAATTTTGAGATGTAGCCTCCTGGACCGAAAAGTGTGGTGCCCGGCCCAGGGTCAAAATCTACTGATCCTGACGCTACGTTGATTACGCCTGTAACATATACATTCCCGGTACCATCCACTTCAATTTGGCTTGCGCCTTCATTGCCAATGCCTCCCAGACGAAAAGCCCAAACCAAATCTCCGTCACGATTGATTTTTGAAACAAACGCATCTCCATTGCCTGCTGAGGTGAGATTAAAAACTCCACTTTGTGGATCAAAGTCAACGGTTCCGTCAAATTCGCCTGCGGTGTACACATTGCCTGCAGCATCAGTTGTCATGGATAGCACCTCCGTGTCCATTGCACCAAAAGCACGCGCCCATTCAAGACCAGGAGTTTGAGCACTTAATAAAAAAGGCAACAGGATTAAGAAATAAAGGATTTGGCTACGACAAAAGATCATTTTCTTGGAATTACGGAAATACATAACCAGCATAAAAAATGGGCTCTTTTTTAGCTCCATCAACCTAAGATAGTTAAAGAAAAACCGATCCGAAGTCTTACCTTTTTACCGTTAAGTATCCCGTAAGTGTTCCTCGGCCCCCGTTAAATTCAATTTTATAAAAGTAAATACCAGTTGGAACCTCATTACCATTTTTGTTTACCCCTTTGAACACTCTTTGAACGTTGTCATAGTTGACGGTTTCAAATACCAAATCCCCCCAACGGTTATAAATCGAAACTTTATTGTCGCGTGTATCGGGGAGAGATGCGATGTTTTGAATAATCCAGGTGTCATTACTCATATCTCCATTCGGTGAAATGCCATTGTACACAATAAGCTCCCCCGGACTGTTTGTTACGTCAATAGTAATTAGTTGCAGTACACAACTACCTAATAGATCGCACACCTGAACCGTAAGTTCATCTGTTCCGGTGAATGATAGGCCAGTATAATCGATCGTTAATATCCCGCTTGTGATGTTCGTAATTGCGCCACTAACGGGATTAACAGTAATCTGGAAAGAAGCGGGATCAAGATTGTTGTCAGGATCACTGGCCAATGCATTAAGATCAATTGTTGCTACACCCTGTGCAGCTATGGTTTCAGATGTGGATGACAAGCTTGGCGGTTGATTGGAGCAAGCTGCTCCGCCAATGGTCGCGGTCACGGCTGTTCTCAAGCTTTCGCATGGGCTTTGAAAAATCGAAACATAATAAGTCGTAGTGACGGTAAGCGATGGGGTTACAAAATTTCCATATACTGCACCCGATATTGGAATGCCGCCCACTGAAGTTGTATACCAGCGAAAGGCGCCATCAGTTGCGCCCGAGGCGCTCAAAGTCACTGCACCGGGATTGCAACTCGATCCGTTGGTGGCTATTGGTGTCGTTGGTGCATTATTGACCGTCAATACGCTGTTAATGCTTGTCTCCGAGCCACAGGCATTGGTAACGACAACTGAATAAGAACCTGCATTGGATGTTGATGCCGATGGAATGACATAAGTCGAAGACGTTGCCGATGGTATTGAAACACCATCTTTTCTCCACGCATAGGTGATTGGAGATGTTCCCGAAGTGCTGACCGTCAAAGTGACAGGCGTCCCGGAACAAACTGTTTGGTTGGCACTGAGGGACGAGATTGTCGCACCCGTACAAGGAAGGCCGCCAGTTGTATTGATCAGGATGCCTAAGTAATCTTCGTAAAGATTAAATGAGGTGGCAATTACATCAGGCTTTCCATCCGCATTTACATCGTGCACAACCAGCCGATTTCCTCCCGACAGATCATGATCAATCAGCAGGGAGTTTGAAATTCCTGTGCCTGTTCCCCGGAAAACCAGGACTTGACCTGCCTCAGAGCTATTAGAGTTTTGAGCACCTACGATAAGGTCTTTCAGGCCATCACCATTCATATCCTCAAAGGCCCAGGGAAATCCACCCAGGCTTGACGGCATGGCCGTGCCAGTGAAATTCCCTGCGCCATCATTAATAAAATAATCGCTGCCCAATGAATTGTTGGTGAATGCAATCACGTCCATGTGCGAATCATTGTTTATATCCTCTACAAGAAAAAAACTTCCAGCTGAAGGATATTGGGTTGCACTCTCAGCAAAAAGCCCTGCGCCATTTCCTGTTAGCAATACCATGCGGTTGATATTATTAAAGGCTGCCGCCAGATCTATGTTGCCATCTCCATCAAAATCTGCGGCTTTGATTTCCGAAATGGTCTCTGAAACAGCACTGGTGACAGGAGCGTTAAATCCTGTTCCCGTGCCGATCATCACACTGACGAAATTGTTGCTATAACCTGAAACAGTGAGATCAGGAATATTGTCATTATTGAAGTCGGCCGTTTCCATCCGGCTGCCGGCTATAGCGGTCACATTAAAATTTCCAAGCGCTGTGAAGGAACCATCTCCTGCACCAGTAAGCACCGTCACAGAGCCCGATGATTGATTAAGCGTAACAAGGTCTAAATGTGTGTCGCTGTTATAATCAAAGACTTTGATACTTGAAGGAAATGAACCGGTTGCATGATTGGTAGCTGTTTTGTTAAATCTTCCCCCGCCCTGGCCCAGGTAAATCGTTACGATATTGCTTGCGGAATGGCACAAGGCCACATCTATTTCGCCATCCTCATTAAAATCCCCTTTGGCCATGTCGCGCGGATCTGCTGGTGTGGGATATTTGGTAATAGCGTTGGGAAAATATCCAGTTCCGTCACCCAGTAGGATATCAGCGCTAGGACTGCTATTTCCACCAACGCCTACGATGTCCAAAAAAGAATCACCATTTACATCGACTGCCTCCAGCCCGCGAAACAGTACATTGGCTTCAAATTTTGCCAGTAGGGTAAAACTCCCAGCGCCATTTCCAAGGAATATCCTGGCATTGGCCCGATTCTGATTTTGATCATTGGCAATGATATCCGGGTGGGTGTCGTTATTTATGTCGGCAACGGTATATTCGTTTTCGGTTTGAGTGAGAATGACTCGCGCGGCAAAATTTCCTGTGCCATCATTTAAGCTGTAACCACTTCCTGCTAAAATATCAATATCTGTATCGTCATCAAGGTGTACGGCAATAATATCGCTTGTTCCGGAGAATCCGGTGATGATGGGCCCGGCAGCGAAGGTCGTTCCGGTACCATCTCCGAAGCGAATGTCAACGTTGGCGCTAAATGATGGGACATTCACAGTTACCGCAAAATCAGGATTGGAATCACCGTTGAAGTCGGCCACTGCGATATCCCATACATTGGTGATTGCAATTATCGTTGGAGCCGAAAATCCTCCCGTCCCATTCCCGAGAAAAATATACACATCGGGTGTGCCCCTGTTAGTGACCAGTACATCAAGATGGCCGTCTTTGTTCAAGTCCCCGACATCAATACCCTGTGGTGTATCCCCAGCGCCAAAGAAAACAGGAGCTGCTAGATTTCCTGCTCCATCACCGAGAAGCAATGACACCGCATCCGTGTTTTCCTGGCTTACAGTTATTATATCCAGGTTTCCATCCTCATTAAAATCACCAACCGCAACATCGATTGTATTTCGCCTGGAAGCAAAATTTCTTTTGTTGCTTCCTGAGAAAGTGCCGCTTCCGGAATTGAGTAACAGGGTAACTTGTTGATTGGCCAACCCATTAAAGTTTATACCAGCCAGGTCCATTAGGCCATCATTGTTAAAATCGCCCTTGGTCAGTTCCTGTGGAGTGGACGGCATGGATACTATCGGTACTTTTTGGAAGGTCACCTGTGCGTAGATAGAGAGGTGACTTGCTATTGTCAATAGGGTTGCTCCTAAAAACTGAATGAAAATCCTCATTTGAAATTCGATTTCCCGAATTTCGATCGAAAAAAAATGGCGGGGTATTACATAAATAGGCTATACTAACCTCTCATTGATTGCTTTCGACACTGCTTCTGCCTGAGAATGGACCTGCAATTTCTCATAAACTTTTTTGATGTGCGCCCTTACCGTGTCGATACTTATTTGAAAGGCAGCTGCAATCATTTTGTAACTATTACCGGTTGACAGCGACTTTAAAATTTCAGTTTCGCGTGCGGTGAGGTTGTAGGGGTTAGTATTCTTCTGTTGCATGGATGCGATTACCATGCGCGCGATAGCCGGTGACATCGGTGCTCCCCCTTCCATCACTTCATCGATAGAGGAGAAGAGACGTGTGGAGATATGCTTTTTTAGAATATAGCCGGAAGCCCCCGACTGGATCGCGTCCAAAACATGTGCATTGTCATCAAATACAGTCAAGATAATTATAGGGACCTGACATTGACTTTGTCGAAGTTTGCGAACGGCCTCAATTCCGGACATACCAGGCATGTCAATGTCCATTAGTATGCAGTCGGGAGTTACGGCTGCCACTTGCTCAATAACATTCAATACATTTCCGAAGGAGCCAGTTAATTGAAAGCGACTGTCAAGATCAAACATCGTGGCAATGCTTTCGCGCAGTGATTCGTTGTCTTCGTAAAGAATAACCTTTAGCATAAAAAGGAATTTGGAAAGTAAATCTGCTTTCCTAACAATTTCAATACCCCAATCATGTAGTGGGAACAGTTAAAGTTATTGATGTTCCATGACCCACTTGTGAATTTATTTGAAGGTTGCCACTCATGGCGAAGGCGCGTTGCGCCATATTATTAAGCCCGTTTCCTCTTTTCACCTTTTCTAAATCAAAGCCGACACCATCATCTTCAATGTGAAGAGAAAGCTGTTTTGTTGCTGTCGAAATTGAAATCCGAACGTTTTTACAGTTGGAATACTTCGCTGCATTGTTGATCGATTCTTTATATATCAGGAATAGATTTTTTCTCTGACTCGCATCAAAGGTGAACGATAGTTGCGTAGAGGCGTGAAATTCAAGGTGAATATTGACGGGCTCCAGAATTTCAACCGCGAACTCCCTCATCTTGCTTATTAATTTTTCTACTGAATCGTTTTCTGGATTAATCGACCAGACAATGTCGGACATGCTTTCCATCACTTTCGATGACTGGTCTCCGATTCTTTTGAAATTCTCGTGAGCAGCCTCTGGCTGAGTATTTTGTAGCGCCACCTTGCTCATGATGTTAATGCTTGAGAGAGCAGATCCAATGTCATCGTGCAGATCGCGGGCGATGGAATTACGCATCCGCTCAATTTCCAGCAGACGACTGGATCGATTGATTATTATAAATCGGTTTATTAATAACGCGGTGATCACGATAACTAATGCAAGCCCTCCGGCCACTGCAGCCCAAATTATTTTCGTTCTGCTTTCACGTAGTGATTTTTCCTGTTTTAATTGATCAATCTCGCGTTGCTTTAGATCGTTTTGATATTTTGCCTCAGCATCATCAATTGCCTGGCGATTCTCCGCGGTTTTCAGACTGTCACTCAGTATCTGAAATTTTTTCTTAAACACGAGTGCCTGCCGATAGTCTGCAAGGCCTTCCCAGATCGCGCTCTTTAGATCGTATGCATCCAACAAGAGATTGACGTTTACACTCCTGGAAGCTTTCTCTAAGGAGTCAGCGTAGGCTAAAGCTCGTTGGTTGTTCTTTGTCGCTTGATAACTATAAGCAAGTCCTGAATATGCATAGGGTATAAACGGCCCGTATTGTAACGATCTGCTTGCTTTCAAGGATTGAGAATAATAGTGGATTGCACTTCGGTAGTCCTCTTTATCAAAGAGTGCGTTGGCGGTACTCAAGGCTACTTCTGCAATGTCACGTTTGCTGCCGAGACTTTCATAGATACGCAAAGCGGAGTCATATTGTGCAAGGGCATCATCAACCATTCCTTTTTTTCGGGCGATCCATCCGAGTAATTTATAACAGTACGCAGTACCAGAGTCGAAATTGCTTTCTTCTGCCATTGATTTACTTTGCAGTGCATAATCATTTGCTTTATCAAGGTGGCCCAGTCGATATTCTATATTTCCGATATTCGATAGTGCTTTGGATAGCCCAACTTTGTTATCTACGCTGTCATAAATCTGAGCCGAGCGGATAAAGTATTTCAATGCGCTTTCATATCGATTTGAATTGAGATCGACATTAGCAATACTGTTGTAGACACCTGCCTCAAACTCACGCAGGTTATTTTGTTTAGCTATTTTAAGCCCTTCGTTAAGATACTTTAAGGCAGAATCCCGCATGTGCAATCGCATGTAACTTTCTCCGGCCGATTGGTATGCCGTTGCTAGTTTTTCGAAAAGACCTGCCTGAACAGCCAGGTCTGCCGCTTGTTTTGCGCACAATATTGATGAGTCGTATTTTCCTTTGACTTGCAATTGCCAAGAGACGTCAATTAATTCGGTAACCCTTTGTGCCACCGAATCAATTTTGGTTACCGATTGAGCGCGTAGGACAAGACTGTGGAAGCCAACAAGGAATATGACGATTGTTGCCCTTTTCATATCACGATCAAGCTCCACTTGTTAGGTTGGACGAGCACCTGCAAACCCTACTGAGTACCATCGAAAATTTACGGATTTCAACTCGATAGTTGATGTGGCGTTTTATGAATTTTGATGGGTTAAGGTAATAGGGTTGATATGTTTCAGTCGTTTAATTAATTGCGTAGTTTTGTTCCAGATCGTAGAAATGGCCCAAAATTCATACAAGTCCAATACTTTTAAGAAGTCTGAGAAGAAGAAAAAGGGTAGCGGTTCAAAGTTTTCTTTCTCATTTTTTAGCGACCCACGGTTCAAACTGGCCTTTGGATTCTTCTTGCTGATAACCTCACTCTACCTGGTGACGGCTTTTGTCTCTTACCTGTTTACTGGTAAAGCAGATCAAAGCGTTGTCGAGGCTTTTGGAGACGCGACTCTGGTAGAGTCCGGGCAGGAGGTTGAAAACTGGCTTGGCTATGGTGGCGCGTTTACTTCGCACTACTTTATGTTCAAGTGGTTCGGAATCTCAGCCTTCTTCATCCCGCCAATTCTTTTCATCGTGGGATTTAGAATGGTATTCAATCGCACATTACTCCCGGTGTTTTCCGTATTTATTTTCTCAGTCTTCTCTGGTCTTTGGTTGAGTTTGTTGTTGGGATATATAACTAATAGTGTCTCCGGTGTAAGTGAGATAAACTTCCTCAGTGGTGGATTGGGATATGAGCTTGCCAGAATATCCGATGGACTCTTCGGCTGGGGCACATTCCTGATTCTTGTGTTTTCGCTTTTTGTGTTCATTATATATTTCTTCAACGTTACCGCTATCAATGCTTTTCAGGTGAGCAATCCGAAACCTATGGGCAACGATGCCATCCTGGCTGATGATATAAAAACTTCTTATACGGATGAAGAAGATAACTGGATCGCGCAACAACAGGATCTGACAGAAGAGACAGAAGAAGATCAAGGGGAGATAGAGGAAGAAGTATTTGAACCAGAGGTTTCGAAAGAAATGCCAGTGGCAGCAGAGACTGCAAAACCTGAAAAAAAAGAAACCAAAGCAGAACCCTCATTTGTGGTGGAGGCGCCAAGAGCAGAGACAGATGCTGTTGCAGATAAGTTAGTGGCAGAACATGGTGTATATGATCCTACCATGGACCTTAGTAAGTATAAGTTCCCACCACTTGAGTTGCTTGATGAGTACGATACGGGAAAGGTTCAGGTAACACAGGAAGAGCTCACTCAAAACAAGGATAGAATTTTAGAGACGCTCACCAATTTTAAAATTGGAATCTCCAGCATTAAGGCTACCATTGGACCGACTGTCACACTTTACGAGATCGTTCCAGAGGCTGGCATCAAAATTTCCCGTATCAAAAACCTGGAAGATGACATCGCCCTAAGTTTGTCCGCATTGGGTATTCGTATCATTGCGCCTATTCCCGGAAAGGGAACCATTGGAATTGAAGTGCCTAATAAAAACCGCGAGATGGTCGGCATTCGACAAGTGTTGAGTACAGAACGATTCATGAAGTCGGATAAGGAGTTGCCGGTTGCTTTGGGCAAAACGATTTCAAACGAAGTGATGGTGATCGATCTTGCAAAGATGCCTCACTTGCTGGTGGCCGGTGCCACAGGTCAAGGAAAGTCCGTTGGTCTGAACGTGATCCTGACTTCACTGCTTTACAAAAGGCATCCAAGTCAACTCAAGTTTGTGTTGGTCGATCCCAAGAAGGTGGAGATGTCGCTGTTTAGCAAAATTGAAAGGCACTACCTCGCGAAGTTGCCTAATAGTGAAGAGGCTATTATTACTGACACTAGGAAAGTGGTTCACACATTGAACTCACTTTGCATTGAGATGGAGAACAGGTACGAGATGTTGAAAGATGCTGGGGCGCGAAACCTGAAGGAATACAACGCGAAATTTGTTGGCAGAAAACTCAACCCAAAGGAAGGACATCGTTTCTTGCCCTACATTGTGTTGGTAATTGATGAGTTGGCTGATCTGATGATGACTGCAGGTAAGGAAGTAGAGACACCGATTGCCCGACTTGCACAGTTGGCCCGCGCTATTGGTATACATTTAGTTGTAGCTACACAGCGTCCATCAGTAAATGTGATCACGGGTGTGATCAAAGCAAACTTCCCCGCCCGACTGTCATTCAGAGTAACCTCCAAAGTCGACTCTAGAACAATCCTTGATGCTGGTGGAGCGGATCAGTTGATCGGCCAGGGTGATATGTTGTTGTCTGCCGGTTCTGACGTTACGCGTTTGCAGTCTCCTTTTGTTGATACTCATGAAGTAGAAAAGGTTTGTGAATTTATTGGCAGCCAAAAGGGTTATGACTCAGCGTACCTTCTGCCTGAGTTTGAGGGAGATGATGACACTGGTGCGAATAATGTTGACTTGTCAGAGCGCGATGCACTATTTGAAGATGCGGCCCGCCTCATTGTGGCCCACCAACAGGGCAGCACCTCACTGATTCAAAGAAAGATGAAGCTGGGGTACAACCGAGCCGGGCGATTGATTGACCAGCTCGAGGCGGCCGGAATTGTGGGTCCGTTTGAGGGTTCCAAAGCAAGAGAAGTTCTTATCAGCGATGAGGTGAGTTTGGAACAATTATTGAATGAATTAAAAGAAAAACATAGTCCTTCGTAAACCGTTTTCAACCTAACCAGATGAAAAAGAGCGTTTTAACTGTAATATTGACCGTTTCCTGCACTTTGCTTTTTGCGCAATACGACCCAAAGGCTCTCGAGATATTGGAAGCAATGAGTGAAAAGTACAAGAGCCTGACCTCCTTTGAAGCTAATCTCACTTCTTCGTTGACCAATGAAACCGATGGCATCAATGAAGAATTCAAAGGAAAGATTACGGTAAAAGGGGACAAGTTCCGTTTGGCACTGGATGATCAGGAGATTATCAACAACGGTACTACAGTTTGGACTTACCTGCCTTCTGCCAAGGAGGTGAATATTGACAACGTAGATCCTGACACAGATGAAATGAACCCTTCCCGGTTTTACATCATGTATAAGAAGGGATACAAGTACCTCTACCTTGAAGACCAGGTGGAAGGAGGAGTGCTTTGCGAAGTAGTTGACCTCGTGCCTGAAAAAAAAGATGCTCAGTATTTCAAGATCAGAATGAACATCAATAAGAAGGATAAGAGCATCCAAAGCTGGACGATGTTTGACAAGTCGGGCAACCGGTATAAGTATGCGATCAGCAAGTTTCAACCCAACGTAAAAGTGGATGATTCGTTCTTCACTTTTGATCCAAAGAAATATCCTGGTGTTGAGGTAATCGATCTCCGTTAACAACTTAGTGAGGTATAAAGGCGTTGGAGACTCCATTTACATGATGGAAAGTCTCTCAACGTGATTATTTTTGTCTGATGACCAGAGCAGAACTCTTCAGTCAAATCGAGGCGAAGCAATCCTATCTATGTGTAGGCTTGGATACAGACCTTACCAAGATCCCGAAGCATCTTTTGCCCAAGAATGATCCCATATTCGAATTCAACAAAGCGATCATTGATGCCACGAAGGAATACGCTGTAGCTTATAAGCCTAACCTGGCGTTTTATGAAGCACTGGGAGCGAGAGGGTGGGAAAGTCTTCAGCGGACGGTCGAATACATTCCAAAAGAGATTTTCACTATTGCTGACGCAAAGCGCGGAGACATAGGCAACACCAGTGCTTTGTATGCTAAGGCATTTTTTGAACAAATGGGTTTTGACTCGATTACTGTGGCACCGTACATGGGTCAGGATTCCATCACGCCATTTCTTATAGATGGCAAATGGGTGATTATCCTCGCGCATACTTCAAACACAGGTAGTGCAGACTTTCAATTGATAGAATCAAAAAGAGGTCGTCAACTTTACGAGGAGGTTATTCTGAAAACACAGGAGTGGACCACCGTTGATAATGCAATGTATGTGGTTGGCGCAACACGGGCGGATAAGATTGGATCGATCAGGTCTCTTGCTCCTGATCATTTTTTCCTCGTGCCGGGAGTTGGTGCGCAGGGAGGTGACTTGGCTGAGGTAAGCAAACACGGGCTCAATAAGACCTGTGGCCTTCTGGTCAATTCCTCAAGAGCTATTATTTATAAATCCTCGGGCGAGGATTTTGCTGAAATGGCGGGCAAGGAAGCTCTGAATATTCGGAATGAAATGAAAATGCTGCTGGATACTTATCTTTAGGCAAATACCGCCTGGTCCATGCAGGAGTCATTCATCCATTATCTCTGGCAGTTTCAATACTTTGATAAAAAGGATCTCAAAACAACCAATGGCGAGAGCCTTTCTGTTTTTCAAACAGGTAGTTTGAATACAGATTCGGGACCCGACTTTTCCTCGGCAAAGGTTAAGATCGATTCGATGGATTGGATGGGCAGTGTCGAAATGCACACCAGGTCATCTGGATGGTACGATCACGGTCACGACTCCGATCCGGCATATGAAAAAGTTATTTTGCATGTGGTGTGGGTTCACGACAAGCCAGTAACAAGAAATGACGGAACAGAACTGCCAACTCTCGAACTTAAACATCGGGTTGACCCAGGTCTGATCGAGAATTACAAACGCTTGGTAGAGAACTCCTCTGTTATTCCATGCGAGAAGTTGTTTCCGGATGTAAGCGATATCACGAAGCTGTCGATGTTGGATCGATCGGTGATGCAGCGATTGGAAACCAAAGCTGCGCAAGTCAGTACGCTTCTTGAGTCAACTCAGAATGACTGGGAGGAGGTAACGTACCAGTTAATGGCCAGGAATTTTGGCTTTAAAATAAACTACGATCCTTTCTTTCAGTTGGCCAATGCCATTCCTCGCAAGATACTTCTTAAGCACGCGGACAGCCTTCGGGATATTGAAGCTTTACTATTCGGACAGGGCGGCTTTTTGGACTATGGGATAAAAGACGAATACTTCAAAGAATTGCAACACGAATATAAAGCTCTGTCTTCGAAGTATGGACTTGAAAACCAGAAGCTAAAAAAGGAAGATTGGAAGTTTTTGAGGCTTCGCCCTGCCAACTTTCCAACAATCAGAATCGCACAATTCAGTGCCCTATTTTTTCGAAACAAAAGTTTGTTTGCCAAGCTGATGGAAGCAACTCAAATAAAAGATATAACGAAGTTGTTCGAGGTGAACACTTCCGAGTATTGGCATACCCATTATAGATTTGGCAGAACGACTGCGCGCTCGATATCGGGAATGGGTGAAGAGAGTGTGCATAATATTATTATCAATACGATTGCCCCCCTATTGGTGGCCTACGGCAAGGCACAAGATGATCAGAGCCTGATTGAGAGAGCGGTTGACTTTTTGCAGAAAACACCTGCAGAGAAGAATAAGATTACCAAAACATGGGCGTCTATGAATTTGCAACCACGCCAGGCATTTGATTCGCAAGCTTTGATAGAGTTGAATAACAACTATTGCTTAAAGAGACGGTGTCTTGATTGTAACATTGGGATTGACATCCTCAAGCCCGGTAAGGCATGATCTTTTTTCTGTCAATCATAGCGCTACTAGTCACTGCTTATTTCGTCTATCAGCAATCACTTTCAATTCAGCAAAATCTTAAAATTTACTATTGGCTTGGCATGTCGCTGAAGGTGGTTGCTGGATTGTCGTTGGGTTTAGTGTACACCTACTATTACTCTATTGGAGATACATTCGAGTATTTCAATGATGTTAAGAATGTTCTACTTGTTTTTGAAAAATCAAAAGCTGATTTTTTTGCGTTCGTGTTTGGCGGTATTGTGCCAAATGAATTGAACGACATCCTGAATTTCTCGCAGGATCGCTCACAGCTGTTCGTCCGTCTTCTCAGCTTAGTCGGTCTATTTTCATTCGGTAATTATTGGGTCGCGTCTGCCTACATGTCGATCATGTCTTTTTTTGGATGTTGGTATTTGGTGGGTCAGATTATCTCTTATCAGGCGAAAGGTTCATTGGCAGCCATATTGGCGTTCCTTTTCATTCCTTCGTTTGTGTTCTGGAGCTCTGGCGTGATAAAAGAAAGCCTCGCCATTGGCGCGTTGATGTTTTTGGCTGGAGCATTCCTGAGAGCCTATGCCGGGCAAAAATTCACTTTGATAGAATGGTTTCTCATCATCCTGTCTCTATTTATTCTTTGGAGGCTAAAGTACTATTGGGGAGCATTGTTTTTGCCTGCAGCATTTACAGGGTGGTTTGTTCACAGATGGACGATTAGTCAGGTCAAATTAAAAGGCTATGATGTTTTGATTTGGATTGGCGTCATGAGCATCATGATCTTGATGGTTACTCAGTTGCATCCTAATTTTTATTTCAGCAGGATTGCTGGGGTGATTGCTGACAACTACTATGCTTATGCCCAATCGAGTCAGGAGCCGACAATTCATTACAATGACCTTCAGCCACGTTGGACTAGTCTATTGATCAACTCTCCCTGGGCTCTTTTCTCTTCACTTTTCCGGCCGATGTTATTTGAAATAACCACGCTGTTTCAAGGTGTTGTAGCACTGGAGAATGCTCTGTTGGTCTTTTTGATTCTACTCAACTTTAAAAACGTCTTTCAGTTTTGGCGCTCAGCCGATCGTTTGTTGCTTATCAGCATAGTCGCCTTCATCATATTCCTGGCTACCTTTCTCGCTCTTTCAACTCCTAATTTTGGTACCCTGTCCAGGTACAGAGTAGCATTTATTCCATTTCTCTTCTATTTGCTTCTATACTTTCCAAGTCAGCGACTACGGATAAAGCTGAAAATTTAAAACAAACATCATTTCGAACACGCTAGGTTAGATTTACTTTTGCGAGATGCAAAATCCGATAATCATATTTGGGGCCAACGCCATTGGACGTATGGCAAAAGAGATATTTGAACAAAACGAGGTTGTGGTGTACGGCTTCCTGGATGACGACAAAAGTCTTCACAATCACGAAATTGATGAAGTGACCGTACTAGGAGCAACCGATGATGATGGTTTTCTGAAGTTAATCGGAAAGAAATGTGAATCATTCGTGGCATCGGATGATAACCGGCTACGGAAGTCCATTACCAAAATGCTCAATGAGAGAAGGCACGTTCAGCCCGTTAATGCTATCCACAAGAAGACACTTCTGGCAAGCAAGGGTGAAATGGGGCACGGCAATTTCATTGATACGGGTGTAATCGTCTCAGTCGGGGCGAAGCTTGGTCATCACAACCTAATAAATGCCGGTGTTAGTCTGGGTGTCACTGTGCAAATTGGCGACTACGTACAAATCGGGGCCGGAGCCAACATCGGCCACGTGGTGGTGATCGTAGATGTGGCGTTTATAGGATCTGGTGTCACGGTGGTGTCAGGTGTCAAAATAGGCAAGGGGGCAAGAGTAGGGGCAGGCTCTGTTGTTGTTTCTTCTGTAAGTGCCGGAGAAACAGTTTTTGGCAATCCTGCGCAAAAAGTAAAATCCTGATTTGTGGCGAAGATTTCTGAGGCAGACCTGATTTTAAATCCTGACGGGAGTGTTTATCATTTAAGCCTTCTTCCCAAGCACATCTCAGATACCGTCATTACCGTTGGTGATCCTAATCGTGTTTATTCGGTAAGTCAGTTTTTTGACAACATCGAATTTGAAATGAACAAACGAGAGTTCATCACTCACGTAGGAACGTATAAAAAGAAGAGAATAACGGTCATCAGCACGGGCATAGGCACAGACAACATCGAAATCTTCTTTAATGAAATCGATGCTTTGGTTAATATCGATCTGAAGACGAGAGAGGTAAAGCCCAAAAAGAAAAAATTAAATATCATCAGGATAGGGACGTCAGGGGCATTGCAAGAAGATGTTCCGCTCGGCTCACACCTTGCATCAGAATATGCGGTCGGTATGGACAACCTGATGAATTTTTATGATCTGCCCACTTCCAAGTTTGAAGATGAAATTGCTTCTGACTTGCAGAAGAAATTAGAACTAACATTTAAGCCCTATGTGGTTCAGGGTTCAAAGTCCTTGCTTGATAAATTTAAAGAGGACTTACTGATTGGAAACACCGTGACTTGCCCTGGATTTTACGCTCCACAAGGAAGGTCACTGAGGCTGCCGATAAGGTTTCCCAAATTATTGGAGAACCTTAACTATTACCATAACGGTGATTTCTGGTTAACTAATTTCGAAATGGAAACATCCGCTTACTATGCCTTCGCACGACTTCTTGGGCACGAAGCGATAAGCCTAAACGCAATAATTGTAAATCGTATAAAAAATAAATTCTCTAAAAACCCAAATAAGGTTATTGATGCCCTTATCAAAAGGGTGCTCGACAGAATTTGACCTGAAATCCTACCTTTCTCAAGCTGCAGTCATGCTCTGCATACGCAGAATGTGCTTTCCCGCATTGAATGGATCATCGTTGTAAAATCCGGATAGAATGCGATGAGCAATCTGCTCAATCACCAATTCCTCATCGGACTTACCTTGCTTCCCAATCCAGAAAACTCGTCTGGGATGCCTTTTCATATCCTGAATGTAGGCTTGAGCATGCTGATATTGCTCCTGAGTAAAAGTAATCGTAAAACAGGTTTGTACTTTTTGAGTTTCCATAGTGATCTAGAAATTACAATAGTTATGCCATTTAACTGACCTCTAGTTTAATAAAAATGCCATAAGTAAGGCAATAACCCTGCCCGCTAGCGGGCAAGATTGTTCGTGGTTGGAACATCATTATTGTTTCAAAACGCGGTGGGGATGGTTAATTTTGGTGCCCCAATGAGGAACATCGAGTACTATAAACTGCCTAATGGCATTCGTGTGGTGCACAATAGGGTGACTACTACCAAAATTGTGCATTGTGGAATCATGTTGAATATTGGCAGTCGTGATGAAACTCCCGCAAATCAGGGTATCGCCCATTTTTGGGAACACATGGCTTTCAAAGGCACGCGAAAAAGAAAGGCTTATCACATTTTAAACAGACTGGACTCGCTAGGAGGAGAGCTCAACGCTTTCACCGACAAAGAAAAAATTCTGTTTTATGCCTCCATCAGAGATACCTATTTCGAGAAGGCGATTGACTTGCTTACCGATATCACGTTTGATTCGGTTTTTCCCGAAAATCAAATTGAGCGTGAGCGAAACGTAATTCTGGAAGAGATGTCGATGTACCTTGACGACCCTGAAGATTCTCTTTACGATGAATTTGACAAGGTGGTTTTCGGTCGGCACCCGTTGGGAATGAATATTCTGGGTACGCAAAGCACGGTGAAGTCATTCAAAAAAAGAGACTTCAAGAGATTTGTTGCAGAGCACTTGGATACCAGGAAGATCGTTTTTTCATGTGTAGGGAACATTCCGTTTGATCGGGTGAAGGCGATGGCAGATAAATACATGGGACATATTGCACCGGTGCGAGCGGCTACGCGCAGAAAGAAGTTTAATGGGTACAAGCCAACAGAAGTTGTGATCAAAAGGGACATCAACCAATCAAGGTGCGCGATTGGCCGTCCCGCCTATCCGCTGAGCGATGAGAGAAGAAGTCCGTTTTATATGTTGGTGAACATTCTAGGTGGCAATGGAATGAACTCGAGGTTGAACTGGGCGCTGAGAGAGAAACGTGGATTTGTGTATTCCATCGGTGCGAATTATTATCCTTTCTCCGATACGGGTCTTTTTATGATTTCGTTTGGTACTGATCCGCTGCAGCTGAATAGAAGTCTTGATCTTGTTTTTAAAGAATTAAAAAAGCTGAGCGATCGCGCACTTGGCGTTAAGCAATTAAGAGCAGCAAAAGAGCAGTTGTTGGGACAGCTTGCCATGGCGGAAGAAAACAACATCAACTACATGACGATGATGGCGAGAAGTACGCTCGATCGTGGTAGGGTAATAGCAATTGAAGAGACGTATGAGAAGATTGCCAAAACGACTGCCGGAACATTACTAGATCTTGCACGACAAATGTTTGACGATAGCAATTTCTCCGTCTTGAAAATGGAACCTGATAGCCATGGACATTCTTGATGAAAAGTTAGTTTCATACTCAGAGGATCATACAAGCCCTGAGTCTGAATTGCTAAAAAAAATTAATCGGGAGACTCATCTATCTGTGCTCATGCCACGAATGTTATCCGGTCATCTGCAGGGTCGTGTTTTGGCGATGATCAGTAAGATGATTCAACCCGAGTGTATTTTGGAGATCGGTACCTACACCGGCTACTCTGCTATTTGCATGGCGGAAGGAATGAAGCCTGAGGGAAAGTTGGTTACCCTTGATATCAACGAAGAGCTTGAGAATAGAGTGAGGGATTATTTTAAAGAGGTAGGAATTGAAGATCGAATTGACTATCGCATTGGAGATGCCCGCGAAATAATTCCAACATTGACCAATCGGTTTGATCTTGTGTTTATTGATGCGGATAAGTCAAGCTATGGATTGTACTTCGATTTGGTGATCGACAAAATGAATCCGGGTGGATTTATTCTCGCTGACAATGTGCTCTGGAGTGGTAAAGTGATTTCCGACAAGCCTGATAAGGACACCTTGGCTATACTTGAGTTCAACAAAAAGGTGCACGAAGATCCCAGAGTGGAGAATGTGCTATTGCCCATAAGGGACGGAATTATGGTTCTGCGCAAGAAATAGGTGCTCCGTTCGTTGTCCTTCTAGTCTTTTTCCACAAAATCTTCCTACATTTGTCTTACAAGATGAGATTTTTTGCAGCTGCACTAATTTTTTTCGGAGCCGCTGTCTCGTACGGTCAGACTCCTGAAGTGCCCCACAAGATGCAATTCGCAGGCATGACCCTGACAATCAGGGATGATGCCAGACGCGAGATTCAAAAGGATGTGGATGCACTGACACAACATCCCTACTACTTCAACATGAAGGTGGAAAGGGCTAAGACTTATTTTCCCTTTATCGAAAAGGTATTTAAGGAGGAGCGACTTCCTGATGATTTTAAATATCTGGCACTACAGGAGAGCGCGCTTATATCCGATGCTGTCTCAGTTTCTGATGCGGTCGGGTTCTGGCAGTTCAAGGATTTTACTGCCGAGGAGATGGGCATGCGTGTGGACAAGGAAATTGATGAGCGAATGAATTTGATTTCAGCCTCAAGAGGCGCAGCCCGCTACCTCAAGCAAAACAATTTCTATTTCAACAACTGGGTGTATGCATTGCAGGCATATCAGATGGGAGCCGGTGGAGCAATGCGGGCTGTGGGTGATAAGCATAATGGTGCCAAGCACATGGAAATAGATAAACACACCTATTGGTACGTAAAGAAATATCTTGCCCACAAAATTGCATTTGAAAACGCCCTGCAGGGAGAAAAGCAACTTACGTTGATCCCTTACGAAACCGATAAGAAGACATCACTGGATGATATTGCTAAAGAATTCTCACTCTCATCAGAAACTATCGCTGAATACAATAAGTGGGCAAGAAAAGGTACAATCCCCGGTGACAGAAAATATACAGTGCTGATTCCGCAAGGTGCATACGATCAGAACTTCACCAAGTTGAGTATTGCTTCATCAGCCAATCCGGTAATCGTGAAAACGGAAGAGGCTGCAACCCCTGATGGGCTTTCCTTTGTAAATGAGGTCCCTATAATTATCGCAAGACCGGGTGATCAACTCACCGTCTTAGCCGACAGGGCAGGGCTGGGACTTACAGCATTCATCAGGTACAACGATATTTCTGTCGACCATGTAGTGCGTCCGGGCAGGCACTATTTTACGGATAAGAAGAAAAAGAAAGCGGAAGAACCGTACCACAAAGTAGCCGAGGGAGAAGACCTTTGGTCAATCAGCCAGGAGTATGGTATTCGACTAAGAAAGCTGAAAAAGTACAACCGATTGGCCCAGGCGGACGTGGTGAAACCGAGTACCATGCTGTGGATGTCAACCATGAAACCACCACGTGAAGAGGTGCCTGCGGACGAGATAGCTGTGCTGGATGTAGAAGAGGAGTTTAATTGGGGTAGCCGGGGGACGAGCGGGGTCAGTGAAAAGGAAGTTATTGTTGACGACCAGGCACTGCTGCAACCAACTTCATCGATAATTGAAAATATCGAAGCAAGTACCAACTCACAACCTTCCACCGTTGAGTCAGGGGCAGTTCAGCCTATCCTTCATGAAGTAAAAATGTCAGATACGCTTTATAGCGTCTCACGCCAGTATGGTGTCACTATTAAGGAACTAATGGAGTGGAATTCGAAAAAAGATTTTAACCTCTCTGTTGGTGAAAAACTCAAAATAATGGTCCACTAGGGCGATTTTTCTTCATTTTATTGAAAATACTTACCTGATTGACTTAAAGGGTCCAGAAGTTCCTATATTTTTAATTGAAATGGATATTTTTGGGGATTGTTGAGGTTAAAAAATGTGTTTTTTGGTAGTTGATGGAAACTTTGGACAAAGTAATTGATCTTGTAATGTTGGTGGACGATAACGACACCGACAATTTTATCAGTAAGCGTATCATTGAGATTACGAAGTTCGCCAAGAAGGTAGAGGTAAAAAGTTCTGGAAAAAGCGCGTTGGATTACCTTAAGGATAATCAGAATATTTCCGCAAACCTCCCCAATATTATTTTCCTGGATATCAATATGCCCATTGTGGATGGGTTTGTATTCCTTTATGAGTTTGAGAAGTTCAATGAATTGGTGAAGAACAAATGCAAAGTGATCATCCTTTCCAGTTCCGACAACAAGCGTGATATAGATAAAATTGTGAATAACAATCACGTGATCAAGTTCATCACCAAGCCACTGACGGAAGTGGCCCTCGAAGAAATCAAATTGAACAATATCTAGACCCTAATTCAGGCGTCAGGACTTTACCTTAAATAGGTAGATCTATCTATTTTTGTTCATGTTCAATGTTAGATACGCCACTGCTAAAGATATCCCCGTACTTGTTGCTATTGGCAGGAAGACTTTTGAGGAATCGTTCTCAAGTGACAATACCCCCAACAATATGGCCGCCTACCTTGATCAGTCATTCAATGCTGATCAACTAGCAAGTGAACTGACGGAATCAGGCAGTCAATATTTCATAGCTGAGGAAGGAAATGAGCCGGTGGGCTATGCTAGAGTTCGGCTCAGTGACGAGGTCAAAGATCATTTGACTGAGAGTGCTTTGGAGCTCCAGCGGATTTATGTTGATGGTGCACATCAGGGTAAAAAAATTGGTGTAGCATTAATGAATGCGTGCCTGGACTATGCACGTAAACACGGATTCCACTGGCTTTGGCTGGGCGTTTGGGAGAAAAACTTCAAGGCTCAAAATTTTTATCATCATTGGGGGTTTGAAAAATTTGGTGAGCACATTTTCCAAATGGGAGACGATCCGCAGACGGACTGGCTGATGAAAAAAACGTGTCAATAGTTGAGGGCAAAGGTTGCTTCGGAATTTGTAATTTGAGCCAATCAAAATAGTATGAAGCAACAGTTTATTGATGCCATCACCAGTTCCTATTCACCAAAGGGTTCCTTTGTTTATCTGGGGGCCGGCATTTTCGAAAACCAAATTTTATCAGAGGCAAAAGTAAAATTGCCACTTAAAATGATGAACCGCCATGGTCTGGTGACGGGAGCCACCGGTTCAGGAAAGACGAGAACATTACAACTTCTTGCCGAACAGTTGTCGGCTGAGGGCGTGTCGGTGTTTATGCCCGACATGAAAGGAGATTTATCGGGGATGGCTGCGGTAGGCACGGTCAATGACCGCCTGACTGAGCGGGCAAGTGCACTTGGAATAGAATTTAAGCCAGATGCATTTCCTTTAGAAATCTATTCACTGAGTGGGAAGCTGGGAGCACCCATGCGCGCCACCGTCACTGAGTTTGGGCCGGTGCTGCTCGGCAAAATCATGGAGTTGAATGAAGTGCAGAGCGGGGTTTTGGCTGTGTTATTTAAATATGCTGATGATAAAAAGCTGCCTATTGTTGACCTTAACGACCTGAAGAAAGTACTAACCTACCTTTCGGAAGGCGAGGGGGCAAGAGAAATAAAAGCAGACTACGGAAAAATCTCGTCATCAACAGCCGGAACAATTTTGAGGAAGATCGTGGTACTGGAACAACAGGGCCTCAGTCAACTTTTTGGTGAGAAGTCCTTTGATATCGAAGATCTTTTTGAACGTGTGGATGGTCGGGGTGTTATTAGCTTGCTCAACATCTCAGATGTACAGAACCAACCCGCATTATTTTCCACCTTCATGCTGGCGCTGTTGGCTGAAATATATCAGAAACTTCCCGAGGCTGGAGACCTTGATAAACCCAAGTTGATTTTCTTTCTGGACGAAGCACACTTGCTTTTTAAAGATGCTCCAAAAGCATTCCTGGATCAGATTGATCAGGTGATCAGATTAATTCGTTCAAAAGGAGTGGGTATATTTTTCTGTACACAGTTAGCACAGGATGTACCTCCAAACGTGCTGTCACAATTGGGTAATCGCATTCATCATGTTATCCGAGCCTTTACACCGAATGACGTTAAGGCACTCAAGGAAACCGTGAAGTCGTTCCCGCACTCAAGTTTTTATGATATTGAAAAGCAGTTCACCCAGCTTGGTACAGGTCAGGCATTTATCACCGTACTTAATGAAAAAGGAATACCGACTGAAACCGTGGTTACACATCTGGCGCCTCCTGCCTCCGTGATGGGGCCTTTGGATCAGGGAGAGTATAAAAAACTTCTCGATAACTCTGACCTCAACAAAAAATATCAGGAAGCAGTTGATCCGGAAAGTGCTTATGAAATGTTAACGGAGAAAATGGAAATGCAGCAAGAGAAAGCACAGGAGGGGTCTAAAAGTGTATCAAGAGCTCCAGGCAGAAAAGAGAAAAGCACATTTGATGAAGTGCTGTCTTCACCTGTAGCACGACAAGTCGGGCGTGAAGTGGTTCGTGGAATATTTGGAATGTTGTTTGGCTCTGCGCCAAGGAGGTCATACCGCAGGAGATAAGCCTATCGGTTCATCAGATACTTTTTGGGAGTCACACCAAATTTTTTCTTAAAAGCAGCGATGAAGTGACTTGGGTTGGTGTACCCTATCTGATACGCAACTTCATTCACTTTATATTTCCCGGAGTCGAGAAGCAGTTGAGCGTTGTCGAGTTTGTGATCGAGTAAAAATCCAAAAACTGTGTTTCCGTAAATCTGCTTAAAGCCGACTTTAAGTTGATATTCATTAAGCCCTGTCTTGCGAGCGAGTTCTTTGAGGCTTGGTGGAGTGTCACTGTTTTTCAACAGATACTCTTTCGCGTGTTTAATTTTTCTCACCACTTCCTCGTCATTTAGGAATGGACAACTCTCGGTGTCAGCTTTCTTTTCCGAGAAATAGAGGCTGATCAATTCCAGTACCTTTCCTTGATAATAGAGTTTTTCTGAGGACTCACTCAGGTTGACCGTTAGTAGTTGATTCAGCACCACCATCAATGAAGCTGGTATTTCTCTTTCATCGTAAAATTTCCGGTTGATGTTTTCCGGTTTCAAAAAAGGAAGTGTATCCACGAACAAATGGTGAAGGTGCTCAAGGGATATGGTCAAAAATACCATCTTGGTCCCAGGGGTCAGATTGATGCGAAAGGGCAGGTCCTTCTCAGGGTTATAGAAAAAGTAATTCCTCCTTTTTTGGATTTCGCGGGAATAGTGAGGTCCGAATTCAAAAAGTGCACTGCCTTCCATGCAGAAGTAGAAGTGAATAAGGTTCTTTTTCAGTTCGGTATCATAGCTGATCGACCCTTCGGTCGTGTTCAAAGCGGTTTTTAGGGTGATCTCTTCTCGATGATAAAGCTCCCTGGTTATCCCTTCTTGGGTATTTTTCACAGCCTGCAGTGCTTCCATAGTTTCTTCCTGAATTAAAAATGACAATTGTCAGGTTCGATTATAACCTAATTCATGCATTTGCGTTCCAAAAATACCAAATTTTGTTGCTTGGGATCATTAAAAAACCATTTGATACTAATTATACCTATTGGGGTATTTTTTATTTAGAATGATTCTAACCTTTGCCCGGATGAAAAAATTAGCCCTTGTAGTAATAATCTTTTCAAGCCTCGAGGCAGCGGGACAAAGCTTTCAGGTTGTAGAAGATTCGATAATGACAAGGGAGTTGGACGAGATCGTGGTGACTGCAACGCGAAACGAGAGGCAAATGGGAGCTATACCCATGCCGGTGTCTCTAATTCCTAAAAGCCAAATCAAGACGATGGGTTCTTTGCGGCTTAATGATGTGTTGACAGAGCAGACTGGTTTGGTGGTGGTACCGCAGGTGAATGCCCAGGGTAACGGTATTCAGCTTCAGGGATTCAATCCTGACTACACACTTATACTTTTAAATGGTGAGCCAATTATTGGTCGCTATACAGGGTCTCTTGAACTGAGTAGAATTGCTGTTGGTAATATCAAGCAAATTGAAATTGTAAAAGGTCCATCGTCCAGCCTTTATGGATCGGATGCACTGGCTGGAGTTATTAATATCATCACCGACAGACCATCGGCAAACACCGGAAGTGTGTCTGCCAGATATGGTACTAATCAGACCATGGACTTGTCGGCAGATGCCGGATTTACCAATGACAAATTTGGAGTCTACCTATTTGCAAATAGATATAGTACAGATGGCTATGACCTCTCACCAGAGAATTTTGGAAAAACCGTTTCACCATTTTCCAATGAAACTTTTAGCGCACGAATCGATTATCGCATTTCTCCCAAGACTGACGTAGGTATTTCCGGTAGATACTTTAACGAAGATCAGAAATTCAACTTTGAAGTATTGTCAGGTACTGAGTTGGTACGAACATCAGGCACAGGCAATACTCATGACTATAATTTCAATCCCGTCCTCACACACCGGTGGTCAAATAATTTTAAGACGATAGCAAGGTTTTACACCACACACTACACAACCGAAACAGGTCTATCCTTGGAATCTGATGGATCTCTTTACTATTCGGACGATTTTACACAAACATTCACCCGACCTGAGATAAATGCGGAATATTTTATCAATGAACAGAATATCCTCACTGTGGGCGCTGGTCTTACCATTGAGTCTGTTAGAACTTCCAGATATGGAGATGAGACGTTAAGGAAGCAACACACAGACTATGGTTTCTTTCAATATGAATGGATTCCTATATCCAAGTGGACAGTGATTGCTGGAGGAAGGTATGATTATAATTCAGTATATGGATCGCAGTTCAGTCCCAAATTAAGTTCACAGCTTGAAATTAATGATAGAGTCACCCTCAAGGGTTCAATGGGCGTTGGATTCAAATCGCCAGACTTCCGGCAGCTCTATTTTAATTTTACGAATTCCGCAGCGGGCGGCTATAGCGTATTGGGAACCGAGGTAATAGCTGAAAGATTATCTGACCTTGAAAGTCAGGGACAGATAGCAGCTTATCTGTTTGATCCGTCAACACTTGGAAAACTTCAGGCGGAGAGGTCAATTGCCTTCAATTTTGGTGGCACGTTCCTATTGAAGAAAGTGACTTTAAATGCTAATGCATTCTATAATACGGTTGACAATCTTATTGAGACGCAGGCGGTAGCTATAACTACTAATGGTCAGAATATCTTCAGCTACCGTAATATTCAGCGGGCATTTACCTCGGGATTAGAAACCAACCTTAGCTATCCCTTAGGTAAGGGATTAAGCCTATCTGCTGGATACCAGTTGCTGTATGCAATGGACAAAGATGTTTTAAAGGACGTCAGGGATGGAAATGTGTTTTACAGAGATGCTGAAACACTTGTAACCAAGCGGTTGAAGGCAAGTGAGTATTATGGGCTTTACAACCGATCTAGACACACAGGAAACATTAAGCTATTTTATAAAAACGAGCGTCATGGTTTGGATGCGAGCCTTAGATTTATCTATCGGGGCAAATACGGCATTGGTGATATTCGTGGAAGTATTCAAGGAGAAGTCGTCCCTCCATCAGATGTTAACAATAACGCGGTGCTGGATGTACATGATAATTTTATTAGTGGATACGGATTAATAAACCTGTCACTAGGCAAGACATTTTTTGATAATATCAGACTTCAGGTTGGAGTGGATAATCTGCTCAATCATACTGAACCGATTTTCATTCCAAATCTTCCGGGAAGAATCCTATATGGAAGCGTAGCTTATTCTTTTTTTAAAAATCATAGTAAACGTTAATCAATAATCAGATTGTATATGTCTATTCTAAGATCAGTTCTATTTCTTTTAACCCTCGTTGTTTCACTTTCTTTGGTGTCGTGTAGCGATGATGACGAACCTTCGCTGCCAGTGGCCGCTGAGACCGTTGAGAACCTGGAGGCAGATCCCGCAACAGGGTTTGATCCCAATACCGGCCAGCCTATAGGCACTACTGGTAAGTTCAAACTTTTCAGCTTCGAGACAGGCGATGTTGTAGCAAATACTGACAGCGCAACTACCAAGTGGGATATCGGATTTCGAGGTACGACCATTATGGTGAATGGAGGTACGAGTGGACCAGGTGCAGCGCAAGCACAAATTGTAAATGGTCTGTTTGATGAGATAACGGAAGCTCCGGAGACGGGCTTTGTTTCCGATAACAAACCTACGTATGCCATCCCAACCGGCTCAGGCAATGGGTGGTATAATGCGTCTGCCGGTCCTCCTCCAACTATAATCACTCCAATTGCAGGTAGAGTAATAATTATCAAAACTGCCACTGGTAGATATGCAAAGGTTGAAATTCTGAGCTATTACCAGGATGCTCCTGCAAGTCCGACCGGCAACGAGCCAGCGAGATATTACAAATTCAGATATGTGTATCAGCCGAACGACACGCGCTCGTTCAACTAATAAAAACTACCAACATTGTTGAGGTCATCCATTATGGATGACCTCATTTTCTTTATTCGCGCCTGTTATCTTGCGATTACAGCGTAGGTCTTAAAAGTAGAAGACATAGGCGGTTTTTCTCCGCGCTCCTTCGCGATCCGAATGTCTTCAAAGCCACGCTTGTGGCCTTCCAGAAATTCAGGTGACTTTGTCCACGCTTTAAAGTCTTCTTCTGACTTCCAGTGACTCACAATCAGGTATTCATCGCCTTTACTGGAAGGCTTTAATACCTGCATATTCACAAACCCGGGAAGGCGGTCAATGGCGTGTGCCCTGGTGGCAAACAGTTCCTCAAATCTGGCGGCATAGGCCTCATCACACTGGATGTAGTTGATTGCTACGAAGTCATTCATATTATTTGGAATAATTCTAAAGAGAGCAAATATGTTGTGAAATCAAGCCCAAAACAAGGCTTGTTTAGAATTATTCTAAATTATTTTGTTTGAATGGTGCCAAAACCTCGGTTAAATTTCGAGAATGCAGTCCAGTAGAAGTCTGTCAATTGACGTGCTGCGCGGTCTTACTGTAGCGGTCATGATTGTGGTGAATTCACCCGGCAGCTGGGAATATGTTTACAGTCCATTATTACATGCCCAGTGGAACGGGTTTACACTCACCGATTGGGTGTTTCCGTCATTTCTTTTCGTGGTGGGTAATTCAATGAGCTTTAGCCTTGACAAATATCGTCAACTGGGTACTTCGGCTTTTTTCATGAAGGTGATAAAGCGGACTGCGTTGATTTTTTTGATTGGCTATCTGCTTATCTGGTTTCCCTTTTTCAGGCACAACGCTGAAGGAGAAATCTATTTGAAGTCTATTGAGACAACAAGAATTTTTGGCGTGCTGCAAAGAATTGCTTTGTGCTACTTCTTGGCCTCAGTTATAATCTATTACTTAAGTGAGCGGGTTACATTGATCCTGTCTGTAGTCGTGCTAATCGCCTATCACCTTTTACTGGTCGTGTTTGGTGACTTAACCTTAGCTGGCAATGCAGTTTTAAAATTGGATTTATGGCTGGTAGGGGATGCGCACATGTATCATGGTGAAGGTCTTGCGTTTGATCCGGAAGGATTTCTCAGCACACTTCCCGCGGTAGTCAATGTTATCGGAGGATATTGGGCAGGTGCCTTCTTAAGAAAGAATGGAGCGAACTATGAGACTATAGCAAAGATGATGGTGGTCGGTATGATTTTGATATTTGCTGGATTTGCCTGGGACATCCTCCTTCCATTCAACAAAAAAATATGGACAAGCAGTTATGTCTTGTTAACGATTGGCATCAACCTTCATCTCTTGGCTCTTCTTGTATTCGTCATAGACTTGTGGCAAAAAAGTAAGTGGACATATTTTTTTGATGTCTTCGGCAAAAACACATTGTTTATTTATATCTCTTCATCTTTGATTACTGACATTATACTTTTCTTTAGCATCGGTGATCACAATATATACGATTGGTTTTATGTGATGCTGTTTCAGCCGGTCTTTGGAAGCTATCTTGGCTCTTTTCTTTTTGCACTTGCCTTCTTGACCGGATGTTGGCTAATAGGTGTGTGGATGGACAAGAAGAAAATCTATATCAAAATTTAGAAGTCGGTATCAAGCCCAAGTCGGTCTTTGAGTTCTTTCAGGATGGGATTTTTTTCTGCGAGGTGATCAAACTTTTCTTTGTTGGTGTAAGCGATTTTTTGGCTTTGCACTTCTTTGACGACACTAATCACATTCAGTCTCCTGTTCGATAAACGTTCCCGGAGAAACTCAGTGAGAGGGGTACGAATAGCCTGGAGTAGAGGCTCCTCAACTGCGTTTGAAAGCCTAACAGTGACAACATCATTACTGAATTCAAACTCCTGTCTCAAAATGTGATATTCACCAACTTGTGTTTTGCGTTGTTCTGCAAATTCATTCCACGCCAATTTCAATTCTTCAAGTGTAACCGCTTTGTCAAGTGACTGGGATTGTTCCTCGACCCTGGGTTTGTCTTCGATGACTTCGGCTGTTTTGCCATTCGCCAGATCAGTCAAATTTAGCGTAAGCTTCTTCCTTGTCGATGGGGAAAGGGAAGACACCGGGGGATGAGATCTGGTTTCAATCTTTTCGATTGGAGCAGGGTCGGGGGCGGGCTTGCTCTCCACTGGAGGAGGAGTCTCCTCCGTTTTTAGTTCACTTTTTTTTTTACTGCCTCTGCTGAGGATGATCCATTTGAGCTGAATACAGCATTGACATGTGCCATTTTCATCAACGCAAGCTCTACGAGAAGTCGTTGGTTTTTGGCCGCCTTGTAATTAAGATCGCACTGGTTGGCAATGTTAAGCCATGAAAGTAGTAGCGATGGGCTGGCTGCTTTTGCCTGTTCCAGATACTTCTGACGAGTAGCATCAGGTACTTCCATTAGTTCTACGGTGCGAGCATCCTGTGATACCAAAAGGTTTCTTAGGTGTTCACTAAAGCCCACGATGAAATTATGTCCGTCAAAACCTTTTTTTAGAATTTCATCAAGAAGCAGCAGAGGTTGGGTTGGGTTTTCTGTGAGAAGTCCATCAGTTACCTGAAAGTAATAGTCGTAATCGAGGATATGCAGATTGCTAAGCACATCCTTGAAGGTAACTTCACTGCCAGAGGAGAACGTAACCATCAAATCGAAAATCGAAAGCGCATCGCGAAGAGCACCATCGGCTTTTTGTGAGATTAGATGTAGCGCCTCATCCTCAGCTTTGATTTTTTCCCGGTCAGCAATTTTTTTCAACTGCCTGCTGATATCCGACACCTGAATTCTATTGAAATCAAAAATCTGGCATCGAGACAGAATAGTGGGAATCACTTTGTGCTTCTCCGTAGTGGCCAAAATAAAAATGGCGTAGCTAGGCGGCTCCTCCAGTGTTTTCAAAAACGCGTTGAAGGCTGCATTAGAGAGCATGTGAACCTCGTCTATGATATAGACTTTGTATTTGCCGAATTGAGGTGGGTACCTCACCTGATCGATCAGATTCCTGATGTCCTCAACTGAGTTATTGGAGGCAGCATCAAGTTCAAATATGTTGAGTGTGTTTGTTTCAGCTTTCTCTTCAAAGCCATTGATCATTCTGGCAACGATCCTGGCGCAAGTTGTTTTACCTACTCCACGAGGACCACAAAACAAGAGAGCCTGAGCTAGCTTGTTGTTGTCGATGGCATTTTTAAGTGTGGTAGTGATGTGATCCTGACCAACAACTTCATCAAATCCGAGCGGACGGTACTTTCTGGCCGATACAACAAAACTATCCATCAGGCAGCAAATTAATACCTATTGACTAATGGCCATAGCGCCTGAGTACATTTTACAGGGAATCTTTTGGCTAGAAAAATTTAAGTGGCACTTGCAATTCCTCGTCACCGCGTTTGACCACCACTGTTGTCTCATTACCTTTTTCAAACGCAGAAAGGGCCTTCATATAGCTCATCATGTCCACCACCTCGTTGTCTCCCAGTTTCACAACGATGTCACCTTTTTGGAGACCGGCCGCCTGGGCAGGCTTGCCTTCACTAATACCATCTATTCGCATCCCTTTTCCACTAAAAAGGTAGTCTGGAACTACACCCAGAGAAACGGTAAACCGAGGTGTGTCGCTAGATTCGTTTTTTGTTTTTGTGAAAGCCAATTTATCACCTTCGTCAAGGCCAGCCGCAATTAGCTCAATCATTTCAGCCACTTTCACCATCCCATCATAATTGAGTTTTTCCGCGTCATCTCCAGGTTTGTGATAGTCGGAATGTTGTCCAGTGAAGAAATGCAGTACGGGCAAATCCTGCAAATAAAAAGAGGTGTGATCCGATGGCCCTACTCCAGATTCACGAAACACCAGTTGCAGGCTATCTGTATTAGCCTTGTTTATCATGTCAGGCCAGGAAGGAGATGTGCCCACACCATGGACGGCCAAGCCGCGTTGTTCATCAAGTCTGCCGACCATATCAAGGTTGATCATGCCTGTAACCTTACCAAGGTCTACTGTTGAATTTTTGGCGAAATAATTAGAACCCCAGAGACCTTCTTCTTCCCCACTGAACGCAATAAATAAGACGTCTTTGTTCATTTTTTTTGTCTTCAGTCTTTCGGCCAACTGGATCATCACAGCAACACCACTCGCATTGTCATCAGCACCGTTATGTACTTGTGCCGTATCGCTGCGGAATAACGAATTCACTCCTCCATAACCCAGGTGGTCATAATGCGCACCGATAATGATTATTTCATCGCCAGGATTGTCGATGTAGCCAATTACATTTTTTGACTTGATCGTGAGCGAATCGCCATCCTCACCGACCTTGGGCATCTCGTGCGGATTCTGAGATGGTGTTACCTCATACTGTTGATAGAATTCTTCTGTTCCGGCAGGCCTCAGCCCGATGTTGGTAAATCGGTTGACAATGTATTGAGCGGCTTTTTGTTCACCCTCTGTTCCGGTCTTGCGCCCTTCGAGGTCGTCACTTGCCAAAAAAGTAACGTCATCTTTCAGCGAAATACTCCAATCGGCTGATGACTTTTCCTTCGGCTGACATGCAAAAGCAGCTACAAGAAAAAGGAGAGGTATATATCGTGTTTGAGGAGGTCTTGAAGTTGAGTATTGCAAGGCTTTAATGTTAAATTTGGCGCTCGAAATTGAACAGACAAAATTACTACTTCAAGCAATACCACATGAGATTTTCAATTATAATTCTGGCTTTCATTCTAGCGGTTTCATGCACGCAAAAGACTACACAGGAAACTGAGGCGTCAACGACAGTTGACACGCTTCGCTACCAGGATGAGAAGCATTTGAAAAACATTAAGAAACTAACTTTTGGTGGCGACAATGCTGAGGCTTATTGGAGTTTTGATGGTTCCATGCTTACGTTCCAATCAACTAGTAAACAACTGGGATCAGAGTGTGATCAGATATTTTACATGGATCCATTCAAAGGATCAGTACCAAAATTGATAAGTACCGGGAAAGGAAGAACCACGTGTTCGTACTTTCTACCAGGTGACACAACAGTTGTCTATGCCTCAACTCATCTTGGTAATGAAGCCTGCCCGCCAGTACCGGAAAGAAGATCAGATGGTAAATACGTTTGGCCCATCTATCCTGACTTTGATATTTTCGTTACAGACCTCAACGGAAATATTGTTAAGCAATTGACAAATGAGCCAGGATATGATGCTGAGGCAACTGTATCTCCAAAGGGAGACAAAATTGTTTTCACTTCACTTAGGACCGGTGACCTTGAGTTATACACGATGAACCTTGATGGTTCTGATGTGAAACAGGTAACGAACGCGTTAGGTTATGATGGAGGAGCCTTCTTTTCTCCCGATGGAACAAAACTTATTTTTCGCGCCTCACGCCCGAAAACCGAGGAAGAGATCAAAGTGTATAAGGAATTACTCAGCGAAGGTCTAGTGATGCCAACGCAGATGGAGCTCTTCATTTGTAATGTTGATGGAAGCGACCTTCATCAGATTACAGACCTGGGCAAAGCGAACTGGTGCCCTTTCTTCCATCCTTCTGGTGAGAAGGTCATCTTCGCCTCAAATTATGAGACGGAGCGAGGCTTTCCATTTAATCTTTACATGATCAATGTAGATGGCACAGGTCTTGAACGCATCACACACGATGATACTTTCGATGCATTCCCAATGTTTTCTCAGGATGGAAAGTATCTTGTTTTTAGCTCAAACAGAAGCAACGGAGGGGGTCGAGATACCAACCTTTTCTTTGCAGAGTGGGTTGAATAACGATCACCACTCTTATAGAATACTTGATTGATGATTACTTTTTTGTAGCTGTTACCTCAGCGGAGAAATTGTAGCTAGCATATTTAGAATCCTGATAAGTGTAGGAAGCGTTAATAAACAACTGCTTTGCTCCAGCATCGTATCGACCATGATAAGATTTCCCACCGATGGTCGCTGATGTGTTTCCTTTTCTGTCAACCAAGTCCCCGTCATTATCAGTCAGCGTGGCAGCTTCAATGTCAAACCCATAGCCGTTTGAGGCTAATTCCAGGCGTGAGGACTTCATTGATTCGATGTCATCTATGATGATGGTAAGGTCATCGCCATTTCTTGACAAAGTTAAATTTCCAGTGACAACATCCGCAACAGTATTGTTAGCATCAAAGATTCTTACGGAATATGAATAACTGCCAACAGATTCACCGACAAAATCAGGATCTTCATCTTTGCTACACGATACAAGAATTCCAATTAAAGCGAATAAAATACCAATTCTAAAAAATTTCATTTTGAAGCTTTGAGCCCAGGAACAATTATCCGATTAAATGACTCCTTATTCAAAGGAATTATCTTATCCAACCGATGGTCAATATATCAGTATTTTCCAATAGAAAATACCAAATCACTATTTTATTTCGGCTTCTTAAAGAATTATTGTGCTAGAGTCGCTCCCTTAGAATATAATAGAAGGTTTTTACACCATCTATGTAATTCCCCACCCTGATGTTTTCATTGGGCGCATGTTGGTTGTTATCAGCGTTCACTATTGGTACACCTACAGCGGGAACGCCCAAGGTGATCACAAAGGGTGAAATCGGGATTGATCCACCCGCAGTTCTGATTCGAATTGGCTCTTTTCCAAAAGCGTTGGTCATAGCCCTGTTCAGCCATAGACCCACTTCAGAATCAAAAGGAGTTTGAAAAGCCAAATAAGAAACGCTGGACTGGAATGAGGCTAGTCGTGGATATTTCATTCGCTCTTCTTCAGTGGGCTCTTTATCTAGAATGTGATACCCCTGCTTTTCGATGTGACTTTTCACCAATCCAATCAGTTTATCGGGATCGCTCGTAGGCACAAGCCTGATGTCAAGTTCAGCAACTGCCTCAGATGGAATCAATGTTCTGGCCTTTGCTCCTACGTAAAGAGAATTCAATCCGCGGATATTTAGCGTAGGGTATTGAAGGGACTCCTGGAAAGAGCCGCCAACTTTGTCTGGTTCTGCGATCCCAAGAAATTTATTGATTTCATTTTCATCATCTGGCACTTGTTTTAGAATCTCTTTCTCTTTTTCAGTTAGCGTAGTGCCATCATAGAAACCCGGGATCGTTACCCGGCCGTCCGCGTCCTTCATGGAAGCCAGCAATTGAGAAAGACGCATAGCGGGATTAGGTGTGTAGTTGCCATAGTTCCCACTATGCACGGGCTGGCGTGGACCGTATGTTGTAATAGTAATATCACATATGCCGCGAGCTCCAAAACTTAACGTGGGTTGATTGCTTACGTGCCGTGGCCCGTCAAAGATGATGAACATGTCTGATGCCAGATCGGTTTGATATTTCTTTACGGCATCGGGCAATCGGGGCGAGCCCAGTTCTTCCTCAAAGTCCATTATCACTTTGATGTTGTAATTCGGTTCAATCTTGGTCTCCTGCATTGCGTCAAGAGCGGCAAGGAATGCTACTGCTGCACCCTTGGAATCGGAAGTTGATCGCGCAAAAATTCTCCAGTCAGGATTGATGTTTTCGTAAAGCCGTTCATAGTTGATTGCTTTCCATGAACCGTCAACGCCTTGCTCCTTTAGGGTAGGTGTCCAGGGGCTCTCTTGAAACCATTTGCTGGAGTCAACGGGTTGCCCATCTATTTGCAAATACACCAAAACTGTTTTCAAAGGTTTCTTAACCTTTCTTTCTGCCATCAATAGCGGAACGGTTGGTGTTTCAAGCCGCTTGGTGGTGAATCCTCGTTTCGCAAATGCACCCTCGCACCATTGAATATTTTTTTCTATGTCTTTTGGGAAATGCGCATCATTAGGAATTCTGAGTATTTCCTGGAGGTCATGAAATGACTGGACTGCATGCTTTCTTATTATAGCGTCTTCTTTGTCACTTTTCTTTTGAGCAACTGCCACTGACGTGACGCAAGCCAGTAAAAAAAATAATCTTTTCATATTCTTAATTCAGGTATTTATCTGGAATAGGGAAACCCATGCTTTCGGCACACCAGAAGATTGAGACAACATAGTATCGGTCTTTGTCTTTGAAAAGTTGAATACTATTAATTCCTCGATTGGCGACTGGACCGTTTTTTGTTTCCCTGGTTTCGTAAGTACTGAATACATGAGCTATCGTTCCGTATTCTTCCAGCGTATGACTCAACTCAATTTCAAGAAAGCCAGTTTTAATATTGTTAGTAAACATCTGCACATACTCCTCTGGAGAAATTGATCTCAACCCGTAGTTGCCCTCTTTAGTTTTGCTGGTGGGTATGAGTCGGGTCTCCGGCTTGAAAAGATTTCTGAACCTATCCCAGTCGCGTGGAGCATTAGCATCTCCGGATATTACCTCATAAAGAGCAGTTATGATACCGTCAATTGATGAGACGTCTTTGCTGTAGTCCTTCGATTGGGCAAACGACTCACTTACAATCAAAGTGGTGAGCAGGGTGACGAATTGGAATATTTTCATAGGTTAAAATTATTAAATGTGGTGATCGGCCCGGCCAATCAATTGTGCCTGTGGCGCCTGATCGATGTGGAAGGCGAATGTAATCAAATGATTAATTTTATGGCGAATGACCCCTGTTGTCAAGTATTCAATTATTATTCCGGTTTTCAATCGACCACACGAAGTTGATGAGTTGCTGCTAAGTCTTACTCACCAGACTTACGGTAATTTTGAGGTGTTGATTGTGGAGGACGGGTCTTCGGAAACCTGTGAATCGGTCTATGAACGATACACTCAGCACCTACAAATCAGATATTTCTTTAAACCAAATTCAGGCCCTGGACCGAGCCGGAACTTCGGATATCAACACGCCCAAGGCGACTACTTTATCGTGTTTGATTCCGATTGTATCATTCCGCCCGAATATTTAAGCGTAGTTGACAAATCCTTGCAAGACAATCCACTGGATGCGTGGGGAGGTCCTGACAGAGGGCACAAGGACTTTACTTCTTTGCAACAGGCAATGGCTTTCACTATGTCTTCAGTAGTCACTACTGGAGGTATCCGTGGAGGAGGGAAAGCCAATCTAAGTTTTCAACCTCGAAGTTTCAACATGGGAATCAGCAAGGAAGTATTTTCAAAAACCGGTGGGTTTAAATTTGATCGGTTTGCGGAGGATATTGAGTTTAGCATTCGAATCAAGAAGGCTGGTTTTCGGATTGGACTGATTCCAGACGCCTATGTCTTTCACAAAAGGCGGACGTCCTTGCAGCAGTTTTACAGACAGGTTTTCAATTTTGGAAGAGGGCGAGTGCTGGTCGGACGAGCACATTCAGACGCAATAAAGATTACGCATTGGTTTCCTGCGCTTTTTTCGCTTGGGTTGCTTTTCATGTTGCCTATGTTGCTATTCTGGCCTATAATCGGACTCTTACTGGGAACAGGCTATGTAATA